>JAKBDK010000066.1:0-15108 GCA_021834525.1 Pseudomonadota bacterium | reverse complement strand
CGACAGACGGACGGAAGCGAACGGCCCGCCATGATGGATCTCGTGCGCCTCGCGATGCCGCGGCGGGTGTACACGCAAGCCCATGCCGACTATCTGATCGAGGTCATCGCCGAGATCGCGGCGCGTCGGCGCGATCTGCGTGGGCTGCGCATCGTCGAGCAACCGCAACGGTTGCGGCACTTTACGGCGAAGTTCGCGCCGTTATGAGCGAATGCGCGATTTGCCACCACCGTGCCGGGGGAACATGCTCCCCTGCACGGCGATGGTCATCAGCGGCGTGCCGTCACACACCCAGTTCCGGACACTTCCCGCGCGGACGGACGTAACCGGTCCCAACGCCAAGGACCGCACGCACAATCGCTTCGTCAATCGTATTGGGCCGCATCAGCGACCAGATATGGACTCTAGCGGTAAGGTCCACAGGCGCACGCATGGCGATTTTCACCCGCAAGGTACGGTCGCCCGCGCCTGGGCGACAGCGAACGGCGCAGGGCGACCGTGCGCCAACGGCTTCACCGCCGCTCGACCTGCGACTCATCGATCTGCTGCCCCGGCACAGCAGCAGTCGGCACAAGGGGGGAATCGGCGCGCACCGGCCGGACGAGCGGTCCCGAGAGCAGCCGCAGCGGTAGCCGGCCGAGCGCGAACCCTGCACGAGGCAGGAGGTCGGCATCAAGACTACCGGCAGGCGATCCGACGGCCACCGGCGCAGGTGCCGGCAGCACGGGAGCGGGGACATCGACGCGGGCGCACCGCGAAGAAACTCAGGTGAATCCGCGCACCGAGACTCTCGCAATCCCTGACGATACGCCCCGCAGCGCAGGCCGCCACCCCACCCCACCTCAGTCAGGATGGGCGTTGCGAACACCACGGCAGTCCTTTCGCCCCCCAGTCACACCTTGTACCATTGCCGGCCTTCATCCTCCTGACCCTCTTCGCAGTGACTGAATAAAAAAAACGCCCTGTATCTACCCTGATACATCCGACGTTGTCCCTAGCGATGCCCAGAGTTCACGCCGCGTGTGCGGCGCATCGACGTACGGTGTGCTCGGTTATGAACGGCCCGAGTATTTCCTCGGCCATGCGTCATAACTTTCGCCGGCGATCCCGACTAAAGGCGGTGCCGCGGCAACACCTAAGGCACCTCGCGTGCTACGTACAAGCCCCACTGTGAGCACGCCCGTCGTCACTATAGCGTGCCCCCGCATGCACGTGACATAAGAAGCCCTCCACATGTCTCGGCGCGTCGTCGTACTACAGGGTGCCGGATCCACACTGGAACTGGACACGCTGATCGCCGCCCAGAATTGGGAGATCCGACGTGCAACCCGACTCGACGAGGTCAGCGCTGCCGGCGGTGAGTCGGACTGCTCGGTCGGCATCGCGGTTTTCGACGAGGCGCTCATCTGTAGCCCGGGTGACTTTATGAGGATCGATGCGCCCAGCGACATGGAGTGGCTGGCCGTCATCCCCAAAGAGGCGCCGCGAGATCCGCGAACGGCGCGCGCACTCGCCTCCGTATTCTTCGACTTCCACACGCTGCCGCTCGACGGTGCTCGCCTGCTGCACTCGCTCGGGCATGCATACGGGAAATCTCTGCTGCGCCGCGCCGCCTTCGCCCCCCCGATCCGCAGCCGCGGCCAGTACGGGATGATCGGAGACAGCCCCGGCATGCAGACGCTCTACCGCCAACTCGAGCGGGTGATGCGCGCGAGTGCACCATTGCTGCTCACCGGTGAGAGTGGCGTCGGCAAGGAGCTCGCCGCCCGGGCAGTGCACGGCGGCTCGGAGCAAGCCGCCGGTCCGTTCGTACCGGTCAATTGCGGCGCGCTGCCCCAGGCGCTCATCGAAAGTCTGCTGTTCGGCCACGAACGCGGCTCATTCACCGGCGCACACGAGCGCCAGATCGGCTCGATCGAAGCGGCCGACCATGGAACGATCTTCCTCGACGAAATCGGCGATTTGCCGCGTCCCGCCCAAGCGAGCCTGCTCCGCTTCCTGCAGGAGTCCACCGTGACCCGGGTCGGCTCGACGCGCGAGCTGCGAATCGACGCCCGCGTCATCGCCGCAACGCACAAAGACTTGAGCGCCGCCGTTCGGGCAGGAGAATTTCGCGAAGATTTATTTTATCGGCTGAATGTACTGCATATCGAGATCCCACCGCTGCGGGCACGGGGCGCGGACAGCGTTCTCCTCGCGGAGCACTTCCTGCATCGGGAAATCATCGGCTGCCAACCCGGCGTGCGCGGCTTCTCCGAGGCCGCACTCGCGGCGATCCAGCACCACAGCTGGCCCGGGAACATCCGCGAGCTGCTGAACAAAGTCCAGCACGCGGTCGTCATGTGCAACGGTCCGCTGATCACCCCAACCGACCTGCAGTTGGAGCGCCGTGGCGCGCTCTGTGTCAGCGGTTCGCTGGCCGACGCACGGGCCGGGACCGAGCGACAACTCATCGAGATCGCGCTCGATCGCAGCGGCCACAACATCGCCGCGACCGCACGCGAGCTCGGGGTCTCCAGAGTCACGCTCTATCGGATCCTCAAACGTCTGGGGATGTCCCCACGCGGACGTCTCAGTGCGCTCGACTCCTGAGCGATCAGTCGCCATGCCATGGGAGCAAGAACAATGCACCGCTGCCGTACCCTCGCCGCAAGCACATTGCTCGCCGCCGCGTTGTCCCCCTGTACCTACACATTCGCCGCCGATTCTCCGCCCGCCACTCAGCCCACTCCGGTCGGCCAAGCGCCGGCGGCACCGCAGGGCCCGGCACCCGCGGCCCAGGTCTTTGCCGAGCCCACCGCATTGACTCCGCAGGGCACTCTGGTCCTCGAGCCGTCCATCCAATACGTGCATTCGACCAACAATCAAATCGCCCTGCTCGGCTACACGGTCCTGCCCGCACTGACCATTGGACTCATCGACGTTCAGCGTATCGAGAGCAATTTGACGACGTACAACCTCACCGCGCGGTACGGCCTGCTGCGGCGTCTTGAAATCGAAGTGCGGGTTCCATACGTGATCGAGAACACCACCACCGAGACCCGTCCGCTGGCCACCGCGGCCACGACCAATTCCTATTTCAACGCCTCGGGCAACGACATCGGCGACGCAGAGGTCGCATTGCGTGCGCAGCTGAACGAATTTCACGGCGACAACGTCGTGTGGATCGGGTCGCTGCTGTTCAAGTCGCATACCGGCACCAGCATCTTCCAGGAACCGCTCGACCCGAACACCGGCCTGCAGAGTACGCTCGCCACCGGATCGGGGTTCAACGCGATTCAGCCGGGCATCACGTTCCTCATGCCGTCCGATCCGGCGGTCTTCTTCGGCGGCGCCGATTACACTTACAGCATCAGTCGCAACGTCGGGCACGGATACGGATACATCCACCCCGGCGCCATCATCGACGTGACCTTGGGCATGGGTCTGGCACTCAATGCGCGCGCCGCGTTCAGCATCGGCTACCAGCACAGCATCGTATTCCAGACCACGCAGACGTCACCAGCGAGTGGCCTGGCGCTCGCCCGAGTGGGCACCCTGCAGCTCGGTACGCTGCGCTTCGGCGTCACCTACCGGATCAATCGCAGCACGCTGCTGAACGTCACGATCGGCATCGGGGTAACGCGCGATTCTCCCGATCTCGAGGCGACCGTCCGCCTGCCGATCTCCTTCTGATGCGCCCGGGAGCGGCTCAATGGCTGATCGAGGCCGCCACCTGCGCCTGAATCGCCGACGCCAACGACAGCGCATTGATCACCGGCAGACTGCCCAGTGTCGCGGTGATCGTCGTTTGAGTCTGGATCGTGGTCGCAAGCACGTCATTCTGCACTGCGGTCGTGATCGCCGTTGCGTTCGGGAGGTTGCTGATCACGATGACCGGCACCACGCCGCCCGCAGTGGGCGCACTCGTCACCTGCGGCGATGCTGCCGCGATGGGCGCAGCGGTTGCCGGTGCCGAGGGCGCCGCCGGGGTCGCAGCGACCAAGGGGCTCGACTGAACTGAGGGGTGCACCTGCGTCGCCACCGGTGTGCTCGTGGCGACCGCCGGTTGCACGGTCGGCGCCGAGACCGATGGCGTCGGGGCCGACGGAGCCGGTGCGCTGCTGGTGCCGGACAGTGCGCCGTTGGCCACCGCGACCGCATTCGTGAGTGCACTGCCGAATTGTGAGGTCGACCCACTCTGCACATCAGGAGAACTCACCGACCCGCTGGTCACTCCAGGGGCGCTCGAGGTGACCGCCGGCGCACTCGCCACGGCAGGAGCGCTGATCGGCGCGGTCTGAACTGGAGGCGCGGTGGCGACGGGTGTGGCGGCCGCGGTGGCCGACGAGGTAGCCGCCGGGGTGGCGACGGGCGTGGACATCAGGAGTCCCGCCGCGCCGCCCGCAGATGCACCCTGTCCCGAATCGAGGACCTGGATGAGCTGGGCGAGCGGACCGGTGACCGAGATCTGCGGCAGGCCACCGGAGGCAAGATTGCTGAGATTGGTGATCACCAGCTGCATTTGCGCCACGACCTGACCGTTCACCTCGACGGTGCGCGCGATCGCGAAGTATGCGACGAGATTGCCTGGATTGAGATCGAACCCGCCGTGCAACTTCGCCAGCTCAAAATCCGGCACGATCACCCAGGATGCTTCGGCCCGCTCTGCGGCCAGAATGTTCACCGGCGAGGCGACTGCGGCCGCACTAGAGCCGATGCACAGTCCCATGATCAACGGTTTGAGAATGCGCATACGGGCCTCCACTCGCTCAGAAGCGATTCCCGTTCGGAATTTCGAGAAATTCAAGAGCCAGCGAATGCCGATCGACGCCGAGGAACAGCGGCGGCGGCGTCGCCGATGCCCAGTCCGCCGGCAGGTTGAACCGGGCAATATTCAAATCGTTACGGATCACAAAGAACAGATTCCCCACCCGCACGCGCGCGAACGCCTTGCGGGACATCACCCGACGACCGAGCGCAGGATCACCGAGCACCACTCGGTACGCATTGGCACCCTTGACGACGACGAAGTGGCGGTACCCGTGATCGGTGATCAGGGCGATCGCCGGGATGCCGATCTTGATCAGCGTACTCAGCGGAACGCGCACGCCGTCGGCAACGTAACCCAGGCTCTGCAGATAGCGCTTCATATCGAGCAGAGAGAAGCCCTCGATGCGGATCTGGGCCTGATTGCCGACCGCGTACATCGTTCGAAACACGGCCGTTTCGGTGGTCGGCCGTCCATACTGGTAGGTCAGCAGCGTCGCCAACGCCGCCGAACCGCAACTGAAGTCGTACTGCTGATGCACCGTGCGGCGAAATGCCCAGTAAAAGCGCATCTGCTGCAGCGTGTGCACCGGCACCGCATACGACTCCCCGCCGCTCACCTGCACCATGGCCTCGGCGTGCACGGCTCGGGCGGCCAGAAGCCCGAGCGCCATCGCGAGCATCGCCCCCAGGACTCTATTCACGGCGACGCCTCTACTTCTGGCCGGTCAATTGCAGGTTCAGGATCGTCGAATTTTGAATCAGAACGTTGTTGCCGGTGTTCTGGATCACGATCGGAATGCCCGAGGAGTTCGAGAATGCACTGCTGCTGATCGAATTTGAGCCGGTGGTCAGCTGCGAGGCGACGTTTCCGCTCACCGCGCCGTTGGAGTTGTTCTGGCTCGATTGGGTATCCGTGCCACCGCGCTCCTTGGCGAGCAACGCATCCCCGATCACCGCCGCGCTGAGCAGAGCCGCCGAATCCGGCGAGGATTTCGCGGCCGCGGTCTGCGCTTGGGACTTCGGCCGCCGCACGACCGCAGCGCTGTGCACGGGCAAGCTCTTTCGTACAGTCGGTTGAACGCTCGGACGATGCTGGATTTTCGCTGCCGGGGGAGGCGCTTTCGGCGTCTGACCCCGCGCCGCAACAGCCCCGAGGGCGCCGAGGGACGCCAACATGATGATCGGTACTATGGGGCGATTCATGGCAACCTCCGCAATGAGCGTCCGGAGCGTCGCGCCCACGGCGCGACGCTCCGAAGCGCTCCCCGGTGCTAATGACCGGTCGCTGAAAGCGACAGGTTGGCCTGTACGTTGACGCTCTGCTGGATCAGCGACGACATGCCGCTGTTCTGGCTCGCCACCGTGATGCCGGCCCCATTCGTGAAGGCACTGCTGATGTTGTTGGACATGTCGAACGTCCCGGCGGTGACGGTATTGTTCCCGCCCATACCGCCTGCGCCGCCCGCGCCGCCCACCGCACCATTGCCGACGCCACCGGTTCCGGTCGTCGTCGCCTGCGTGCCTCCGGTTCCGGAGCCGCCGCTACCGCCGTTGCCGCCGCCGCCACCGCTACCCGCGTTGCCGAGCGATGCCGTCGCGCTGCCGTTCGCAGCATAGCCATTGGTGGCCGATCCGCTCGAACCACCCGCTCCGCCCGTATTGGTGCTGGCCACGGTGTTCGCCGCGCCACCACCGGAACCATTCCCCGCCGTTGCGGCACCACCGTTGCCGCTCGTCGAGGAGTGGTTCGACTTCGTGCTCGAGCCACTGTTCACCGCGGCACTCAGGCCTCCGTCCGCCGCGCCACCGGTCCCGTATCCACCGCCCCCGGCTCCGGTCTTCGTGAAGCCCACATCACCGCCGCTTCCTCCGGAACCGGCATGCGCGCTACCGTTGCTGGCGCTGCCATTGGTGGTGTCGCCGGCGGTCACTGAACCGCCCGACGCCCCGACGGCACCCCGGGCTCCATTCCCGCCGTTTGTCGTCATGCCCGCCGAGGATCCGCCGCTCGCGCCGCCATATCCGGCGCCACCCTTGCCGCCCGCCGCGCCGCTCGCGCCATTGGCGTTACCGTAATTCCAGGCCGTATTGCCGATGCCGGCCACCGTATTTCCAGATACCGTCGCGTTCAGGTTCGACGTCGCGGCGACCGTGGTATTCCAAGTATCGTTGGTGACGGTCTTCGTCAGGTCCATGGTCGTCGTCGTGTTCGTCGTCGTGTTCGTCGTCGGGTCATAGCTGCTGAGATTTGCCGACGATCCGAGGTTCGCTTGCGGGCTCCCGTTGCCGCCCTGCGTGGCTGTACTGTTCTTCGTGACCGACGTGGATGGAGGATTCGCTATCGCCAGCCCGGAGGCCGACGCCAGCGCCATGGCGATCGCCACGGCAATCAGTTTGTTCGTCTTCATTGAGGATTCTCCGCACATGGATGGTTTGACTTCGCGATGCATTGCGCCGCCGCTCACCACTGCACACAGTCGGTTCCTGGCTGCAGCGCTCCTCAAGCAACCCTCGTGCCACGCCGAGCATTTCCCCCAAGTGACTGATCGAAAACACTTCTGCACCCCCCGATGCGGTCCGTCCACCGCTGCAGCGACGAAACATGTGTCGGGTTCGAATCAGCGCCCGGACGGTGGCGGCACTCCCCGGCCGCACCATCGCCGACCACCGTGACCGCGGGCGGCGCGCGCGACACCGCCGAGTCGCGCGCAGCCGGCTGCAGCGCTACGGTCCATTCTTCGCCCCGATGAGCGTTGTGCCGCAGTCGGGCCGCTTCCCCGCGCACCTCGCGGATGGCGCACGGTCGCAAGCGATTGCGCCGGATGAGGGCGGGCCGCCGCAGACCACCCTCTCCCTCCTCGCCTCAGCGGATCCATGCTGTCGTGAGGGTGCGCCGGACGGCGCAGCGCTCGACCCAATGCGGATCGGTGCTAGAATTCATCCGACCCATAGCTCAAGCGGTGGAGTGACGTGAAAGCATCGATCGTTGCCGGACTCATTCTCGCGGTGGGAGGCCTGTTTCTCATCCTGCGGCCGCCGCATTACGCGTCACGAGAGCGCGTATTCAGGATCGCGGGCGTACAGGCAACCGTGCGCCACGAGAAGACACTGCCGGGCTGGGTCGGGGGCGCCGTGCTCGGTGCCGGTATCGTGTTGCTGGGCGCTGGACTGGTGAAGCGCCGCTGAGTCGCGTCGATCGTGATCCCGCCTTGACCCCTCTTCGCTCTGGGTCTGATGGCACTCGAGCGTTCTGGCCCCTGGCGGGCCGTTCGGCCGGCTCGCGGTTCTACGCGGCGCACCGCTGAGCGCACAGGGCGGTCACCCGCCGCGTGTCCTTCGCCACACGGACTGCTCGGCGCGCGTCGCGTCCCGGCCTCCTGGCCGATGGCGAGTGATGAGCCTGCGACGAACTGCCGCCCTCCCTCCGCCCGAACGCCAACATTGGCGCCGTGTCAGCACGCGGCGCAATGGGTTTGAACCAATGGGATCGCAAGCTTCCGTGCGCGCTCCGTCGGAACCGCGAAGACCGTGCGCTGAGAGTTCTGGGGGCGATCGCACACACGGATCGGGCATCGTGCTCCGGAGTGTCTTCCGTGGCGTCGATCAACAACCCACCGTGGAATTCGCCGACCACGGCGACGTATACTCGATCCTCCCTCAACGCAGGAGACTCGCATGAGCAAAGGCATGGATAAGAAGAAGGAAGCGAAGAAGAAACCGGCGAAGACCCTCGAGGAAAAGCGCGCGGCAAAGCGTGAGAAGCGCGAATCCCGAGGACGCTGAGCGACACTCGGCCCGGCTCGCCGCAACGAGCGCCCCTCGTTCGCGGCGAATACGGGGAACGGCGCGACACGCTCGGCACTTCGGTTCCAGCGCGTCCGCGGGGTCTTCGTCAGCGCGGGTACGGCGCGCCCCTCGGCCGGGAGCTCCGCCCGGGCTGACACAGCTTCGGGGGCGCGAATGCCGCTCTCCGACCAAGGACACGCGCGGCATGTGCCGATCCATGCGCTGCCCTGCTGCACCGCCCTCGGGCGGCACCGGGACACCGCAGCGGCGCCCGCCCCTCCACTGACCGTGGGATCATCCGCCTGAGCGCAAGAAATGCATACAGGAATAATCAATAACGCATTGATTTTTCGTGAAATTATTACGCCATTCCGTGGCATTGTCGGCTGAAGTTTCCGGCGCGGCTGTGCCGAACCCGGGCGCTTCGGCCACCGGACACTGAGTGGCCAGGGCGATCCCGCCCCTCCGTTCCCACCACATCGTCACACCGTCGAATCCGCCATGCGTGCGCATCACCGCTGACGGCACCGCGCGCCGCCCAGAGCGCACGCCTGCACCGTCGCTCACGCCGAGAGTGATGAAGTCGCCGGCGCGACGCGCCGAAGCCAGACGCTACCGAGCACCGCCGCCACGAGCGCAAAACCGGCCCCGGTCCCGAAGGCCGCCTGATAGCCACCGGCCAGCGCCTGCACCTGACTGGCGCCATCGGCGAGCAGGCCGCCACTGCGTGCCGCCGCCACACTCGCCAGAACCGCCAATCCCAAAGCGCCCCCCAGCAGGAATGCGGTGTTCACAATGCCCGATGCAAGACCCGACTCCGTGTGCGCGACCTCGCTCATGGCCGCCATCAGCATGGGGTTGAAGGCGATGCCGCCGCCCACCCCGAGCAGGAGCATCCCGGGCAGAACGTCAGCGACCAGCGTGCCCGCCACCGGCGCCCGGGCAAATAGCGCCAGGCCACTGGCGGCAATGACCAGGCCCACACCCAGCGGACGGCGTACGCCAAAACGCATCACGAGTTTGGCGGACAAGCTGATCGAGAACGCGGCCATCACCAGATTGGCCGGCACGAAGGCGATCCCGATCTGCATCGGGGTGAACCCGAGTACGCGCTGCATGTAGAGCGCCGAGAGAAAGAACCAGGCAAACATCGCCGCCGACCACAGCATCGCGGAAATGCTGGCGATGGAGAGATTGCGCAGCCGGAACAGACTGAGTGGCACGAGCGGGTAAGGGGATCGCGACTCGATGCGCAGGAACAGCGCGAAGATGGCCGCGGCGAGTCCGAACACCCCGAGCGTGTGCATCGATGTCCAGCCCGCGCCATTGCCATCGATCGTGGCGTAGACCGCCAACAGCAACGCGAGCGTGACGGTCACGGCACCCCCGACGTCAAGGTGCCGAGCGCCCGTGGCCTCCCCGGCGTGACGCGGCAACACCCGCCAGCACAATGCGAACACCACCGCCCCAAGCGGAACGTTGACCAGGAAAATCCAGTGCCAGTTGAAGCCGCCGGTCAGCACACCGCCCAGCACCGCACCGATGCACCCGCCCCCTGAGCACACGAAGCCGTACACACCCATCGCCTTGGCCCGATCGGCCGGCTCGGTGAACAGGTTCATGATGAGTGAGAGCGAGACCGAATCCACCACCGCACCGCCGAGGCCCTGCACCCCTCTCGCCACGACCAGAAGCACGCGCGAGTCCGCCAGTCCGCAGCTGAGCGACGCGGCCGTGAACAACACGAGCCCGATCAGGAACACACGGCGATGACCGTACAGGTCTCCGAGCCGTCCGCCGAGCAGCAGGAACCCACCGAAGGTGAGCATGTAGGCGTTCACCACCCACGCCAGCGACGCCTCGCTGAAATGCAGATCGGCTCGGATCGAGGGTAAGGCGACATTCACGATGGTGATGTCGAGCACGATCATGAGCGCCCCGAGACACAGGATGCCCATGGCCAGCCAGCGGTCGTGTTCTCGGTGGACCATGTCTCTGGGTCAGCTCAGGTGGGGGCGGAACCCGGTGGCCAAGGCTTCCGGTGAGCGGAAGATTACACGGTGGATCGGATCCGTGTCGCCCTCCCCCGCGGAACCGGTCCGCCTCAAACCCTCGACGGCCGAGGGTGCCGGTGATCGGCGCTTCGGGGTCCGAGAGGGGGGCACCGCCGGACGTTCGGCCGACGCAGAACATCCCCCCCTGCGCCGACAGGATGCTCAGGCCCGCGCATCGGACCCGCGGACACCGTTCGTCCCGTTCCACCTTCCAGGGCCGCAGCGCGGTGCGCCTTGACGCACCCCTACGGCAAGGCGAGATGCCACCCGAGGCCCGCCAGGAGCGCCCAGAGGCTGACGATGAAGATCAATCCCGCAACGCCCGCCACCACCCTCGGATATTGGCGAGCGTCAAGACCGCCGGTGTCTTCCTGGATTCGGATCGGCTCGAAGACGATCAGGCCGACTACGATCACCACCGACGCGAGCGGGGCACACCACGAGCCGAGCCATTTCGGCATCCACCCGTCGATCACGCCCGCAGCGTCCCAATGGGTCGGGATGATTGCCGGGAGCATCGGATACAGTACCGCCGACATTGCGAACGTCGCGACGACGAATGCGATCGCAAGCCGGAACCGCTGTACGTTTTCCACAGCGCCTGCCTCATTCCACTGCTTCGGGATGATTCGGTCAACACTCACGCCGATCCGGCACACACTTCGCCATTCGAATGCATGCCCGTCTGCGAGCGTTGCCCGTGCCGTGAATGACCCCCGGTCCAGGTGCGTGTCCAAAAGACCTCGAATGGTCACCCGACTGCACTCACGGCACACGAGAATCGGCTTCGCAGAGATGGTGCCAAAGTCTGCCGAACTCTGAATCGTACGTCACCGTGGATTCTGTGAGTGCGCACCACATCGCGGAGTGCGCCAGAAATTCACCGGCGGCTTCGCGGCCAGCGAGACTCCGCGCGGAGACCTCCGCGAGCATGAAGGCGTGCGCGACACGGCCGTTGATGCCCCGTTCGAAGAGCGGCCCGAACGGGCGACGATTTCACTGACGGTCTTCGACGGCCTGGAGCGCCCCGGAATCGGCGATCTCGATCTCCTCCTCGTGGCCTCCAGACCTCTCACGGGCCACCCCAGGATCCAGGACGCGACGGACTCGGCGCCGCTCTGCACATCTGGATCGCGCACCTTTCATCGTGATCGAGACAATTGACAGCGCTGGGATTCGATGGCGCACCCCGAGGGGTAGCGCTCACTGCCGTATGCGCATAAACTGGATCCTTTGCGTCTTCATCCGGATCAGCGCATGACACAAAAACAATCCGCTTCGCGGACCGCAGGATTCGTCACCCTCTTTCTGATCGAGATGTGGGAGCGATTCGGCTACTACGGCATGACGGCCGTAGTGGTGTTGTTCATGGTGCAGCACCTTCACTACAGCGACGACCGTGCGAATCTCACGTTCGGCGCGTTCTCGGCCATGGCCTACGCCGTGCCCGCCATCGGGGGATGGATCGGTGATCGTGTGCTCGGCAGCCGCCGCACCGCGTTGCTCGGCGCCATCATTCTGGCGATGGGCTACGCGATGCTCGCATTGCCATACCCGGGATTGCTGTTCGTCGCGTTGAGCGTGGTGGCCGTCGGGGGTGGCATTTTCAAGGCCAATCCCGCGAACCTGATTTCCAAGCTGTACGAAGGTGAGACGGCGAAGATCGACAGTGCCTTCACCCTGTACTACATGGCCGTGAATACCGGCGCCACGATCTCCCAAATCGCCACACCGCTCATTGCCGTCTGGGTGGGCTGGCACGTCGCATTCGCGGTCTGCGCGACGGGCTTGGTCATCGGCATCCTGAATTATCTGCTCATGCGCCGTCACCTCGCGAACGTCGGTTCCGAGCCTGATTTCGCGCCGTTCCCGGCCAAAAAAACACTGGCCGTTGTGCTCGGCGCCGCGGTAGGCATCGGCCTGGTCGCAATCATCCTGCAGAATCTCGCGCTGGCCGAGGCGGTCGTGTGGCTGGCGTTCATCACCTTGGTCGTGATATTTGCCGCGCTCATCTGGAAGAGCAATGCGCAGGAGCGCAAAGGGCTGTGGGCCGTCATCATCCTCACCGTCGAGACCATGCTGTTTTTCATCTTCTATCAGCAGATGTCGACGTCACTCACCCTTTTCGCGCTGCGCAACGTCGATTTGCATCTGCACGTGCTCGGCATCCACTACACCGTGCCGGCAGGCCAGGTACAGGCGCTCGATCCGATCTGGATCTTCATCCTGAGCCCGGTGCTCGCATGGCTCTATAACCGTTTGAGCCGCGGCCGCGGCGATCTGCACATCGCCACGAAATTCGCGATTGGCTTCGTGGTGTTGAGCCTGGGGTTCTTCGTCTACGGACTGAGCAGCATGTTCGCGGTACAGGGCAAGGTCGCCTTCGGATGGATGATCGGCGGATTTGGCTTACAGGCCCTCGGCGAGCTGCTCATCAGCGGCCTCGGACTCGCCATGGTGTCTCGCTACGTGGGTCCTCGGCTTCGCGGCTTCATCATGGGCTCGTGGTTTCTCGCCACCGGCATCTCGGAGTATCTGGGCGGTTTCGTCGCGAACTACGCCGCCGTACCTAACCAGACCACCGATCCGGTGCAGACGCTGCCACTGTACTCACACCTGTTCTACGGCCTCGGAATCGTTGCCATCATCGGAGCGCTGGCGGCGGTCGCCATTGTGCCCCTGATGAAGCGCTTGTCCGCCACAGCGCAGGACGTGGTCATCCCCGCGGGCATCCCAGGCACCATCCGCGCAGAGGAATAATAGAGAAAGGCCGCAGCGAACTCCGCAGCGCCCGGAACCGCTTGCCAGGATCCATCGCCTCCACCTTCCGGAGGTTCGGGCCGCGCTTGCACGCGGCATTCCGATCAGGCCGGGTGCAGCGAGATCTTAAGATGGAGTGCCTGCAGGACTTTCAGCACCGTTCCGAGACTCGGATTCCCGTCCTTCGACAGGGCCTTGTAGAGCCCTTCGCGCGTGAGCCCCGTGTCCTTCGCAAGCTGCATCATGCCGCGAGCGCGCGCCACCGTTCCAAGAGCCTGCGCAATGAAGGCCGGATCGTCGGGTGCCTCCTCCAGGCACGCCTGCAGGTAGGCCGCCATATCCTCTTCGGACTTGAGATAGTCGGCGCTGTCGTAGCGGCTGAAAGTCTCCTTCACTCGTCTTGGTCGTTTGGTTGCCATGATTCAGCGCTTCCAGTTTTTTGCAATCTCGACCGCGCGACGTATCGCCACCCTGAGTCCGCTTGTCTCCACCACAGCAGAGAAGCACGACGGTCGTGCCGCGCTGCTGATAAAACACACGGTAGCCTGGACCGTAGTCGATGCGCAGTTCGCTTATGCCACCCTGGGTGGGCTTCACATCCCCAGGATTGCCCATCGTCAGCCGATCTATGCGTGCTTGAATACGCACGCGGGCCTG
Organism: Pseudomonadota bacterium; assembly: GCA_021834525.1. Lineage (GTDB taxonomy): Bacteria > Pseudomonadota > Gammaproteobacteria > Steroidobacterales > Steroidobacteraceae > 13-2-20CM-66-19. The sequence goes on along the minus strand of JAKBDK010000066.1, from coordinate 1,099 downwards.
ACGATCCTTCAGCCCGGAAAGCCAGCGGTCGAACGTCTGCGACTTCACGACCGTGAACTTGCGCAAAATGTCTCCTATGGTTTACAGCCCGTCGACTCCGGTTTGCCTCTCGGTCACAGCTCAGAGCCGTGCGAAGGTGCATCGACGCCGTGAGGCTGCTGCGTGTTGACGAAGTCGAAGTAGGCATTCGATCCGCGACGCCGTCTGGCGGGCGGACGGGCATTTTCACCGGCGACGCAGCGGATCCGTGCGCCCTCTCATGGAGGCATTACGAGGGCCTCGATCTTGATGCTTGTGGGCATCAAAATAGCGGGCCATCGATGTGGTATGAGCTTGGCGCCTTCGCTGTTCCTCAAGCGTGTTGGCGGGGACTAGGAACTGTGTGATTCTGGGGGTGAGAGTCGGGTTCCTGAAGCAGCGCCAGGAGCCGGCCGTGACCTTGGCCCTGTGGACCCACGACTGCAGCCAGACTCAGCGGCAGTGAAATTAATATGTTGTTTGGCGAAGGCAAGGGACAGAGCCACGGAACGAGCAAGTACCTCGCCAGAAATTCGCGAAAACGCGTCGAACATCAAAAGGAGGCGGATTTGGGCCCCCATCAACACTCAAGCGAATAGAACGCATGCATGGTACGCATCCAGTGCGTCCTCTCCGGCCCTACTAGCGCGCACGAGGACGCGCCATGCGCAACGAAGACGGTCTGCACAAGTGTTTCAGAGCCGATCTACCGCGTTTGGTGCAGTGGACCAGTGCCGACACACGCTGGAATACCTGGGGAAATCAAAGGCGGACCCAAACGCGGACACAGTCCACATCGTTACCGCTCGTTTTGATTGGTCGGAGCGCCGAGATTTGAACTCGGGACCCCTTGCACCCCATGCAAGTGCGCTACCAGACTGCGCCACGCTCCGACGAGAGACTTTTGTTCTTCTGGACGGCACGAGCGGGGATCTCTCGTGCGAACGGCAATGATACCCCGAATCCCGCCTCGTGCGGGAGAGGATCAGCGCCTGAGGATCTTCAGCAGCTCCTCGAGCTCCAGGCGCATCTGCTTGGCGATCTGCTGGCTCTGGAATACGTCCGTGCGCGCCTCGTCGCC
>JAKBDK010000126.1:0-3256 GCA_021834525.1 Pseudomonadota bacterium | reverse complement strand
CCAGTCCGACGACATTCAATGTGGCCTATCCCGGGAATCTTGAGGACTGCGATGCCTGTCACGTCAATTCGTCTTATTACCCGGTGAATGACGCGGTGGTGGAAGGGACGACGGTGGTGACGAATGATCGAACCACACTCGCCGATGATGTCGTCATTTCACCCAATGCCGCGGTGTGTGCGAGCTGTCACACGAGTGCCTTGGCACAGCAGCACATGATTCAGAACGGCGGGAACTTTGCGGCGACTAAGACCGCGGCGGGCGCCTTGGTTTCGGGGAGCACGGAGACCTGCGCGCTGTGTCATGGTCCGGGTGGCGTTGCCGACGTGAAAGTGATGCATGACTTGGCGGACTTCCCGGAATGAACGCCGGGGTGCGTCCGCGGTGCGCGGTGCGGTGCTGCGGCATGCTGCCTCGGGTGATTCTGGTGTGGGCGGTGGTGGCGCCGTGGGCCGGTGCGACGCCGCCGCGTGCCGTGGTGCCCGCCGGCCCGACGGCGGTGCTCGAGAGTCCGACCGCGCTCGGATATAGCGCGAAGGGTGCGGATACGTGCCTCGCGTGTCACGCGCTGAATGCCAACGTCCAGGGGATTTTCCGCTCGCCTCATGCCCGCCCGCACGATTCGCGCGGCCCATTCGGGCCGGGGGGATTGCAATGTGAGGCCTGCCATGGACCCGGTGGCGCGCACGTACGCGCGATGGGGATGAAGCCCGCCGGCATCGTGGTGTTCGGTCCGCATTCCCCGACGCCGGTCGCGAAGCAGAACGCGATGTGTCTGAGCTGCCATCGTGCCGCGGTGGGACGCAACTGGGCCGCGAGTGCGCACGCGGCCAATGGAGTGAGCTGCGTGGCGTGTCATCGCATTCATGGTGGCAGTGATCCGGTGCGCGTGCAGGCGATGCAGGCGAGCGTGTGCGGCAAATGTCACCTCTCCGTGCAGGCGCAATTTCTCAAGCCCTATCACCACCCGGTGCCGGAAGGCACCATGGCCTGCTCCTCGTGTCACGATCCGCACGGATCCACCGCGCCGGCCATGCTGGTGAAGGACACGGTGAATGAGACCTGTACCGGCTGCCATGCCCAGATGCGCGGGCCCTTTCTGTGGGAGCACCAGCCGGTGAGTGACAATTGCGATGACTGTCACGTCCCGCACGGTTCCGTGATTCCCTCGCTGCTGAGTGAGCAGCCGCCGATTCTCTGCCAGCAGTGTCATGATGCGGCCGGCCACCCCTCCGTGCCGTATGGGCCACAGGGGCTGCCGAACGGCATGCCGAATCCCTATCTGCTGGTCGGTGGCTGCGTCAACTGTCACTCGCGCATTCATGGATCGAACAGTCCGTCGGGACGCGCGCTGATGCGCTAGGAGCCGCCATGAGCCGCCGCATCGAGTCACAGGCGAGGACATCTCGGACCGAACGAAGGGCACTGCACACTGCGCTCGTTGCGGCGGCGGTAGGGGCGGTGTTGACGGGGCAGGCGGCGCGTGCGACACCGCCGCGCCCGGATACCGCGGCGTGGACCTGCTCGCGCTGTGTGTTCTACCGTGGCCATCAGGTGAAAGTTCGCACCGGGGTGCTGTATGCAGATGGCGCCAATGCCGCCGCCGGGCGCTACAGCGGCATCGACCGCAACGGTGTCTTCGTAGAGGCCGGCGGCAGCGGCCGCTGGCGCAGTGCGGGTGGCGCCTACGGCAGTTTCGCGCTCGAGCGGCTCGGACTGGATTCGCGGCGGCTGCGGGTCACCGCCGGGCAGGAGGGCATGTTCGAATTGCGCCTCACGTACCAGGGACAACCGTTTCGTCAGTACGATGACACCCTCACGCCGTACCGCCTGACGGCGCCGGGCAGCCTGGTTCTGCCGGCCGATTGGGTGACCGCGAACTCGACCACCGGGATGAGCGCCCTCGGCTCGAGTCTCGCCCCGGTGCACATCGGCACCAATCGGCGCACCGTGGCATTGAGCGGACGGGTGTTCCTCGGGACGGACTGGACGCTGTTCGCGAAATTCAGCCACGCCCAGCGCACCGGGACGGAGGCACTCGGCGCGAGCTTCCTGACCGAGGCGCTGCAGCTGCCCGATCCGATCGACGATCGGACTGACGACGTCCATGCGGGCGCGCTGTGGAGCGCTCGGCGGGTGAGTGTGCGCTTGGCGTACGACGGTTCGTGGTATCACGATGCGATCGAGGCCGTGGCGTTCCAGAACCCCTATCTGCCCATCGTGGCCGGCTCGACGGCGGGGCTGCTGGCCGGCGCGCCCGACAACGACTTGCAGCAGTTGACGCTCTCCGGACAGGTGATCCTGCCGGTGTGGTCGGGAGTGCTGACCTATCTCGCTTCCGCCGGACGGCTTGCCGAGGACGGCGCGTTCGTCTCCGGGAGCACGCTCGTCTCGTTGCCGCTGTCACTGTCCGGTTCGCTGCCCGGTGACCTCGATCTGACGCACGATGCGTTGAGCCTGGCGCTGCATCCGACCGCGCGGCTTCGGATGCGGGGGCGCGCCACCTACGACGGTCACGACGATCATGCCGCCGCGCTTTGGATTCCCTATGTCGCAACCGACACGTTTCCAGGCGGTACGTATCTGACGCCTCGCTACGGCGAGGATCGCACGCGCCTCGTCGGGAGTGCCGATTACCGTCTGTGGCGCTGGGTGCGTCTGGGTATCGGCGGAACCTATGAGCATACCCACTTCTCGCCCGGTCAGGTGCTCACCTCATCGAGCGAGCAACGCGCCTGGGGTGAGCTGACCGTGGTGCCGGTGGCGGCCGTTCGCGTGAGTCTCAAGGGCGGCAGCGCCCGGCGCGATGCCTCTGCGTTCGATGCCGCGGCGCTGCCGGCCGGGGAGAATCCCCTGATGCTCGCGTACGACTACGCACCGCGCGACAGCGAATTTGTCCACCTGCGCGCCACCTGGGCGGTCGCAGCCAACCTCGCCTGGGCAATCGATGGGTCGGCGACGACCGAGGCGTACCGGCGATCGCAATTCGGTTTGAGCGATGGCCGCCAGCGCGAGCTCTCGACGACGCTCACCTGGATGCCGATCAAGGCGTTGAGCGTGTATCTGCAAGGGAGCTACGAGCATTTGCAGGCCACGCAGTACGCGCTGCAGTTGCCGGCGACGATCCCTTGGCAGGCCATCGAAGGGGCGTATTTCTGGAGCGCCGGTACAGGCGGGACCTGGACGGTGAGCCGCCGCTGGCGGATGACGGCCGACTATGTCCATGCGGGCTCGCGCAGCGACACTGGCGTGGGCT
>JAKBDK010000014.1:0-63896 GCA_021834525.1 Pseudomonadota bacterium | reverse complement strand
GCGTGCGGCATTGGTGCCACCGGGGGATGCGCCGGCGGCCTGAATGATTAAAGGCTCAGGGCCGGCCGCCCGAACAGATAGCCCTGCAGCAGATCGACTCCGAGTCGCCGGGCGGTGCCCGCTTCGGCCTCGGTCTCGATGCCCTCGAGCACCACGCGGCTGCCGGTGGCCTGGGCGAAGCGGGTGAGCAACTCGACCAGCCGCTGCTTGCGCTCCTCGCGGTCGATGTTGCGCACGATGCTCATGTCGACTTTCAGGAAAGCCGGCTGCAGCTCCGCCAGTACCGCGAGCGAGTTGTATCCGGAGCCCAGGTCGTCGATCGCGATGCGAAAGCCGGCCTGCGAGAGCCAGAGGATGGCGGCTCGCCAGTCGGTTTCCTCCAGCAAGTTGCTGCGCTCGGTGATCTCAATGACCAACCGATCTGCGGCTGCACGCAGGGGTTCGAAGCGTCGCTGCACGGCCGGCAGGTCCGCCAGCTCGCGCGGGTGGGCGTTGATGAACAACAGCAGTCCGGTCGGCAGCTTCTGCAGCCAGTCCGCGGCGGCCTGCGCGATCCAGTCGGCGAGCGGACCGAGCATGTCGTGCTGCTCGGCCGCCCCGAGTACCCGCAGCGGGGTGTTGAGCGTCGGGTGGCGGCTGCGCAGCAGCGCCTCGTAGCCCTGCAGCTCGCCGTTCCCGGCCTCGATGAGCGGCTGCACGGCGAGTTGCAGCATGCAGCCGCCGAGGCACGCTTCGAGTTCGCGGCGCTGCTGTTCCAAGCCATCCTGTTGGGCGCGTCCGTAAATCTGCTCGAGCCGGCCGCGCTCGGCGAGCGCCTCCTCGAGCACGCTGAAGAGCGCATCGAGATGAAACGGCTTGGCGATCAGCCGGGAAACCTCGCCACGGTTCACCGCGCCCATCACCACCGGCAGGTCCAGTGCGCCGGACATCAGCACGCGTACGCAGCGTGGCTGGACTGCGCGCAACTGGCGCAGGATCTCGAGTCCATCGGGCGGTGGCAGCTGGTAATCGACCACCGCGGCGTCGTATTGCTGCGCGGCGATGCAGCGCAGCGCCTCGGCGCCGTCACCGGCCTCCTCGACGTCGCAGCCCCTGCGCTCCATGGCGTCCCGCAGGACCGAGCGGAGATTGTTGTCGTCTTCGACGACCAGAACGCGCATCGTGCTCTCCTAGTCCGTCGCCCAAAGGTATAAGCGCACGCCCACCGGGGCGTCAAATCCGTGCGCCGACAGCCGTGACCGCGGTCGCGCTTTTTCCTCTGCCGCTGCGCGCGCTCAGGCGCTCGTGGACATAAATACGCCCGATTTGCGGTTGAACAGGGCCGTGAGCAGCACGGCCCGCACCAGGCAGCCCTTGTCGCTCGGCTGGGTCTTGATGACGTGGGCGACCATGTCCATGCCGAGCGCTTCGATGCGGATGTTGCGCCCCGTCCGCACGGCCACGGCCGTATACAGGCTGACCCCGCTCGCCGAGAGATCGCGCAACACCGCCGAGACCGGGGTCTCATCGGGGGCGGCATGCACGGTGACGCGGCTGTTTTTCTCTACCCGAGGCGCAGAGCGCCTGCCGAACGGCTCGCGGGCCGTGGCCAGCTCAGCGGCCACGGGGGCGAGCGGGCTGGCGCAGCGGCGGCAGCGGGTCTCTGACTCGATGCGCGCGGGGACGGGGGCCGCACAGAACGGGCAGGTGCCCGCGGTGGCCGCCGCCGTACGGCGCACTTCGCCGTCGTCCGGGCGGGCCCGGGAGGACAGAGGGCGGCGGCGGCTGTCGTCATATGCCTTGCGTTTGACCGGATCGCGCAACACCTGGTAGGCCTGGTTGATGCGTGCGGCCACCTCGGTATTGCCGCCGAGGTCCGGGTGGGCGCGCAGCTGGCTCATCAGGCAGCGGTACACGGCCGTGATCACCTCGGGCGGGGCCTCGGGTTGAACGTAGAGGATTCGGTACAGATTGCGTCGTTCGTTCGTCATTCGGCATTAAATCGGCCGCGGCGCCCGGGACTTAAGACCGGTGCCCGAACGTTCCCCGGGGGACAGCGGCTGCTCGGACCCCAGCCGACCGCCACTGCCGGAAATAACTATCGCACAGAATGGGGCTCTTGGGGGGACGTGTCCCGGGCGCCCCAATCGCATATTCTTGCGGGACGGCCGGCGGGGCGGGGTAGGGCTGCCCCGGGGGAGGAGGCTGGCCGCGCATCCAGAACGCAGACGGAGTGCACCATGACCGCGAGCGCCGCAGAACGCTTCAACGGCAAAGTCGTACTGATCACCGGGGCGTCCTCGGGCATCGGCGAGGAGATGGCGCTGCAGCTGTCTCGCGCCGGAGCACGCCTGGCACTCGCGGCGCGCCGCACCGACCGGCTGGAGCAACTGCGCGGGCAGATCCTGGCCGCCGGCGGCGCCGAGCCGCTGATCGTCGCCTGTGACGTCACACGCGATGAGGATCCGCCGCGCGCGGTAGCCCAGACCCTCGCACGCTGGGGTCGGCTCGATATCGTCATCGCCAACGCCGGCTTCGGTGTCGTCGGTGCCTTCGCACAACTGACGGTCGAGGACTATCGTCGGCAGTTCGAGACGAATGTGTTTGGCGTGTTGCGCACGTTGCGAGCCGCGCTGCCGGCCGTGCTCGAATCACAGGGTCAACTCGTTCTGCTCGGCAGCGTGGCGGGGTGGACCGCCTCACCGGGTACCTCGCCCTACGCCATGAGCAAGTTCGCCGTGCGTGCGCTCGCCAACGCCGTCACCCCTGAGTTGGCGCTGCAAGGCGTACGCGTGACGCTGATCAGCCCCGGGTTCGTCGAAAGCGACATCCGTCGCGTCGACAACCAGGGCCGTCTGCATGCCGAGGCGGCCGAGCCCATTCCGAGCTGGTTGGTGATGGCACGCACGGACGCGGTGCGCAACATGCTGCACGCGATCGCGCGCGGGCAGCGCGAAGTGATCATCACCGGGCACGGCAAGCTGTTCGTGTTTCTCGAGCGGTTCTTTCCCTGGCTGCTGCGTGCCGCGGCGCGCCGCATGGCCGCGACGCGCGGCGGGTACCGGACGGAGCCGAAAACCGAGTGAGCCGGACCGCGCGGCTGTTCGAGCTGCTCGATGCGCTGCGAGCGCACCGGCGGCCGGTCACCGCGGCGAAGCTCGCCGCGGGGCTCTCGGTGTCCGTGCGCACCATCTACCGAGACGTGCAGACGCTCATCGGGCTCGGCGCGCCGATCGACGGCGGGGCAGGTATGGGGTACGTGCTGCGCAGTGGTTTTTTTCTGCCCCCTTTGATGTTCAGCGAAGAGGAGCTCGAAGCGCTGGTGCTCGGGGCGCGCTGGGTGCGTGCGCAGGGAGACGCAGGCCTTGCTCGCGCCGGGGACTCGGTGCTGGCGAAGATCGCCACGGCCTCGCCGCGCGACCTGCGCGAGCGGATGGCCGAGACCGGGCTGTGGGCGCCGCGCATCGGATCCGACGCCGGTGGGGAGGCGCTTCTGGGTGCGCTGCGCGAGGCGATTCGCCGCGAGCGAAAGCTGCGGTTCCGGTACGTGGATGCGGCCGGCGCAGCGAGCGAGCGGCAGGTCTGGCCGATTGCACTCGCCTTCTTCGAAGGGGCGCGCGTGCTGGCCGCCTGGTGCGAGTTGCGCGCTGGGTTTCGTCATTTCCGCGCCGATCGAATCGGGCAGCTCGAATCTTTGAACGAACCGTACCCGCGGCCGCGGCGTGATCTGGTGAACGAGTGGCGTGGACAGCTCCGTCAGCGTGGTTCTGTGCCTGCGGAGGGCTGCTGACGGAATCTGTCACTGCCCGGGCGCATCTTTGGGCTCCGTTTCACACACTCAACGAGTCCTCCGATGCGCCTCTATTACCACCCCCTCGCCTTCAATGCCCGCCGTGCCGTCATGACCGCCGTCGAACTCGGCGCGTCCGTCGAACTCATCGTCGTCGATCTGAAGAACGGTGAGCAGCGTCAGCCGCCGTTCCTGCGGCTCAATCCCAACCATCGCGTGCCGGTGCTGCAGGATGGGGAGTTCGTGCTGTGGGAATCCCATGCCATCATGCAGTACTTGGCGGAGATGACGCCGGGCCAGCGGCTCTATCCGCCCCAGCCGCAATCACGAGCCGACGTCAATCGGTGGCTCTTCTGGAGCGCATACCATCTCTCCCCGGCGGTGCGCGACCTGAATTTCGAGCGCGTGATCAAGCCCCTGCTGGGGCTCGGCGGGCCCGATCCGGGCATCGTCGCGCGTGCCGATCTGCAGGTGCGCGAACTCGTCGCGGTACTCGATGAACACCTTGCGCAGCGGCAGTGGCTCAGTGGAACGACACTGACGCTGGCGGATCTGGCGATCGCAGCGCCCTTGGGCGCAGGAGCCGAGGCCCAGCTGCCCCTTGGTGAGTGCGCTCATCTGCGGGCATGGTTAGAGCGCATGCAGACGCTCGAGTGCTGGCGCAGGAGCGCTGCTGCCTGAGTTCACCCGAGGAGGTGCACCGGCGCGCCGCGCCGGTGCACCTCCTCATACGTGAAGCGTGGTGTCGTCGAACGGCGCGGCGAGGAACTCAGGCTGCGTCTCCGCCCACTCCGACAGCGCGCGCAACTGAGGATGTGCACCCGCCTCGAGCGCCTCCGGCACCTTCTCCTGAGTGAATCGCCAGCTCACCGCGGCGGCGATGGTCGCGGCGGTGAGTCTCGGCGCGCCATCCATCGCGCAGACTTCGGTCTCGAGCGCCCGGTAGGCCGCGTGCAGCTGCTCGGTCACCCGCTGCATCCAGGGTTCGTATTGCTTTTCGCTCGGACGCAGTTGGCGCTCGTACACGATTTGCACGGATTTTTCGCAGGCCGCGAGCGCCAGTCCCACGGTGCGCAGCGCCGTGGCGCGCACGGCCGGTTCGGCCGGGAGGAGCGAGCGCGGACGCGCAAGCGTCTCGGCGTAATCCAGGATGAGCGTCGAGTCGAGCAGCATCGTGCCATCGTCGCACACGAAGGTCGGAGCCTTGACGAGCGGATTGATGGCTTTGAACTGCTCGTAGGTACGGAACACCGACAGGGAGCGGTGCGTATACGGCAGGCCGAGCGCCTGCAGCGAAATCGCCACGCGCCGCACGTAGGGTGAATCGAGCATGCCGATGAGCTGCATCAGGTCGCTCCGCGTGTGTCTACTGGATGGGGACGACGCGCAGACCGGAGATCTGGTGCGCGTGATTGAAGAACACGGCCAGACCCACCGTCTGCTTCTTGAACTGCGTGTGGACGATCACCATGGGGTGGCCCTTGAAGTTCATCTGGTCGCTGCCGACGGTCTTGGCGTACGGCCCGAAGTGCTTCTCCATGAACTGCCAGAGCTTCTGCAGCTTCGCCGGCGTGGCGTGCGTGCGCATGGTGGCATTGAAATGCGTCTCCGCCTGGGTGAACTGGCCCGCAGCCAACTGTTGAATGAAAGCAGTGGCTTCGGCGCGTCTGCCGGCAGGCGCCGCGGCCCGAGCCGCCGTCAGTGCCAGCGGGGCGAGTAGCGCCAGTGCACAGGCGCTGCGCAGGGCGTTCAGTTTTCGGGTCGTGCGATACATGGCGTGTCCTCTGTCGGCTGAGGGGTCAAACCCGCCGCTCGCGGCGGAAGCGTTGATAGGCATCGAGCACCGCGCGGTCGAGCTGCTCGGGCCGCTCGATGAGCGCAGCGGCCCCCAGCGCCCGCAGCGCCCGCACGTTGCCCGTGAGGGTACGATGGTACTCGGCGGCGGCCAGCGCGCGATAGGGCGCGAGCGCATCGGTGGGTGGCACCGACGGCAGGGCGGTGATCGCCGGATTCTCCACGCCGCAGACCAGCGTGAAGTGCTTCGGGCCGAGCAGCCGCACCGCCTCGCTCAGCTCCTCGATTGCCGTATCGAGCAGATCGGTCAGCAGCACCACCAGCAGGCGCCGCGGCGCTGCGGCGCGAATGCGGGCCGCAGCCAGCGCGGGATTGGCCTGGCCGGTGTGGACGGTACATTCGGTGAGCATGCGGCGGATGCGGGTCACGGCGGCCGCGCCGCGCGCTGGCGCGAGCAGCGTCAGCGGCCGCTCGGCAAAGAGCAGCAGCCCGACCGCATCATCGAGCTGCGCGGCGCGCTGGGCCAACCGGGCCGCGACATTGACGTACAGTCCCAGCCGATCGATCGGGCCGGCCGCCAGGGCTGAGCCACGGCCGATGTCCACCGCGAGCAGGATCTCCAGACGGTGCTCCTCGGCGAGCTCGCGGCTGACGAGCCGACCGCGTCGGGCGCTCGCTTTCCAGTCGATGGTGCGCAGGGAGTCGCCGTGGCGGTACTCGCGCAGCTGCACAATTTCCGTGTTGCCGCCACCGAAGTGTGTCGCCGCGCCCTCGCCCGTCGCATTGCCACTGATGCATTCCGGGCGACTGATCAAATCGGGAATCACCGTCGCGGTGTACTCCGCGCAGGGGTGTGCCGGCCACCATGCCAGCTGCAGCGGCCCGGCCACGCGCAGGGCGGGTTCAGGCCAGCGGTAACGGCCGAGACGGCGCGGTTCGGCGCGCAGCTCGAGCGCGACGGGCTCTCCGCGCGCCAGCCGCAGCGGCACAAGGCGAGTCTCGGCGGCGAACTCCGCGGGTGCCCGCAGCGCTGCCTGCGCCCGCAGTCGCGTCCGCCGGTCCTGGACGAAGAGAAACCGCACCGTTCGCTCGCGCCCGAGGGGCCAGCGTTCAGGCCCCAGCAGGCGCAGCCCGACGGACTCGCGGCGCACCTGCAGGCTCTCGTAGATCAGCCCGAGCAGCACCAGCGCGGCCGGGAGGCTCCACAGCCGCCCGAACGCAGAGTCCCATTGCGCCAGGATGCCGAGCAGCCCCGTCAGCAGGATCAGCATCAGAGCGTTGCGCTGCAGACTCATGGATCTTCGGGCCGCCTCAGCGCGGCACCGGTACCCGCTCGAGCAACGTGCGCACCAGCTCGCGTCCATTGCGGCCCTCGAGCAGCGCCTCCGGTGTCAGTGTGAGCCGGTGTGCCGTGACCCAAGGTGCGACCCGTTTGAGGTCATCGGGTGCGACGAAGTCGCCACCGCGCAGACCCGCCGCGACACGGGCGGTGCGCAGCAGGGCGAGCGCGCCGCGGGTGGACAGACCGAGGGCGATCTGGGGATGCTCGCGCGAGGCTTGCGCCAGTGCGAGGGCGTAATCGCGCAGTTCCGCGGAGACGTGCACGGCATCGGCGCAGGCGCGCGCTGCGGCCAGGAGCGGGGCGTCGATTGCGGCGATGACGCCGGCCCCCGGCGCCGCGGTCGCGGCGGCAACGGTGCCGTATCGCTCGAGGACCGTGCGTTCATCGTCCGCGGCGGGATAGGTGACGTCCACCCGCATCATGAACCGGTCGAGCTGGGACTCCGGCAGCGGGAAAGTGCCCTCGAACTCGTGCGGGTTCTGCGTGGCAATCACCACAAACTCCGGCGGCAGGCGGTAGGTCTGGCGGTCGATGCTCACCTGGCGCTCCTCCATGGCCTCGAGCAGTGCCGACTGCGTCTTCGGTCCGGTGCGGTTGATCTCATCGATCAGCAGCACTTCCGTGAATACCGGCCCGGGTCGCAGCGCGAATTTGCGGTTGGCCTCGTCGAATACGTGTACGCCGGTGACGTCCGCCGGCATCAGATCGGCAGTGCCCTGGATGCGGCTGAACCGGCCGGCGAGCGTGCGCGCGAGACTCTTGCCGAGCAGCGTCTTGCCGAGGCCGGGGGGGCCCTCGACCAGAATGTGGCCGCGAGCGACTACGCAGATCACCACCGCGGCGATGAGTTCCCGCAAGCCGATCACCGTGCCGGCGAGGCGCTGCTCGATCTGTCCGGAGAATTCCTCAAGCGCATTCATGTCAGTTGCCTTCGAAGTCGAGCCAGAATGGATTGCAGTCGCAGCACGTCGACGCGCTTGCCCGCCCCGGTGCGCTCGCGCAGCTGCTCGAGTGCGCGCCAGTCGCGCTGCGCTGCGCCGCTGCCGCAGCGCAGCCACTGCCACGGATCGTCGTTCGGGACGCGCGCCTGAATTTCCGCGGCGAAGCCCTCGATCAGCCGCTGCGCGATGTGCTCGGGCCGTACCACTGCCGCCAGATAGCGCGCGCTGCCGTCAATGTACGCCGTTTCGTCGATCGCCTGCCAGTCAGTCCGCGTCGCGCGCAGCGGTTGCGTGCCAAACACGAAGACCAGCCACAGTGCGAGCAGCCACCACAGAGTGTCGTGCAGCCTCGGGTCGGCGAAAAACGCGTCGGCATCGTAGAACGCCGTCAGACCCTGGTGTGCGTCATCGAAGATGACTGCGCCGCGAGGACGGCGCGACCAGGCGAGTATGTTCGCGAGAAATCGGGCATTGCCGCGCCGCACGAGTCCGGCGTTGGAGAACGGGCTCGCCACCGCCGACACGATGATCTGCCCGCCGCCGAGCCGCTCGAGCCATACCGCGGGCGCGCCGTGGTGCGAAAGCGTGGCGAGCACGAGTGGTAGCCGAGGGTCCGTTGCGTGTACCACCCAGGGCCGCCCGATGAGAGTGCCCACCGGGTGCAGCGCGCCGACGCCGCGCATCAGGGGCTGCGCGCTGCGTACCTGGAGTGCGTCAGGGCGTGGACCCAGAGCACTCACGAACGCTCGCAGCGTCGTGCGCCGAGGCGCGGGCTCGAACTGCAATCCGCTCAATCGCCGCAGGTTCTTCAGCTCCAGAGGATCGTAGGCACCGAGCGTCCAGGTCGGGCTGTCATCGAGCGCCGCCGCCACCAGCAGCGTGTTGCCGCGCGCCACCCATCGGCGCAGAGACGCCAGTTCCTCGGCCTGCATCGGAACCCGCTGCGGTAGGGTCAGCAGCAAGACATTGCCGCGCGGACGCGGTGTGAGATGCGCCAGTGCCGTGTAGCGCTCGCGCAGACTCACCCGGGGCACGTGCGCTGCCCCGAGCCAGCGCCAGATGCCGAGGTAGCCGGCGGGTCGGGCGCTGTCGGAAACCGGCACCCCGCTGGCGGGCGCCGTACCCTCGGGTTTGGGGACCATCAGTGCGTAGAAGAGGAGCAGCGCCCCGGCCGCCAGCGCCGCGGTGATGAGCCGGTCCTTCATGATGGCGTCCCGCGGCCGACGGTGAGAGCAGTGCGGCACTGCGCGTAGAGCGCGGGGATTCTCTGCAGTGTCGTCTCCGGCACGCGTGCGACCGCGGGCGGACCATAGCGTTCCCGCTCGGCCAACAACGCCACCTGTGCGAACTGCTCGCGTTGTGCGCCGGTGTCGAAGCGCGCCTGCGTCGTGAGCTCCCGGCAGGTCAGGTATTGCTCGTGCTCCAGACGTCCCGCTTCCACCAGGGCGTCAACGAGCACTCGCAGGATGCGCGAGGGCTGCGTGCCGAGCGTGCTCCAGTCCGGGGAGGGCGGGGCAGCGACCGCGGCTCTGCCCGCCTGCCCCCGTGGAGGATCTGCGCGGGGACGCGTGCGGCGTTTGAACAGGCCGGCACGCAGGCCGATGTACACCCCGACCAGTACCAGGGCGAGGAGCAGCGCCACGAGGCACCATAACACCGTATGCAGCAGCTGCACGCGGGCGCGTCCGCGCAGCAGTGCACCGAGGTGCTGGCGCAGGAAGCTCGTCAGTGGCGCGCTCCAGTGCGACAGCCACGCGCGGATCCGGTCCCACTCGCTCGGCGCGCGCGTCGGGGCGGCGAGCGCCCGGGCGATGTCCTGCAGCACGACGGGATTGGGCTGGGGCGACTGGGGCGCGCCGGCGTAATGGTGCGCCAGCGCCGCGAGCTCACCGAGGCCGGCCGACTGGAGTGTCGTGCGCCATTCGGGCGGCAGCAGCCCCTGTATCCCGAGCTGCTTCAGTGCGCGGCCGAGTCCGGGACATTGCGCGTGCAGTGCCGGCCACCCCTTGAGCACCGGGGTGTGGGCCGCGCAGTGCTCGAGCACGGCCTGGGGTGGCAGTACCGCGGCACGCAGCGGCGTCGCAACGCTGCAGAGCGCGGCGAGCGTCAGTGCCAGGAGCGGCCGGGCCGGCATCGCTCAGGGGGCGCCGAGCGCCTCCGCCCGCGCCGCCAGATCGGCACCCTCCACCCGAAGCGTCAAGTCCCGAAAGATTACCAGCGAGATGGCGGAACTCAGCGGTAGCGTCAGCAGGTGCGTCGTCTGCGACAGCATCTGCGCAACGCGCAGGTGGATTCCGAGCTGCGGCTGCGCGGCGGCGTGCAGCGAGAACAGCCCAAACGCGGCACTGAGGGCCCAGGGTACGACGTAACCGAGGATGCCGATGACGATGTTCGCCACGAACAGGATGCCCGTCACGCGCCACCAGTGGCCCTTGACCAGGCGCCAGCTGCGCCCGAGCGCGGCGGCTGCCCCGGCATCTTCGACGAACACGGCGGCTTGCCACAACAGCAGCCGGACCGACACGTAGATGAACACGCCGGCCGAGGCGATCCCCAGGACTGCAATGAGCACCCAGGGTAGCGGGTGCATGAGGGTGGCGCGGTCGGAATGGAAGAGCACGGCGACCACGATGCCGACGATGATCAGGGGGATCGCGATTGCGAACGTGATCAGGGCTTGCAGGATCACGCCTGCGATCAGACGCAGCACGCGATGCAGCCCGACGTTCAGTGCGGCACCGGCCTCGAGCGATCCGCCTTGCATCGTGCGGATCTGCGTCGCGAACAGCGCACCGGTGACCACCATGATGATCAGCAGCAGTGCGAGCGACGCCAGCGCATTCTGCGGCCCATTCATCAATGACCACATCACCATCTCGTGCTGCCACGCCGAAGCATTCAGCGGTGGCAGCGTCGGTGTCACGGCGAACACCGCGATCGCGCCGGCCGCGATGGTGATCACCGCCAGAATCCAGCAACGGCTGAACGATGCGCTGAACAGCCGTAACCAATCGTCGAGCACGCCGCCGATCGACTGAGGTGCGGAGGATGCCTGGTATGTCATGATCGCTCCGATGCAGTTGCGGGTCGGCGGCCGCCGGGCCGGCTTCTTGCCGCCACCGGGCAGAATAGCTAAGCTGAACCTTGACCGGCAACCCTTTTCATCGTACGGGATGGCGATGGCCGAGGCTGTACTCACCGTCAGGAGTCTCACCGGCGTCGAGATGACGCTCCCGGTCGCAGGGCCGGGAATGCGCAGCTACGCATTTCTCATCGACTGGCAGATCCGCCTGCTCGGCGCGC
This sequence comes from Pseudomonadota bacterium, assembly GCA_021834525.1. Lineage (GTDB taxonomy): Bacteria > Pseudomonadota > Gammaproteobacteria > Steroidobacterales > Steroidobacteraceae > 13-2-20CM-66-19. Next base: position 52,747 of record JAKBDK010000014.1, on the reverse strand, counting down.
TCGCCGTCCTGCTCGTCGTCGTGTTGCTGCGGCTCCTGCCGGGCCTGCCCAAGCCGCTCGGGGCGCATCTGCTGGTCGGCGGCGGCATCGTCGCTCTGTTGATTTATCTGCTGTATCAGCCGGTCGCGGAAATCGTGACGCGAGGTCGCACGCCGGGGCTGCGCACCGCGGGGGCACGGATCGTGACGCTGGAGGGCACTACGCCGGGTGTCGGATCGTTGCTGATCCGCAACATCTTTCGACTGATCGATGCGCTGCCGCTGTGTTATGTCGTCGGACTGATCACCTGCATGCTGACTGAGCGGCACGTCCGTCTCGGGGACATCGTGGCCGGCACGGTGATGGTGTGTGACGCGGAGGCGGTAGGCGCGCCGCTCGATCGGCTCGCGCTGCATGCAAAACGCAGCGCGCTGACGCCCGACATGGCCGAGCTCGTGCATGACCTGCTCGAGCGCTTCAATACACTGGCTCCGGCGCAGCGCACCGTGCTCGCGCTCAAGGTGCTGCGCAAGATCGACCCGGACTTCGACGCCGCCGGGACACCGCCCGAGGAGGGTGTGCTGCGGGCGAGGCTGGAGGGGCTGCTTGGGTCTGCCGAACGATCCTGAAGCGGCCGTTTGGGTGCGCCGGCATGCGGCACAATGGCAGCAGCTTGCGGCCGAAACGGCGGCGTCCGCCCGTCGCACCCACCTGAGCGTCGAGCAAGCGCTGCAGACGCTCGGGGCCTATCGCACGCTCTCGCGTCATCTGGCGACGGTGCGTTCGCAGTTGCCGGGCAGTCTGCCGGCGGCCGCATTGGAGCGAACCTGCGCACAGTTGCACACCGTGGTGAACCGTCCGACGCGCTTTGGCCGTGCCGACTGGGTACGGATGCTGCGCGAGGACGTGCCGGCCGCGGCCGCAGCCGTGCGCGTCACGACCCTGTGGCTCGCGGCGCTGCTCGCCGTCAGCACGTGTGCCGGGTGGTGGCTGGTGAGCCGGTATCCGGAGCTCGTCAGCCTGATCGCCAGTCCGCAGATGATCGATGGCGTCGAGCACGGGCACCTGTGGACCTATCAGATCCTCACGCTCGGGCCGCCCGCGCTGCTCTCGGCACGCATTTTCTCCAACAACGTCATGGTGACGCTCGGGGCGTTCTGCTTCGGCACACTGTTTGGTCTCGGCGCCTTCTACATGATCGCCTTCAATGGTCTGATGCTCGGCGGTCTGCTCGCCTTCACGCATCAGCACGGACTCGGGCTCGGCCTGCTCAAATTCACCCTGGCACACGGCCCGGTGGAGCTGTCGGTGATGTGCCTGGCGGCCGCAGCCGGCACCGCACTCGGCGAGGCGCTCATCCGGCCCGGGGAGTTCACCCGCCACGAGGCGCTGCGGCGTCGCGCGGCGCAGCTCGGCCCGCTGCTGTTGGCCTGTGCGCTGCTGTTGCTCGGGTCGGGCCTGATTGAGGGGTTCGTCTCGCCGCGGCCCGAGATCTCGATCCTCGCACGCCTCGCGATCGGACTCGGCTACTGGACCCTGATGCTGCTGTGGCTCTCGGGGCGATTGTTCCGGCGCGCCCGTCCGCGGGTCACATCCTGACACGAGACGCCGCGATGCGGCGTGGTGACGGGGCGGTTCTGCCCTTCCCCGGGGGGGATGCTCGCCCTGCGGACCCCGAGAGTCGGGCACCCCTCTTCGCGGGACCGTTGAACGGGATTGCGGCCATGGCTATGCTTGCGGTCGCGGCGGGCGACTCCTGCGACCTGCCGATACCGGGGAGCACTCACAATGATGCAGCGGGTCAGCATGGTTCTGGCGATGGCCGTGATGGTCGGCGGGGGGCGCGCATCCGCGGGCGCCTTCAGCAATCTGGTGCGCTCGGAGACGGCGCTGAAGAAGGCCACGTCGTGGCACGTCGTGATGCAGATGCCCGGCGGCAAGACGCTGACGATGGATTACGCCGCGCCGAACCGTTGGCGCGTACGGCCCGCGCCCAACATGACCGAAATCATCATCGGTCCCGACGTGTACATGGACATGGCGGGACATGTGATGAAGCTGCCCGCCGCCTACGGGGCGGCAATCGCGCGCACCGTGCACATCCACCTGTTCGATACCGCGCAGCTCGCCCAGGTGCGAAGCACGCTGCGGGATCTCGGGGCGCAGCAGCTGAACGGGCACACGGTGCACGTCTATCGCTACGTGCTGAAGGGCATTACCCAGACGTGGTACATCGGCGTGCACGACCTGCCCGTGCAGGCCGTGTTGAGCGGTGCGGGTCACACCACGGTCGTGCAGTACTCCCGCTACAACGTGCCGGTGAGCATCCAGGCGCCGTCGGTCTGAGGGCCAGCGCGCGCCTCTACACCAGGACGCGCTCGATGCCGCCGCTGTTGGCGCGAGCCACGTACTCGGCCATCCAGTTGTCCCCGAGGATGTACTTGGCGATCTCGACCACGATGTAGTCCGCGTCGAGATCGGCATCCTCGTTGTAGCGCTTCAGTCCCTGCAGGCAGGATGGGCAGGACGTGAGAATCTTGATGCGCTCGGCACCGGCTGCGCGCAGTTGCTCGGCGCCGCTGCGCACCTCTTCTTCCTTGCGGAATCGTACCTGCGTCGACACGTCGGGACGGGTGATGGCGAGCGTCCCCGACTCCCCGCAGCATCGGTCGTTCTTCTCGATGTGCCCGTTCTGTGCCTCGTTGAGCAGGGCGTTGACCACCTTCAGCGGGTCGTGCTGCTTGATCGGCGAATGGCACGGATCGTGGTACATGTAGCGCGTGCCGGTGACGCCCTCGAGCTGTACGCCTTTTTCCATCAGATATTCGTGAATGTCGATGATGCGCGAGCCGGGGAAGATTTCCTCGAATTTGTAGCTCTGCAGCTGGTCGTAGCAGGTCCCGCAGCTGACCACCACGGTGCGGATGTCGAGATAGTTGAGCGTGTTGGCCACGCGGTGGAACAGCACCCGGTTGTCCGTGGTGATCTTCTCCGCCTTGTCGAACTGGCCGGCGCCGCGTTGCGGGTAGCCGCAGCAGAGGTATCCCGGCGGCAGCACGGTCTGCACGCCGACGTGCCAGAGCATGGCCTGGGTGGCGAGTCCGACCTGGGAGAACAGCCGCTCGGAGCCGCAACCGGGGAAGTAGAACACCGCCTCGGTGTCGCTCGAGGTGCTCGCCGGGTTGCGAATCACCGGGACGTAGGCGGCATTCTCGATGTCGAGCAGCGCCCGGGCAGTTTTCTTCGGCAACCCGCCCGGCATCTTCTTGTTGACGAAATGCACCACCTGTTCACGCATCGCGGGCCGGCCGGTGGTGGCCGGTGGGTGTTGAGTCTGGGCGCGCGCCAGGCTCTTCAGCAGCCCGTTGCCGAGCCGCTGCACCTTGTACCCCCAGTCGATCATCACCTTGCGGGTCAGGCGGATGGTCTCCGGAGAGGTGGCGTTGAGGAAGAACATCGAGGCCGCCGTGCCGGGGTTGAACCGCCGCTTGCCCATGCGCCGCAGCAGATCGCGCATGGCCATCGAGACATCGCCGAAATCGATGTCGACCGGGCAGGGCGTCACGCACTTGTGGCACACCGTGCAGTGGTCGCCGACGTCGGCGAACTCATCCCAATGGCGCAGGCTCACGCCGCGGCGGGTCTGCTCCTCGTAGAGGAAGGCCTCGATCAGCAGCGAGGTGGCGAGGATCTTGTTGCGCGGGCTGTAGAGCAGATTTGCACGTGGCACGTGCGTGGCGCACACCGGCTTGCATTTGCCACAGCGCAGACAGTCCTTGATCGAATCGGCGATCGTTCCGATCGCCGACTGTTGCATGATCAGCGACTCGTGCCCGAGCAAATTGAAGCTCGGGGTGTACGCATTGGACAGATCCGCACCCGGCAGCAGCTTGCCGCGGTTGAAGCGGCCCTGCGGATCGATGCGCGCTTTGTAGTCGCGAAATTCCCGGGTCTCCTCCTCGTGCAGGAACTCGAGTTTGGTGATACCGATGCCGTGCTCGCCGGAGATGACCCCGTCGAGTCGCCGCGCGATGCCCATGATGCGTGCAACGGCGGCGGTGGCCGAGTGCAGCATCTCATAATCGTCCGAATTGACCGGGATATTGGTGTGGACGTTGCCGTCCCCGGCATGCATGTGCAAAGCCACGAACACCCGTCCGCGCAGGATCCGCTTATGCGTGTCCTCGCAGGCCTTGATGACCGGGGCGAACACGCTGCCGCCGAAGATCTGCCGCAGAGGGGCGCGCAGTTCGCGTTTCCACGAGATGCGGATCGTGCGGTCCTGCAGTGCCTCGAATACCCGCACCCCCGGGGACCGCGCGGCGCAGGCGCGCAGCTGCTCGGGCGGCACGTCGGTGCCCAGGTGCACCAGCTCCTCGATCGCATCGGCGAGCGAGACGTCCATGTGCGCGAGCAGCCATTGCCAGCGCGTGCGCGTCAGCACCAGCAAACGGCGGGTCTGCTCGATGCGCTCGCCGATCACCTCTTCGTACGGAAGGTTGGCGACTTCCGGGTCATCGCTGCGCGCCAGCGGGAGCTTTGCCTCGAACAGCCGCTCGAGGGCCTCGGTCAGCGCCAGCTTGTTGGCGATCGAGAACTCGATGTTGATGCGTTCGATTTCATCGGTGTACTCGCCCATGCGCTCGAGCGGCAGCACCACGTCCTCGTTGATCTTGAACGCGTTGGTGTGGCGGGCGATTGCCGCGGTGCGCGAGCGGTCGAGCCAGAACGTACGACGCGACTCGGCGCTGACGGCGATGAAGCCCTCGCCGGTGCGCGCATTGGCGATGCGAACCACCGCCGAGGCCGCCGCGGCCACCTCGGACTCCTCGTCGCCGACGATATCGCCGAACAGGGCCATTTTCGGGAACGCGCCGCGCTTGGACTTGGTCGTGTAGCCGACCGCGCGCAGGTAACGCTCATCGAGGTGCTCGAGGCCGGCGAGCTGCACGCCGCGCGGCGCCAGGCCCTCCAGGTACTGCTTGATCTCGACGATGGACGGAACGGCGTCGCGGGCCTGGCCGAAGAACTCCAGGCACACGGTGCGGGTGTAGGCGGGGCTGCGGTGCAGCACCCAGCGCGCGCACGTGATCAGTCCGTCGCAGCCCTCTTTCTGCACGCCGGGCAGGCCGCCGAGAAACTTATCGGTGACGTCCTTGCCGAGACCCACCTTGCGGAAACGGCGTCCAGGAACGCGCAGGAGCTCGCGACGCAGTTCCGGCGCGCTCTCCGGGGGGTGGCGGCCATCCTTCCACACCAACTCGAATTCGGCGGTCTCGACGTCGTGAATCTTGCCGCGATTGTGGGCGATGCGGGTGACTTCGAGCCAATTTCCGTCGCAGTCGACCATGCGCCACCAGGCGAGATTGTCGACGGCGGTGCCCCAGAGCACGGCCTTCTTGCCACCGGCATTCATCGCGATGTTGCCGCCGATGCAGGAGGCATCCGCTGAGGTCGGATCGACCGCGAACACCAGCCCGGCGGCCGAGGCTGCGGTGGCGACGCGGCGCGTCACGACGCCCGCCTCGGTGAAGATGGTCGGTATGGGGTGCTCACAGCCCGGCAGCGCCCGTGATTCGACCGGGCCGAGTCGTTCGAGCTTCTCTGTGTTGATCACCGCCGAGAGCGGCGTCAGCGGCACGACGCCGCCGGTGTAACCCGTGCCGCCGCCGCGTGGAATGACGGTCAGTCCGAGTTCGACACATTCGCGGATCAGCGCGGGGATCTGCGCTTCGGAATCCGGCGTGAGCACGACGAACGGGTATTCCACGCGCCAGTCGGTTGCGTCCGTGACGTGCGAGACGCGCGCGTAGGCGTCGAAGCGGATGTTGTCGGTGCGCGTATGGCGGCGCAGCGCTCGAAGTGTGCGCCGACGCAGCCCGCCCCATGAGGTGAAGTCCTGCTCGAACGTCTGTACGGCGCTGCGGGCCGCGGCGAGCAGCTCTCCGACCAGCTCAAAGCGCTCGCCCTGTTCGGCGTCGCGCCGCCGGTCGATGGCCGTGAGCCGGTGATGCAGCGCCTGGATCAGCAGCCGGCGGCGGCGCGCATTCTCCAGCAGATCGTCCTGGAGGTAGGGATTGCGGCGCACCACCCAGATGTCCCCGAGCACCTCGTAGAGCATGCGTGCGGAGCGGCCGGTACGCCGCTCGCCGCGCAGCTCCCCGATGATGCGCCAGAAGCGCTCCCCGAGCAGGCGCACCACGATCTCGCGGTCGGAGAACGAGGTGTAGTTGTACGGAATCTCGCGCAGCCGCGCCGGCTCGCCCGCCCGTACCGGCGCCAGGCCCTCAACCGTGCTGATCGCTTCAGTGTTCATCGCGTGCGCAATCCTGCGATGGGTACGTCCTCAAGGCAAGTCGGTGCTGCCCATCAGGTAACGGTCGCACTCGCGCGCCGCACCCCGGCCCTCGTTGATCGCCCAGACCACCAGGCTCTGCCCGCGCCGGCAGTCGCCGGCGGCAAACACACCCGGGACGCTGGTGGCGAACGCGCCGTATTCGGCGGCGACGTTCGAGCGCGGGTCGGTGGCGATCCCGAGTTCCGTCAGCAGGGACTGCTCCGGACCGAGAAATCCGAGCGCGAGCAGCACCAGGTCGGCAGGGACTTCCGCTTCACTGCCGGGGACCTCGACCGGACGCATCCGACCTTCGCCGTCGCGCTGCCAGGTGATCTGCACGGTGGTCAGGGACTGCACGCCGCGCTCGGCGTCGCCGTTGAACTGCTTGACGGTCGTGACGTAGGCGCGCGGATCGGCGCCGAATACCGCCGCGGCCTCCTCCTGACCGTAGTCGAGCTTGTAGACCTTGGGCCACTCCGGCCAGGGATTGTCCGCAGCGCGCTCCATCGGCGGCTGCGCCATGATTTCCAGCTGGCGGAGGCTCTTGCAGCCCTGGCGCATCGCCGTCGCGACGCAGTCGGTTCCCGTGTCGCCGCCGCCGATCACGATGACGTGCTTGCCGGCAGCATGGACGGTGCTGCGCTCGGGCGTGGAGTCGAGCACCGCCTGGGTGCTGGCCGTGAGGTATTCCATTGCCAGGTGCACGCCCCGCAGCTTGCGGTTCGGTACGCCGAGATCACGCGGCTGCGTAGCGCCAGTGCACACCACGATGGCATCGAAGTCTTTGCGCAGCAGCTGCGCCTCGACGTTTTCCCCGACGTGCGCATTGCACACGAATTTGACGCCCTCGCGCTCCATCAGCTGAATGCGCCGCAGCACGACGTCAGTCTTGTCGAGCTTCATGTTCGGGATGCCGTACATGAGCAGTCCGCCCGGGCGGTCGTCGCGCTCGAGGACCGTGACGGCGTGGCCGGCGGCATTGAGTTGCGCCGCGGCAGCGAGGCCGGCAGGACCTGACCCGATGACCACGACCCGCTTGCCGGTGCGCTGACCCTCGGGGCGCGGAACAATCCAACCCTGGTCCCAGCCCTCATCGGCAAGCGTCGCTTCGATGGTCTTGATGGCCACCGGCGGCTCGTTGATGCCGAGCACGCACGAGCCCTCGCACGGCGCCGGGCAGACCCGCCCGGTGAATTCCGGGAAGTTGTTCGTCTTCAGCAGCCGATCGAGCGCCTCGCGCCACAGACCGCGGTAGACCAGGTCGTTCCATTCCGGAACCAGGTTGTGCAGCGGGCAGCCCGAGGCCATGCCCGAGACCAGCGTGCCGGTGTGGCAGAACGGTACGCCGCAATCCATGCAGCGGGCGGCCTGGTTGCGCAGGCGCTTCTCGTCCATGTGGTGATGAAACTCGTTCCAGTCACTCACGCGCTCGAGCGGCGCGCGGTCCACCGGGAGCTCACGCAGATATTCGATGAATCCAGTCGGCTTGCCCATCGGGTTCTCGGGTATGTCTGTCAGTTTCCGCCGACGCGCGCCAGATCGCGCGCGTTTTCCTCGAAGGCCACCATCACGGCCTCCTCGCCACTGAGCCCCTGGCTGTGCGCGCGCTGCAGTGAGGCGATGACGCGCTGGTAGTCCTTGGGGACGACGACGAGGAAGTGCGCGACGAGCCGCGGCCAGTTCTCGAGCACGTAGCGCGCCCGGGCACTGCCGGTGTACTCGAGGTGACGCTCGATCATGCCGCGGACCCGCTCGATCTGCTCGGGATCCGCCAGCGGCTCGAGGCTCACCATCTGCTTGTTGAGGTGCGCGGGGAACTCGCCCGCCTCATCGAGCACGTAGGCAATGCCGCCGGACATCCCGGCGCCGAAGTTGCGGCCGGTCGGGCCGAGCACCACCACGTGGCCGCCCGTCATGTACTCGCAGCCGTGATCCCCGACCGCCTCGACGACCGCATCGGCGCCGCTGTTGCGCACCGCGAAGCGCTCACCGGCCATGCCGCAGACGTACACCTCACCGGCGGTGGCGCCGTAGAGGCCGACATTGCCGATGATGATGTTCGATTCCGGTGCAAACGGAGAGCCGGTCGGCGGGAACACGATGATGCGTCCGCCGGACAGGCCCTTGCCGACGTGATCGTTGGCGTCGCCTTCGAGTACGAACGTCATCCCGCGCGGCATGAACGCCCCGAAGCTCTGTCCGGCCGTGCCCTTGAAGTGGATGCGGATCGTGTCCTCGGGCAAGCCCTGCGGGCCGTGACGGCGCGTCACCTCGCTGCCCGTGATCGTGCCGACCACGCGATTGACGTTGCGGATCGCGAGCTCGGCACGCACCGGCTCGCCGCGCTCGATCGCCGGGGCGCACAAGGGCAGCAACGTCGTCATGTCGAGCGACTTCTCGATCCCGTGGTCCTGGGCGATCTGGCGGAAGCGGCCGACTTCCTCCCCAACATCCGGCTGATAGAGGATGTGGCTGAAGTCGAAGCCCTTGGTCTTCCAATGCTCGATCGTCTTCTTCGGCCGCAGCCGATCGACCCGACCGATCATTTCATCGACGGTACGGAAACCGAGCTCGGCCATGATCTCGCGCACGTCCTGGGCGATGAACTGCATGAAGTTGATCACGTGCTCGGGCGTGCCGGCGAACTTCTCGCGCAGGCGTGGATCCTGGGTAGCGACGCCCGCCGGGCAGGTGTTCAAGTGACAGACGCGCATCAGGATGCAGCCCATCGCCACCAGCGGCGCGGTGGCAAAGCCGAACTCCTCGGCACCGAGCAGCGCCGCAATCACGACGTCACGTCCGGTTTTCAGCTGCCCGTCCGCCTCGATGGTGATGCGGCTGCGCAGGTTGTTCAGCACCAGCGTCTGGTGCGCCTCGGCGACGCCGAGTTCCCAGGGCAGGCCCGCGTGGGTGATCGAGGTCTGCGGCGAGGCGCCCGTGCCGCCATCGTGGCCGCTGATCAGAACCACGTCGGCATGCGCCTTGGCGACGCCGGCGGCGATCGTGCCGACGCCGATCTCCGAGACCAGCTTCACGCTGATGCGCGCATGGTGGTTGGCGTTCTTCAGGTCATGGATCAGCTCGGCGAGGTCCTCGATCGAGTAGATGTCGTGGTGCGGGGGCGGGGAGATCAGTCCCACCCCGGCGGTGGTGTGGCGGGTCTTGGCGATCCACGGATAGACCTTGGTGCCGGGCAGCTGTCCGCCCTCACCGGGCTTGGCGCCCTGGGCCATCTTGATCTGCAACTCTTTGGCGTTCACCAGATACTGGCTGGTCACGCCGAAGCGGCCCGAGGCGACCTGTTTGATGGCACTCGCCTTGGAGTCGCCATTCGGCAGCGGGGTGTAACGGGCCGGATCCTCTCCGCCCTCCCCGGTGTTGCTCTTGCCGCCGATGCGGTTCATGGCGATCGCGAGCGTCTCGTGCGCTTCCTTGCTGATCGAGCCGTACGACATCGCGCCGGTCTTGAAGCGCCTGAGGATGCTCTCTACCGGCTCGACTTCCTCGATCGGTACTCGTTCGAATGGCACGAACTCGAGCAGGCCGCGCAGCGTGGCCAGATGCTGGGTCTGGTCATCGATCAGCCGCGCGTACGACTTGTAGGTCGCGTAGCTGCCGGTGCGCACTGCCTTTTGCAGACGGTGAATCGACTCGGGGTTGAACAGGTGATGCTCACCGTCCGCGCGCCATTGGTACTGCCCGCCGGTGTCGAGCGTCTGGTCGCTCTTGTGCGCGGCGAAGGCGGTGCGGTGGCGCTGCAGCACTTCCTGCGCGATGGTCTCCATGCCGATGCCGCCGATGCGCGAGGCGGTCCAGGTGAAGTACTGGTCGATGACGTCCTGGCGCAGACCGACCGCCTCGAAGACCTGAGCGCCGTGATAGCTCTGGATCGCCGAGATACCCATCTTCGACATGATCTTGACCACACCCTTGGTGGCCGCCTTGACGAAGTTCTTGCAGGCGAGCGTGGTGTCGACCTGGGTGATCAGGCCGTCGCGGATCAGCTGCTCGAGCGTTTCGAACGCGAGGTACGGGTTCACCGCCGAGCAGCCATAGCCGATGAGCAGCGCGAAGTGATGCACCTCGCGTGCCTCGCCGGTCTCCAGCACGATGCTCACCCGAGTGCGCAGGCCCTCGCGAATCAGGTAATGATGCAGCCCGCTCAGGGCGAGCAGCGCCGGTACCGCGGCGAAGTCGCGCGAGACCCCACGGTCGCTGAGGATCAGGACATTGACCTCCTCGTCCTCGACCATGCGGCGCGCCGCCAGGCACAGCTCCTCCATCGACTTGATCAGGCCCTTCTCCCCGCGTGTGGCGCGGAAGAGGATCGAGAGCACTCCGACCTTCAGCCCCGGGAGCGACATCCGTCGCACCCGCGCGAACTCCTCGTTGGTGAGGATCGGTCCGGACAGCTCGAGCCGACGGCAGTCGGCCGGCTGGGGCCTGAGCAGATTGCCCTCGGAGCCGAGCCAGACTTCCGAGGCGGTGATCAGCTCCTCGCGGATGCAGTCGATCGGCGGATTGGTCACCTGCGCGAACAGTTGCTTGAAGTAATCGTAGAGCAGCCGCGAGCGGCTCGAGAGGGCCGCGAGCGGAGTGTCGTTGCCCATCGAGCCGATCGCCTCGACGCCGCTCTTGGCCATCGGCGCGAGCAGCATCCTCTGGTCCTCGAACGTGTAGCCGAAGGCGATCTGCCGCTGCAGCAGCGTCTCCGGATCCGACGGGGGCATCTCCGCGGCCGGCGGCAGGTCCTTCAGGTACACCAGATGCTGATCGAGCCACTGGCGGTACGGGTGGCGCGAGACGACCGAACGCTTGATCTCCGCGTCATCGATGATGCGGCCCTGCTCGGTGTCGACCAGGAACATCCGTCCGGGCTGCAGCCGTCCTTTCTGGACCACGTTCTCGGGGGGCACGTGGAGCACGCCGGCCTCGGAGGCCATGATGACCAGATCGTCGCGCGTGACGTAGTAGCGCGAGGGCCGCAGGCCGTTGCGGTCCAGGACCGCGCCAATCTGTTTGCCGTCGGTGAAGGCGATCGAGGCCGGGCCGTCCCACGGCTCCATCAGGCTCGAGTGGTACTGATAGAAGGCGCGCAGGTCCGGATCCATGGTCTCGTGGTTCGACCACGGCTCGGGGATCAGCATCATCATCGCGTGCGCCAGCGGGCGCCCCGAGAGGACCAGCAGCTCGAGCGTGTTGTCGAGCATGGCGGAGTCGCTGCCGTTGGGGTTGACCACCGGGAGGATCTTCGGCGTGTCGTCGCCGAACAGGTCCGAATCGAACAACGCCTCGCGCGCCTTCATCCAGTTGAAGTTGCCGCGCAGGGTATTGATCTCGCCATTGTGCGCCAGGTAGCGGTACGGATGGGCGCGGTCCCAGCTGGGGAACGTATTGGTGCTGAAGCGCGAGTGCACCAGCGCCAGCGCGGTCTCGACCGCGGGGTCGGTGAGATCGGGGTAGTACTGGGAGAGCTGCTCGGTGAGCAGCATGCCTTTGTAGACAATGGTCTTGTGCGAGAGGCTGCACAGATACCAGTGCTCGGCCCCGTCGATGGTCGAGGCGCGGATCTCGCTGTAGGCGCGCTTGCGAATGATGAACAGCTTGCGCTCGAACTCGGCCGCATCGCGCACTTGCGGACCGCGACCGATGAACACCTGGCGGATGAACGGCTCGCCGGACTTGGCGGTCTCGCCGAGCATCGAGTTGTTCACCGGCACGGTGCGCCAGCCGAGCATGATCTGGCCCTCGGACTGCACGATGTGCTCGAACAGCTCGACGATGCGCCGGCGCAGCGTCGGGTTGCGCGGCAGGAAGATCAGGCCGCTGCCGTACTCATCGGGCCCGGGCAGGCTGATGTGGTGGCGCCGGGCGACTTCGCGCAGGAATGCATGCGGCATCTGGATGAGGACGCCGGCACCATCGCCGGTGTTCGTCTCGCAGCCACACGCGCCGCGATGCTCGAGATTGCGCAGCAGTTCGATGCCCTGCTCGAGGATGCGGTGGGATTTGCGGCCCTTGATGTCGACCACGAAGCCCACGCCGCAGGCATCGTGCTCGAACCACGGATCGTACAGCCCCTGCTTGGCGGGGGCACCCTGGGGGCGGCGCGCGCCGCCCGGTGCGACCCGGGGCGTGCGCGCCACAGCGCTGCGGCGCTGATGTCGCATGATCGGCCTCATTGGTTGGTTGATCCGGTCAAAGCCGCCCGATGCGGCCTCTCGCCGGAGTGTCCCAGCCCCCGCCCCGTAGGAACGGACGGTCTGCGCGGTCGGCACGGAGGCCACCGCACCGGCCGCCCGCCGGCGTGGCGAGTTGCTGGGCAACGTTTGCGGGCGCGCGTTCCCTCGCACCGACGGCCACCCCTGCGGTCAGGGGCATGCGTATCGCCGGTGGCTCCCGCATGACTCAAGATGAATGAGGCGGATCGCCCCGCGCCCCGTCGCTCTCTTCAGTGAAGGAGCCGGGCAGCGGAACCGGTCTAAGCCGCCAATATGACCCGATCATATCCGTCTGTGTCTGCGGGTCAATGCCGCTGGAGCCGATTTCGGCGGTTTGAGGAAAATTTATTTCCTACCGCCCGCGCATCAGGCGCCGTCCGGCGCGGACTCCGGGCGTGCCGCGATGGCCCGCTCCATGATCAGCCGCTGTGTCGGGTAGGCGAACTCCACCCCCAGGCGCGTGAATTCCCGGTGCAGCTTCAGGTGGATCTCCTGCTGGATATCCATATGGCGCGTGTAGTCCGACTTCAGCACGTAGTACACCGTCTCGAAATCGAGCGACACGGCGCCATGCGCCGAGAAGTGGCTGCGATCGAAGCGGGTGTCGGGGATCGCCTCGATGATGGTGCGCAGGATGCCGGGGATCTGCTCGATCGTCTCGAGCGGAGTCTCATAGGTGACTCCGACGGTGAACAGTACCCGCCGCTCGACCATGCGTCCGTAGTTGCGCAGCCGGCTCTTGAGCAGATCGGCATTGGAGATGACGATCTCCTCCCCGCTGACGCTGTGCAGGCGCGTGCTCTTGATGCCGATGTGCTCGACGGTGCCGGAGAAGGCGTCCACCGCGACGGAGTCGCCGACGAAGAACGGCTGGTCGAACGTGATCGAGAGTGAGGCGAACAGGTCGCCGAGAATGTTCTGCAACGCGAGCGCCACCGCCACGCCGCCGACGCCGAGGCCGGCGACCAGGGTGGTGATGTTCACCCCCAGGTTCTCCAGCGCCATCAGCACCACCATGACCCAGACCACCGCCTTGGCGATGAAGGCGACCACTGCGAGCGAGCTGGCCGCGGCGCGGTCATCGCCCCGCCGCCCCCGGTGACTGCGCTCGAGCCACCAGGTCACCGTGACGCTGGCCCACACCCCCAGCTGCCAGAACGACACCACGGTGACGGTGGAGTCGATCAGCTCGCGGCCGCGCGGGGGCAGGTGCAGAAACTGCAGGCCGGCGAAGATCGACACGACCACCAGGAAAGTCTTCTGGGTGCGGCTGACGAGTTCGAAGGCGAACTCCATCAGATCGGTGCGCCCGGCGATATGCGCGCGCTGGAAGTAATGCGCGGCGATGCGCCGCGCGAGCAAGGTCGCACCGAGCAGGATCAGCGCGGTGGCCGCGCCCTGGAGCAGATCGGCCGGCGCGCTGCGCAGGATCGGCAGCAGGATGAGCATGTGCAGATGTTTCACGGCCTTAGAGTAACGCAAATGTCGATTCTGGCAACGCGGTCCGCCGAAGCGTTGTGCGTCGCGAGCCGACGGGCTACCCTGGTGCCGGTGAGGCGCACACCGCGCCGCGCGAAGTTGGGTTGTTCGCTTGAGAGCACGTTCGTCCCGAAAAATCGCGCGCCGTGCGACCGGCGGCGCCGCGCGCGCCGCTGCCGAGCTGCGCGCGCTGCAGGATCTGCGCACGGCGGTCGGCTCGGCCCGCCAGCATGATGCGCGCGTCCGGCGCGCCGCGGGAATCTCCGGCTCGCAGTTATGGGCGCTCGACGAAGTGGCGCACGCCGAGGGGATCACCGTCAATGAGCTCGCCGCGCGCCTGGCGCTGCATCAGACCACCGCGAGCAACCTCGTCAATGCGCTCGTGGCGCGTCGGTTGATCCGCCGCGCCCGCGATCGTGACGATCAGCGCATCGTGCATTTGCACGCGACGGTTGAAGGTACGCGTCTGCTGGCGCGCGCCCCGCAACCTTGCAGCGGTCTGCTGGTCGATGCGCTGCGCCGACTCGCCTCGCGCGATCTGGAGAAATTCTCGCGCAGTCTCGTGCTGCTGCTCGGCGCGATGCGCCGGGCGGCGCCGGCCGCCGCGGGCGAACTTTTCATCGCCGAGTAGATCCGCGGCGCCTGCGCGCAGCGGTGCGGGTTTTTATCCTAATACATTCTGCCCAATATATTAAGATGGACGATCTCACGCGGCCAGAGGGAGCGGCCGACGTCTCATCCGACAGAGGATCGGCGCTGGCACCGCACGATCGATCGCAAGGAGAACCACATGCCGCAGTACGCCACGCTCAATGCCTCGAAGGCCAACTTCGACAACATCTACGATCAACCCGATCCGCGCGGATATTTCTCGGTGCTCGGCGCGCTCGATTACATGATCCCGGATGTCGCCCAGCCGATCATTCGCCAGATCCTGCGCGCCCGCGAGCGCCGCTCGGGCGTGCCGCCCGCGGTGCTCGACATCGGTTGCTCGTATGGCATCAATGCGGCGGTGCACCGCTTTCCACTCACGTTTCGCCGGCTGCGCCAACGCTATGCCAACTCGGACATGGCGGCCGTGGAGTCGGAGGACCTCGCCCGACTCGATCGCAATTATTACAGCAGCTGGCCGCAGGTCGGCGGTGCGCGCTTCGTCGGGCTCGATGTGTCGGCGCCCGCGGTCCGGTATGCGGTCTCGGTCGGGCTGCTCGATGCCGGGGTCATTGGCAACTTCGAGAATGGCGCCCCGGGGGCAAAGGATCGAGAAACACTGCATGGCACGGACATCGTGCTGTCCACCGGCTGCGTCGGTTACGTCGGTGAACGGACCTTCGCGGCCGTCCTGGAGGCCACCGAGCGGCCGCCGTGGATCGTCTCGTTCGTGTTGCGCATGTTTCCCTACGAGAAGATCGCCGCCACCCTCGGCGAGCACGGGTTGGTGACCGAGAAGCTCGCCGGCGCGACCTTCGTGCAGCGCCGGTTCCGCGACCTGAATGAATTCAGCCGCTGCCTCGCGACGCTCGAGGCGCTCGGTCTGGAGACCGGCGGGCTCGAGGCCGAGGGCTGTTTCCATGCCGAACTGTTCGTGTCGCGGCCGCGCGCGGACGTCGAGGCGCTGCCCCTCGGCAGGATGGTGACGGTGGCGAGCGGCCGGTCGCGCACCGTGGGGACGCGTTACGTGCGGGTCGGGCGGGGCGCCGAGACGCACGTCCTGCGCGTCCCGTCCTGACTCGCAGCCTCCCGTCGGCGCCGGCCCGTTTCGCCAATCGAAGCGGTGAGCGGCCGATTCACTCCTCGGCTGCGGCCCCGACGGCGATCCACGCCAGGTCACGGTGCGAGACGGATTCGAGCTTGAACCCGCGGGCGGCCGCGCTCATACGGGTCAGCGCCTGGCCCATCGGCATCAGCGGTGCGGCGCCGGCGCTGCGCGGTTTCAGCCATCGCACGGGATTGATGCGGGCGACCACGTAGTTGCGCAGGTACGGGGAGCGGAAGCCGCGCCCCTGCAGTCCGGCGACGATACGCTTGACCTGCGCGTCGATGTCGAGCAGCCGAGCCGCGTAATCCTCCCGTTCCCGCAGGCTGCGCGCGAGCGGCCGGTCGCTGAAACGCTCCACCTTGCGCAGGAAGGGGCTGTAGGCGCCCCCGGCGAATCGACCGGACGTCTCATACAGCACCCCGAGCGTGAGCAGCTCGGGGGCCTCGAACTGCTCGGCCCAGCGCTGCTCGCTGCCGCGATCGCGAGCGGCCGCGAGGTTGCGGGCCATGCGGATCACCTCCAGGCTGCGGTCGCGCAGGTTGTGCGCCTTCTCGGTGTTCAGCGCGAGGATGCGGTAGGCGAGCGCGGGGTCGGGCGAGATCAACACCGTGATCTGGCGCAGTCCGAGCAGCTTGGCGGCCGCGAGCCGATGGCGGCCGTTCGGCGTCCAGAGCCGCCCCTCCTCGCCGCGCACGACGATCAGCGGGTCGAGAAATGCGCCGGACTCCCCGATGCGCCGCGCGAGGCGCTGGGTGTGTGTCGGGGAGAGGTCCCGCTGAAATGGGGTGGGCTGCAGGGCGGTGAGCGGCACGGTGGCGAGGAGCAGTGGCCGGCCGCTGAGCGGTTCGCGGTAGGCCCCGAGCGGGGCGCCCGAGAGTGAACGGACCTGCGCGCTGAGCGCGGCGATCTCGGGACTCTCGAGCGAGAGGGGTGTGTCGGCGGCGGTGAGGCCGCGGGCCTGCGTGCCCGGTGCGAGCGTGCCGCGGCGACGCGTCGAGGTGCGTTTGGGGCGCGCCGCGCGGCTGCGCGACGTCGGAGTTTTTTTGCGGGCCGCCATGCCGATACGGTGCACTGGCGGACGCGCGCCGTAAAGAGCCGCATGCGAGAATGCCGGGCCTTTCCCAGAGCGTGCGCATGGATACTGGAGCTGACTTGCCGCGGGGCCCGCGGCCTCTGCCGGCGCAGCGCCGGGACCGCGACGGCCGAACGCACATCGACCTGTGGGCGGTGTGGGCGCTGGCCGTGCCGCTGATGGTCAACAGCGCCGTTCAGGTCGTCCTGAACCTCACCGACATGTGGTTCATCGGCCACATCTCCACCGCGGCGCTGGCGGCCGTCGGTGCGGTGCAATGGCTGATTCTCGGGGTGCTCCTGGTGCTCGGCGGTTCGAGCATGGCGGTGCAGACCCTGGCCTCGCACGCCCATGGCGCACGCCGTTTCCGCTGCGCCGCGCAGGCGACGTGGACCGCGTTGTGGCTGACGCTGTGGATCGCTCCGGTATGTGTGGCGCTCGGATTCGCGGGGCACTGGATGCTGCTGCCCTTCGGCTTCGCGCCACGCATCGCCCGGCTCGCCGGACAGTTCTGGCTGCCGCGCATCGGTGGGGCCAGCGTTGCGGTGGCGGCCTGGGCGATGATGGGGTTTTTCAACGGCATCGGCCGGACTCGCATCAGTTTCGGGGTGGCGGTGGCGGCGGCGGTCGCCAACGGCGTGTTCAACGACCTGTTCATTTTCCATTTCGGCTGGGGCGTCGCCGGCTCGGCGTGGGCGAGCAATGCGGCGCAGGCCGTGGGCTTCCTGTTCGGGTTCGTACTGTTCCTGCGTGCCCCGATCCGCAGTGCCTTTCGTTCCCACCTCACCTGGCGGCCTCGCTGGCACAGCGTGCGCCGCCAGCTGCGCCTCGGGATCCCGCTCGGACTGATGCCGGCCGCCGACGTGCTCGGCTTTGCCGTATTTCAGATGATGCAGGTGCGCTACGGCATGGTGGCCGGCGCCGCCACTCAGATGGTCACCGTGCTCACGTCCATGGCGTACCTGCCCGGAATCGGGATCGCAACGGCCGGCACCACGCTCGTCGGGCAGTCGATCGGTGCCGGGGATCGGGTCTGGGCGTTTCGTCTCGGCACCCGGGTGATATTGCTGGCGGCGGTGCTCATGGGCGGGATCGGCGTCGTGCTGGCAGCGGCAGGTCCCTGGCTGCTGCCTCTGTTCGCCGCGGCGCACGACCCGCACGCGGCGGCGGCGGTGCAGCTCGGAACGCGATTGCTGTGGCTGGCGGCCGCCTATCAGTTCTTCGATGGCCTGAACATCGGTAGCAGCATGTGTCTGCGTGGTGCGGGCGACGTCCGGGTGCCGGCGGCGCTGATCCTCCCGGTGTGCTGGCTGGTCTTTCTGCCGCTGGCACACGCCTTCACGTTCGCCCCGGGACAGGGGTGGGTCCGGTTTCTGCCGCAGTTCGGCTGGGGCGCCCCGGGAGGCTGGAGCGCCGTCATCATCTATGTGGTGCTGCTCGGGACCTCACTCTACCTGCGGTGGCGCTCGCGCGCCTGGGAGCGTATCCGCGTCTGATGTTCGACCGAATTAGGGTCGTTACAGTTAGACGTCGTTTCCTGGTTAGGTATGAGACGTTTAACTCACCACAGAGTCCTAGAGCTTTCGCGTAAGCCGCCGCAGAGGAGACACGTATTCCTTGTGACACTTCCGAATGAGGAGTCTCTGCTCGGTGGAGTTCTCCTTTCGAATGTGCCGCGACCGCCGCGAGCTCCGACGCCCGGCGCCAATCTTGTTTACATTGAAGCGAACTGGGCGGTGAGCGACCCCGGCGGCTTAGGTCGCCGCGCAGCGGGATGTCGGCTGGGCAGAGACGATCAGACTCAGAAAGCACATCGGTCTGTGTGGCTGTATAAAAAAATATCAGTCAGGTGAGAACCTCTACCGCCGAGGCGGCGGAACGCGACGCGCGTGGAGCGGTCCGAGCCGAGACGCCGCTCGGCTTGAGCGAGCGAGGCCAGTCCGACCGCAGGGAAGCGCGACCCGGATGGCAGGTCTTACGGGACCGAGGCCGTGCGCGTGCTGTCAGGAACAGCTAAGTGCAAGGGTAAGTCTGAGCGCTAAATCATCTTCCAGATCGAATCTGGCCATCGGTTTCGTGTGCATTTATTACCAAATCAGTAAGATTTGTGCGGATTGAGAATTATGCTAGACTACACATCAATTACTAATTCCGTAATTTCCGTGTCAGCTAGAGCCCATTCAATTGTTCGATCTCTCAGCGGCAACCAGGCGCGCCTAGTGCTGGCCCTGCTCGAGGAAAACGAGAAAGACATCGATCCTGACGGGGTTATGCGGCGGCTCGGCGTGAGCCGCGGCTACGCTTTAAAGCTCCTGCATGAACTGACAGCCAAGGGCTGGCTGCACCGACAGGCACCGGCGCGCTACCGGATCGTGCCCCCGGAGTGGGGCCCTCATCGGCTTCCCAGCCTTGATGTGCATGAGGCGGCCCTCGCTCATGCGCCGGATGGCTATGTGGGTCTGGCGTCGGCGGCCCGTCTCCACGGGCTCACAACCCAGCACCGGCGCGTCACTTTCGTCCTGGTCGCACGGCGCAAACGCGAGATCGAACTCAACGGCTCCACCATCCGTTTCGTACTCGTGAAGCCAAAGCACGTATTCGGCACAGAACAGCGTCTCGAACTCGGCGAAAAGATCACCGTGTCCGATCCCGAGAAGACCGCCCTCGATTGCCTTGAGTACGGCATCGGCACCTTCGATTTCTCGGAGCTCACCGCAATCGTCGCGCGGGTGCTGCGTCGCGGCGAATGGGAGCGACTCGTGGAGTACCTCCGTCGCTTCGACAGCGGTCCACTCGCGCGCCGGCTCGCGACGCTCATGACACTTGCGAAGATCTCGTATCCGCAAAGCACACTAGACGCACTGAGCGCCGTTTCGATTCCCAGGAGCCCAATTCGCCTCGATCCGACGCGGCCGGCCTCGCGCACCGATCCGCTCGATCACCGGTGGGGCATTCGCGTGAACGTCCCCCCGTCCGATCTCTTCCACATCTGATATGCTCACTAAACCCCAACTCGCGCGTTTCATTCATAGCTCGGGCGTAGACGATCCGAGCTTCGCCGAGAAGGAAGTCGTCCTGACCTACCTGCTGCAGCTCCTCGTCGAGCGCGGCTTCATCGATCGTGTCGTGTTCAAGGGCGGGACGTGCATCCGCAAGATGCTGCTGGGCAACCGCGGCCGCTTCTCGACGGACCTGGATTTTACGGCGCGTATCGAAGTGCCCGATCCGGATGGGGAGATCCTCGCGCTCGCCGAGGTGCTTGAGGAATCGTTTCACGGGATTCGCTTTCGACTCGAACTCGGTAACGAGAAGGAATGGCGAAGCTCCGAAGGCACGACTTGGGCCGTCTACCCGACTTACGAGCACGGGTTCGGGAGCGGCTCCATCAAATTCGAAGTCAGTCTTCGCGAAACCCCGATCATCGCGCCGACGCTCGTACCCCAACTCGGCCAGGCCTATTTCGCGCACCTCGAGTTTGCGCCCGCGCCCATCCCGTGCCTCCACGAGTGCGAACTGATTGCTGAGAAGCTGCGTGCAGCGTATCAGCGGCGCAAGGCTCGCGACATCTACGATCTCGCTGTGTTTTCTAGTCGGCCGCGCAACGAGTTGCTCATTCGCAAGGCGTTCATTCTCAAGCTATGGAATGTTCGCACCCGCTTCGATGCGGCGGCGTTTGATGCGCGCCTTCAGGAGAAAGAGCACTATGACTGGGACGATCTGTTCAGCCTGATTCCCAAGCGAGACCGGGAGGCACCCGAGGCATTGCTGGGACGCGTGCGAAGCGGATTCTCCTTTCTCGCAGCCCTCACGGATGCCGAAGCCGAGCTTGCTGCCGATGCCGCTCAGAGGCGCCGGGCGACGGCCGAAGTGCTGCATGGAGAATGTCGCCCCCTCGCCGGTACAGGGCCAAGTTGAAGCCATTCGCTACATCATCTCGAAGCGACCATATTTCGGGCGGGCAACAGGATCCGCCCGCGAACGGATGGCCCGCCGGAACTCAGGTCCCGACTTTGGAGTGACCCTTCACCTGGGACATGGAATTTTCCTGAGCGACTCGGCGGCGCAGGAAACGACTTTAGTTCAGGCCCATATCTGAGTCGTCGGTCCACACTTGGTGGCAGCCGGATTGACAGCGCTGTCATGCCGTGTATCCTCCGTCCTCACGCCGCCCCAGAGGGCGGGATCGAGAGAGTGGGCGGCAGCACATGAATAGAACCGGATCGGAGTGGGGCGGTACTTTGCGCGCGCGCGGCACTTGGCTCGCCGTCGGCATGGGGCTCATGCTCGGCGCGGGTAGGATCGTGAGCGTCAGCGCCGCCGAGCCGGTGGTGCATCCCCAGCGCTGGCCGGTGTTGTATCCGGCGCAGCAGGGCTCCGCGGCGCTCGAGCGCCGGGTCGATCGGATCCTGGCGCAGATGACGGTGCGCCAGAAGGTCGGCC
The DNA here is from genome assembly GCA_021834525.1 of Pseudomonadota bacterium. Classification (GTDB taxonomy): domain Bacteria; phylum Pseudomonadota; class Gammaproteobacteria; order Steroidobacterales; family Steroidobacteraceae; genus 13-2-20CM-66-19. The sequence goes on along the minus strand of JAKBDK010000014.1, from coordinate 31,460 downwards.
AGCTGATCCAGGCCGACATCAGCGGCATCAAGCCCCGCGACCTGCTGCGCTGGCCGGTTGGGGCGATCCTGAACGGCGGCAACTCCAAGCCCAACGGGGCCATCACCGCCGCGCCGCAGGCGTGGCTGTCGCTCGCGAACCGGTTCTATCGCGATTCGATGCGCGTCCCGGGCGTGAAGCGCCCCATCCCGGTGATGTGGGGCATGGATGCCGTGCACGGAGCGAACGACATCTACGGCGCGACCGTCTTTCCGCAGAACGTCGCGTTGGGCGCGGCGAACGACCCGACACTGGTGCGGCGCATCGGACAGGCCACGGCCGAGGAAGTGCGCGCGGTGGGTCTCGACTGGACCTTTGGGCCGACCGTCGCGGTGGTGAGCGACATGCGTTGGGGCCGCACCTACGAGAGCTACTCGCAGGATCCGCGCCGCGTCGCCGCGCTGACCCGCGCCATGGTGCTCGGATTGCAGGGGGCGCCGAACACGGCCCACTTCCTCGATGCCGAGCATGTGCTCGCCACGCCGAAGCATTTCATCGGCGATGGCGGTACGGACGGTGTCGATCAGGGCGACAACCGCGAGAGCGAGACGCAGCTGATTCATCGCGATGCGGCTGGCTACGAGGCCGCGCTCGGTGCCGGCGTGCAGGTCATCATGGCGAGCTTCTCGAGCTGGCAGGGCGAGAAGATGCTCGCCAACCACGGGCTGCTCACCTCGGTGCTGAAGCGCCGTTGGCATTTCGACGGATTTGTGATCGGCGACTGGAACGCCCAGGGCCAGGTGCCCGGCTGCACCGATGTCAGTTGCGCGCGAGCGGTGAACGCGGGTCTGGACATGTTCATGGCGCCCGATGACTGGAAGGGGTTGTTCAAGAACACCCTGGCCGAGGTGCGCTCCGGGCAGATCTCTCACCGTCGACTCGATGCGGCCGTGCGGCGCATCCTGCGCGTGAAGCTGCGCGATCGGCTCTGGGCAGAAGGACCGCCGGCGCAGCGCCCGCTCGCCGGCCAGTTCGCTCTGCTCGGCGATGCGGCGCACCGCCGACTCGCGCGCCAAGCGGTGCGCGAGTCGATGGTGTTGCTGAAGAACGATCATCATCTGCTGCCGCTCGCGCCCCATGAGCGCGTGCTCGTCGCGGGCGACGGCGCCAACAACATCCCGATGCAGTGCGGCGGCTGGACGCTCACCTGGCAGGGCACCGGCACGACCAATGCGGACTTCCCCCACGGGGAGTCGATCTGGCAGGGCATCCAGTCCGCCGTGCGCGCGGCCGGCGGTTCGGCGACGTTGAGCGTCGATGGCCACTACCGGCGCCGCCCCGACGTGGCGGTCGTCGTCTACGGGGAGCATCCCTACGCGGAATTTGAAGGCGATGTCCACAACCTCGCGTTCAGCGGGAGTGCTGCGGAGCGAGACTTGCGCCTGCTGCAGCGTCTGCGCGCGGCGCACATCCCGGTCGTGTCCGTGTTCCTCTCCGGGCGCCCGCTGTGGGTCAACCCACAGCTCGATGCCTCCACAGCCTTTGTCGCAGCCTGGCTGCCCGGGTCGGAAGGCGAGGGTGTCGCCGATGTCCTCTTCCGCAAACCCAACGGGCAGATCCGCTACGATTTCCACGGCACACTTCCCTTTGCGTGGCCGCGCACGCCGCTGCAGTTCGGCCTCGATGTGCCGGGCAAGCCGCTGTTTCCGTTCGGCTACGGTCTGCGTGACGCCTCGGACGGAAACCTCCCGCATCTGTCGGTTCGCAGCGCCGGTGCGCTCGCCCCGTCAGTCAATGCGCGTCGATTCTTTTCCGCCGGGCACACTGGCGCCGGTTGGCACTGGACCGTCGTGCGTACGGGCGCTGAACAGCGCGTCCCGCACGGCATCGGTGCGGCCGCCGGGGCGGTCGCCCTGAGCGCGTTCGACTGGCGGCGGCAGGAAGATGCGCGCCGGTTGAGTTGGACCGGGGGTGGTGCCGCCACCGTGGCGCTGGTCGGCACGACGCCCGTCAATCTCACGCGTCAGGCCAATGGGCAGATGGTACTCGGTCTGCACTACCGCCTCGAGCAGCCTCCGTCCTCGGGCGTGACGCTGAGCATGGCCTGCGGTCCGCATTGCTCCGGTGCGGTGCCGCTCACGGCGCTGTTGCGGCACGCACCGGTGCGGCGATGGCAGTCGCTGCGTATTCCGCTCGCCTGCTTTGCGCATGCAGGGGCACACATGAGTCGCATCGACACGCCCTTCGCGATCCGCACGGCCGGCCGCCTCACGCTGGTCGTGGCCGACATCCGCGTGCAATCCGATATCTCCGGTGCGCTTGCCTGTCCACACTGAGTCGCGCCACGCTTCTGTCGGCTTTCGCTGCCGGTGCCGCGATGACAGACCCCACATCCCCCCCGATGTGACTGCCATCGCGGTGGCCGGCACTTGCGCCCGGTGCGCCGTTGAAGCGCCGGAGGCGGCTCGCTATGCTGGCGAGCCGGATGGTGGAACACACCGGGGAAGTGAGACTGCATTGTCCATCGCATCCTGCCCTCTGCGCCCGTCGCCCGTCGCGACGGCATCCGTGAGCCTCCGTCGGTGACCTCGGCCGCCCGCGCCGAAGTTGAGCGCACGTACTCCGTGCTGCGTCGCTGGCTGGTGCAGGACGCGTATCCGCGCTGGATGGCCTCGGGATGGGATCACACCGGCGGCGGATTCTACGAGCGGCTCGGCGTGCACGGGCCGGTCGCGGCAGACGCCCGTCGCGCGCGCGTACAGTTCCGGCAGATTTTCGCGTTTGCGCGCGCCGCAGCCTTTGGGTGGCACGAGCACGTCCGCGAGCGGGTCATTGACGGGCTGGAGCATGTGTATGCGCGCTATCGGCGCGCCGACGGGCTGATGCGCACGTTGCTCGGCCCCGACGGCGCGGTGCGCGAGGAGCGCGCGCTGCTGTACGACCAGGCGTTTGCGCTGCTCGCGCTCGCCGAGGCGCATCGACTGCTCGGCCCCGCGGCGGGGTGCGCTCAGCGCGCGGCCGAGCTGCTCGCGGCGTTGATGGACCGCCTCGGCGGCGAATATGGCTTGCGCACCGATACGGAGTCCGACGCGCAGGCGCCCTCGCTCGCCAACCCACACATGCATTTGCTCGAAGCGATGCTCGCCTGGCGCGCACTCGACCCCTCGCCGCAGTGGAGCGCGCTCGCCGAGCGCATCGTGGCCCTGGCGCTGGGGTGCTGGATCGATCCGGCGAACGGGGCGCTGCGTGAGGCCTTTGCGCAGGGGGCAGGCGGGGCGCTCGTACGCACCGGTGAGATCGAGCCGGGGCATCTGTTCGAATGGGCTGGCCTGCTGCTTCGCTTCGATGCGGCTCGTGCGCCGGTGCGCGCCGCCGCACAGCGTTTGGCACAGATCGCCGAGCAGCACGGCGTGCGCGACGGTTACACCGTGAACGCGCTCAACGCGGATCTCTCGGTGCGCGATCCTACTGCGCGATTGTGGCCGCAGACCGAGCGGATCAAGACGTTGGCGCGGCTGGCGAGTCTGGATGAGCACGAGGACCGCTGGGCGTCTTTGGGCGAGGCGATCGGTGCGCTGCGCGCGTATTTTCTGCCGGTTCCGGGGTTGTGGCTCGACCGGCGCTCGCCGGACGGGGCGTTCCTCGAGGAGCCCTCGCCGGCCAGCAGCTTCTACCACATCATCGAGGCGGTGAGCACGCTCGAGGAAGTACTCGTCACGCGCTGAGGGAGTGCGGTCTCAGGTTGCGCCGACCGGCGCTGCGGCGATCGAGCCGCGCAGGATCACTTCCAGGTCGAGATGCGGTCGCGGCATCGGCTGCGGCCAGCCACGTCGGTGCGGCTTGTGTTGGATGATGAGGTCGGCAGCGACCCGGCCCATCGAGCGCACCGGCTGGCGCACGGTGGAGAGCTGCGGCCAAATCATCGTCGCCACCGGCGCATCGTCGAACCCCACGATCGACAGCTGCTGCGGCAGCGCGATGTCCATCTGGCGCGCCACACACACCGCGGCGGCACCCATGTCATCGTTGCTGGCGAAGATGGCCGTCGGCCGCTCGGGGCTCGAGAGGATGCGGCGGGCGCACTCGAGTCCCTCGGCGAATTCGAAGTTGCCCGTCTGCACGAGCTTCGGGTCGATGGCCAGTCCGTGCGCGTGCATTGCATCGGCGAAGCCGAGATATCTCTGCTCGGTGGCGCGGTGGCCGGCCCGACCGAGCATGAAACCGATCCGTCGGTGTCCGCGCTCGATCAGCTCATCGGTGAGCTGGCGCGCTGCGGCCCGATCATCGGTATCGACCGACGGTGCGTCGTCCTGGCGGTGCATCGGCGCGATGTGCACCGCCGGGATGCCCGCCTCGGCGAGTGTCGCGCGCACTTCGGGCAGATCGCTCAGCGGCGGCAGCAGAATCACCCCTTCGAGGCGCAGCTGGCGGATCAGCGTGCTCACCGCGCGCGCCAGGTCCGGGTCGGCGGCGACCAGCGGCTCGACCATCAGGTGCAGATTCGACTCGCGGCAGCGCTGCACGGCGCCGGTCTGAAATTCGCTGAGATAATCGCCCGGGTTGTCGTAGAACAGCCCGATCAGGAACGAGCGGGCGCCGGCCAGGCCGCGCGCTGCCAGGTTGGGTTGATAGTCGAGCTTCTCGATGGCGGCCAACACCCGCTCGCGGGTTTCGGTGCGCACGCCACGCTCGTTGTTGATGACGCGCGAAACAGTCTTGGCCGAGACGCCGGCCTGCTCCGCGACGATCTCGATCGTCGCGGTTTCGCGTGTGGGGACGGGGGGTCGACGCATCGCGCTACAATAAATGAATTGTCAACGCTGTCAATCGGTGCGGCGAGAAGACTGCGCATGACGCGGCACGCGCCGCCGGCCTCCGGCCGGGGCTCACACGACCTTTGAATAACGCGGCGGCGCGGCGGCCTGCTCGGCCGCGCGCAGATAGCGATCGAAACACATCGCGAGCAGGCGCAGCAGCAGTTGGCCGCGTTCGGTGGCCTCGATCGCCTGCGGGCCGATCTCGATCAGCCCGTCCGCCTCGAGTGCGCGCAGCGGCGCCTGCGCATCGGCGAAATAACGGTTGAATTCGATGCCGTGGCGCGCCTGTACCGCTGCGATGTCGATGCGTCCCTGGCACATCACGCCCTGGATCACCTCGGCACGCAGCAGATCATCGGCCTTGAGCGCAAGTCCCCGCCACACCGGTAGGGCGCCGGCATCGACGGCCGCTTCCCACCCCGGCAGGTCGCGGTGGTTCTGGCTGAAGCTCGCGCCGATGTGACTGATCGCGCTCACTCCGAGGCCGAGCAGATCACAGTGCGCGTGAGTGGTGTAGCCCATGAAATTGCGCTGCAGGCCGCCCGCGGTGCGCGCCGTGGTCAGATCGTCTTGCGGCAGCGCGAAGTGATCCATGCCGATGTACTGATAGCCGGCAGCCGTCAGCTGCTCAATGGCCAGGCGCAGCAGTGCGATGCGCGTCGGCGGGTGCGGCAGGAATGTCGTGTCGAGGTGGCGCTGCGCTTTGAACAACTCGGGCAGATGGGCATATCCGTAGACCGCGAGTCGGTCCGGGCGCGCCGCGATGACGGTATCGAGCGTGCGCGCAAACCCTTCGATCGTCTGCAGTGGCAGACCGTAGATCAGATCGACGTTGACCGAACGGAAGCCGTGTTCGCGACAGGCGTCGATCACCGCCAACGTCTGCTCCACGCTCTGGATCCGATTGACCGCGCGCTGCACCTGCGGATCGAAATCCTGCACCCCGAGGCTGGCGCGATTGAACCCCAGAGCGCCGAGTGCCGCGATGTCCGCAGGACTCACGGTGCGCGGATCGAGTTCGATGGAGAAGTCCCGCTCGGGCCGCGCACTGAGCTGAAACTGCCCGGCCAGCGCCTCGAGCAGCCGTCCGATCTGCTCGGGGCGGAAGAAATTCGGCGTGCCCCCGCCGAGGTGCACCTGCAGCACCTCGCGCTGTCGTGCGAACAGCGGGGCGATGAGCGCGACTTCGCCGAGCAGGCGCTGCAGATACCGCTCGGCGCGTGCCGCATCGCGCGTGATGACGCGGTTGCAGCCGCAGTAGAAGCAGGGGCTCGCGCAAAACGGCATGTGCGCGTAGATCGACAGCGCGTGTGCACTGGCGTTGCTGGCACGGATCGACGCGCGCAATTCGGCGGCGCCGAACTGCGGCGTGAACTGAGGCGCGGTCGGGTAGGAGGTGTAACGAGGTCCCGGGCGGTCGTAGCGGCGCAGCAGATCGGGATCGAAGTCGAGCGGGCGCGTCATGTCATGGGTCCGGCGGCCGCACGCGTCGGCCCTTGGAAAGGATGGCTCAAGCCGATACCGCTCGCCATACGTAGAAGTGCTTCCCGCAGGTCCGCCCCGGCACTTGTCGAGGTGCGGGGGCGGGCGCCCCGCCGGTGGGGTGGCGCGGCCGGCCGCCCTGGCGCCCCGGCCGCCGGGGCTGTGCGATGATGGGCACATGGACGAACTCAGCGCCCAGTCTTCGACGCTCGCGGCGGCGGAGGTCGGGAGCGAGCCGGAGGTCGAGGTCTACCGCGCCCGGCGACGACGGGACTGCGAAGAGCGGGCATTCGTGCTCGCGGCGGTCGGGATCGCGGGCGAGGTCGTGGCATTTTCGCGCGGGCACGTGCTCTACGTCGCGGCGCGCGACGTGGAGCGGGCCACGGCCCAGCTGCATCTCTACGAGCAGGAGAACCCCCCGCGCCGCCCCCTGTCCCGGCCACCCCCGCGGCGGCTCTTCCGCCATGCGTGGGTCGGCTGCGTGGGCTATGCGCTGTGGTTGCTCGGGGTGGCCTATGTGCTCTCGAACGGGCTGGTGCGGCTCGATGCATTCAACCGGGGGGAGCTGCACGGCGCACCGGTGCGCGCGGGGCAGTGGTGGCGCGCCTGGACCTGTCTGACGCTGCACATGAGCGGACCGCACCTGGCCGGCAATCTGCTGGCGGGCCTCTGGTTCGGCTATCTCGCCGGCCAGCAGCTCGGTGTCGGGACGGCCTGGTTCCTGATCGTCGTCGGCGGGGGGCTGGCCAACCTCGTGGAGGGGCTGGTGGGACCGCCCTGGTACCGCTCCGTGGGGGCGTCGACGGCCGTGTTCACGGCGCTCGGCATGATGGCCGCACACACCTGGTGGACGGAGCGTGGTGCGCACCCGAGCTGGCTGCGCCGCTGGGTACCGCTGGGGGCGGGTGTGGTGCTGCTCGGCTGGCTCGGCACTGCCGGCAAGCACACCGACGTCATGGCGCACCTGCTGGGATTCTCGTTCGGGGTCCTGCTCGGCTGGGTGGCCGCCGGGCCGTCGATCGATCGGCGCCTGGAGCGCGTGCCGCAATGGCTGCCGGGGCTCGCGGCCGTGCTGATCATGGCGATCGCCTGGGCGTTCGCCCTGGCCTGAGGCGTTGCGCGTCAGTCGCTGGTCGGCAGCAGCGTCTGCGGCGGCCCGCGTGTCGTGCGCCGATAACGGCGCACCAGGCTCACGTCGACCCCCTGGCCGGACAGGTGCAGCGTCATGACCAGCTCGCCCCCCGGGGCGATCTCGAAGTGCTCGCTCAGTTTCGGTCCGAGCAGAGGCTGCAGCTCGATGATGAAGGCGTGCCCGCGCCAGCCGCAGCTCTGGTTCGCCGTGTCGTGCGGCCCAAAGGCGATCACGGTCGGGATGCCGAGGCTGCACTGCTGCACGCCGGCCGCGCTGGTCAGGGAGAACTCGCCGGGCGAGAGCGCGAGGCCGAGGAGGCTGCCGACCGGGACGTGCCCGATGAGCTCACGGACCCAGGCGGCCCCGAACATCGGGGCGCTCACTTCGACGCCGGGTTCCCGGACGGTGGGGCTGCCGCTGCGCATCGGCGCGGACGATCCGCCCTGTTCGTGCGTCCGTCCTGGGGGCGGCGCGGGCGGCGTCTGCGCGCGTCCCTGGGCACGCTTCATCGCTCGAAGCGCTTTGATCATCCGCGTGTGCAGTTGCGCCTGCAGGAGCGTCACCGCCGCATCGATCGGTTCGCTGTGCGCGGCGTCGAGCCGCCAGTTGCCGGTCAGGTGCGGGGCGTGAGCCGGAGCGGCGAGCCGCAGCGGCGCGGCCGAGCAGCCCGACAGGGTCGCGGCGAGCGCGGCCGCGCACAGCCGAAGCGCGCGGGACGGTGGGGTCGGCATGGTGAAATGGCCCGTGGTACTGGCCGTTGGACTGTGCCTCAGGGACTCAAGTTCTGCTGGCGGCCGCCTTGGCGGCCAGCGCCTCGATCCGCGCCCAGTCGCGCCCGGCGAGGGCATCGGCCGGCGAGAGCCACGAGCCGCCGGCGCACAACACGTTGCCGAGCTGCAGGAAGGAGCCGACCGTCTCCTGCGTGATGCCACCGGTGGGGCAGAAACGCGCCTGGGGAAACGGTCCCGCGAAGGACTTGAGCATGGCGGTGCCGCCGGCCGGCACGGCCGGGAAGAATTTGAAACAGTGGTAACCGTGGGCGAGTCCGAGCATCAACTCCGAGGCGCTCGCCACCGCGGGCAGATATGGGATCGGGGCGTGCACGCCCGCCTCGAGCAGCGCCGGTGTCGCTCCGGGGGAGATCGCGAACGTGGCGCCCGCGTTGGCCGCGGCGCGCAGGTCCTCGACCGACAGGACGGTACCGGCGCCGACGGCGATGTCCGGCACGGCGCGTGCGATCGCCTCGATGGCCGCGAGCGCCGCGGGCGTGCGCAGCGTCACTTCGATGACGCGCAGACCGCCGCGCACCAGGGCGCGCGCCAGGTCCGGGGCGATGGCCGGTTCATCGATCACCACGACGGGCATGACCGGGGAGAGCTTCAGGATCCGTTCGATCTCGGCAGAGGAGGGCATGGCTTCGGCTCGGTGAGTGGACGTCGAGACGCTATCCTGCAGCAATCGTACCGAATGCGATAGGGCGAGCATTATCCAATGGGGCGTGAGTCTGAGTGAGTCGCTGGGAGCGATCATGCTGCGGGGCATGGTGATCCACATGAACGCCGGGCAATCCCCGTGAGTCCCCAGGTGCTTGCTTCGCTCGCCCGGCCGCTCGGCCCGGCTGATAAAGCGCCGTGCCGTCGGCTGGCTGCGCGCTGGGGACTACGGCGATAACCGTGGTCCGTTCATCCTTCATACACCACTCCGCGGGACACGATCGCTCGCGCATGTCGGTAAAGTCAGATTGGCCCTGCTCAGCAGGCTGATGCACCTGGGGGAAGATCACCTCCTTTGCTGGCCCGGACTGCGCCCGCCAGGCGTGCACCCGGCGCTGCAGGGTCCGCAGCGGGCCGGCGGAGAACCGTCCAGGGCGTTGCTCGTTCAGTGCCGCCCAGATCGTCTTGGCCTCAAACCCACTATCGAGCTTCAGCTATCCCACGATCTGCGCCCAGACCTTCCCGTAGGGGTCCAGCCGCGTCCGCCACGTCCGTGGTGCCATCCTCGCCGTGAGCATCATCCCTGAGCCTGGGTATTTGCGGGCCGTCGGCTCGCTCATCCCGGCGCCCGCCGCCGCCCGGGCCAGGGGATTGCCATCTTGCAATAGCTTCATCAGTCGCCTCACGTGCTGGTCTGTGATCACGCGCTCCCCCCAGGATGTCCCGAGGGGGAGCCTAAACAAGACCGCCGTGAGGGGTCCGGACCCGAAAATTCTAATTGTCGTCGCCAGCGTCAAGGTCCGACCGACGTCAATGATCAGCCGCATCAATTACGACTACCGTCGTACGACAGCTACCCGAACGTTCTGATTATCGCTAACCACCCGCAGACTCCGTCCCAGCCGATCGAGCTTTCCCGCGATGAGCGTGTTGCCGGCCTTGAGCGTCTTCAGGCACCCGACCAGGGTATGGCGCTGCGCGGTCGCCCCGGGAATCCCCTCATCCTTGAACATGGTCCTGCAACCGGCCTTCTTCAGGGCGGCGAGCTGCAGGGCGGGGTTCTGGTCCTCGGTCGAGACGCGCGCGTAGCCGTATTTCATGAGAAATTCGATGCGCAAGAGGAGGTCACTTCACGCCCCGCGGCTGCCCGAACAGCTCGTACAGCAGCCGCTCGGATTCCCGTGCGCCCTCCTCGGTGAGCAGCACCGAGTGCGCCTTGTTGACCGGATCGGTGATGTAGCCGTGCTCGTGCAGCCGGTTCATGACCGCCCAGTCGAAGCTCTTCCAGACCCGGTATCCCTCGTGCCGGCCGAGGGAGAGCAGCGCCAGGACGGCCTGATCGATCTTGTCGGTATCGAGTTCCATGACGGACCTCACGAGGGATGCTCGGCGATGTCCCCGTTGTCCCAGAACGTGCCTTCCCACCCGGCGATGCGTCCCTCGTCATGACAGCGGGGACAGAACCCGAGCACATCGTTGTTGTCGATGTCGAAGAAGAGGGTGAGCAGGGTGCCGCAAGGCTTTCGGCCCGGCGGGCGCCGACAGCACAACCTCGTCGGATCGTCGTACTGGGTGGCCTGGGAGACGATCTCCGTCCAGTACGCGAAGAGGCGCTGGGCGCGTGGCGGCAAGGGCGCCACCTTGCCGTTCGGCAGCAGGAAATGCTGCAGATTGACGACCCAGGACTTGATGATGCGCGTCTCAGCCCTTGGACCCGAGGCACAGGCCGATGCGGTGACCCTGAGCCGAGATATGCACCGTTGTCGCGGGAATGGACACCGGTGCACCCGTGATCCGCTGGTGCACGGTACCGGCGAAGCTGATCTGGCTACCGCCGCTGCCCGGCGTGATCACGAAATCCTCATCCAGGTGCGTCACCATGCCATTGGGCTCACTCGCCGTGCAGGCCATCGTCACGTGATATCCCTTGGCGATGATCTGCAGCGCCGGCGCAGTGCACTGGATGTTGGGCGGCAGTTTCGCCATCAACGGAATCTTGGCAGGATTGGTATTTTTGATGCATTCCCGAGAAGTCTGGTGGATGGTCCGAGCCGCCCCGGCGAACATCTGCACGGTGGACGTATAGTGAAATATCCACAGGCCGGGCTGCAGCTTAGTCGACGGCGGGGTTGCCCTGGCGAGCGCAGGCAGCAGAGCCAACACGAGCGATGCGGAGGCGAGATTTCGGTACCAGGATTTCATGTGGAGACCCTTCTGATCATCAGTAATTGATGCACTGAGCACGCAACATCGCGATGCAGCTCAATGCACCGTTTCGCCGCGGGTGTCTGCGCTTCCGCAGCAGCGCTTGTACTTCTTGCCGCTGCCGCAGGGGCATGGATCGTTGCGGCCGACCTTGGGATCGGCGCGCTCGTAGGGCTCGCGCTGTGAGCGGCGCGCGGCCGCCTGATGCGCGTACGTAGCCCGGTCCTCCTTGAAATATCGGTATGCGCGCGCCGCGCCGGCGAGCATGTCCGTCCACATCGCGCGCGACTGTTCCTCCGTGAGCGGCTCCGTCGGCCAGGCGGGATCGACCTCCCCGGCCACGATCGGAATGTAGCGCACCAGTTCCTCACGTTCATCCTGGAGGATGCGGCTCCACCCCTCGCGGGCGAGGCCGATGCCCTGCAGGTAGCCGCGCGCCCAGGCGCGGCCTGGAACACCCTCCTCGTCGGGTTCGTTACGGTGTGCGGCGTGGTACGTCTCGTGCTCGAAGTCCTGCGCGATGGCATTCCAGTAGCGCATCAAGAGCGCCATCATCTCCTGCACCGCCGCGAGATCGCCCATCAGCCCACCGCCCTCGAGCGTTCCCCCCAGGATCACCGGCAGGTACTCGTGCGGCATGACGAGGGCGGGGCTCGCGATCAACGCGCAGAAGAGGCCGTCGACCGCCTCGAGCGAGAGCGCGCCGGAATTGCGGTTCGCGGCGAGAAGCGCCGTCAGACGCTCGATCTCGGCCTCGGAAAGCGATGGAGACACGGTGCCGCTCATGACTCGCGCGGTAGGAAATCATAGCGCTCCAGCCAGCGATGCAGATCGCGATCGCCGTTCTGGAGGTGTTTGTGGACCTCGCGCTTACCCAGCCGGTCGTAGTTCAGGTAGTCGAGGCAGGCATTGGCGAGCTCGGTGTCGAGCGCCCGCTGCTCTCCGAGGTCGAACGGATAGTCCTCGCCGTTGCAGACCCCGGCCAGGAACTTCACCCGCCGGCGCGCTGGCCCGGTGCCCGGGTGGGTTTCGATTGACTCCTCGATCCGCTGCACGGCGGCCATCGCGCCGCTGACGATCTCGCCCTCATCCCGCGCCGCGTCAGAGTGTCCATCCGCGGCCGCTCTCCGACGACGAGCGCCAAAATGACACGGTCGAATTCATCGAGCTGGCTCGCCGGGATGTCGGCCTCGACATGGACCTTCTTTCCGGAAGGGGGGAGGCGGGTCACGTTGCTCATGGGATGCCGTCGTCCGAGGGCGGAAACCGGCATCAATTATGAAATCGACTTATGAAACCTGCAAGCCTTTGATTCGAGAGGGGCAGGGCGATGTTTCAAAACTTACCCATGACGAGCGGCTGGCAACCTAAGCGTGCTTCGGTTATTATGATCCATGCCTACGGCTCTGCGCTTCGGTCGCGTGCGGGTCATGATCTACACGAACGACCATCGACCGGCTCACATACATGTGTGGGAAGGACGAAAGCAGGCCGTGTTCAACTTGAACTGTCCAGGCGGGCCAGTCGCATTGCGCGAGAACTACGGCTTCTCCCTGCGGCAGGTCAATCGCCTGGCCCAATCGCCTGGCCCAATCGCTTGAGCCGCACATCGCGAATCTGTGTGCGGCGTGGACGACAATCCATGGCCATCACTAAAGAGCAATTCAAGGCGGCGAACGCGCAGGCCGCGGAGACCCTCGCGCGCGGACCCGTTGCACGGGCGGCGCGCTTCGACGCCCGTCGGGGACTTGTCGTGGTCGAGCTCGAGGGCGGCTGCGAATTCGCCTTTCCGGTCGTTCTCGCCGAAGGGTTGGCCGGAGCGCCACGCTCGAAGTTGTCGAAAATCACCCTGAGCCCGAACGGGCTCGGACTCCATTGGCCGCTGCTCGATGCCGACCTCTATGTCCCCGGGCTCATCGAAGGGGTCTTCGGTTCGCGGCGCTGGATGCAGCAGATCGGCAAGCTCGGGGGGCAGCGGCGCAGTGCCGCTAAAGCGAAGGCCTCTCGCGAGAATGGTAAGCGGGGTGGTCGGCCGAGGAACCAGGCGGCGGCTTGAGAATGACCGCGGCTGCGTGACTCATCGGACGCTACGGGCGAGGGTGCGGTAGACGGTCGGCCGCGAGACGGAGAAGAGCTCCCCCAGGTCGCTGATCGAGTACTTCCCCGTCCCGTGCATCTTCTTGAGCTCCTGTTGCTGCTTCACCGAGAGCTTCGGCTGCTTGCCGCGCAGCTTCCCCTTGGCCCGGGCGATCGCCATCCCTTCGCGCGTGCGCAGCCGGATGAGGTCCGCTTCGAACTCGGCAAAGGTCGCCAGGATGTTGAAGAACATCTTCCCCATGGGGTCCGCCGGGTTGTAGCGGCTGTTGCCGAGGGCTAGTGTGACGCCGCGCGCTGCGAGCTCGTCGGCGATGTGGCGGGCATCGGGGACCGAGCGGGCGAGCCGATCGAGCTTCGGCACGACCAGAGTGTCGCCCTTGCGCACGGCGGCGAGTGCTTGGTCGAGGCCTGGCCTTGTGCGGCTGGTGCCGGTGAGCCCGTGATCGACGTAGATGCGCTGGGCGGCCACCCCGAGCGCGGTGAGGGCCGCACGTTGAGCGGTGAGATCCTGCTGGTCGGTGGAACAGCGGGCATAGCCAACCAGGGTCTTGCTCATAGGTGTCCGTTTAAGGCCCCATCAGTGAGATCCTTATCGTGCCAGCTTAATGAGACGTGGGTTGCCCGTGCTTTCCGCAGTTCGCGGCCGCAGGCCGGCCTGTCCGCTAGAGAATCGGCTTACGGACAGGAGGCTGGCAGGGAATATCGCAATTGTAGACCGCACCGACCGGGCGCCAGGTGGCCCTTGTTCCCCTGGCGTGTCGATTTTTCCCGAGCTCGATCGTCGTATTGATCGGAACCACCACCCTGAAGGGGGACTTCATGAAATATCTCTGTTTCATCCGGCATTCCGAGAGCTATCGAGAATCGCCGATCCCGCCGGCCTTGATGGAGGCGATGGGCGAGTTCGTGCAGCGACCGCTGCAGGAAGGGACGCTCGTGGACACAGGCGGTCTGCTGCCGAGCAAGGAAGGCACGCGCGTGCGGCTCAAGGGCGGCAAAATCACCGTGACCGACGGTCCTTTCATAGACACCAAGGAGATCATCGGCGGTTGGGCCATTCTCAAGGCGGACTCGAAGGACGAAGCGATTCGCGTCACGAAGGAATTCATGAACCTGCACCTCAAGCACTGGCCAGGCTTCGAAGGCGAGTCCGAGGTGCGCCCGATGTTCGACCCGGGCATGGGCCCAAGCACAGGAGAGCCGCAATGCGCGTGATGGTTTTCGTTCCCGGAGACAAGAACTCCGAAGCGGGTGTGATGCCGAGCCAGGATCTCCTCTCGAAGATGATGAAATTCAACGAAGCGCTCGTGCAGGCCGGCGTCATGCTCGACGGCCAAGGCCTTACTCCCACCTCCAAAGCCAAACGGGTGAGGTTCGAGGGCTCGAAGCGGACCGTAGTCGACGGGCCGTTCGCGGAATCGAAGGAGCTCGTCGCGGGCTACTGGATTTGGCAGGTCCGCTCGATCGAGGAAGCGGTCGAATGGATCAAGCGCGCACCCTTCGATGGAGGTGTGGAGGTGACCCTGCGCCCGATCTTTGAGTTTGCCGACTTTGGCAAGGAGGTCACCCCAGAGATGCGTGCCCAGGAAGAGCAGCTCCGCGGCGAAATCGAGCGGCAGCGGAAATCCTGAATGGAAGGGATCGTGGACATCACGTGAGCGCTGCAGCCGCTCGTGAGTCGATCGAGGCCGTCTGGCGTATGGAGTCCCCGCGGCTGATCAGCCGCCTGATGCGGATTGTTCGCGACCTCGACGCGGCCGAGGAACTGGCGCACGAAGCGATCATTGTCGCCTTGGAGCGCTGGCCCTCGGCCGGCATTCCGGAGAATCCCGGGGCGTGGCTCATGACCACCGCAAAACATCGGGCGCTCGATCTCCTGCGTCAGCGAAAGATGCAGCGACGGAAGCACGGCGAGATCGAAGCCGAATCGGGAGGAGAGAGGGCGGAGCCGCCCCCTGAGGAGACGCTCGATGATGACGTGGGGGATGATGTGCTGCGCCTGATCTTCATCGCCTGTCATCCTGTGCTGTCGAGGGAGAATCGCGCGGCACTGACCCTGCGGCTCCTCGGCAGTCTTACCACGGAGGAGATCGCTCGCGCCTTCCTCGTCCCCGAGCCCACCATCGCCCAGCGGATTGTGCGCGCCAAGCGCACGCTCGCCGAGGCGCGCGTGCCGTTTGAAATGCCGCCTCGGGCAGACCTCGCATTGCGGCTCGCCTCCGTGCTCGAGGTGATTTATCTCATATTCAACGAGGGCTACACCAGCACCCAGGGAGACGACTGGACACGTCCGGACGTCTGCCACGAAGCATTGCGGCTTGGACGGGTTCTCGCAGGACTTTTGGCCGAAGAGGCGGAGGTCCACGCGCTGCTTGCTCTCATGGAGCTGCACGCCTCCAGGCTCCCGGCGCGTATCGACTCCTACGGCACACCCGTTCTTCTTCTCGATCAGGATCGATCCCACTGGGACCAGTTGCTCCTGCATCGGGGACTGGCGAACCTGGCGCGCGCCGAATTTCTCGCCCAGCCGCTCGGCCCCTTCGCCCTGCAGGCCGCGATCGCGGCCTGCCATGCGCGTGCGCGCGTCGCCGCGGAAACGGATTGGAGCCGCATCATTGCCCTCTACGACGCGCTCGTCGAGACCACCCAATCTCCCATTGTCGAGCTCAATCGTGCCGTGGCGGTATCGATGATCTTCGGGCCGGCAGCCGGCCTCGAGATCGTCGATGCACTCCGGAACGAGCCAGCGCTGAAGTCCTATCATCTGCTGCCCAGCGTGCGCGGTGATTTCTTGATGAAGCTGGGACGGCACGCTGAGGCTGGTCCGGAGCTCGAGCGGGCCGCCGCCCTGACACAAAATGCTCGCGAGCGGAACCTGCTGTTGGCGCGCGCAAACGAGTGCTGCACAAGGCAGGCCAATGGGCGTCCAGTTTGAGCGCCTGTGGAAGGCCGCCGCGGTGCGGGGTCAATAGCAGGCCGTCGCTTCCCCGACGTAGCAGTCGGCGTTTCAAAACTTACCCTTTGCGAGACGAGCAGACTACCTTTGCAGCGACGCCTGCAGCAAGCGCTTGATTGTCCGGGCGTCCCGTCAAATGCCTTCCGCGGTTGGATCGGATCGACTCAGGTCACAGCGGCTGCGCCGACATCATTCTTGGCCTTAGTCACAAAGAGCATAACTCACCATGCTCGTCAATCTCGAAGATCACTCCTGAAAAACTCTAATGGCCGACCCGAACTCTTTCTTCACCTCAATCTTTATCCAGCCCGAACACTGATCAAAAAGGGTAGGAAGGTACTTGTTCTGATTTACCGGTACTGAAACCCCTCGAGCTATCGGCGTATCACTATTTACCGATACAGCCCCAACCTCCGCCGATGGCGACCTGAGAGTCGCATCTTTCCACCTCGTGTACGGACAAACTCCCCAGACAGAAACAACTCTCCATTTGTTGTCAACTTCGATATTCAAATCATCTATCAAGACGGACGAAAAATTCCGATTCGGCGGCGGCTCCATGTCGAAAGAATACTCAATCCGACGATAAAGTGACTCTCGACGCGGAACCTGCCGAACATCACGCACTACTTGGAATCGCACCGTCATTTCCCGCTCGTGAATAAGAAGTGATATACGGTGCCTGTATTGGGATCGATGACCAACTGCCACGTCCGATTACTGTCATTGAAAGATCCTGGGACTGAACCGCCCCGGGTTTCCAGGGGACTCCATCACTTGAGAGAATGGAGCTATGGGAAACCCAGCAAAGAAGTATTCACCCGAAGTGCGTGAAAGAGCCGTGCGCCTGTTCCAGGAGCACGTGTACGAGTACCCATCCAGGTGGGCGGCGATGCAGTCGATTGCCGTGATCTACGAGATGAAGGACCTGACCCAGGATCTCACCGTCACTGAATGACGCATCATCTCGCTCCCGTCGGCACGGGATTTCTGCCGCCGTCCGGCGGCAGACTCCCCTACTGCGTTGCGACTTTCAACCAAATCGGAAGCAGGCGGGACTATGGGAGAGGTGCGGTAACATCGCCAATGAGGCACTCGGTAACAAAATTACGTGAGGCAATACGAGGACTTAGCAAATCCGAGGTGCACTGGGCGCGCCCGGCAGATCAGCGCGTGGCGCCGTGAAGAAATGTCAGCGTGCGGGCCGTGGCATCGAGCCGTACGCGCACCCCGAGCGGCACGGGCTCGTTGCGCTCGCCGTGGCCGATCGGAAACCCGGCGGCGCACGGCAGTCCGGTCTCGGCGGCCAAGTCACGCAGCACTTGAGCACTCGTGTAGTCGGCATCGCGGGGCTCGCAGGCGGTGAAGGCGCCGAGCACGATGCCCCGAACCTGGCGGAAGACACCGGCGAGCGCCAGGTGAGTCCACATCCGGTCCAGACGGTAGGGCTGCTCGCCGACATCCTCGAGCAGCAGGACGGCGCCGTCGAGGGAGGGCAGGTACGGGGTGCCGAGCAACCGCGAGAGGACCGCGAGCGTCCCGCCGAGCAGCGGACCTTCGGCCGCACCGGGTCCGTAAGTGTCGGTGGCACGAAGCGGCGCGGCCGGCGCGCCGTTCTCGAGTAGGGCAAACAGGCGCTCGTGCGTGTGCGTGTCGAGTGTGCCGAGCTGGGTGAGCACCGGTCCGTGCACGCTGATCAGCCCGTTGCGCTGCAGCCAGGCGTGCAGCGCGGTGATGTCCGAGAAGCCCACGAGCGGTTTCGGGTCCGGGACGAGGGCCTCGAGTGCCGGCAGCAACCGCATCGCGCCGTACCCGCCGCGCGCACAGAACACCGCCTCGATGTCCGGATCGGCCAGCGCCGCGCTCAGCTGCGCAAGCCGCTGCGCGTCGCTGCCGGCCAAATAACGCTGCCGGGCGAAGAGCTCCGGGGCGAGGCATACCGAATAGCGCTGTTCGAGTACGGCGAGGCCCGCCTCGAGGGCCGTGCGCTCGAAGGGGCCGGCGGGCGCCACCACGGCCACGCGTGCGCCCGGGCGCAGTGGCCGAAAACCCTGATATCGGGGCCGATCGCTCATGGCGCAGCATTGTCCGTCACGGTGCCGGCCGATACCAGCCGGATTTTTCTCACCGGCTGCTCACACCGTGCGCGCTACCGTGCGCCCCCTGGGGAGTGATCCTCAGGATGGCGCAATGAGGAGTCGCGAACATGGCGGACCTGGAATTCATGCTGCTGCTCGCAGTGCTGTATGCACTGACCCACGCGATCGTCTGGGCGATCGGGCGGCTGGGAGAGGCGCCATGAACGCGCTGTACCTGATCAGCGGCCTGCTCGCGCTGGCGCTCACCGGATATCTGCTCTACGCGCTGTTCAAGCCGGAGAAATTCTGATGACTGCCCAGTCCTGGGGGCTGCTCGCCCTCTTACTCGCCTTGACGCTGCTCGCGGTCAAGCCGCTCGGTCTGTACATGGCGCGTGTGATGGAAGGCGAGCCCATCCCGGGGCTTGGCCTCGGCGCGCGATTCGAGTCGTGGCTCTATCGGCTCTGTGGGGTCGATCCGGCTGCGCAGATGGGCTGGAAGCACTACGCACTGGCGTTGTTGGTGTTCAACACCCTCGGCGTGCTGCTGCTCTATGCGTTGCAGCGCCTGCAGGGTTGGCTGCCGTTGAACCCGCAGCAATTCGGGCCGCCCTCGGCGGACTCTGCGTTCAACACCGCGGTGAGCTTCGTCACCAATACCAACTGGCAGAGCTACACGCCCGAGACCACGATGAGCTATCTGACCCAGATGGCCGGGCTGGCGGTGCAGAACTTCCTCTCGGCCGCGACCGGCATCGTGGTGGCCGTGGCGCTGATTCGCGGGCTGGCACGCCACCGCGCCAAGACCATCGGCAACTTCTGGGTCGATGTGACGCGCGCGACGCTCTACGTGCTGCTACCGATCGCCACCGTCATCGCCCTCGCGCTGGTCAGTCAGGGCGTGATCCAGAACTTCAGCCACTACCGGCAGGTGACGCTGCTGCAGCCGGTGACCTACCTGCAGCCGCACACGACGGCCGCGGGCGCCTCGCGGCTGCAGACCGTCGCGACCCACACCCAGACGCTGCCGATGGGACCGGTGGCCTCACAGGAGTCGATCAAGGAACTCGGCACGAATGGCGGCGGGTTCTTCAACGCGAATTCGGCCCATCCGTACGAGAACCCCAATGCGTGGAGCAATCTGCTCGAGATGCTTGCGATCGTGCTGATCCCGGCCGCACTGACCTACACCTTCGGCTTAATGGTCGCAGATACCCGCCAGGGCTGGGCGGTGCTGGCGGCCATGATGATCATGTTCGTCGGTCTCTATGCAGTGTGTAATCACAGCGAGCAGCGGGGCAATCCGGCGCTGAGCGCGCTCGGGGTGAGTCAACTGCCGAGTTCGCAGCAAAGCGGCGGCAACATGGAAGGCAAGGAGGTGCGCTTCGGCATCGCCGGCTCGACGCTGTTCAGCACGCTCTCCACCGTCACCTCCACCGGCGCGGTGAATTCGATGCACGACTCCTATCTGCCGATCGGCGGCATGGTGCCGCTGCTCGACATGATGCTCGGGGAAGTCGTGTTCGGTGGCGTCGGCTCGGGACTCTACTCGATGCTCATCTTCGCCATCATCGGGGTGTTCATCGCCGGGCTGATGATCGGGCGAACGCCTGAGTATCTCGGCAAGAAGATCGAGGCGTTCGAGATGAAGATGAGCGCCATCGCGATTCTCGTCATGCCGTTCATCGTGCTCACGGGCACGGCGATCGCGGTCAGCGTCGCCGCCGGGCGGGCGGGCGTGGCCAATCCGGGTCCGCACGGGTTCTCCGAGATCCTCTACGCGTTTACCTCGGCCGGCAACAACAACGGCAGCGCCTTTGCCGGTATCAGTGCCGATACGCCGTTTTACAACACGGCGCTCGGCATCGTGGTGTGGATCGGGCGCTTCTGGCCGATCGTGGCGGTGCTCGCGATCGCCGGTTCACTTGCCGCCAAGAAGCGCATTCCGGTCTCCGCGGGCACCATGCCGACCCATGGGCCGACCTTCATCGCGTTGCTGATCGGTACGGTGCTGCTGGTCGGCGCGCTCACGTTCGTGCCGGCACTCGCGCTCGGACCGATCGTCGAGCACCTGATGCTCTGGAGTCATTGACATGCGCCGCAAGCTCTCAATGTTCGATCGCTCGCTGCTCGGGCCAGCTGTCCTCGACGCGCTGCGCAAGCTCGATCCGCGCGTGCAGTGGCGCAACCCGGTCATGTTCGTCGTCTACCTCGGCAGCCTGTTGACCACCGCGCTGTGGGTGCGGGCGCTCGATGGGCAGGGTGAGGCCCCCGCATGGTTCGTCTTCAGCGTGGCGGTGTGGTTGTGGTTCACCGTGCTGTTCGCGAATTTCGCCGAAGCGCTCGCCGAGGGACGCAGCAAGGCGCAGGCGGCGAGTCTGAAGGGGTTGAAACAGGCCGTACAGGCCAAGCGTCTGGCCGACCCGGCTGACCGCGCGCAGGTGACGGGTGTCCGCGCCGATGCGCTGCGCAAAGGCGACGTCGTGCTGGTCGAGGCCGGCGATTTCATCCCGGGTGACGGCGAGGTCATCGAGGGCGCCGCCTCGGTCGATGAGAGCGCCATCACGGGGGAGTCCGCGCCGGTGATCCGCGAATCGGGCGGCGATTTCTCCTCGGTCACCGGCGGGACTCGCGTGCTGTCCGATTGGATCGTCGTGCGCATCTCGGTCAACCCCGGGGAAACCTTCATCGACCGCATGATCGCCATGGTCGAGAGCGCCAAGCGGCAAAAGACGCCCAATGAGATTGCGCTCACCATCCTGCTCGTGGCGCTGACGCTCGTGTTCCTGCTCGCCACCGCGACGCTGCTGCCGTTCTCGCAATACAGCGTCGAGGTGACCCGGCTCGGCAGTCCGGTGACGATCACCGCGCTGATCGCGCTGCTGGTGTGCCTGATCCCGACCACGATCGGTGGACTGCTCTCGGCGATCGGCGTGGCGGGCATGAGCCGCATGATGCAGGCGAACGTGATCGCGACCTCCGGACGCGCGGTGGAGGCGGCCGGTGACGTCGACGTGCTGCTGCTCGACAAGACCGGCACGATCACCCTCGGCAATCGCCAGGCGGCAGCGTTCATCCCGGCCACCGGCGTGAGTGAGGAGGAACTCGCCGGTGCCGCTCAACTCGCCTCACTCGCCGATGAGACACCCGAGGGGCGCAGCATCGTGGTGCTCGCCAAGCAGCGCTTCCAGCTGCGCGAGCGCGATCTGACCGCATTGCACGGCACGTTCGTACCGTTCTCGGCACACACGCGCATGAGTGGAGTCGACATCGGGGATCGCCAGGTGCGCAAAGGCGCGGTCGATGCCATCCGCAAGCACGTCGAGTCTGCCGGCCAGAGCTTCCCCAAGACGCTGCTCAACACGGTGCAGGAAGTGGCGCGCCGGGGCAGCACGCCGCTGCTGGTGAGCGACGGGCCGCGCGTGCTCGGGGTGATCGAGCTGAAGGACATCGTCAAGGGTGGCATCAAGGAGCGTTTCGGGGAGCTGCGCCGGATGGGCATCAAGACCATCATGATCACCGGCGACAATCCGCTCACTGCCGCGGCGATCGCCGCGGAGGCCGGTGTCGATGACTTTCTGGCCGAGGCGACTCCGGAGGCGAAGCTCAATCTCATCCGTGCTCACCAGACCGAGGGTCGCCTGGTGGCGATGACCGGTGATGGTACCAATGATGCGCCGGCGCTCGCCCAGGCCGATGTGGCCGTGGCGATGAACTCCGGTACCCAGGCGGCCAAGGAAGCCGGCAACATGGTGGATCTGGACTCGAACCCGACCAAACTCATCGAGGTGGTCGAGACCGGCAAGCAAATGCTGATGACGCGCGGTTCATTGACGACCTTCAGCATTGCCAACGACATCGCCAAGTACTTCGCCATCATTCCGGCGGCTTTCGCCACCACCTATCCGCAGCTGAACGCGCTCAACATCATGCATTTGACGAGCCCGTTCTCGGCGATTCTTTCGGCCGTGATCTTCAATGCACTCATCATCGTGGTGCTCATTCCGCTCGCCCTGAAGGGCGTTCGCTACCGGCCGCTCGGCGCCGGCACGCTGCTGCGACGGAATCTGCTCATCTACGGCCTCGGCGGGATCATCGTGCCGTTCGTGGGCATCAAGCTGATCGACATGGGTTTGACGCTGCTGCATCTGACCTGAGAGAGACACCATGAAGACGATTCTTCGGCCCGCACTCACACTGCTGCTGGTGATGACGTTGATCACCGGGGTGATCTACCCGCTGGTGGTGACGGGCGTGGCACAGGTCGCGTTTCCGGCGCAGGCCAACGGCAGTCTGATCCGCCGGAACGGCCAGCTGATCGGCTCGCGCCTGATCGGCCAGCCGTTCGACGCGCCACGCTACTTCTGGAGCCGACCGTCGGCGACTCGCCCGCAGCCGTACAACGGCCTCGCCTCCGGGGGCTCGAACCTCGGGCCGACGAACCCGGCGCTGATCGCCGCCGTCAAGGCGCGAATTGCCGCGCTGCACGCGGTCGATCCGGGCAATCGGGCCCCCATCCCGGTGGATCTGGTCACCGCCTCGGGCAGCGGACTCGACCCGGACATCAGCTTGGCGGCGGCGTACTACCAGGCCGGCCGGGTCGCGCGCGCTCGTGGCGTGAGCGTGCGTCAGGTGCGAGCCCTGATCGCAGCGCATGCGCGGGGTGGGGAACTCGGCGTGCTCGGCGCTCCACGCATCAACGTGCTGGAGCTGAACCTGGCGCTCGACGCCATGAAATAATGTCGCCATGAACCGTCCGGTGACGCCCGAGCCGCGGCCCGATCCCGAGGAACTGCTCGCGCGCGTGCAGGCCGAAGAGGCGCGCGCCGGGCGCGGCAAGCTGCGGATCTTCTTTGGCGCGTCCGCCGGCGTCGGCAAGACGTACTCGATGCTGCAGGCAGCTCGCTCCGAGCAGACGGCCGGCACCGACGTGGTCGTGGGCTACCTCGAGCCGCATGGGCGCATCGAGACTGAGAAGCTGGCCGAGGGGCTCGAGCGGCTCCCGACGCTCCCGGTCAGCTACCGCGGCATCGTGCGCCAGGAGTTCGATCTCGATGCGGCGCTCGGGCGTCACCCGCAGATCCTGCTGGTCGATGAGCTGGCGCACTCGAATCTCCTCGGTGGCGTGCCGCAACCACGCCATCCGAAGCGCTGGCAGGACATCGAGGAGCTGCTCGCGGCCGGCATCACCGTCTGGACGACGGTCAACGTCCAGCACCTGGAGAGTCTCAATGACCTGATCTACCAGACGACCGGCGTGCGCCAGGGCGAGACGCTGCCGGATCACGTATTTGACGATGCGAATGCCATCGAACTGATCGATCTGCCGGCCGACGATCTGCTCGCGCGGCTGCACGCCGGGAAGGTCTACGTCTCCGATGCCGTCGCGACGGCGGCCGAGCGGTTCTTCCGTCGCACCAATCTGATGGCCTTGCGCGAGATCGCCTTGCGCCGCGTCGCGGAGCGGGTCGAGGCGGCGGCGCGCGAGCTGCAACCGCAGCACGGTCGCGGACGGATCGCCGGTGAGCGCATCCTCGTCGCCGTCGGCCCCGACGAGCAGGCCGAGCAGCTCGTACGCGCCGGCAAGCGCATGTCCGATGCGCTCGCAGCCGGTTGGAGCGTGGTGTACGTCGAGACTCCGGCGCTGCTGCGCCTCTCCGATGCCGAGCGCAATCGGCGCATCGCGGTTTTGCGCCTGGCGGAGTCGCTGGGCGCGGAGACGGTGACGCTCGACGGTCCGTCGGCGGCCGCAGCGCTGTTGGAATATGCCCAAACCCGACGTGCGACCCGGGTGCTGGTCGGGGCGCCGAAGCGACGCGGCTGGCGGGGCTGGACGCGCGCGTCGACCTCGAACCTGCTGGTCACCCAGGCGCGCGGCTTCGACGTCATCGTTGTCGCGCCGGCGGGTAGCGGCGCAGCGCGGCCCGCGCCCTCGGCGCAGATGGCCGTCGAGGGCGCACCGAGCGGGGTCCCCTGGGAACGGTACGGGTGGGCCGCTGGGATCAGCGTGCTGTGCACCGCGCTGGCGTTCGCCATGTACCCGAACTTCGAGCTGTCCAATCTCGCCATGGTGTACCTGCTCGGGGTCACCGTGGCGGGGTTGCGTCTGGGGCGCGGCCCCTCCGCGCTGACGACCGTGCTCAACGTGGTGGCGTTCGATTATTTCTTCGTGCCACCGCGTTTCACCATCGCGGTGTCCGATGCACAGTACTTCGTCACGTTCGGGGCGATGTTGACGATCGGACTGGTCATTGCCACCCTGACCGCCAACGTGCGCCAGCAGAACCGAGTGGCAGGGGCACGCGAGCGGCGCACCGCGGCGCTGTATGCGATGAGCCGGGAGCTCGCGGTCACGCGCGGGATCCACAACATGGCCGCCGTAGCGGTCCGCCACGTCGCGGAGGTGTTCGACTGCCGGGCCGTGGTGCTGCTGCCCGATGCCGAGGGCAAGCTGCATCGTCCGCGGGAGGCGCCGAATCCGGAATCGCTGCGCGGCGCCGATCTGGCCGTCGCCCAGTGGGTCAACGATCACGGTCTGCGCGCCGGACTCGGCTCGGACACGCTGCCGGCGAGCCCCGCTCTGTACGTGCCGCTCGGCGATGAGCGGCGTCCGACCGGGGTGCTCGGCGTGCTGCCGGCCAACGCGCGCCGTGTGCTGCTGCCGGAGCAGAGTCAGCTGCTCGATACATTCGCCGGTCAGATCGGCCTCGCCCTGGAGCGGGCGCGCTTCGCGGACGCAGCGCAGGCCTCGACTCTCGCGGCGGAACGCGAGAGTCTGCGCAACACGCTGCTCGCGTCGATCTCGCACGATCTGCGCACCCCGTTGTCGGTGATGGTGGGCGCCGCCAGCACGCTCACCGAGCGCGGCGAGGCGCTCGATGCGGTGAAGCGCCGCCAGCTCGCCGCGTCGATCGAGCTGAAGGCGCGCGAGATGTCCGAGCTGGTCTCGAACGTGCTCGACCTGATGCGCTTTCAGTCCGGCCAAGTGCCGTTGCGGCGCGACTGGCAGAGTGTGGAGGATCTCGCCGGCGCGGCATTGCAGCGCCTCGCAGAGCGCATGCGTGATCATCCGGTGGAGCTGAATCTGCCGCCGGAGCTCGTCCCGGTCTACGTCGATGCGAGCCTCGTGGTGCAGGTCTTCGTCAATCTCTTCGACAACATCGCCAAATACACCCCGCCCGGGACGCCCGCCGCGGTGAGCGCGCTCAACGAGGGCGCGCGCGTACGCGTCGTCGTCGAGGACGAAGGTTCGGGACTCCCGGCGGGCGACCCACAGCAGTTGTTCGAGAAGTTTCAGCGCGGCAGCGGTGAGGGTGTCATCTCCGGGGCCGGTCTCGGGCTGGCGATCTGCCGGGCGATCGTGAGCGCGCACGGTGGCGAGATTCTCGCGCGCCGCAGGGACGGCGGAGGGGCGCGCTTCGAGTTCACACTGCCGGCCCGGGACGGCGAGACATGACCGAGGCGATGCATCAGGTGCTCATCGTCGAGGACGAGCCGGCCATCCGCACCGTCCTCAAGGTGCTGCTCGAGGCCGAGCACTACCGCGTCATCGAGGCCGAGAACGCCATGCGCGCGGAAATCGAGAGCCGCAGTCACAAGCCCGATCTGCTGCTGCTCGACCTGGGATTGCCCGACGCGGACGGACTGGCCATCATCCGTCGGGTGCGCGCCTGGTCTCCGATGCCGATCGTCGTGCTCTCGGCACGCACCCAGGAGGAGCAGAAGATCGCCGCGCTCGACGCCGGTGCAGACGACTACGTGACCAAGCCGTTCAGCGCCGCGGAACTGCTCGCCCGAGTCCGGGCGGCGCTGCGGCGCAACGTGCGCGGCTCGGAGCGAACCGGACCACTCGCCCTCGGCGAGGTCCGCATCGACCTGGAGCTGCGCACCGCGAACGGCGCGCAGGGACCGATCCACCTCACCCCGCTCGAATTCCGGCTGCTCGAGGCCCTGGCGCGCAATTTGGGGGCCATCGTGACTCAGCAGCAGCTGATTCGTGAGGTGTGGGGGCCGGAGCGGCTCGGCGATACGCGCGGGCTGCGCGTGTGCATCATGAATCTGCGCGCCAAGGTCGAGCCCGATCCGCGCAAGCCGCGGTACCTGCTCACCGAGGCCGGCCTCGGCTATCGGCTGCTCGCCGAGGACAGCGCGTCGGCGTGAACCCGGGGATCAGGTGAGGGAGACCACCAACTTTGCCGAATGACTGCGCCAGTGGATGGGAATGACGAAGGCGCGCGCGCCTGCGGGCTGGCTGACCTGCGGCTTCTCCCCGGCGAATACGCTCGGCACGGAAATCACGAAGTCGTGCCCGAAATCGCGCCGGGCATTGCCGGAGATGGTGTTGGCGACCTCGCCGACCAGGTCGCGCATGCTCTCGTGGCTGAAGTCGCTCTCCTGCATCTTCATCAGCAGTACCGTCAGCATGGCGCGTGGAGCGGTGAAGTACACCACGCCCTCGCGCTTGCCGGAGACGTTGATCATCCCGGTGTAGTCGTGCATCGCCGGCTCACCCTCGAGCAGGTACGGCGAGCCGATGCTCGCCGGCTGCTGCGCGGCCACCTCGAAGTATCGGGTGGTGCCGTCGACGAAGGTTTTCAGTTCCTCTTCCCGCAACATGGGCGCGCTCTGTGTGCCGGTGGGTCCGTGTCAGTACATCAATTCGGCGATCGCTTCGTTCAGCTGCCGGTCGGTGAACGGCTTGTTGAGAAAGCCGTTCGCCCCGCGCTCCATGGCCTCGACTGCGGTCGCCTTATCCGCCAGGGCCGAGATCACCAGGATCCGCACCTCGGGCTTCATTCGCACCAGCTGCGTGATGCACTCGATACCGTCCATCTGCGGCATGGTCAGGTCCATCGTGACCAGGTCCGGATCGGTCCGGCGGGCGAGCTCAAGTGCCTCCAGACCATTGGCCGCGGTGCCCACGACCTCCAGATCATCGAACTGCTGCGAGCGCTCGATGCGCCGGCGCACGATGTTCGAGTCATCGACGATCAGCAGCTTCACCGTCCGCCGCGCGCCCGTGTCCTGTGCGGTGTCCATGAGGGCTCTTTATGCCTATGCCACTGCGGTCTCGCCGAGCGCGGGCAGCGCGATCTTGAAGCGCGTGTAGCGTCCGGGATTGGTGCTGACGCCGATTCGCCCGCCGAGGCCGTACACCGCTTTGGCGACGACGTCCATTCCGGCGCCGCGCCCGGCGTCCATCGAGATCTCGTTGCGGGTGGAGAAGCCGGGCCTGAAGATCAGTGCCAGTGCGGCGCGGTTGTCCAACTGGGCGGCCTGCTCTTCGCTCAGCAGCTTCTTGCGCACGGCCGCTTCCTTCAGCGCCTCCGGGGAGAGGCCTGCACCGTCATCTTCGAAGGTCAGCTCGAAGCCCGATTCGACCCGACGGAAATCCACGCGGACCTGGCCGCCGCCGTTCTTTGCCCCGGCGCGGCGGACTTCGTTCGCCTCAATGCCGTGCACCGCGGCATTGCGCAGCATCTGAATGAGACAGTCCTTGAGCGTACCGAGATAGGCCGGCGGGCATTGCGCCAGGCCGTTCAGCGCCAGCTTGAAGTCCTTGCCATGATCCTGCGCGAGCTTGTGCGCCAGGGACTGCAGGGTCGAGGCGAGTTCGTCCGGGCCGGCCGTCGGCATGCGCGGCGCAGGGGTGCTGAGAGTGCCGTCCGCAGCGCCCGGCTGCTCGCGCAGCGAGGAGAGCTTCAGTGTCATCTCGCGCACGCCGCGCAGGTGCGCGAGCAGCTCGTCGAGCTTCAGCACCAGCGGCAGGAAGTCGTTGCCGGTGAGCTCGTTGCGCGCCTTGAGCTCCGCAAGCATGTCCTCCAGGTGATGGACGCGCTGCGCGATGCTCATCAGATTCAGCGCTGCCGCCTCACCCTTCATCGTGTGCAGCTCGCGCGAAAGGCCGGCGAGCTTCTTGCTGAATTCCGCGTGGGTGCGCGCCGGTTCCTTCAGGATCGCGTTGACGTGCTTCAGGCCTGCCGAGGCGCTGTCGAGGAAAGAGCCGAGCTGCAGCGGGTCCGAGTGCAGCATCCCGACCATCATATCGAGCTGCGAATGAGCATTTTCCTGCGCTTCATGCAGCTCGCGCGCCAGCAGCACGCTCGAGGTAATGTCCCCGACGGCGCACAGCACGTGTTTGACGCCCTTCGGCCCCATGACGCGGTGGAAGTCGAACTGCAGGTAACGGGTCTCTTTGCCGCCGCGCCCGTTGTCCATGTTGACCTCGAGCTGCCCCAGCGGGTTGATGCTCTTCATGAGGTTCTCATGCGCCCGCTCGCCCCAGAGCAGCTTGATGAACTTCATCGCGGTGTTGAGCGTCTCGGGCGGCACCTTGTCGCGCAGCAGCTCCTCGAAGGTCAAGCCGGCGAAGGTGCTGCGACCGAACATGTTCGTCAGGGCCTGCGACCAGACCGCACCGATGCGATAGTCGGCATCGAGCAGGAAGAATCCCTCGCGTACCGTGGCAAGGATGTCACGAGTCTGATCCTGCGCATCACGCGCGGCGCGCTCCCCGCGGCCGCGTGCGACCTGCAAGTAGGCGGCCGCGAGACCGAGCAGCAGTACGGCGAGTACGCCTCCGGAGAGCAGCCAGCGCAGTCGTGAGGCTGCCGCGGCAGTACGGGCCTGCAGCGAACCGCTGACCACGGCGAGCTCGCGATGCAACGCCGCCGCGTTGGCCTGAGCAAACAGTTCGGCGCGGCGCACATGGGCATAAAACACCCGGCCGCTGCGCGAGAGTGAGCTGTTCGTGGCGGTGTCGGAGTAGGGCTCGCCGTGATAGGAGAGCACCTTGGCGAGCACCGGGGTGTAGTTGGTCCACAGCGCAGTCGCCGCGTGCATCGCGGCAGGATCGAGCCCTTTCTGGTGTTCGAGGGCGCTGAAGTCGCGATTGAAGCCGCGCACGCTCGAGTCGAGTTCACCATGGACATGGCCGGTGTACTCGAGGGTGTCGAGTCGCTGGCGCAGGGCGGTGAGCTGCTCGGAGATCGCCGACGGATAGGCTTCCAGTTCGCTCGCCTGCTGCAACGTGGCGACGTTGGCGCGAATCTGCGTGGCGAGCCTGAACCCTGCGATCAGCACCAGGCCCATCACCGCGGCGAGCACGATGCCGGCTGCGGCGGTGAGCAGCCGGCGATTTCGATCAGCGCCTGACAATAACATGGGGGACTTCCTGATTAATTCGGCAGTACGAAGCGGATCAGAGTACGCACCGGTACCGAGACCGGTTGCCCATGGAATGTCGGCGGCGCGTAGCGCCAGCGGCGGATCGCATCGAGCGCCGCTCGATCGAAGACGGCCGCGGGCTTCGCGGCAACCACCTTGATGTGGCGCGTGCGCCCGCTGGAATCCACCACGTACTGCACGGTCACTTCCCCGGAAATGTGTCGGGTGAGTGCGCGGTCCGGATAGGACGGGGAGACATAATGCGTGCGGCGCAATTGCCGGGCGACGTCGGCGAGCTGAGCCACCGTAGGCGGTCGCGGCGTGTCGACGATGAGGGTGGCGGCGCTCAGTGCGGCGCTGCTCGCACCCCACTGGCGCGCATCGGCGAGGTCAGTGACCGCCGCGGATTGCTGTCCGGCACGCGCCGCAGCTTCGGCACGCTGCAGGAGCGCATTGGCGAGCGCGCGGTGCATCTGGTTCGCGGCTGCCGCGGTGGCCGGATCGGGATGGTCCGCGGCCAATGCGTTCAGGTAGTGTGCGGCGCTGTCGTTGGCCGGTTGGAGCAGTTCGCCGGCATCGAGCCGGGCATGGGCCGCGGCGAGCAGCCGCTGCAACCGGTTCTGCGCCGCGCTGGTGCGCCCCGTTTGGATCTGTTCCCGAACCGCGGCGACCGCCGCCGTGGAAGCACCGTTCGCCCGCGCCGCTGCGAGAGCCTGACTCTCGACCGCACTTTGCCCGCTGAGTCCAGCCTGTCGAGCTTGGTTCAGCAGCGCGCCGATCACGGCCTGTGTGGCATTGACCGTGGTCGGGGAGCTTGGATCCAGGGTGCGCAGTCTGGCCAGGGTGCTCGTGGCGCTGGCGGGCCCGGTGAGGCGATGCGCGCTGATGCGCCGGGTGAGCTGTTCAACCAGCTTCTGCGTGCGCTTGTGGTGCGTGAGATGAGTCAGTTGGCTCTGCCAGGCAGCAATCTGCGCAGCGGGCACGCCGCGGCGCGCGGCCTGGGCGATGAGCGCCGGTGCGGTGCTGAGCTGACCGCCGGAGAGCGCCTGATTCACCACGGCAGTCGATAATTCAATGCCGAACGGATGAACGTGACGGTTCGTGGGATCCGCCAGTTGCAGCGTCGCGAGCGCAAGCGCGGCGGCATTGTAATGTCCCTGGCTGAGCGCGTCTTTGAACCGTGAAATCACGACGTTGCCGACGCGGCGCAGACCGTCGCGTGCCTCGCCGTTGGTGGGATCGACCGCCAGCGCTGAGCGATAGAACACCAGAGCGTTGTCGCCTTTCGGTGCGGTGAAGTGCCGAGCAAACATCGCACGGCTCGCCTTGACGAGCAGATCCTCGACACGGCCCTGCACGATGGAGGTGTCGACGTCCGGTCGCGGCAGTGCTGCGAAGTGAGCGCCGTGCGCGGCGGCGGTGGCGATCGGCCGCTGCGCCACCGGGTGCGCTACGGCGACGTGGTGTTTCGGCAACAGGAACAGACCGGCCGCGACCGCGGCCACGACCACTCCGGCGCCGAGGGGCAGCCACAGACGCTTGCGCCCGTCGCCGGACGGGGGCTCGGTGGACGCGGCGGCGGGTTCGGCCGGCTGGGGCGTGCGCGCGGCTTCTGCGGCCTGACGCACGGAACGCACCGGGGCGCTCCGCGGAGCAACCTTTTCAGCCGCATCCGCCAGGGCGGCATCGAGTACGGCAGACGTTTTACCCGGCTCGATCGGCAGTGGCAGTACGGTGAAGACCCGGGTGCCTTTCACGGCCGCGGCAACAGACTTCTCGGCCCCTGCGGCCGTGAACACGAGAATGACGGCATGAGGATTGTGCGCGCACGCCCGTTCGACGTCCGCGCGCACATTCTCGGCCTCGCGTGCGTCGATCGCCAGAATTTGACCGCCGCGGGCCCCCTCGAGGTGTTCCAGTGCGACCTCGAGCGAGTCCGCCGGATGCACACTGGCGCGCCCGCCGAGCACCTCGCCGAGTTCGAGCAGGAAATCATCGTGATGGGTGAGCGCGGCGAGATCCACCGGTGCGCGCGCTGCCGCGGACGCAGTGCCGCCAGCGGCGTCGCCGGCCGAATCGCGAGACTCACTCGGAGCTGAATGGGCCACAACCCGTC
>JAKBDK010000065.1:0-15453 GCA_021834525.1 Pseudomonadota bacterium | reverse complement strand
TTGCGCCCGACGCCCTCGAGCAATTGGTCCGAGGCGCGCTACCAGAGGCTGCTGCCGCCCGTGGCACATCTGTCCGCGCCGCGTCAGCGGCTTTGGATTTACTTCAAGCTTTGGCCCAATCTGGCCTTCGACATCTATCCCGATCAGGTCGACTTCATGCAGTTCCTGCCGATTTCTCCGACCGAAACGTTGATCCGCGAGATCGCCTACGTCCACCCCGATGAGCGGCGCGAGATGCGCGCGGCGCGCTATTTGAACTGGCGGATCAACCGTCAGGTCAATCGCGAGGACACCGCGCTCATCGAGCGTGTCCAGGCCGGAATGGCCTCGGACAGCTACTCCGTGGGTCCGCTCGGGAACAACGAAGTCTGTCTGCGAAATTTCGCACGCCGGATGCGCTCGACCATCCCCGAGGCGTGCGCGCCTCGGGCGCCGCTGCCGGGCTGGAGTCATCGTCATCATGACCGCTGAGGTACGCGATGTCGTGATCGTCGGGGGCGGTCACAACGGACTGGTGTGCGCGGCGTATCTGGCGCGGTCCGGACTGAAGGTCACCGTCCTCGAGCGCCGCCCCGTGGTCGGTGGTGCGGCGGTCACGGAGGAATTTCATCCGGGATTTCGCAACTCGGTGGCCGCCTACACCGTGTCGTTGCTCAATCCGAAGGTGATTCGCGACTTGAGTCTTCACGAGTACGGTCTGCGCATCGTGGAGCGGCGCCTCGCCAACTTCCTGCCGACGGCCGATGGGCGCTATCTGTGCAGCGGAGCGGGGCGGACGCGGGGCGAAGTGGCGAAGTTCTCCGCGGCCGACGCCGAGCGTCTCGAGGGTTACGCGGAGCGCCTGGAGAGGATTGCGGATGTGCTGCGCGAGCTGGTGTTGCAGACGCCACCGAACGTGGTGTCGGGGAACTGGTTTGCGGCGATCCCGGAGTTGCTGCGCACCGCACGGCTCGGTTCGCGTCTCGGGCGGCTCGATATGGACTCGCGACGGGAGCTGCTGCGCCTGTTCGCGACTTCGGCCGGCGATTATCTCGAGGACTCCTTCGAGAGCGATCCGATCAAGGCTCTGTATGGCTTTGATGGCATCGTCGGACACTACGCCAGTCCGTACTCTCCCGGGTCCGCGTATGTGCTGCTGCATCACTGCTTCGGCGAGGTGAACGGGAAGAAGGGCACCTGGGGTCATGCGGTCGGTGGCATGGGAGCGATCACCCAGGCGATGGCCAAGTCTGCTGCGGCTCGCGGCGTGGACATCCGAGTCGGCAGCGGGGTGCGCGAGGTGATGGTGGAGAAGGGCCGCGCGGTCGGGGTGGTGACGGCCGATGGCCAGATCGTGCGAGCGGCGGCGGTGGTCTCGAATCTCAATCCGCGGCTGCTCTATCTCAGTCTGATCGATCCGGCGGTCCTGCCGAAGCCGTTTCTCGAGCGCATCGGTCAGTGGCGATGCGGGTCGGGGACGTTCCGCATGAACGTCGCCTTGTCGGAGCTGCCGGATTTCACCTGCCTGCCCGGTACCGCGGTGGCCGATCACCATACCGCCGGCATCATTCTGGCGCCCACGCTCGGCTACATGGAGCAGGCGTATTTCGATGCGCGCACCAGCGGCTGGTCGCGCAAGCCGATCGTCGAGATGGTCATCCCCTCGACGCTCGATGATTCCCTCGCCCCACCCGGTGGGCACGTGGCGAGTCTGTTCTGCCAGCACGTCGCGCCCGAGCTACCCAATGGCGAGTCCTGGGACGATCACCGCGAGAAGGTCGCCGATCTGATGATCGAGACGGTGAATCAGCATGCCCCGAATTTCAAGCGGTCCGTGCTCGGGCGGCAGATCATGAGTCCGTTGGACCTCGAGCGTACGTTCGGCCTCATCGGCGGCGATATCTTCCATGGCCGGCTGCAACTCGACCAGATGTTCTCCGCCCGACCGATGCTCGGCTACGGCAACTATCGCGGGCCGCTGCGCGGGTTGTATCTGTGCGGGTCGGGGACCCATCCCGGAGGTGGTGTCACCGGAGCGCCCGGCCACAACGCCGCCCAGGAAATCATGAGTGACTTTCGGCTGCAGCGCCTGCGCAGGAGCACCTGAAGGGTCCCCGAGGGACCTCGCGCATCGTCCCGATGTCGGGCTCGCGGCGCTGAGCTCAGTGCGACGCGCTCATGCGCGCCAGGACGATTTCGCGAAACAGCCTGCAGTGCGCGCGACGGATGTGGCTCGCATACGTGAGGCGGCCGTTCGCCTGAAATTCAACGAAGCGCTCGCGGCGGCCGAACGCGGGCCAGGCGGGCAGCCCAGGTCCGTTCGGGTTGCCGGACCTGGCGAAGTTCGTCCAGTACCGCTCGATCAATCGCGAGAGCTGCCGGTCCGGCGCGGTGAAGTGAGCCCCGACGAAGCCGTGGGTTGGAAATTCCCCGAACACGTACGGAAGCTCCGAGGAGTGCACCGCGAATGCATGGCCGGGCAGCGGATGATCGAATTCGTACTCGTAGACGGGATGAGCCGCTGCGACGTGCCAGCGTGCCTCGAGGACGGCTGGACAGCGGAACGTGTCATCGGCGAGCAGCTGGTTGAGTGCACTGCCGTATTTCAGGTTGCCGGTGCCCGGTGCTCCATGTGCGAATCCGTACGATGCGAGCACCTGCGGGGCCAGCGATCCGGCCGCGCGGCGGATGCTCGCGCGAACGACACTGAGCGGCAGCGGGAAGTTCATCTCCCGAGTCGTCGTGCCGAACAGCAGCGGTACGGGGGCCTCGCGGCCGGCGGCATAACTCAGCAGCGGCACGCGCTGGATCACCCAGCCGTCGACGTCCGGGAGCGGATAGCGCACGGAACCGGGCCGTAACGCCGAGAGCTTCGCGAGCAGCACCCGACCCGACAGCCGGCGCAGTTGTGCGATGCCTGCGGCGCCCGGCAGTGCGCCCAGGGCGGCCACCAGATGCGCTCCGGCGCGCTCGGCCTGCGCCAGGGGCGCCACCGGAGGTACGAACGGCGTGCCGCTCTCCTCGATGGCTCTCTGGAACAGGCCGCGCGCGCTGGACGCCATGAGCAGTCCGGTGTCCGTGCCCCCGGCGGACTGTCCGAAAATCGTGATGTGGTGCGGGTCGCCGCCGAAGCGCGCAATGTTGGCATGCACCCAGCGCAGTGCGAGAATCTGATCCATCAGCCCGTAGTTTCCCGAGGCATGATGCGGGGACTCCCGGGTGAGCGCGGGATCGGCGAGAAAGCCGAACAGGCCGAGCCGGTAGTTGATCGTGACCAGGACGACGCCATGATCGACCAGTGTTCCGAAGTTATAGAGTGCCGATCCGCCGGTGCCGCCGATGTTGGCTCCGCCGTGGATCCAGAACATGACCGGCAGCGGCCGCGTCCGTGGCCCGCGCGGCACGATGACATTCAGGTACAGACAGTCCTCGCGCCCTGATGCGGCCGCCCGCGCATTCCATGGGCCGAGCGGCGGCTGCAGGCAGGGCGGACCGAAGTGCACCGCGCTGCGCACCCCGCGCCAGGGTTTGATCGGCACCGGGGGCTTCCAACGCAATGGACCGACGGGCGGTTCGGCATAGGGAATGCCGAGGAATTCCGCGCCTCCGCCGGGTCGTGGCCGCCCGCGAAGCCGTCCATCCTGGGTCGACACGATGGGCGCGCGCAGGGGCGTCGCGGCCTGGCCGAGTGATGCGCCGAGCGCACCGTGTACCAGGGCGAGTGCCGCCATCGTGCGCAGAGCGCGTGTCATGTTGACTCCGGGTGGGGCGTGCGGCGCAAACCGCAGCGCAACACTATAGCATGCACTTCGCTTGACCCCTGCGGACGGCCGCGAGGAGACGGGCGTATACGCGCTGCGTGCCCGCGGCGGCCTCGAGCGTCGAGCGCGCGACTGCACCGACACCGGTGGCGTCGAGCTGCGCCGATCCGACGCCGCCGAGCGCGAGGCGCACCGTGGCGATGCGCGCGAAAACAATGCTGAGGGCCGCGGACGATCGCGTCGACCGAGTTCCTCGCGAGGACGCTTGTGGCGAGGTGAGCGGTCGGGGGCGACCGCCGGGTTTCATCCCATGTGGTAATTCATGCTGGCGTAGACCGTCCGGCCGGGTGCGCGGTAGATCGACGGATCGTAGTTCGATGACTGCGTGACCGAGATCGGCGGTGCTTTTCCGAGCAGGTTGTCGACCCCGGCGGTCACGGACAATCGGTGTGAGAACCGATAGTCGAGATAGACATCGTGATACAGGGTGGTGCCGAGGTGGTTGCGCGAGTTGCCGGCGTTGGTGAGATTCGGCTGCGAGCACAGACCGAGCGCGGTGTAGCTGTAGGGGGTGCCGTCGTAGCGGTCGCTACAGGCCTCGCTCATCGGGCCGATGGCGGTGACCTGCCAGCCCGCCTCCCACCGGCCCTGCGTCCACTCGAGCAGTGCACTGCCGTCCCAGATCGGAATGCCGCTCGGGGAGCCGGAGCCGAGCTCCACGCCGGCGAGCTCCTGCACCTGTACGCCCTGGGTCGTCGCGGTGGCCACGGTGTAGTGGTGTGTCCAGGCGATGTCGCTGCGCACGCTGAGGCGGCCGACCGTCGTGCGCCAGGCGTATTGGAAGCCACCGATCAGCCAGTCGGTGAAGAGGCTCTGGCCGTTCGTCGCCTGAGTGGAGACGACGGTCAACTGCCCATCCGGTGCGCGGTCGATGCCCAGGCAGGAGGGCGTGTTGCCGAGCTCGTAGCAGTCGATCAGGGTCTGTTGCGCGCTGAGGCGGGTGATCGCACCCTTGATCCTGATGCGGTAGTACGCGACGTTCAGCGCCAGTCCCGCCACCGCCCGTGGCGTCCACCGGGCGCTGAGCCAGCTGTTTTCGCTGCGCTCGGCCTGCAGCGCGGAGTTGCCGATCTTCAGATTCTGCACCTGGTTGTTCGTCTGCAGGTAGCTCGCCGGGATGCCCGCCGCAGCACATGCGGCCGCGACCGTGGGGGCGACCGATGCCGCGCCGTAGTTGCTGCACGGATCACTGATGGTGGCGGCGGCACCGGGCATGGACTGACCGAGCTCACGCAGATCCGGTGTGCGAAAGCCCTGCGTCCAGCCGACCTGCAGCGTCAGATCGGTGCGTGCATCGAAGTTGAGGGTGGTCTCGGCGACGTGGCCGGTGCCGGTATCGGAATAACGGTAGACGCGCAGACCCGCACCGAGCGTCAGGGCATGAGCGCCGCCGATGATCGGGACGATACTCTCGGCCCACAGGGCGTTGCCGGTGTAACCGCCGACGTAGGCCGGCACCGACAACAGCGGCACGGCGCTGTCGATCCCCTGGCTCGCCGCCGGGTCGGGCGTGAAGTCGCCGTGGCGCGCCAGGTATTGGTAGCCGAGACCGAGCGCGAGGGGACCGGCCGGCAGGCTGAGCAACCGGTGTTGCGCCAGCCGCACGTCGAGCGTCTGGAGCGCATTGGCAATCTGGTTGTGCTCGGGCAGACCGATGAACGCGAGCATCGGCGCGGTCATGCCGCCCGGTCCCGCGAACAGGTTCACCGGCGTGCACTGCGGCACCGAGGCGCAGGCCTGCGGACTGCCGAGGGCCAAGGCGAGGTTGTTCAGGTTGATCCGTCCCTGATTCTGATCGTCGACGCGGCTCGCCGACCAGAGATACTCAATATGCCAGTGCCACGGTGAATGCGCATGGCGTTCGAGACGGCCGGAGAGCGAGACCGTGGCGCGGTAGGTGTCGGAGCGGTCGTGGAACAGCACCGGTCCGAGTCCGCTCAGCCGCTGCGACAGTGCGATCAGGTTGGCATTGGCGCCGCTCGCCTCGAGCGCCACACCGAACGGGTTGTAGGGCTGGTTGGCACTGACGGAGATCGGCAGCCCGGAAGTTCCGAGGGTGATCGTGCTCGGCGCTCCGGACTGGCTCGCGATCCTCTGGCCGACGAACACGCTGGCATCGGCTCGCACACCATCGCCCAGATCATGGTAGCCGCTGACGTAGAGGCCCCACTGCTTCAACGGCATGATCAGATCGTTGTAGGGCAGGGTGTTGAAGGCCGTCGCGGTGCCGAGCGGCACGAAGCCGCCGGCGGCGGTCGGCGCGGCGGTGAGGTTGCACAGGCGAGATCCATTGCTCTGCTGCGGGCAGAGACTCGAGCTCGCGTAGGGCCCGCCGCTCGGCACGAACGTGAATTGACCATACGGGGTGATCGGGCTTTCGCGGGTGGTGCCGCTGCCGGCCAGAGGTACGCCGGTGAGGGCCCGTGCGGCGCTCGAGACCCCGCTCTGGTTCGATCCGCTGAGGAGTGCCATCAGGCCGGAGGATGTGCCGCGCCGACCGAGCGCGAGACTGGCCCAGGTGCGCTGTCCGTCCCAATGTCCGCTGCCCTGCGAGAGGCCCGTGCCCGCCGAGGCCATGACGCCGTTGAACGAAGGCACGGTGATGATGTTGACCACACCGGCGATCGCGCCGTCGCCGTAGGCGACGGATCCGCGCGCGGGATAGACTTCGATTTTCTCGATCAGCGCCACGGGAAAGGTCGACAGGTCCGTGTCGCCCTGGAAGCCCTCGATCCAGCGTTGCCCGTTGACGAGAATCACCACCCGCGAGTTGGTCAAATCGAACAGATCCGCACTCTGCTCCCCGCCGTTGGTGAACTTGCTCGTGCTGCCGGTGCCGAGTCCATTGGAACTGCCGAACAGCGGCATCAGCCGCAAAGCCTGTCCGAGGTTCTGCACACCGAGGTTGTGCAGCGTCGTGGCGGTGAGCACCTTCACGGGTGCATGGGTCTGAAATCCGAGCACCGGCGGCTGGCGTGCCTCGATCAGGACCGGGCCGATCTGTGCCGAGGTCGGTTCCTGCGGCGCGTCGGCCGCGGCCGCGTGCGACAGGAGCGCCCCGCACAGCGCGAGCAGCCATCGGCGCCCCGTCGCGCCGGTGAGACCGCACGGCGCCGCCGGTGCGATGGTGGTCGCTCGCGGGTGAACGACGCGGGCGGTCGGCACTGCGCCAAGTGCATCGGGCATGACACGTTCTCCCTTCAATACGGACTCGGCGCGGGGACCTCGGCGCCTTGCGCAGAACGCTGCGAGGGGGTTCGGCGGCGCCGACGGGTCTCTTTTGGGCAGAGGCTGTGCCGGCGATCCGCAGCGCACCGCAGCGATGCTCGGGCGGCGCAGGGACGTCCCCTCATGCGCTGTGAGGGCCTGCCCGTGGGGAAGTGTAAAGAACGGCCGGGCAGTACTACCAGGGATCGTAATTGCCCACCGCGCCTCCGGCAGGGAGTAGGGATTGCACGGGACCGTGGAACTTGCGAGGCTTCGGCTGCGGCGAATCGCCGCAGCCGGCTGAGGCAGGGGGTTCGCGTGGAGGTTCGAGTCGAGCTGGGGCCGCTCGAGCGCCGGGTGCTCGCGGTGCTCTGGGAGCGCGGTCGGGCGTCGACGGTGCGCCATGTGCATGCGTCGTTCCCGCAACTGGCGTACACGACCCTCATGACCACCCTCGACCGTCTGTACCGCAAGGGAGTGCTGCACCGCTGCCGACTCGGGCGGGCCTTCGGGTACGAACCGCGCTGCACGCGCGATGAGCTGCTCGGTCAGATGATGTCCGGGCAGGTCATTGATCTGCTCGGCGCCTGCCGCGACAGCTCGGCGCTGCTCTCCACGCTGGTGCAGGCGGTCGGACATGCCGACGTGGAACTGCTCGATGAACTCGAGGCGCTGGTGCATGCCGAGCGGCTGCGCCTGCAGGGACCGGCGAGATGAGCTTTCCGACCACGCTCGTACTGGTGCTCCTGGCGAGCTACGGACTGACCAATCTGCTGCTGTCGGGGGTCGTGGCCGCCGGCTGGCGGGCCGGGGGGTTTGCCCGGCTCAAGCGTGCCGATGCGCTGCTCGCCCTGCGGCTGCTGCCGGCGGCCGGCGCGGCGCTGGCGGTGCTCACCGTGGTGCTGCCGGCATTCCTCCTGTATGAGCCGGCGCATGCCGATGATCACCCCGGTCCGCTGCTGGTGCTGGCGGCGGGGCTGACGCTGCTGGTGTGCCTCGATGGAATCCGGCGGGTGGGACAGGCGGCTCGGGCGGCCCGTGCGCTGGTGCGCAGCGCCGAACTGCTGCGCACCGAGGCGTTCGAAGATGGCCCCGAGGTCAACCTCGTGAACCTCGCCGAACCCGTCGTGGCGGTGGTCGGCGGCTGGCGGCAGCGGATCATGGCGGCGCAGTGCGTGGCGGTCGCCTGCGACGGGGAGGAATTTCGTCAGGTCGTGGCGCACGAAGCGGCGCACATCGATGCTCGGGACAACCTGAAGCGGCTCGCGCTGCTCGCCGTGCCCGACGTGCTCGCCTGGCTGCCGGCGGGCAGGGGGCTGAACGCCCAGTGGCAGGCGGCCACGGAGATCGAGGCGGATGAGCGCGCGAGCGGTGCCGATCCGCGCAAACGCGTTGCGTTGGCCTCTGCCCTGATCAAGGTGGCCCGACTGGCGATCGCCGGTCCGCGGCCGGCGCGCAGCGTGCGCGCCAGCGGGCCGGGCGGCGGGCTCGAGCAGCGGATCAAGCGCCTGCTGGCGCCATCCTCGGGACGCGCTCGGGCGTTCCCGGGCCGGCGCGTGGCGACCTCGGCGCTGCTGGCGCCGCTGCTCGCCGTTCCGCTCTACGCCTTCGTGCACCGGGTCATCGAGTTTCTGGTCGCCTTCGGCCGCTGAGCGGTGGACCGGCCGGTCATCGGCCTGTCATTTATCGTCCGTACCCTCCCGCTGCGCCGGCTATTGCCGTGCAGAGGTACGCTTGCGCCCCGTGCGGGCGCCGCGCCGGGATCCCGCTGGAGAGACGACACCATGGCAGAGACGAAGATCAACACCCCTCGCCGGCGCAGTGCGCCGTTCGGGATCCTGCTCGGTCTGGGCCTGCCGGTCCTGGCGGCCGCCGGTGCGGGCACGACGCGCGATTTCGTGCCGGCCCCGGTGACCGTCACGGCCGTCAACCGGGTCCACTACATCGGGGTACTGCCGACCTGGCGCACAGTCTCACCGGTGGGTACGCTGATCAGCACGCCGAACTTCCCCACCAAGGTGCTCAGCGTCGGCACACACGTGCTGGTGCTCGCCAACGGCTCGACGCCGTTTCAGACGGTCACCTGGTACAGCCAGGCGCTGCGCCGCGAGGCGCGGCTGGCGACCTTCTCGGGCGTCGCTCCGCGCACGCTCAGCGTCCAGACATTTGCGGGCGGGTCGGCCATCGCGACCGACCCGCGCCACGCCGGCCCGGGCGGCACGGTGTACAGCACCTACGAGCCGGCCAAGACGCGCGCCGCACAGGCACTCGCCACCGAGCGCGCGCAGCGCAATCCGCATCCGCTCGCCACCACCGTCGTGTCGCATCGGGACCTGTTTCAGGGTCTTGCCGCCGGGCCGCACGGCATCGTGTATGCCACCGGTGGGGCCTCCGACCGCGTGCTGGCGCTGCAGATGCACCAGGGTGCGGTTCGCGTGGTGCGCGAGTATCCGCTGCAGTGGCAAGCGTTTCCGCGCACACAGTACCCGTATACCTACCAGGGCGACCACAGCCACAAGCCGTATCACTTCTATCCGGACGCGGTGGCGGTCGGGCCGCACGGTGCGCACCTCTATGTGACCGGGATGCTCGCCAACAGCCTGGCGCGCATCGACCTGCGCACCGGCCGGACACGCTACGTCAACGCCGGACCGTATCCGTTCGAAGTCGTGCTGGCCGATGGCGGGCGGCGCCTGGCCGTGAGCGACTGGGCCGGTAGCGGTGTGACCGTTCTCAGCCGGCGCACGTTGAAGGTGCTCGGCGGGGTGCCGACCGGTCCGAGGGTCGCGGCGCATACCGTGGCGGCCGGGGTGCATCCGACGGCGATGGTGGCCGTGGCGGGTTCGCCCGACGTGTGGGTCGCCAATGCCAACAATGACCAGATCGTCGAGGTCAACACGCGCACGCTGCGCGCCGAGCGCACCCTCGATGACAGCCCCTATGCGGGCGCGCCGCCGGGCAGCTATCCCGATGCGCTGGCGGTGGCGCACGGCAGACTGTTCGTCGCCAATGCCGGCAACGACGACGTCGCGGTCTACGCGACCGCCACGGGCCGGCGGCTCGGCCTCATTCCCACCGGCTGGTATCCGAGTGCACTGACCGTCTCGCACCAGATGCTCTACGTGGTCGCGGCGAAGGGATTCGGGACCGGACCGAATCTTCACTGGCAGTACATCGGCAACATGATGCACGGTCTGCTGCAGAAAGTGCCGCTGCAGGGACTCTCCCGTCGCCTCGGCGCGTGGACCCGCGAGAGCCTCGCGAACGACGGCTTTCTGCCGACGCAGCGGGCGGCGCTCGCGCAGAGCAATGCACGTGCGGCGGCGCTCATCCGCCGTCACATCCACTACGTGGTGTTCATACTGCGCGAGAACAAGACGTTCGATGAGGACCTGGGTGAGTATCGTCCGGCCGGCGCCTGGGCCAATGCCCATTTCGACCTGTTCGGGGCGAAGGAGCTGCCGAACCTGTACCGCTGGGCGGCCGATGACGTGCTGTTCGCCAATTTCATGGCGGATGGAGAGGTCACCGCGCAAGGCCATCAATGGACGGACGGTGCGTCGGATTCGGACGTGGTGCAGCGGCTCTGGCCCGAGTACTACTCCGATCGCGGTCTGCTCTGGAACGCCGGCCCGGGCGGCACCGGGCCGCTGACCGCCGAGGCGCGCGCCAGCCACGATGCGCTTCAGTACGCGCATCGCCAGCTCGGTGCGTTCGCCAACCCCTGGATCAGTTATCCGCAGCGCCTGTACCTGTTCAACAATCTGCTGGCGCATCACGTTTCGTTCGAGGACTTCGGGGAGAATCTCGCGCGTGCCCGCGACGGGGTGATCCGCCGCGCCATGCTCGCGCACGTGGATCGGACCTACCCGGGCTGGAATCGGATGATCCGTGACACCGAGCGGGTGTCCACGGCGATCGGCTGGCTCAAGGCGCACCCCGGCAAGGCATTCCCGCATTTCATCTTCATCTGGATTCCGGACGATCACACGGCCGGGGCGAGTCCGTGCTACTACAGCCCGCCGTACTACGTGGCCAACAACGATCACGCCACGGCGCAGCTGCTGCATTACCTGTCCGCAACGCCCCAGTGGCGGCACATGGCCGTCTTCTTGACCGAGGACGATGCGCAAAGCGGCGCGGATCATATCAACGCGCATCGCACGCTCGCGCTGGCGATGGGTCCCTGGGTCAAAGCCGGCGATCTCGATACGCACCCGCTCTCTCAGGTGAACATCGTGCGCACCATCGAGACGGTCTTCCACCTGCCGCCGATGTCACAGTGGGACGCCAACGCGCAGGTGATCTCCGGCATCTGGGCGAGCTCGCCCCGCGTGCAGAGCGTGCCGGTGCTGCCGATGCAGGTGCCGGTGCAGTTCAATGCCGGGAAATGCAGCAACCAGCAGCTCCTGCGTCGGGAGGCCGCGGCGGCAGGGCATGCGCTGAGCACCGGGTGGTTGCAGCGGCATACCGATCCGCATGGGGCCGGGATCGCGCTGACGGCGAGCGAGCTCTATACGCCCACGTCCATTCTGACCGTCGAGGGACCGGAGCAGATGCGCCAGGAGTGGATCGCGACTCAGGGCGCACGCCGCTATGGGGCGTTCCAGCGCTACCTGCGCGCCTACGCGGCCCGGCGTGGCCATACGCTCGCGTCCTACGAGGCCAACGACGGCGAGGTGCATTGAGCGGACGCTGCGCCCCGAGGACCCCCATCCTCGGGGCGCGGCGCGCAGCGACGCAACGTCGCAGCGGCCGGGAAGCCTCTCGGGCTGAGCCTCGCACACCGCATCGTCGGGGCGCACGCGCCTCTCCCGGGTTTCCTTGCCGGTCCTGAGCGAGGATCGCCGCAGGCCCGTGGGCGCCGCCGCGCGCCGGGGTCGATGGGGATCGTCGTGATATTCGTCAGGGACGCGTGCAGGTACGGACGCGCGTTTCCAAT
Source organism: Pseudomonadota bacterium (assembly GCA_021834525.1). Taxonomy (GTDB): domain Bacteria; phylum Pseudomonadota; class Gammaproteobacteria; order Steroidobacterales; family Steroidobacteraceae; genus 13-2-20CM-66-19. The sequence goes on along the minus strand of JAKBDK010000065.1, from coordinate 3,504 downwards.
CGTGTGCAAAAGGGATAAGATCATAGGGTTATGTAAAGGGTCATTGACGCGTCCGGTACAAGAAGAAAGGCATCGCCATTCCCGCTGCGGGCATCAGGGGTTCACGCACCGATATCACGCACTGCGCGCCGCGCGGGGCGATCGATTGATTTCGCCATGAGATACATCGAGACCAAAGACCAAAGCGCCGAGTTGCTGCGTCTGACGCTGCCGCTGATGTCGCGTCAGACAGCCGCCTACCATCCCATCAGCTACACCATCTGGTACGAACATCTTGCCGGTATCAATCCGACGCTGAGCACCGCGCTCGCCGCGCGCATCGAGGCGAACGAACCTCTGAACGAGGACGAGGTGTATGGGCTGTACATGCGCCACGTGTCCGAGCGCGATGCGGCGGTCCTGGATGATCTGCAGATGCGCCTGCAGAACCTGCTCGATGACACCGCGCAGACCTTCAACAGCGCCGGGGAGGACACCGGGCACTTCAGCCGCACGCTGCGCGAGAGCCGCACGGATCTCGGCGAGGAGGTCACGGTCGCCAAGATCCAGCAGGTCATCTCGCGACTGCTCAGCGAGGCGTTGCGCATGGAGACCATGACGCAAATCCTCACCGAGAAGCTCGAGGGGCGCACGCAGGAGGTCAAGGCGCTCACGCAGCAGCTGCAGCGCGCCCAGGCCGAGGCGGTCATCGACCCGTTGTGCGGAATTCACAACCGGCGCGGCTTTCTGCGCGAGGCCAAGACGGTCCTCGAGACGGACAGCGGGCTGGCCGGCAGCGCCGTCGTGCTCGCGGACGTCGATCATTTCAAGCAGATCAACGATACGTTCGGGCACGTGCTCGGCGACAAGGTGCTGCGCAGCATCGCCGGGATCTTCCGCGACAGCATCAAGGGCCGCGACATCGCTGCGCGGATCGGCGGGGAGGAGTTCGCGCTGTTGCTGCCGCAGACGACGCTCGAGGGGGCGCGCACCGTGGCCGAGCAGATCCGATCGACCATCGAGCGCGGGCGGATCTGCCGGGACCAGAGTCGCGAGACCATCGGCTCGATCACCGTGTCACTCGGCGTTGCGGCCGGCGCGCCGGGCGAATCGCTCGAGACGCTGATGTTCCGGGCCGATCAGGCGCTGTATGCGGCCAAGCACGCCGGGCGCAACCAGGTCTGTGTCGAGTCGTCCGAGATGCCGCGGGTCTCGAACGGCGAGGCACACCTTGAACTGCACACGCAGCGTTTCGGCGAAGGCAACCCCGCTCTCTAGCCCGGCCGGCTCGGGTTCGCACCCGTGGCGCGATCGCCGCGGGTGGGACGTGCAGGCAGTGTTCCGCGGCTCGAACACTGCGGCCGCCGCAATCGCCGAGGCGAGCGGCGCTGCGGGAAAGCCGCCGAGCTTCGGCGCATACTCCCATCCGTCATGAGTCCGGCGGGTGTGTTCCCCCGCCGCAGCGGAGGCATGCCCATGTCCACTCCGGTATCCGGCATGAGCGGCGATGGCAGCGCAGGCGGCGGCGCGGCCGCGTCCGGCGCGAACGGCCGGCTGGTGAACGAGATCGCCACTCGGGTCGGCTCTCTTGGCGTCGAGGTCGCCGACATCGCTGCACAGCTGGAGGAACTCACCACGCGGGTCTCGGGCCAGGCCGCGCAGTTCGAGGAACTGCATCAATCGACCGAGGCGATGGTCACGGGCAATCGCGACATCGATCGGGCGGCACGCGAGGCGCAGCAGGCCGCCTCCGCGGCCGGCGGAGAGATCGCCGAATCACGCGAGCTGCTCGGCAAGGCGCTCGAGCACATCGGGGCGCTGACCGGTGCGGTGCGGCGGATCGAGGAGCGCTTAGGGTCATTCAGTTCGGTGCTGAAGGAGATCACCTCGGTGTCCACCTCCATCGAGGGCATCGCCAAGCAGACGCGGCTGCTGTCGCTGAACGCCGGCATCGAGGCGGCGCGCGCCGGGGAGGCGGGCCGGGGGTTCGCGGTGGTGGCCGGCGAGGTGAAGAACCTCGCCGAAGGCACGCGTGCGGCGACCGAGCGCATCACCAGCACCGTGCGCTCGTTGACGGCGCAGATCGAGGGGTTGATCGGTGAGAGCGGCGATGCGGCCCGGCACGCCGGGCAGGCCGGGCACGGAGCCGAGGCGGTGCACGGGGTCGTCAACCGTGCGCACGGGGCGTTCGCCACGGTGCGCCGCGAGATCGATGCCATCGCGCGGGCGGCCACCTCGAACCTCGAGTCGTGCAACGCGACGCTGGAGGAGCTCGGCACGCTCGCCGAGGGGGTACAGTTGTCCTCGAGCAACCTCACGCAGGCGGACAAGCGCGTCGAGCGGCTGCTCGGGGTGAGTGAGGAGCTGATCGGCCTGATCGCCGCGAGCGGCATCGAGACCGCCGATACGCCCATCATCCGGCTCGGCATCGAGGCCGCGCAGCGCATCGGGACGCTGTTCGAGGCCTCGATCGCGCGCGGGGAGATCACCGAGACGCAGCTGTTCGATGAACGCTACCGCGAGATCCCCGGCACCAATCCGAAGCAGTACCTCACCGATTACGTCGAGTTCACCGACCGCGTCCTGCCAGGGCTGCAGGACCCGCTGCAACGGGCCGACCCGCGCATCATCTTCTGCGTCGCCTGGGCTCGCGGCGGTTACCTCCCGACGCACAACCCCGAGTATCGTCAGCCGCAGAGCCGCGATCCGGTGTGGAATGCCGCGCACTGTCGCAATCGCCGGGTGTTCAAGGATCGGGCCGTGCAGAAGGTGGCGCGCAGCATCCAACCCTTTCTGCTGCAGACCTATCGGCGCGACATGGGCGGCGGGCAGTTCGTCTTGATGAAGGACCTGTCGGCGCCGATCTGGGTCAACGGGCGCCACTGGGGCGCCTTTCGCGTCGGCTACCGTCAGCAGTAGGTCGTCGGCCCGCGGCGCACCGGCGGCGCCGGGCCCTCTCAATCAGTGCACGTAGGAGCCGGCGTTGACGTCGATCGTGCAGCCGGTGGCGTGATCGGCGAGGCCGCTGGCGAGAAAGACCACGATCGGCGCGATATCCCGCGGCTCGGTGAGACGAGTGAGCGCGATGTCCGAGCTGGCGTACGCCTCCCCGTACTGGCGGATGAAGTCCTCGGCCATCTCGGTGCGCGTGAATCCCGGTGCGACGTTGAAGGCGAGCACACCGGCCTTGCCGTAGCCGCGCGCGATCGAGCGGGTGAGTGCGACCAGGCCGGCCTTCGAGGCGGCGTAGGCGAGGTAGTGCGGCTGATCGCCGCGAAATGCCGCGCGTGAAGTGATGTTGATGATGCGCCCACCGCCGTGGGCGCAGAAGTGCTCGACGGCGAGCTTGCTGAGGATCCCCGGGGCGCGCAGGTTGGTCGCGAGCGTCGCGTCCCAGTCATCGACCCACTGATCGAGCGCGGCCTCCGGCGCGCTCGACAGGGCGATCCCGGCGTTGTTCACCACCGTGTGCACGCGGCCGAAGCGCTCGCGGACGGTGTTCCACAGTCCGGCGCACGCCTCGGG
>JAKBDK010000064.1:0-15810 GCA_021834525.1 Pseudomonadota bacterium | reverse complement strand
GGATGCCCGGGTTCGAAGTCGACGGATCGGGGTTCATCGAAGAATCCAGTACTACTGCCATGAGTGATACTACCTTGGACTGTAAATTCCAGAAGGCAGGTGTTCCACGTCACATTGGCACACAGGGCCCTAGCCGCCACTTCTGTGGCGCCAAAGGCAGCGCTGAGGCCACCCGCCAGGTCGGCCTGTAGCGCCCGCAGCGCCGAGATCGTCCTCGATGCTCTCACGTCGCTGTCACACAGCCCGTGGCGCAACCACGTCTTCCGACGCCCTCATTTTCCAGAGATCGGATCGCAGGCGCCGATCGCGTTCAGCGCGATCGATCTCCCTGCGCGCGTACTGCTCGAGGGCCGCCGCATCTTCCGCGCTCTCGTAGCGTCCCTCCGTTGCGTTAGTCCACCGCGCCACATTGAGCGCCTCGAGACGCTTGGAGATACTCTCGGGATCTATGTTAGGTGCGTTCTCCCAGCGCCTTCTCGATTTTCTTGTCGGTTTTGTATTGACCCGCCAAGTGCATAAATTTCGCTCGCGGATGCATCGAAACCTGCAATTCCAGCCTTAGACACCCGGTTAAACGGTTCCGCAACCCTCACCTTGGGTGAGCGTTGGAGATTGCTCAAATTGTTGGTTTGAAACGAAAAGACGGCCTCAACTTTGTTATGATCTGCGTTACCACACGTCAGGCCCCACTGATCGACCGCTGGGGCCGCGCGTCGTAGTGACTGAGCCCACCGTCGTGGGCTACGACGACGGTCGTATCCTATATGGCCGCTCGGAGGCTGCGCAAGCGCAGGGAACGCAGCCGTGAGCATCCGCGCCGCAGTCTCCGGTGCGCTCGGCGGCGTTCCGCCCCTCTTGCCCGGCGAGGTGGATGCCGCCGAGTACCAACGGGCTGATGGCAAGAAGCCCTGGAATCCGCGCCCGATCCTGCGTCGAGATACGCTGCGACAGCAGACCGAGCAGATGGCCGATATCCTCGCCAAGGGCGGCATCGATGCGCGCGGTGATGGAATGACCCTCGTGGGTCTTGTCACCGGCCACCCCATCCCCGTGCCCGGTTGGGCGAATCTCAACATCTTGCCGCTCGTCGTCGTCCCGAAGCGCGACCAGCAGGCCCGCGAGAGCGAGTACTACCTATCCCGCCACCCCAAGGGCAAGTACGCCCGCTACTCCGTCATCACTGCCGGCCGGAGGATCCCGGCCTTCGGACTCCTCGGCGATGCACTCGCCGCACTGGAGCGGCGCATCTCCAAGATGGCGCATGATCTGCGCAAGCTCGACGTAGAGGTCGTGGTGTCAGCGCTGGAATTCACGCGCGTTCGCGGTGACGAGCGGATTTGGGATGCCCGCACAAAGCGTTGGGGACTTCCGCTCTGCGAGCGCGATCGCGACCGCTACAAAACCGATGAGTACTACTATCATCCCCACGCCAACCTCATCTACATTCCGCTGCGCCAATTTACCAAGGCGCACTGGAAAGCGATCCTGCGCCACATCCGTCGGCGGGTGCGGGCGCACTGGCGCGATTGCGGGCGCATCTAGGACACACGGGAGGTCTGCAAGTATCCGACCAAGCCCGCCGATCTGCTGGGTTCTGGCAAGGAAATCCGCCCGCAGGAGATGTGTTGGTTGGCGCGCGAGCTGCACAGAGCCAAACTGTTCAATCCGCTCGGCGATTTCCGCGCGGCGCGGCGCGAGTGGCAAGAACGCCGCGTCCGCATCGAGCGGGTGACGGTCGGGGTCGGCAAGACCGAGCTCCGCAAGGTATTCCAAGTACGCAGCGCGGGATTGCGCCGCGAGCACGTGCCTGATGACCGTCAGCAGTGCGAGTCTGCTGGCAATATCGTCCTGGCGATCCTCGCAGCCCGCCGCCACGCCTGCCGCATACCTGAGCCGGTCGCCGTCGTCACTGACTACCGCCCGGATACCTGGGAGTGGGTGCGGGACTGTAAATATGCGGTCGTCGCCGATGCCCGCAAGGCGGCCATTGATGTCCATGCCCGCCGGAACCTCTACGCCTCGCGCGCGGACCTCGAGCGCATGATCGCCGAGGACCAAGCCGTCCTCGCCAAAGCTCGGGCGGACGCGGCGAACCCGCCTATATCGTTCACACTGGCACCCCAAATGTCCGGAGGGGGTCGCGGGGGGCACGGCTCCGGCTCCCCGTGCCCCTCGGACGCAGGGCCCAGACGACACCCGCACGCGAACGTGCCACAATGGGGACGCTCAACCGAACACTGAAGCGCTTCGCCGCCATTGCACGGGCGCAATAGGGCGGTGCTTACTCGTGTACGTCACAGCGGAGGTGATTCACCACGCAATTAGTTAATCTTGAACACCGTGCCACAACCGCCGAGGCTCACGCAGTTGCCGCCGAAGAGAGTCGTGCCATAGAGATTTCCTTCGCTATCTATGACGAGACGGCCCACCGGGCCGGACCCGTCAGTTGCGCCGCCCGCAAAGGAATACAGAACGCTTTCCGTTCCCGCCGCGCTGATCTTGAAGACCGTGCCGTCGTTGTTCAGACCGCCATAACCTGTTACCCCATAGAGGTTTCCGGAACTGTCCATGACCAGACCTGCATTCGGATTTGCCCCGTCAGTTGGTCGGCCCGTGAATGAGTGCAGGACGGATTCTGTGCCTGACGCGTTGATCTCGAACACCGTGCCATCGTTGATTACGCCGCCGGTATTGGTTACCCCGTAGATATTTCCGAGGCCGTCCATGATCAGACGACCCATCGGGTCCGACCCGTCTGTTGTGCCGCCCGCAAAGGAATACAGAACGGTTTCCGTGCCGGAGGCGCTGATCTTGAACACTGTGCCATCGTTGTTCACACCACCGAACGCGGTCGTGCCATACAGATCTCCAGCGCTGTCCATGATCAGTCCCGCCCGCGGCCCCGCTGCGTCGCTTGTGCCTCCTTTGAAGTAATACAAGACTGATTCAGTGCCAGTGGGAGTGACTTTGAACACCGTGCCATTGTCGCTCGCGCCGCCCGCAAAGGTTGTCCCATAGAGATCTCCAATGCTGTCCATGACGAGACCCGAAAACGGTCCTGACCCATCAGGTACCGCGCCGAAGGAATGCAGGACGGATTCCGAGCCCGCGGGAGTGACCTTGAAGACCGTCCCGTCGACGGTTGCGCCGCCGGCCTCGGTCGTTCCGTAGAGATTTCCCGCGCTGTCCATGATTAGTCCCGCCTGCGGTCGCATTCCGTCAGTCGGACTGCCTATAAAGGAGTACAGAACGCTTTCCATGCCGGAGGCGCTGACCTTAAATACGGTGCCATCGCCGTTTGAACCGCCGGTGGAGGTATTCGCGCCGCCGGCCGAAGTCGTTCCATAAAGGCTTCCAGCGCTATCGATGATCAGTCCCGCCGCCGGGCGCAGCCCGTCGGTCGGGCCACCCGCAAAGGAGTACAGAATGCTCTCCGTGCCCGAGGCGCACGATACGACGACGTTTGTCACATTAGATGCGCCAACCATGCCACTCGCATTGCTGACCGGACAGGTGATCCCAGGAGTGTGCGATTTCACGGTGACATCGAAGGCGTCGCCACCGACCCCACTCATTGGAAACGTGAACCCACCATTGCCGCTGACGATCAACGCTTGCCCGCCGTTGTTCAGGAGCGTCACGCTTTCGTTAGCGCTAAGCCCAGAAACCATGCCACCCACCGTGCAACTCGCGCAGGTGGACGTGCTACCGCCACAGCCCGTCAGAACCAGCATCACGATCCACAACAACCACACCAACATTCTACAGTTCATGTTTTCCTGCTCCCTTGCACATTCCTGCTGCAATCATTTTTGGCCAGTGCCCAAGCCCGGGCGCCGGCGTGTAATTCCGCTGGCGGGCCGCTCAGCGACGCGAGTCGGATCCGCCACATACAAGATGAAATGTTCTCGTCTACCGCACCCGTCAATACACCAGCTCATCTTGACCGCTAAAGTCGCCGCATTCAGATGCGTGACAAGCTTGCACTTCCAGGTACACCCACGATCCTTTCGGAACGCCTACTTCAATGTCTGTCGGAGAAGAGGACAAGAAATAACTGAAACTCCCGGATGACGGATATCCGTTCCATAACTCCCACACCGCGTACGACGTCGCATTCGAGACCGACGTCCAACTGACTCTGTACGTTACGGAGAGCGAAGTCCACTGAACCACTTGCGGAGTGTTGAACGACGGAGCACCGATGGATGAACCCTCGATTACGTGCGAGATGGCACACTCCCCATTTGGGTCGTTGTTTGACCAAGTGCTCTGCATGGCATAAGAACCGTTGTCCATGACCACGTCCGCAGCGCCACCCGGCTGTCCAGGGGCGATCCAGACGCACTCGTCGCCGTCTTCGTGGGTGCCGCAGCTCAACGAAGAATCGCACCACCCTCCCGTGGGAAGCATATCCGTAAGGCTCTCGGCATACTCATGCCCGCCGACGATGGAGAAGCCATCGAGGATACCCGCGGCGCCGGAATTTACGTAATTTTCGCCGCACCCCTGTGGGTAATCTGTCTGGTATGGCAAGTTCGTATACGCGATGTCACCGTACGATGAGCTGGTATAGTTGTGCCATGCACAAAAGCCCGCGTCAGGAAAGCCATCCGGGTCTGCTCCGGACGGAAATGCGATGACATATTGCGCATAGCGGTTGGAGGCCGCAGTTGTATTTCCGAAGTGGGCAGCCGCCGAGACAGCCTCCGCCGCAATCTGTGCCTGCGTGACATCCGTAGGCACGGGGGCTGAATCGTCGAACCAGACACCGGCCAGTGCCCCGTTACTCGGATAACCAACGATCGGCGCTCCGCTTGGGCAGGACGTTGCCCCCGTACGCACTGTGGATCCGTCACAATACTGCGTCATCGTTCCGGACCACGTCTCACCCCCCGTACCGATGCCCGCATAGAAATCCTGCAAATATGTCGCTGCGCCGTTCGGATCTCCGCCGCTTATCCACTGGCTGCCCCAGAAAACAACGTAGACCTTGGGAATGCCACTGACGACGCCAATTCCGTCGGTACCGCCCTGGAAGGTCAGATCGCCCGTAGAACCGGACGTAGCCGGAGCAACCGTTCCGCTCGCGGGGTAAGCGGCCCACCATTGCTGCATTTTCTTCCACGCTTCACGCGTGGGCACGGCTCCGTGCCGGTAAGGATGTCCGTAGGCGGGCGAATATGGGTTCTGCGACTGCTGGTTTTGTCCGAGTGCATAGCACACGTGTAAGCCGAAGAAGATCGCAGCTATCGCCGTAAACTGGCCGATCAACCGCACTCTGCGTCCAAGATTTGCGCGCATCGTTATCCTCCCCCACAGTTGTTAGCTTTAGTGTGTCCGTTGTGGATCCGTAAACCCTGCCATCAGGCGAGGGCATGTTCATATCGCGCCCCAACCTCTGCGACGATTCATATCAGGTGGCGGCCAGCCGCTACACCGTCTATACCAGAGCCACGCATCTCCCCCGTGCCCCAGTGGATTGCCCTTTGCCCCCTGATTCGTGTGCGCGCCGCTTACCATAACATACCAGAATCGAGCAAATGAATTCGTATATGGACCGGATTCAAATTCCAGGAACACACACCGCTCCAGGCCAAGCCAGAGGTTCTGCAGTCGCACGTCGATAGTGATGGTAGAGCGTGACACAGACTCCGACTGTAGGGCCCGAGGAACACCCTGGCCGCCGGCTTCGGTGATAGCCCCCCACCTGAGGAGATGTGTTCCAACGTCCGCTTTGTTGATGCCGCGAACACTGCACGCTGGGCTGCATCAGATATAACTGTAACCGTCAACTCCGGCGGTGAGAGCGCCCGGACGGAAGAAATTCCATCGGCCCAGGCCCGGCCGGATGGTGCGGAGCGTGTCCCATGCGCGCTCTGAGGCGCAATCGGCCCTGATCTATGTCCCAGCGAGCCCCCGTGCGCAGTGCCGGACGGGCACATATTCCCATCCGGGCGGAAGTCGAGGATGTGAACCACTTTCGCACGTGGAACACGGCTCCTGGCTTGCCGAAATCGGTCGTTTGCGGGCAGTTGCGAGATGAACCAGAATTGCCCTCTGCGGTCGTGGCACCAAGCGGAAACGGAGAGTTGGCCATGAATTCGCATCAGAATGCCGGCGCGCACCCGCCGATGCCGGCCTGTCGATGGAAATGGGTGCCTGGTTCACTGCTTGCAATTACTGTCATGACGGTGACCGCCGTGCGGGCGGACACCTTTGGGCCTGTGCATTACGACCCGAAGAGGAATCAAATCATCGTCACCATGATCTACGACGGCACCAATCCCAATCATCACTTCTCCATTCGGTGGGGTCGCTGCCACAAGTTTCACGATCAGCCCCAAGGACCGGCGCACAAGATCGTCAACGTGGGCGTTCTCGATGACCAGGGGAACGATGCCGCGATGAAACGCTACACAAAGATCGTCAGAGTACCTCTCGCTGGCTTGTCCTGCAGACCAGTAACAGTGACGCTTTGGACTCCGCCTAATTCTTCCACGACCCTCGACATTCCGTAGCGACGAGTAGGGCTTGCATGAGGCGGCGTGATCATTCCCTGCGTACATATGGTGGGCTGCGCGCATTCACCACAGCGCACCCACAGCCTCGAACGGCGCTGTGGATCGAGCAGAGTGCCGATCTGACGCATGCTACTCATGATGCGCCGGCCTGTTTCTTGACTGCCTCTTGCGTACGCGCAACCGCGAACCCGGCCAAGCCCAGTTAGTAACAAACTCGATATCGGAGCGCAAACACTCCCCTTCGCCAGCGCCCCACCGGATGGCCCTGAACGCCCCCACACGCTCTCTCAGGGGCGAAACAACCCTCGCCTATTCCTCTCAAGGACATTAAGCCATTCAGCCGGACATTGTCGCCGGACCAGACTGTATAGTCCCTGACCGAAGCGCGCAGCATTGAAGATCCACCGCGCGCGCCAGCCACTCTGACCCCTTTCATCTGTCTTCGACCAGCACACCCTGGTCAACTCATATGTTCCCAGAAGTCAGGGTTCCGTTCGTCAACACGTACAAGTTATAGGTTCCCGTCAACCCACCTGGAGCACCTGATGTCGCACTCCACGTCTGAGTTGATACATTTACGTTGGTCATACCGGCATTCGTCAAATCTTCAAGCTCTTGAACACAAGACGCACCAGAACGTTGAGCGGGAGCTCCCGAGCTACGATCGTAATACGTTATGGTTGACGTATCTACGTGGCACAGAAAGTTGCTGCCATAACATTTGAAACACGCGCCACCCACAGGACGACTGCCGACAACGCGAAGGCAACAGTGAATCTAATGTGACGACTCATTTGGCCGCCTCCTTCAATCACGATGTCAATATTGGTATCCTGAGCACGAACTAACGCAGAACTATTTGCTCCGCCTCAGCTCACGATGTCAGAAGCTGAACTTATGCGCAACCAGATTCTTGCAAGATCTTTCTACATTCGCACATTGCGAAAAGCAAGCCTCGCACGCGACCGCTCACTCGTCGGTATTTCAGGCTTGATCTTTGTGTTGCTTCTGTTTGGAGCGCCCCACCATGCGTACGCCCATGCATATTCTATGATCGAGTTGGAAACGTTGGGCGTGAGCACAAGCGTTGGCTACGCCATCAATACCCAGGGTCAAGTCACCGGCGAGTCTGCGACCGCGGATGGCAAGATCCGCGCATTCCTCTTTACGCCGAACAGAGGCCTCGCCGACCTCGGAACGCTATGCGGCAGCTCAAGCATTGGCTGCGCCATCAGTGCGCACGGCCAAGTCACCGGTTGGTCCGTAACCAACGACGGGGCAGCTCATGCGTTTCTCTTTACGCCACGTACAGGCATGATCGACTTGAGTACTCTGGGCGGCGCAACAAGCAAAGGCTTGGCCCTCAATGTGGACGGCCAAGTTGCCGGCAAATCCGCGACGTTTAACGGGGCAATTCATGCGTTCCTCTATACCCCAGGCACAGGCATGATCGATCTCGGAACTCTCGGATGCAACACAAGCGTTGCTTATGCGATCAATGCGTGTGGCCAGGTTGCCGGCGAATCAGCGACGTCTAACGGAGCCATTCATGCGTTCGTCTATACCCCAGGTACAGGCATGATCGACCTCGGAACTCTCGGAGGTAACACAAGCGTTGCTTATGCGATCAATGCCCGTGGCCAGATTGCCGGCGAATCAGTAAACTCGAACGACAAGATGCACGCGTTTTTGTTCGCAGATAGCACCATGCGTGATTTGAATTCCATGGTTGATCGCGCGATAGCGAAACGTATGACTTTGATCTCGGGGCGAGGAATCAGCGACCGCGGCTTGATCCTCGTGAATGGCGTGGACGCGACCTCTGACGAAATTCGCTCGTACCTGTTGCGCAAATAGCTGTCGCTCCTACTTCGAATGTGCCCCAACACGCCGAGGGAGCACAGCACGCTGGAGACCAGAGTGCGTGCATCACTGTGTAAGTAGCGGCCCGCTGCTCCTTCAACGGCGAAATGGACCGTGACCTACACGGCGATGGTTCTTAGATTGCGCTCCCGATCTCTGCGAGGACTCGGCTGTTGACAGGCAGTTCATTCAGATAGTGAGGTCGCTCTGGCGCGGTTGGACTAATGCGGACTCGATCGGCAGCAAGGGGTCCGGCTGCCGGAATTCATCCCGGGACGGCAGGGGAAGGCATCACCGTCCGAAGTCCCACTCGTCGTCCGGTTCGAGCTGGCGCTCGGTTTCAGAGTTCCGGATGCGGGATTGATCTTCCTCACTCTCCACCCGTTCGTGCACGGCCTGATCCGCGCTCACCTTGTGCTCCACACCGTCCCGCATGGCATGCCAAGCCCCATCAGGGGTGCGTGTGTACCCAGCCTGCTGTGCGGCGTCGAGAGCCGCGAGCCGTGCAACCCGAGACTTGGGGTTCCACCACGCCGCAAGGCGCGCCGTCGTCGGATCTGAGCGCGGGGGCTGCTTCGGCTGCGTCATGCGCTGACGCTCATCCTCGACGATTTGCGCGAGGTCTGCGTCTGCGACCTCGATACCCTCGCGGGTCGCCAGCCGCGCCATGCGTTCCCTGAACTCGGCGCCGCCAGTGATCGACACGGCGTCGCCGAACTTTTGGGCGGCGATCCGCAGCGCGACACGCTCCACGTCCCGGCTTTGGTCGAGCACCTCGACGCGGGAGCGCGTGACGTGCAGCACCTCGCGGCCCTGCGAGTCCTTCCAGATGGTCATGCGTGCCGCCTCATCGCGCTCGCGTGTCAAGCGCGCCTTTGCCGCGTGCTCCTGCCCGTCATCGTCGCTCGCGCGCCCTTCGATCCCCGGCCTGCGCTTCCGGCGCCGCCGCTCAAGCTCCTGCCGCACGTTGAGCGCATCGAACGCGGCCTTGATCTGCTGATACTCCTGCTGGCTGGCTTGCCCGCTCGCCTTCATGGCCTCGCGCAACCCGGCGTATTCAGCCTGGGTGCCGCGCCCGATCCGCACCCCGTATTTGTCCCCGATCTCGCGCAGCACCGCGAGGGCCTCCGCGTGCGCCGTCTTCGCCGTCTCCCGGTCGCGGATTGCATCCACCGCGACGGATTGGGAGGCGTCGCGCTCGCGGCGTAGCGTTTCCTCGCGGTCCACATCCCGTAACCGACCCTGGCGCGCGAGCGCGCGATAGCTGTGATGATCGATGTGCCGTCGCTTCGATTCGCGTGCGTCCACCCCCCGAGCGAGGCCCGTGATGCGCGCGGTCATATCCTGCACCCGCCGACCCTGCGATTTGCGATCCGTGATCGTCGTGCGCCGAGTGCCGCCCTTGCCGTCCGGGATCGAGTTCACCACGCGGCCGAGCTCGTCTGTCCTATCAACCACGGGATGAGCGTGGACATTCCGATGTACCTGCCCATTCGCGTCCACATACCCCTCATCCCGGTGGATCACCATGGCGATGACTCGCTCCCCGGTGATGCGCTCGTATTCCTTGGCCCAGGTCTGCGCCTGATCCGTCAGCACCTCCGGCGCCGCGTCTGCCATGTTCATCACTCCTTCTCGGAGCGGTGAATATCCCCGGGTCGCCTTTGCTCGTCCCGAGGCCAACGCCATCTTCTGCGCGTACGCCTGCGCGACATCGCCGTCCCTCACGACGAGATTGGGCTCGCGGTCCTTCTCGGGCAGCAGGTACTGGGGATTCACCGCCCGGCGGTTGTGCGCCTCACAGAGCGTGGGTGAGTGCAGCGGCCGGAAGTGGACGCTGGAGCCGCTACTTGTCGCCATGATGCATCTCCTTGGGATGCAGGGCTTGCCCTGCCGCGCGCATGGGGGCCTGCCCCAATGCGTAGTGCGCACTACGCATGTCTGCCGACATGCCGTGCTTATCCCTATTCCCCTCCCTGGGCCCTGTCGGCCCAGATGGCGCGCCGGGGGACAAGTCCCCTCGGCACCCGCGGCCAGGCAGGGCCCACCCCGCGGAGGAATGGGGAGAGTCCCGCAACGCGCGGGCGATGGAGATCCCCAGCATGGCCAGAAAATCGAATCCCCCGACACTGCTCGAGCGCGCGCTCGCCGAGGCAGCATCCGTCACGCCCGCGTATCCGCCCATCACGGCAGAGATCCGCTCCATCGTCCGGCGCTTGAATCGCGGCGGATACGCAGCCGAGCAGATCATCGAGGTCCTCGCCAAGGTCGGCGTGGCGCTCACGTCCGAGCACATTGCGACGATCCTTGCACCGCGCTCGCCCTCCACCGCGGCGACGGCAACGCCGGCCGACGCGCAGGCCATCCTGGTGCGGTTCCCCGATGCGCCACCACAGGAGGAGCGCCGCGCGCTCAAGGCCGGGGGACTGCGATACGGCGAGGGCGTTTGGCGCGGCACACTCACGCCAGCCCAGCTCGACGCGCTTCGCCCGTTGATCGAGCGATACGCTGGCACGGTGGAGGCCGCGGCATGAGCGACCTCTATAAGCGGATGGCGTCGGCTTGGTGGAACTCGCTCGATGCTACCGAGCGGGAACGATGGCTGGATGCGACCGAGGCGGACGGACGTACCCGTGACCTGCTCAGCGCATACACGCTGATGGGCGATCTTCGCCAGATACACCGGGCCGAAGCCGAACAGGACCGCGATGAGGGCCGCTGAGATGGACCGATCTGTGACACCGAACGAAGCGGAACTCTCCGCGCTCATCGAGCACGCGGTGACCCGTGCGCTCGCTCAGCGGCCCGTGGCGAGCACGGTAACCTACGAGCAGGCTGGCGAGATGCTGGGCTGCTCGGGCCGCACGGTGCGCCGAATGAAGCCGCCGGTCGTCGCGGCGAACCGCATCCCCTACGCCTGGGTCCTGGAGCGGCTATCCTCAAGGTAGCCGCTCCACCACGCCATCATCCGTCGCCGCTCATCGAGATACTCGGCGCGGTGGTACGCCTCGCGGACTTGATCCGTCTCGCGGTGCGCCAACTGACGCTCGATCGCATCCCGGCCCCACAGCTTGCTCTCATTGAGCACGGTGCTCGCGACGGCACGGAAGCCGTGACCGGTCATCCTGCCCCGGTACCCGAGCCGGTACAGCGCAAACAGCAGGGTGTTGTTCGAGATTGCGGTTTGCGGATTTTGGCGGGACGCCAGGATGTAGGGACTTTCTTCCTCCGTCATCGCGCGCAGCTCCTCGAGAATCGCGCGAACCCGCCCGGAGAGGGCACCACGTGCGCAATGCACCGCTTCATGCGCCCCTTCGGGATCACCCAGGTCTCAGGATCAAGGATTTCCGACCACTGCGCGCCGACCAGCTCTGAGGTGCGCAGGAACGTGTGTGTCAGCAGCAGCAGGCACAAGCGAGTCACCAGTTCCGGGTAGCTCTCGATCACCGAGAGCCGCGCCGGTAGCTCAGCCGGCGCCACCGCCGCCATCGGCGTCTTGTCCACCCCCGGCAGGACCCGGGAGAGTTCGGCGCCGGGATGCGGTTCGATATCGCCGCGATCGACGACATGATCGAGGACGGCGCGGATGCGCTGACCACGCCGGTGCGCGGTCACCACCTTCCCCACCGCCGCCACTCGAAGCGCGGCATCGACCAGGTCCGCCCGGTGCAGATCGTCGAGCCCCAGGCTGCCGATCACCGGCAACACGTAATCGCGGATTGACTGCTCCAGCGTACGCCGGCTGTTCGCGTGCGTCCGCTCCGGCAGGTGCCGCGTCAACCATCGATTGTGGCCGCTTCGGCGATGGTGAGCGCGGAGCCCCCACTGCGCATCTCAGCCGCGCGCTGGGCCGCTTAGAGATCCGCTTCCCGGCGCAGATCGAAGAGCAGGGACTCGCGCCGGCCGGCGACGAACAGGTGCGTGCGCCATCCCTCACCGTCGTGAGTCATTGGTGCCATTGCCGCGCGGATTCCGTGCGCAGCTTCTGGCCGAAAATGGCGTTTTGGCCGGATGCAGCGGGACAGGCAATAGCGCAACACATCGATTTGTCAGACTCTGTCATGTCTACCAGACAGGGTCGGACAGATCTGGCGGAGAGGGTGGGATTCGAACCCACGGTCCCCGTGAAGGGACGCCGGTTTTCAAGACCGGTGCAATCAACCGCTCTGCCACCTCTCCGCTGGACTCTCGCGGCAGTGCCGATTCTAGCAAATTAAGGCCCCATCGACGCATCCTCGAACCCTGAGGCGAGCCGTCACGGCAGCCGCACTACCTGGGTCGTCCGGCGCAGAACATCTTCCGCGCAACCGGGCGCGTTGCGGCGATCTACCCGGGCAGTGCCCAGATCCCCTCGCACACGGTCTGCTCGAGCACCCGACGATCGCTCGGAGTCTCGCGAGTCTGAAGCTGCGCACTCAGCACCTCCGATGGCGCCGCTCGTCCCACCGCGGCCATGGCTTCGACCCGGAACTCCTCCGGAATCCCGAGCGCACGCCGTGCCCGCTCGTAATCGAACCCCTCCATGCCGTGCACCACGTAGCCGTTCAGATACCCCTGCAGCGCGAAATAACCCCACGCCGCACCCGTATCGTACGAGTGCGTCACCGACGTGCGGCCGGTGTAGCTGTTGAGCGTTCTGGACACGAACACGACGAGCGCCGCGGCGCGCTCACACCAGGCCTGATTACCGCCGGCCAGCAACCCGAAGAACGTGGTCCACTCGGGCGTATCGCGTCGGGCGAACAGCATGCGCCAGGGCTGCTGGTTCCCCGACGATGGCGCCCAGCGAGCCGCCTCGAACAGGCTGAGCAATTCCTCGCGCGACAGCGACTCACCGCTCATCGCCCGTGGCGACCAGCGGTCGAGGAACTGACGGTCAATCGGATGAGCGCTTTGGCGAACCGAGCTGCCGGTGATCATCGCAGGCCTCCGGAGACTCCCGCGCGGCGGGGATGCGCTGCGCATGATAGCAGTTGCACACTTCGGCCTACAGGTGGTAGGCGACGCCGAGGTAATACCGGCGCGTCGATGCCGGTTCGAGCTGACCGCCGAAGAGAAACACACGCGAGTAGTACCGGTGGTTGCCGAGGTTCGTGACCCCGCCCTCGAGTCGCCAGTGCGGACCCCAGGCATATTGACCAGTGAGATCGGCGATGGTGTAGGCCGGGATGAGGGCTGCCGTGGTGCCGATCGCCGCATCGCTGCTCTGGAAGTACTGCGCCCCGACGGCATCGACCAAGAGGCTCAGCTTCACCCCGTGCACGCCCCGGAGCGTCACCCCGCCCTTGAGCACGTAGTGCGGTGCGTAGGCTGGAACCTTCCCGGTCTGCCCGGGTATGCGACTCGAGGTGAACTCGGCGTTGAGGATGCTGAGGTTGGCGAACAGCGTGAGATGCCGTGCGCGCGACTCGGCCGGCCACAGACGCAGCAGATCGTACGAGCTCGCGATTTCGACACCGCGGCTGCGCAGATCGCCGCTGTTGACGTTGAGAGTCTCGGTCGGCGTCACTTGCTCGGATTCGATCTGGTTCGTGGCGTTGATCTGAAACACGCTGGCGTCGTAATAGAACCCGACGACGGGCCAGCCGTGCACTCCGGCCTCGTACGTCAGATAGTGCGTCGTCGCCGGATCGTTGCCGGCGGAGAAGTTGCTGAACGGACTGGCAATATCCAGGTAGCGCACTGGCCGATACCCCTGCGCGACGTTCAGGTACGTCTCGTTGCCGCGGCCGAAGTCATTGCCGATGCCGATCCCGAACAACGGCACGGTGTGCCGATCCGTCGCGTTGACCAGATTCGGGTGCGGCGCGGCCGTCTCGCAGGTGCCCAACTGTTCGTGCTCGAGGCGCGCCGAGGTGACCACGTGAAACCGCCCGAGGCGATAGAGATTCTCGGCGAAGATCGCCGCATAGCGCGTACGGCGCTGGTCGTTGTAGAAGAGCGAACCGCTCGATCCGTACGGAGCGATGAGCGCATCGGGGCTCTTCAGCTGCGTATACGGGCTGTTCGAGGTGTAGGCGGTGTAGCCCACCGTGACGGCACTGCCCTGCCCCCAGTGGTGCAGGAATCGACCGTCGATGCCGGTGTAATGGAACCTCTGGCGGGCGAGCGTCGCGCCGGTGGCGACAGCAGGGCCGGTGCCGGCGTAGGTGTCGGCGCGGGTCACGAGGTCCTGATAGCCGCTCCACACCTTCTGCACGAAGAGGCTGCTCGGATCGATCTGATCGTGATAGGTCAGCACCGCGGTATAGCGGTGCGCCCAATCCCGATCATCCGGCGTGCTCGTCTGATCCGGGTTGGCGCGAAACTGCGCCCCGCTCATCAGTCCCGCCATGCCGCTCTGCAGCGCGTAGGCATGTACGGCGAGCGAGAGCCGATGCCCACGGCTGAAATGATAGCCGAGCGCCAGATCGCCCTGATTGACCGTGTAGTCCCCATTGGCGCGCTGTCCGCGGCTCTGGCGGTGCGAGAAGTCGACGAGGTAATCCCACCGCCCCGCCGGCCCCGAGAGAGCGCTGTAGGTCGAGTACAGCCCGTCGCTGCCGAAGACCTGCTCGGTGCTCGCCTCGGTCTTCTTGCCCGGCGGGCGCGAGACGAAGTTGATCACCGGCTCAGGTTCCGGGCCGTAGAGCAGCCCCGACCCGCCGCGGATCATCTGCACCTGTTCGATCGACTGGAAGTTCGGCAGGTAATAGAGCGTCGGGTAGCCGATCCAGTCCATCTCCATCGGGATGCCATCCTGCATCACCAGGATGTACTCACTCTCCTGGGGATTGCCGAGACCGCGGTAGGAGAGATTGAGATTCACCGGGTTCTGCTGCTCGGCGAGCACGAGGCCCGGCATCTGATCGAACAGCTGGCGCGGTTGATTGTTGACGATCGGCGGCAGCGCATCCAGGTGCACCACCGTGGTCTTGCGCGTCACGGTGATCTGGGTGGCGGAGATCTCGGGCATGGAGTGCGCGTAGCGGGTGCGATGGTTGAACAGCCACGGCGCGCGAATCAGAACCTGACGTACCGTCGCCGAGGCGCCGGGGGCGCTCGGGCCCGTGACCGACGGTGCGTGGGGGGCGGCGGGCGCGGCCGCATCCGGCGCAGGCTGCGCCTGCGCCACGGAGCAGGCCACGGCCAGTGCTGCGGCCAGTGCTGCGGCCCACGCATGCGGCGATGACTTCACGGAGACCTCATTCTGGGGATGCCGGGGGCGCGCGGCCTGGCACACCGCACCCCTCCCAAGGGTCCGTCGCGGGTGCCGACTGCGATTTGCCCGGGATTCTACGGGCGCCGCCCGGGAGTACTACCAGGGATAGTAGCGATGCCGACCGTGCCGCAGGCTCGGCTCGGCGCATCCGCCGCCGTGCATCCTCTCACGCATCGCTGCGGCCCTCGGCCGACTCCAGGCGCGGCGCGGCATCACCCTCGG
>JAKBDK010000125.1:0-3374 GCA_021834525.1 Pseudomonadota bacterium | reverse complement strand
AGGCCCGGCTGCACCGGCGTTTCGGGGCGCTCGCGGCGCGCTTCGCGCGCGTGTTCCCCGCGCACGGCCCTCGGGCCCGCGCCCGTGCGCTGCGCGCCCTGCGGCGCGCCGTCGGGCTCGCCGCGCTCTACCACTGGAGTCGTCTGTATCAGGCGCACTCGCACGCCCCGGTGTATGCCTACCTCTGGACGCACCGCGAGCCCGGGCCACAGGCGCGCCGGTGGCGGGTATTTCACTCCTCGGAGATTCCCTACGTCTTCGGCACGCTCGCTGCGGCCCCACAGCGGCACTTCACGCCCCTCGACGCGGCGATCTCGCGACAGATGCTGCACTACTGGGTGAATTTCATCGCCACGGGTCATCCGAACGGTGCGGGACTTGCACACTGGCCGGCACTCACCCGCGGAGCGATGCGCATCATGCGCCTCGGGGCGCACCCGGCGCCGCGGCCGATCCTGCCCCCCCGTCAGCTGCGCGCCCTGCGGGCCTACCTCGCCGCCGGCGGCATCCCGCAGCTCTACTGAGGCGACGATGCGCCGGCGGCGGGTCGATCCCTGCCCGCAGCCGGCGCGTTGGCGTTACTTGATGAGTCCCTCGGCGCGCATCGCGGCCTGCACGCCCGGACGGGCGGCCACACGTGCCTGGAACGCCAGCACGTTCGGGAACGCCCCGAGATCGAACTTGACCATGCGCGCCCAGTTCGTGACCGTGAACAGGTACGCATCGGCGACCGTGAACGTGTCCCCGAACAGATACTGACGCCCGGTGAGCTGCTGCTCGATGATCGAGTAGCGGCGGCGCAGATACGCCTCGCGCTCGGCGCGGGTTTCCGCCGGCGTCGCCGGATTGAACAGCGGCGAGTAGCTCTTGTGCAGCTCGGAGTTGATGAACGTGAGCATCTCCTGCAGCCGGTAGCGCTCGAAGGACGCCGGCGGCGGCGCGAGGCGCGTCTCGGGCTTCAGATCGGCCAGGTACTGCACGATCGCGGCCCCTTCGGTGAGCAGCTCGCCATTGTCGAGCTGCAGCGCCGGGACATACCCCTTGGGGTTGATGGCCAGGAAGTCGCCCTCGACCTTCATCGTCTTGCTCTTCAGATCGACGCTCTGCAGCTCGAGTGCGATGCCGGCCTCCTGGGCCACGATGTGCGGCGAGAGCGAGCAGGCGCCGCTGGAGTAAAACAATTTCATGCCAATCTCCCGTTGAAAATCGAAACCTGCCGGGACACCCCGGCCATGAAGTTACTATTGTATATCAAATTACTTTAGGTAACTAGACGGAAGCAGTATGATGCGCCGAGGAACATCGATGTGACTGACCCCACCGACACCGTACCGGCCGACCCGACGCGCTGCCCGATGGACGCGTGCATGCGGCTGCTCGGGGGGGCCTGGACGCCGAATCTGATCTGGCAGTTGAGCGGCGGCCCGCGCCGTTTCACCGCGCTGCACAAGGACGTCGCCGGAATCTCGGCGAAGATGCTGAGCGCACGGCTGCGCGAACTGGAGACCAAGCGGGTCATCGTGCGCGAAGTCTCCCCGACCTCCCCGCCCTCGGTCACCTATGCGCTGACGCCGCTCGGGCGGGAACTCGTTCCGGTGATCGACGCGATGGTACGGGTCGGCACCCGGCTCACATGCTCGGCGCCCCGGGCGGCGGCGCGGCGCGCGCGCTGAGCGCTCAACGCGGGGCGGTGCGATCCCCGGGGCCGAGGGCGCGCTGCATCAGCACCGAATCGACCCATCGGCCGAATGTGTAGCCGACCGACTGCAGCGTACCGATCCGCTCGAAGCCACAGCGCCGATGCAGTGCCATCGACGCGACGTTGTCCGTATCCCCGATCACGGCAATCATCTGTCGCCACGGGCCGGCCTCGCAGCGCTCGATCAGCGACGGCCGCAACGCCCCGCCGATGCCACGCCCGCGCCAGGCTCGATCGAGGTACACGGAGTTCTCGACCGTGTAGTCATACGCCGGCCGCGACCGGTAGGCACCCGCATACGCATAGCCGACCACCCGCTCGCCGATGAGCGCGACCCGATAGGGCAGCCCGGCGGCGCGCAGCGTCGCGAAACGCGCCTGCATCTCTCCCACCTCGGGCGCCGTCAGTTCGAAGCTCGCCGTACTGTCGAGGACATCGTGGGCGTAGATCCGCGTCACGGCGGGGAGGTCACCCGTAGTGGCCTCACGGATGATCAGACCTTCGGGCACGGTCGCCATGGACGCCTTTCGCGCGGTGCGGGGACGGGCCATGATGATCGGGCGAGGGCCGCAGCGACAGCCGGACCGGACGATAGCCGTCGGTGAGGGTCTTCAGGAAGGCGATGACCTCGCCGATCTGCCGGCGCGTGAGTGCCGCTCGCTCGCCCGGGTGGCGGTTGAACGGCGCGTCCGTGGTGTCGACGTTGTTGCGATAGCGCCGCGGCAGGTCGTTGAACTTGACCACCTGCCCGGCGGCATTGCGCGGATAGAAGCGCCCCGGATGCAGGTCGCGATTGACGTACCAATCGAGGACCTGACGGAGTGTATGAAACACGCCGTTGTGGAAGAACACGTGGCGGATCGCCACGTTGCGCAGCGAGGGGGTGAGGAACATCCCGCAGTACTGGTGCTCGGCGCGCAGGTTCGCGCGGTACGGACCACACAGCCCGAGGTCGTAGTAGCGCGGGTTGCGATTGGCCGCAATGGCCGGGTTGCGCGGCACACCGAGCGCCTCGTACTGAAAATCCGTCAGCAGCGGCGGCAGCCGATCCGGTCCGGGCCGATCGAGATGACAGGCCGCGCAGTTGCCCTTGTTCGGATCGTTGAACAGCTCATACCCGCGCCGCTCGGCCGGCGTGAAGCGCGCCTTGCCCTCGAGCCATGCATCGAACTTGCTCGAGAACGGATGGAAGCTCGGATCCTCAATCTCGAAGCGCGCGATGGCGAACATCGCCTCGGCGACCGCGAGGTGCGCATTGTCGAACACCGCCGGCCCGAACAGCCGCAGGAACGTCCGCGCGTAGGGTCCGCGGCGCAGTTTGGCCGCCACCGCTCGCGCGCTGCCACCGTCCATCTCCGCCGGGTTCAAGAGCGGTCCGTTCGCCTGCTGCTCGAGCGTGTTGACCCGCCCGTCCCAGAACAGACCGCCCTGCGGCACGAGGTTGACGGACGCGGCAAACGGCTGACCCGCACTCTTTCGTACCCGGCGGTGGGTGGCCGCAGAGCGCACCTGGCGCCGCAGGGGCACCGGGACGTCGGTGCCGTTCTGCAGGTCCGGACCGATCGTGAACGGCGGCTGGCGGTACAGATAGCGCAGCGAGGGCACGGCGCGAACGCCCGGGGTGTGCAGCGTCGGTCCGCCGAGCGCCACCGCGGCGGCGCCCGGCGGACCGTAG
>JAKBDK010000124.1:0-3376 GCA_021834525.1 Pseudomonadota bacterium | reverse complement strand
GCGGATCAGCAGGCTGCGCGCGGCGCTGCGCGGGCGCGGCAGCCGCTGCGCCGCCTGCTCGGCCGCGGCACGTGCCGGCCGTGCCGCCGATCGTCTGGTGTGCATGGGCGTCCCCGCGGGTCAGGACCCGACTGCACCACGGTAGTCCGCCCTGCGGCGCCCCCGAAAGTGTGGTTTTCCCCTAGCGCCCGGAGGCTCACGCCCGAGCGTTCACGGCGTGAGCGCCTTGCCGTAAACCCGTTGGGTCTTCTCCAGGGTGTACTCGAGCGACGGGTAGAACGCATGCGCCTCGGGGCGCACCGCGTTCGAGCGCACCACGATTCGCTCGAATCCCGCCGCACGGCTCCACTGCTCCGCGGCACCGATGAGCCTGCGGCCGACGCCACCGCGACGCGTCGCCGCATCGACCACCAGTCCGAGGATCTCCGCGCACTCGCCGGACTCGAGCCACAGACCCGCCCCGACGTGGACCCAGCCGGCGAGCGGCGCGCCCGCCTCCAGGCTCGCCACGAACACGGCGTGATCGGTGCGCGCGGCGAGCCGCTCGAGGCGTTGGCGCATCGCGAGCGGCGGGCACGGGTAACCGAGTTGCGCCGATAGCCGCGCGAGCTCCGCGGCGTCGGCCACCCCGGCGGCGCGGATCTGCGGCGGCGAGGAGTTCTCGAGGTAATTCATGTCCCGATGCCCACCGTGGCCGCTCGACCCCCACCTGCGCCGACGGCCCGTCCCGGCGCGGCGGCCCCCTCTTGATTGACGCGTGTCATGATTTGCCTCTGGATGAGTGAGCGGATCATCGTTCTGCCGCGGCCGGGCGCGGCGGTCTGCACCGGGACATTCTCATCCGCTCGTCCGAGCGGCGGCAAGCCACCGCACGCCTGAGCGCCGCGGCGGGCGGTGTGTGTTTCAGTTACCATCGCGCCAGGGGGAATACGCAGTCATGTCGACTCGCGGGCGCAGTGCGCCGCAGGTTCACACGCCGGTCGTGCGGTTCGGGACCACCGAGCCGCGCAGGCGGCTGCGCGAGGCCGACCGGCACCACCCGGCCCCCCTCGAATCGCCCCCCCGCACCGTCGCATCGCCGCCGCCTCGACCATGACGCCCACGCGTCGCGGCCACTACGGTGTCGATACCCCCCAGGTCCTCTTCGGCCTGGCGACCCTTGCGTTGGGCGGCGCCATCGCGACCGTCATCGCACCGACGGCATACCGTGCGTTCACGCCCGCACTCGAAGCGATCACCGTCCTCTTCGCACTGATGAGCAGCAGTTACCTGTGGACCACCCGGCGCGGCAAATTCGCGGTGTGGTCCGAGCTGCTCGACGGACTTGCCCTGCAGGGTGATGAGCGACTGCTCGATGCGGGGTGCGGCCGCGGCGCGGTTCTCACGCTCGCGGCGCAACGGCTGCCGGAGGGACTGGCCGTGGGCGTCGAGCGGTGGTCGACGAAGGACCCGGCGGGCACCGGCGAACGGGTGACGCTGCGCAACGCTGAACTCGAAGGCGTTCGGGAGCGCGTCATCGTGCTCTCGGCGGACATCCGAGCGCTGCCGTTCCCGGACTGCAGCTTCGATGTCGTCACCAGCAGTCTTGCGCTGCACGACGTTGCCGCAGCCGCAGGGCGCGAACGGGCACTGGCGGAGATTCTGCGCGTGCTCAAGCCGGGCGGCACGGCCCTGATCGCGGACATCGGCCGCACCCGGGCGTATCGGCGCTTCCTCGCCGCTCAACCCGGCACGCTCGTGGAGCGCCGGGTGCTCGGCTGGAGATTCTGGTTCGGCGGACCGCACCGGGCGACGGTGCTGATCTCGGTGATGCGCACCCGCACCGCGGACTGACCGCACTGCTGCGCGGTCGGCGCGCGGCTCAATCGGGCGTCGCGCGGACCAACACTCGCACATTCATCTCGGCGCGGATCTCGAAACCGAGCGACTGGTACAGCGTGATCGCCGGCGTGTTGGTCTTCCACGCCTGCAGGAACGCCCGCTCGCCGCGCCGGTGAATCGCGGCAGTGACCGCCGCGGTGAGCCGGCGCGCGAAACCTCGGCCGCGAAAATCCGGATGCGTACAGACGGCGCTGACCTCGGTGTAGCCGGGGAAACGGAAGCGCTCCCCGGCCATGGCCGCGAGCCGCCCGTCGATCCGAATGCCGATAAAGCGGCCGAGGGCGTGGGTCCGCGGCGCGAACGGTCCCGGCTCGGTGAGGCGAGCGAGCGCGAACATCTCCGGCGCATCGTGTTCGCTCAGCGCCAGCAGCGGCTCGGCCCCATCGGGCACCTCGAGCGTCGCGGGCGCCGTCAGCTGCACACCTTGCAGGCTCTTGTGCACCTGCAGTCCCGGTGGCACCACCACCGGCAGCGCCTGCGCGATGCACACCTGCTCGCCGGGACCGATGAGCGCGGCGAGCGCCGCGAGCGCTTCGGGCGACTCATCCGACTGGCCGGCGAATACGTTGTACTCGGCGCGGTACCGCCGCGCGAGCGGTCCGCCGGCGGCGAACGGCTCATGGTGAGTCGCCAGACTCGCCCAGACCGGGCGATCGAGGGGATTCGCGCTCGTCATGACTGCCGTTCGCTGCTCAGCGCCGCGGGGTGCGCGGCAGTCCGGTGTGCTGCGTGCGAAACGGCTGCGGCCGCGGCGCGGCACGCTCGCCCGTCCGGGCACCGCGGTGTCCTTCCTGCGCCTGACCGGTCCCCGGCGGCTGATAGGCCGGCACGAGCTGGTGTTTGCCGCTGCCGATGAGCTCGGCGCGACCCATCCGGCGCAGCGCCTCGCGCAGCATCGGCCAATTGTTCGGGTCGTGGTAGCGCAGGAAGGCCTTGTGCAGACGCCGCACCTTCAGCCCCTTCGGCACGTGCACCTCCCCGCCGCTGCGCCGCACACGCTTCAGCGGATTCTTGCCCGAGTGGTACATGGCGGTCGCGCTCGCCATCGGCGAGGGCAGGAACGCCTGCACCTGATCGGCCCGAAAGCCATTGCGCTTCAGCCACAGGGCGAGCTCGAGCATGTCCTCGTCGCGGGTCCCGGGATGCGCGGCGATGAAATACGGGATCAGGTACTGCTCCTTGCCCGCCTCGCGCGAATACCGATCGAACAGTTCCTTGAAGCGGTCGTAGGCGCCGATCCCCGGCTTCATCATCATCGCGAGCGGTCCGTCGGAGATCGCCTCCGGGGCGATCTTCAGGTACCCGCCGGTGTGATGCTGCGCGAGCTCCTTGACGTACTCCGGGGACTCCACGGCGAGGTCGTAGCGCACGCCCGAGGCGATCAGCACCTTGCGGATGCCGGGCAGCTCGCGCACCTTGCGGTACAGCTGGATCAGCGGCGCGTGGTTGGTGTCGAGGTTGGGGCAGATGCCCGGAAAGACGCACGAGGGCCGGC
>JAKBDK010000063.1:0-15898 GCA_021834525.1 Pseudomonadota bacterium | reverse complement strand
TGCGCGTGATCCGCGGCGCGGCCGAGGCGGTGAGCTTCCTGTGCGATCTGGGCGTTCACTTCGATCGCGATGCGCTCGGCTGGCGGTTGCATCGCGAGGGCGGCCACAGCCGCGCCCGCGTCCTGCACGCGCGCGGGGATCGCACCGGGGCGGCGATTTTATCGGCGCTGCTCGCGGCGGCGGCGAGTTCCGAGCACATCGATCTGCTCTCGGGCCTGCAGGTGCTCGCACTGCGTGAGGGCCCGGCCGAGCGGCTGTGCGGCGCCTGGGCGGTGGATGGCGCCGGCGAGGCCGTGCGGCTCGAGGCGCACGAGACCGTGCTCGCCACCGGCGGGGTGGGGCGGCTGTTCCCGAGCACCACCAACGGGCGGGCCGCCGAGGGCGATGGACTCGCCATGGCGCTCGGCCACGGGGCTCGCGTGGCGGGACTGGAGTTCGTGCAGTTCCATCCCACGGCGCTCGCCGCGGGTGCCGATCCGCTGCCGCTGCTCACCGAGGCGCTGCGCGGGGCCGGCGCGGTGCTGCGCGATGGGCACGGCGAGCGGTTCATGATGGCCCTGCATCCGCTGGCGGAGCTGGCGCCGCGCGACGTGGTGGCGCGCGAAGTATGGTCGCGCCGGGCGCGCGGGGAGCCGGTCTGGCTGGATGCGACCGGGGTGTTCGCCAGTGAGCACGCCGAGGAGTTTCCGGCGGCGCTCGCGGTGTGCCGGGCGCATGGCATCGATCCGGTCCGTGAGGCGATTCCGGTGAGCGCCGCGGCGCACTATCACATGGGCGGCGTGGTGGTCGACACGCTCGGGCGCAGCACGCGCGCGGGCTTGTGGGCCTGCGGCGAGGTGGCCTTCACCGGGATGCACGGGGCGAACCGGTTGGCCAGCAACTCGCTGCTCGAGGCGGTGGTGTGCGGGCGTACCGTGGGGCATGCGCTAGCGCGCGAGCACAATCCGCAGCGGCACATCCGCGTGCAGATCGAGCAGGAAGTGCCGCCGCCGCTGCAAACGGATGCGCAGATCAGCGGCCAGGTGCGCTCGATCGTCGGACGCTGCTTAGGCCCGGTGCGCCGCGGCAGCGAACTCGAACAGGGCGGGCGCGATCTGGCGGCCCTTCGCGCGCAGCTCGCGCCCGAGGCGCTCCTCGAGCGGCGCCGTCTCGAACTCGCACAGGCGATGGTGCGCGCGGCGCTCGAGCGCCGCGAGAGTCGCGGGGCGCACTGGCGCGAGGACTACCCGCAGCGCGATCCTGCGCACGACGCGGCCTGATCCGGCGTGTACCGGGGGTTCCGCCCCCGGTGACCCTTCCTCGCTGTGTCCCCGCTGTGCGTCTCCACGCTCCGTTGCACCGAAGTGCGCGTGAACCATGGATCCTACATGCAGGGCGGCGGGAATCCGCGCCTCAGTGACTGACCCCAGAGGCGTGACGGCACGCGCAGGCCCGGCGGCCACCTTTGGGGGGCACGTCATTGAGCAGGGCTGACACTCGGACGCCATCGAGCGGCGGCTGGCGCACTGGGACTGCGGGCGTGCGACCCGGGCAGCGATTCGTCCGAAAGAGCTATGAGTCGGCGCAAGAGCGCAGTCTCTGGATATTCGCTGTGGCCGAAGGAGAGGTCTGAGTGACGAAGTCCAAGGGACTGAAGAAACGCAAGCCACTCGCGGGCGCAGGGCGGAATTCGGCCGGAAAAGCGACAGGCGCCGGCCGCGGCACACGCTTGAACCGAAATCCGAAGCTCGCCGCCCGTGTCGAGCGAGCGTTGCTGCGAGCGGGCGAGACAGCCCGGCGAACGGCACAGATGTACGGGACGCCGCTTTACGTCTGTGAGAACGGCAAGGTGGTCGCCAAGCGGCCGTAATTGGCGCCGCGACGACGATGCTGATGACGACATCGCCTCGACCCTCGATGGGGCGACGAAGACCAGGGCCACCGGAGGCCAGGGCTACCAGCTGATGAAAGTGCATACAGATCCTCAATGCTGCATGCATTTTCAGCCGCGCCCGCCATCGCCCTTGAGGTCATTCGGTGAAGCGAACAACCCAATCGACCCTGGCGAGCGGGCAGGAAAATTCTGTAAAATCAACCATTAATACCTGCACACACCACGAGCCATCCCGGGTAAAATTGCGACATGCAGCGTGACGACGCTCTTCGCCTCCTCCGCGAACGCCGCGAGCAACTGAATGCACTGGGCGTCGGGCAGCTATTCCTATATGGATCGGTGGCGCGCGACGAGGCTCGCGAGGACAGTGACGTCGATCTTCTCGTCGAACCCGCGAGCCAGCGATTTTCGATCTTCGATTTGGTGCGCGTACGAGATGTCTGCCGCACAATCCTGGGCGCCACCGCAGACATCCACGATTACGATGGTCTGCGTCGCCTGCCGGAATTCCGGCGGCGCGTAGGCGGCGATCTCGTCCGTGTCTTCTGACACGCCCCGGGGTGGTCGGGCGGCGACGCCTCACGGTGCCGCGGTGGCCGCACTGCATGCCGGCCGCAAAGCGTAGGAACTCGTCGCGCACGACACGGAAGTCAGTTACCTGGTCAACAGCGAACGCCAGCTTGCCGTTGAACGCCTCCTGATCCGGTTCGGAGAAGCCCTGAAGAGCATTCCCAACCAGACACTGGCGCAGATTGACGCCAACATCGCTTGGGCAGGCCCCAAAGGCTTTCGCGATATTGCCTCGCACTGGTACGAGGAAGGACTGGATCACCGCTTGATCTGGTACGCGCTCGTGAACGACTTACCTCCCATGCTCGACGCTTTGCAGCGGTGGGTTGACGCGGGCAGCCAGAACTTGGCCAAGTGATTTTGCATCGCCGCATCCGTCCGGTCCGGGTGGTGGGAAGGGATCTATCGCCGCAAGAAATCGTATACAGATATCCCATATATGTATACATTTTCTGGCATGTCCGCCAAGCCATCAACTCGGATCCCGGGCAATCTGCCTTCCGTCTTTACTTTTGGGGCCGCCATCGCGGCCGGACTCTCTGCGCGACGCCTCTATCGGTACCGTGATGAGGGGCACCTAGAACAGCTGAGCCGTGGTCTTTTCCGGCGGTCCGATGCCTCCCCGGCAGATCACAATCTTCTCGAGATCGCACTCCGGGTCCCTGCGGGCACGCTCTGCCTGATGACCGCCCTTGCGCGCCACGGCCTGACCGATGTCATTCCGGCTCGCATTGACATCGCAATTCCCCGCGGTGGACGTATCCCGACACTGCAATCGCGCGCAGACGTTCACGTCTTCGCCAGAGGCACTTTCACGCTCGGCCGGGAAACGATCCGAATCGGGGACGGACTAACCCTCGGACTGTACTCGGCCGAGCGCTCGCTGGTTGATGTGATCCGGCTTCGCCATCGAGAAGGATCGGAAGTCGCATGGGAGGCGTTGCGCCGCTGGCTACGACGGAAGGACGCCAGACCCGCGACTCTCGTCTCGATGGCACGTTCGTTCCACGGCGCGGAAAGCGCGGTTCACCGAGCCCTGGAGGTTATCCTGTGAAACGGGCAACTCAAACGACCATGGCCGGCAGGCGATATCTCGAGTTGCAGCGCAAGGCAAAGAATACTGGGAGACCGACGGATGAGTTGATCCAGATCTATGCGCTTGAAAGCTTTCTCGATCGACTGGTGCGTTCGGTGCACGCAGATCACTTTGTGTTGAAAGGCGGAGCTCTGCTTGCTTCACTGGATGCTCGTCGGCCGACGCGCGACATCGACCTGGTTGCACGTGATCTTGAGAGCAGCGCGGCGCACATAACGCTTCGGGCCTCAATGCAGCGAGTAGCTCCATATCGCGGCGTCCGCCCGGCCGATCCAACAGGAGTGATGGACGCAAAGCCATAGGCATTTTAGATGGAGGCCCGCATATCGGGCGTCATCGTGGGGCCGCAGCGTGCGTCTTCCGCCGCGGCGGTGCAGAGGTCGGCGGCCTCGCCGCCGTTCGCATGCGTGTCCGGAGCTTCGTCGCTCGGGGCGATCGTGTCTTGCGCACGGTCTGGCCCGCGGCTGGTGAACGAGCAGCGGCAGCCTGCGTGACGCGCGATGGCCCTCTGGGTCTTGGTGAGAACTCTTCCGGGACTGCCCTGGAGCCTCAAGGGTATTAGATATGCGTTAAGAAGCATTTTATGACCGATAACATGTCATTTAAAGCATGGGTTGTTGCGCGTCCGCTCTGAGTCGGATATTCTTTAAAAAGCATGAAAAGCGTATTTTCGTTCTTTTTATAGCATGAGCAAACGCAATATCCTCCAAGTCGCTCCTCCCGTCGCGATCGAGCAGAGCCTCAGGACGCTGGGCGAGCGACTGCGGACCGCCCGACTGCGCCGCCGCCTGACACTCGCAGAGGCGGCTGCCAAGATCGGGACGGGAATCCGCGCGGTTCGCGACGCCGAGAACGGTCGCACCAGCGCGAGCGTCGGGACCTACTGGTCGTTGCTCTGGGCCTACGACCTGCTGGGGCCGGCGGACGATCTCGCCGATCCCGCGAAGGACGTCGAAGGAAGTGCGCTCGAGACCCGGCGCGTTCGAGCGGGTGGCCGCAGAAAGACCGCACTCGACAATGACTTCTGAGGTCTTTGTCTACCTGACCCTCCCGGGGGACACTTCACCGGTTACCGCGGGCCGCTTCGAGCTCGCGAGCACCGCTCAAGGGGTCGGCGTCGGCCGCTTCGTCTACGGTCGACGCTACCTCGCCCGAGCCAATGCGGTGCCGATCGACCCGATCGAACTGAAGCTCGAAGCGCGAGTCTTCCAGACGGCTCGGCTCGGCGGGATGTTCGGAGCGATCCGGGATGCGAGTCCTGATTACTGGGGTCGTCGAGTCATCGAAAAGCATGCCGGGAAAGCGACTCTCGGGGAGCTCGACTATCTTCTGAACTCCCCGGATGACCGGGCGGGCGCACTGGGCTTTGGCTTGAACGTCGATCCGCCCGCGCCGCTTCGCACCTTCAATCGAACGATGGATCTCTCGCGGCTGCAAGCGCTCGCGGACCTGATCGTGGCGGACGAAGAGGGTGCGCAGAAGGCGGCGGCCGACCCGGTCGACCTGACTCAGGTTCAGGACCTCCTCTTGATCGGCACCGCCATGGGGGGGGCGAGACCCAAGGCGGTGCTCGAGGATCAGGAGACGCTCTGGATCGCGAAGTTCAATCGCCGTGACGACCGGTGGAACACTGCTCGCGTCGAGCACGCCATGCTGGTGCTGGCGCGGGAATGCGGTTTGTCGGTCTCTGAGAGCCGACTGACGCAGATCGCAGATCGCGACGCACTCCTCGTTAGGCGCTTCGATCGGCATCATGCAGCCACGGGCTACCGCCGCGCCCGGATGCTGAGTGCACTCACTCTGCTGCGTGCGCAGGACTCTCACCAGGATCGCGAGCGCTGGTCGTACGTGGCGCTGGCGGAGGAGTTGCGACGAATCTCCGCACAGCCGCGCGCGGATTCAGCCGAGCTCTTCAGGCGAATGGTCTTCAACGCGCTGATCTCGAATCTCGATGACCATCCGCGCAATCACGCCATGATTGCCATGGGCGAGGCGTGGGCTCTCTCTCCGGCATACGATCTCACGCCCACGATCGCCGTCAGTCTCGAGCGGCGTGATCTGGCCATGATTTGCGGCAATCATGGCCGGTACGCCAACGCGCAGAATCTCCTTTCTCAATGCGAGCGCTTTCTCCTGACTCGGACGGAGGCCGCGCAAATCATCGATCAGATGGAGGTGACCGTGCGCAAGAGGTGGTACGACGTCGCCCGTCGAGAGGGCGTGACCGAGCGGGATTGTCAGCGGATCGGAGGCGCGTTCGCTGACGAGGGATTCCGCCTTCCTCTGAAGGCTTCTGCATAGACTTCAGGGGCCGACGGGTCTCGGACCTGCCGCTCTTCAGTTCTGGCTCGCCGTGACCGATCAAACCACCCGTGGCGCGAGAATGTGAGTGCGGCGATGGATTCGGGCCCGGCGGCTCGCTATCCTTCAGTCAAAGACATCTTATCGGCACACATGAAGGTGGAGCAGGGTGGCTAAAGTACCCCTTGGCGTCGGTCCGCGGCGCCCGCAAGTCGTAGTTCTGTTCGGCGCCACGGGCGATCTGGCCCGGCGCAAGCTCCTCCCGGGGCTGTTTCACCTGAGTATCGCCGGGTACATTCCCGGCTGCCGCATCATCGGGGTGTCCCTCGATGATCTCGACGCGGAGGGCTTCCGTCAGTTCGCGCAGCGCGCGGTGACCGAATTCTCCACCCACCAGGCGAACCCCAAGGAGTGGGCCGAGTTCGCCGCCGGCATCGACTACGTGCCGCTCGGCGCCGGGGCTCCGGCGCTCGCCGCCGCGGTGCAGCGCGCCGAGCTCGCGCTCTCCGGGGAGTGCCAGCGGCTGCACTACCTCAGCGTGCCGCCGAGTGCGGCGCTCTCGACGGTGCGCCTGTTGAGCGAGGCGGGTCTGGTGAACCACTCGCGCATCATCATGGAGAAGCCCTTCGGCACCGACCTCGCCACTGCCCGCTCGCTCAACGAGAAGCTGCACGAGGTGTTCGGCGAGGAGCAGATCTTCCGCATCGATCACTTCCTCGGCAAGGAGCCGGCGCAGAACATTCTCGCCTTCCGCTTCGCCAACGGGTTGTTCGAGCCGATCTGGAACCGCAACTTCATCGAGCACGTGCAGATCGATGTGCCCGAGACGCTCGGACTCGACAAGCGCACGATCTTCTACGACTCGATCGGCGCATTTCGCGACATGGTGGTCACGCACCTGTTCCAGATCCTCGCCTTCGTCGCGATGGAGCCGCCGACGGCGCTCGAGCCGAACGCGATCAGCGAGGAGAAGAACAAGGTCTTTCGCAGCATGCTGTCGATCCGGCCGCATGACGTGGTGCGTGGACAATACAACGGGTATCGCGACGAGGAGGGCATCAGCCCGGAGTCCGATACCGAGACGTTCATTGCGCTGAAGTGCACCATCGACAACTGGCGCTGGGCCGGCGTGCCGTTTTACCTGCGCACCGGTAAACGCCTCGCCGAGGGCAAGCGCATCATCTCGATTGCGTTTCGCGAACCGCCGAAGAGCATGTTCCCGCCGGACTCCGGGGTCGGCGCGCAGGGCCCGGATCACCTCACGTTCGACCTGGCGGACGTCTCGAAGATGTCCCTGTCGTTCTACGGCAAGCGCCCGGGGCCGGGGATGCGCCTCGATAAGCTCAGTCTGCAGTTCGCCATGCACGACACGGGGCTGGTCGGGGAGGTGCTCGAGGCCTACGAGCGGCTGATCCTCGATGCCATGCGCGGGGATCGCACGCTGTTCACCACGGCCGAGGGCATCGAGCGGCTCTGGGAGGTCTCCACGCCGCTGCTCGAGGCCCCACCGCCGGTGCGCCTGTATGCGCCGGGCTCCTGGGGCCCGAACTCCATGCACCAGCTGATCGCCCCGAACGCCTGGCGGCTGCCGTTCGAGCGGGGCTGGCGCGACCCGAACCGGGTCGGAAGCTGAGCAATCAAAAGGGGGAGCGTCCGCTCCCCCCACCGACTGGATTTTCCGCTGGGGAACCCCCATAGCGTAAAATGCGTCCAATCGATTCAGGAGGTATCAGATGGCGTTTCAGTTTCGGCGATCCGGCAACCCCGGCTTGAACCAGAACACCTTCGGGCGGGTGCCGCGCGTCGGGTTCGGCGATCAGCCCATGACCGTGGCCGGCACAGTGAACAAGTCGTTCCTGCTGCTGGTCGTGATGATGGTGTGCGCGCTGTGGCCCTGGTCGCAGGCGAGCGCCGGCAACCTGCAGGCCGCCAGCGGCCTGATGACCGTCGGGGCCATCGGCGGGTTCATCCTGGCGTTGATCATCAGCTTCAAGCCCACCACTGCCCCGTATCTGGCGCTGCCCTATGCGGCGCTCGAAGGCGTCGTGCTCGGGGGCATCTCGGCGGTGTTCGAGCAGCGCTATCCGGGCATCGCGATCCAGGCGATCGGCGCGACGTTTGCGGTCACCCTGGTGATGCTCACCCTGTACCGCACGCGCGTGATCCGGGTGACCGAGCGGCTGCGGGCCGTGGTCATGGGCGCGATGTTCGGCATCGTGCTGCTGTACGTCGGGGCCTGGATCCTCTCGTTCTTCCACTTCGCGGTGCCGTTCATCAACGGGGGCGGCCCGCTCGGCATCGGGTTCTCGATCCTGGTCGTGGGCGTGGCGGCGTTCATGCTGTTGCTCGACTTCGACATGATCGAGCAGGGCGCGGCGCAAGGGGCCCCGCAGTACATGGAGTGGTACGGCGCCTTCGGTCTGATGGTGACCCTGGTGTGGATGTACGTGGAGATGCTGCGCCTGATGGCGAAGCTGCGCGAGTGAACGGGTGCCGCGGTGCGCTGGACGTCACCGCGGCCTCCAGTTGAGACGAACCGCCGCGCGCCCGTCCGGGTGCGCGGCGGTTTGCATTTGGGGGATGAATGGACGACGGAACGCCGCTTGAGCCGGTGGAAGTGCCCTACACGGCGCTCTCACCCGAGGCGCTGCGCGGGGTGATCGAAGCCTTCGTGCTGCGCGAAGGCACCGATTACGGGGAGCGCGAGTACACGCTCGAACAGAAATGCGCCGCCGTGCTCGCCCAGCTGCAGCGCGGCGAGGCGCGCATTTTCTACGATCCTGAAACCGAATCCGTGACCCTCAGTGCGCAGGCCGACGCCCTGCGGCGCCGGCCTGCGAGCTGAGTTCGGCGGCGCC
Organism: Pseudomonadota bacterium; assembly: GCA_021834525.1. GTDB lineage: Bacteria > Pseudomonadota > Gammaproteobacteria > Steroidobacterales > Steroidobacteraceae > 13-2-20CM-66-19. The sequence continues at coordinate 7,200 of JAKBDK010000063.1, read as the reverse complement.
TCAGCGCAGCACTTCCTCCAGGAACTGGCGCAGCGCCTGCCACGAGCGCCGGTCGGCCGCCTCGTCATAGGCCATGCCGTTCGCCCGGTCGTTGGCATGCGGGTTGGTGAACGCATGCAGCGTGTTGCCGAAGGCGTGCAACTGCCAGTCCGCACCGGCGGCCGTGAACTCCTGGGCCACCGCGAGCACATCCTCCGGCGGGGCCATCGGGTCATCGTAGCCGTGCAGGATGAGCACCTTGGAGTGCACCTTGTGTGCCGGCAGACCGTTCGGCTTCAGCAGGCCGTGGAAGCTCGCCACGCCGCGCACGTCCGCGCCGCTGCGGGCGAGGTCGAGCACGCACAGGCCGCCGAAGCAAAAGCCCATCGCCGCCACGCGGCGCGCGTCGACCTGCGGCTGCGCGCGCAGCGTCTCGAGCCCGCTCGTGATGCGCCGGGCGAGCAACTTGCGCTCCTGCATGAGCGGGGTGATCAGCGCCTGGCACTGCTCGGTGGTCTCGCCGCGCTTGCCCTTGCCGAACATGTCGAGCGCGAACGTCGCATAGCCGTGCCAGGCGAGCCGGCGCGCCTTGCGCTCGACGAATTCGTCGCGTCCGTTCCATGCGTGGCTGATCAGCACGGCCGGCAGCGGGCCGGGGCGGGCATCGTCGTAGCAGAAAAAGCCCTCGAGGACGGTCGAGCCCTCGCGGTATTCGATCAGCTGTTCCCGTATGGCCATGATCTTCATCTCCAGAGGATTGCGCAGGGGGAGGCGGGAGTTTACCCCGGCCGGCCAATTGTGCGCCCGAAGGATGCTTGTTACGCTTCCTGGCCATGGTTACCGCACAGCACGCCCTGCAGCGCCTGAAAGAGGGCAATCGCCGCTTCGTCGAGCGGGTCCGCAATCACGAGGCCGCCCTCGGGGCCTCGCCGCAGATCCACCTCACTCAGGAGCAGCAGCCCTTTGCCATCGTGCTCGGCTGCTCGGATTCCCGAGTGCCGGCGGAACTGGTGTTCGATCAGGGGCTCGGGGACCTGTTCGTGATCCGCGTGGCCGGCAACATCGTGGCGCCGTCCCTGATCGGCAGCGTCGAGTTCGCCGCCGAGCAGTTCGGGACCCGCCTCGTGGTGGTGCTCGGGCACTCGCGCTGCGGAGCGATCCAGGCGACGCTCGAGCAGCTGCGCCGGCCGGCGGAGAACCAGTCGCCGAACATCCGCTCCATCGTCGATCGGGTACGCCCGTCGATCGAAGGATTGCTCAGGACCGATCTGCGCAACGATGAGGATGCGCTCGTGCGTCAGGCCGTACGGGCCAACGTCGGGGTGTCGGTCAGCCACCTGCGCTACGGGTCGGACGTTCTCGAACGACTCATCCAGAACGATGGGCTCGCGGTGGTCGGCGCGGAGTACTCGCTCGAGACGGGCGAGGTCGATTTTTTCGACGGCGTCGTGACGTAGTCCTCCGCTGTGGCACGGCCCGCCCTGCGGGCCGCGACGCGCAAGTGTGCCGCGCGAGCGAGCGGGCGCGATCTGACTGGCGCTTCTTCGCACGGCTCACTCCAGGCTCATGCCAGCATGAGCAGGCGGGCCATCAGAGCCGGCTGTTCAGGGGAGGTGTCTCACCCGATCCACCCGAACCCGCGCAGCATGACGCCGAGGAGCGCCAGAAACAGCGTGACCATCAGGCTGAGCATGGCCCATTCGCGTTTGAGCATCCGGGTGGCCAGGGCGGCGATTTCGGTGCGCAATTCTGAAAAGCCGGTCTGAGTTTCAGTTCGGAGGGCCTTGACCTCGCCGTGCATCTCGGCCCGCACGGCCTTGAACTCGGCTTGCATCTCGGCGCGTACGGCCTTGAACCCGTCCTGCATCTCGGCCCGCACGGCCTTGAACTCGGCTTGCATCTCGGCTCGCACGGCCTTGAACTCACCTTGCATCTCGGTGCGCACGGCCTTGAACTCGTCCTTCATCTCGGTTCGGATGGAGATCTGGCCGTCATCCAACTTTGCGTCGAGAGACTTCAGGTCATCATGAGTTTCGGCGCGGTGTTTCGAGAACTCATCCCGCATCTGTCTCAGATCAATCTTGATATCCCGGACGTCCGTCTGAATGTGCGCGACGTCGGATTCGAGTCTGGCGAGCCTGGTGTCGAAGGAATCGGTCATGTCGTGTGCTGCAACGGCCATGGGTGTCTCCAGGGCCCAGAAATAGACCTAACATGATCCGGTGTCAATCAAATTTGACCCGAAATAGGCCCGAAAAATTGAATGTGCAGACGTATAAAAAACGTATCGAGAGACGTGCGAATCGACTGTCAGCGAAGCCGCTTTGAGCCGACGTCTCTCACGGACGTAGAACACAACGTCCACTGAGACGGCATCGAAAACACAGCACGGAATCGCGAGGCCGTCAGGCCATTCCGCCGTCGACGGACAGGATCTGGGCCGTGATGTAGGCAGCCTCGTCCGAGGCGAGGAAGGCCACGAGATTCGCCACATCCTCCGGCCGGCCGGCCCGGCCGAGCGGGACCAGGCGCTGCAGATCCGCCTCGTCGAACATCCCGTCAGTCATGGGCGTGGTGATGATCCCGGGCGCGACGGCATTGACGGTGATGCCGCGCGAACCGACTTCGAGGGCGAGCGCCCGCGTCGCGGAGTTCAGCGCGCCCTTGGCAGCGGCGTAATTGACCTGACCACGGTTGCCGATCAGCGCCGCGACCGAGGAGATGTTGATGATGCGGCCCCATCGGGTGCGGATCATCGGCAGCAGCAGCGGCTGGGTGACGTTGAAGAACCCATGGAGCGAGACATCGATGACCCGGTGCCACTGGTCCGGGCGCATGCCGGGCAGCACCGCGTCATCGTGCACGCCGGCGTTGTTGACGAGGATCTGGATCGGGCCGGCGAGCGCGGCCAGTGCCTCGCGCGCGCCCTGTGCGTCGGTGACGTCGAATTGCACCACCTCGGCACTGCCGCCCTCGGCATGGATCTGCCCGACCAGCGTCTCGGCGACCGCCAGCCCCTGGCGGGTATGGACACAGACGTGATGGCCGGCCTGGGCGAGGCGCCGGCAGATCGCCGCACCGATGCCGCCGCTGCCGCCGGTGACCAGTGCGCGCTTGACTGAGCTCATGAGTGTTCCTCGCCGGCGGCGGGATCCAGGACGCCGAACACGATGCCGGCCCGACCCGAGAGCAGCTCCCGCGTCGCGCACATCAACACGAAGGCGTACAACGCCGTGCCGGTGTCCCCGGCGATGCGCTCGGCACACACTTCGAGATCACCCTCGAGGTCATCGAGGCGCGTGACGGCGAGCTTCAGGTTGCGCACGCTCGCCAGATAGCCGGTGCGCACCGGGGTGCCGAGCAGTCCGGCCATCAGTGCCCCGTGCGCGGCCATGGCCTGGCCCGCGTACTCGATCCCGGCGACCGCCCCGAGCCGGCCGCGCCCGCGCAGCGGGTTGTCGGCTCGCCGGTGGCTCGTCACCCGGCAGCGGATGCGCGTCGTGTCCCAGCCGAGCACCGCATCGAGCAGACACATCCGACCCTGGTGCGGGATGTGCTCCTCGAGCCACCGTCGATCCAGGGGCACGGCGGCGGTCAGTTCCTCAGGCGCAGGGGTCAGGGACATGGCGTGACGGTGACGGCGAGCCGCAACGGCCCGAGATAATCCAACACGACGCGGCCGTGATCGCCGCGGGCGATGCGTCGCAGGAGCGGCAGGCCGCGCGCGGCCGGTACGCCGGCGCGCAGCCGCTCGAGTGCCGGGTCATCGAGGGTGTCGGCGGCCTCCTGCACCAGCTGCGCCTGAAGGCGCGCGCCGGCGTGCGCCGTCGGGCGCGGGTCGAGCAGCAGCGCGAGCGCGAAGGCATCGGGCAGCGGACGCTGGGCGTGCAGCGGCTCGGGATACACGGTCTCGTAGGCCACCAGGAGCACCGGAGCGGCACGGGCGAGCGCCTGCGTGAGGGCCTCGAGAAGTCCGGCGGCGAAACTGCCATCGTACGCACAGAGCGCCGTCGAGGGCGCCATGGAGTGCACCGCGATGCTCCAGTAGCCCGAGGCGGCGTTGTGCACCGAGTTGTGGAAGCGAGTCGGGGAGATGTCGCGCTGGTCCGTCGCCAGCGTGGAGCAGATCTCATGGCAGATCGCCCCGTCGCCCCCGGAGGAAGCGAACACCGTGGCCAGCCCCTCGGGGTCGGTGCGCGTGCCCTCGAGAGCCTGCAGACCCGCCGCGAGGGCGAGGCGCACGGTCTCGCCGGTGCGCCGCCGCTCCGCCGGCGGCAGCAGCGCCGGGGCCGGCGCGGTGGTCGGGGCATGCTGGTAGGGATGCTTGCCCTGAAGGACGGCGGCGGCGCTCGCCCAATCCACGAGCCCGGGCCCGAGCACGCCGATGCCGCACACCGCGGCGCTCAGTTCGCCGCGCGCACTCATGACCGCGCCCCCGCGCCGCGCTCGAGGACCAGCGAGCAGTTCGAGCCGCCGAACCCGAAGGAGTTGCTGAGCACGCGGGCGAGTGGAGCGTGACGATTCGCGGTGAGGTACTCGAGCCCGAGCGAGGGGTCTGCGCAGCGGGTGTTCAGACCCGCCGGCATCAACCCGGTGCGCAGCGCCAGGGCGCAGATCACCGCTTCGAGCGCACCGGCGGCGCCCAGGGTGTGGCCCGTGGCGCCCTTGGTGGAACTCGACGGCACCGGGCGCTCGAACACGGCGGTGACCGCACGCGCCTCGGCGCTGTCGTTGCTCGGGGTACCGGTCCCGTGCAGGTTGATGTACTCGATCTGCTGCGGCGTCAGACCCGCCTCCGCGAGCGCCTGACGCATCGCGGCCTGCGCGCCGAGTCCGTCCGGATGCGGCGAGGACATGTGATAGGCGTCGCTCGATTCCCCGACACCGGTGAGCATCACCGTCGCCGGCGGGGTGTCGGGGCCGGGCGGCTCGAGCAGTGCGAACGCCGCGGCCTCGCCGATCGAGATGCCGTCGCGCGCCGGATCGAACGGCCGGCAGGGCTGGGGCGAGGTGAGCTGCAGCGCGTGAAAGCCGTACAGCGTCGTCAGGCACAGCGAGTCGACGCCGCCGACCAGCGCCGCATCGATCAGTCCCGCCTCGATCATGCGCGCCGCGGCCCCGAACACCTTCGCGCTCGAGGAGCAGGCGGTGGAGATCACCGTGGCCGGACCCTCCAGCCCGAGCACGCGCCGCACGACGTCCGCCAGCGCGTAGCTGTTGTGTGTGGCGCCGTACTCGAAGGTCGAGGGCAGCGCGCCGTCGGCCGTCCTCTGGCGGTAGGCGAGCTCGGTCTCGAGCATCCCCGAGGTGCTGGTGCCGAGCAGCACCCCGATGCGCATCGCGCCATACCGCAGCGCCGCCTGGCGCACGGCTGCGGCGAATCCGTCCGTCTCGAGCGCGAGCACCGTCAGGCGATGGTTGCGTGAGTCGTAGCGGGCGAGCGAGCGCGGCATCTGCACCGAGTCCAGGTCCGCCACCGCGCCGATGCAGGTCGGCAGCGTGGCCGTCTCGAAGGCACAGGGCGAGAGCGCGCCGCGCTCGGCGCGCAGCGCGGCGAGCGTGGCCTCGAGGCCGCGGCCGAGGGCGCTGGTGGCGGTGAAGTGGGTGAGGGCGAGCGGCTTCATGCGCCGAACGCCTCGCGCAAGGTCACCGGGGCGAGTCCCGCCGCCGCAAACGCCGCGAGCAGCTTCGGCAGCACCTCGAGCACCACCGGGGTGCCGGCGTCGGTGCGGGCCGCGTGTCCATCGTGCAGCAGCAGGATGTCCCCGGCGCTCAGATCGCGCACCAGCGCCTCGAGCACCCGCGCCGGGCGGCCCTCGACGGTGTCGAAACCGCGCCGAGTCCAACTCGCCAACTGCAGCCCGAGGCGCTGCAGCAGCGGATCGAGCAGCGGGCTGCGCAGCCCGGCCGGCGCGCGAAAGAAACGCGGCGCCGCACCGGTGGTCGCACCGATGGTCTCCTGCGCCCGCTCGATCTCGGCCTGCAGCCGGCGTGGGCCGAGCAGCGAGAAGTGATGCAGATGCCGCTGCGAATGGTTTTCGATGGCATGGCCGTGGGCGAGGATCTCGCGGGCCAGGGCGGGGTGCGCCGCGACCCGCTCGCCGATGCAGAAGAACGTGGCCCGCGCACCGTGCGCGGCCAGCACCTCGAGCACCTGCGGGGTGACCTCGGGATCCGGGCCGTCATCGAGGGTGAGCGCAATCTGCGCCCGGCCGGCGGCCGGCAGGTGCGTGCAGTTCGGGCCGAGCAGCCGGCTGCGCGGGGTGAGTCCGGCGGCGGTGAGCACGGCATGATTGGCCACGAGCGCGCCCACCGCCCAGGGCCACAGCGCGCGCTGGGCGAGCATGGCCGCCACCGCCCCGCCGTGCACGCCCGCGGAGGCGAACAGCAACGGCGACGGACGCCAGCGGGGCCGGGTTCGAGACGCACTCATGGCGGAAGTTTAGCCTGCGGCGCGCTCGCCCGGCGCCCCCGGGGCGAGCAGCGCGGCATACAGCAGCGCCAGCGCCGCCCCCGGAGCGACCGTCTGGCCGAGATCGCGCAGCACCGGCACGTGGGAGGCGGCGAGCACCCCGAAACCGAGCACGGTGGCCGCATTGGCGATCAGCAGCGAGGCGAGAGTGAGGGTGGGCTCGGCCGAGCCGCGCTCGAAGAACAGCGCGTAATTCGAGCCGATGGCCACGATGAGCAGCATGCCGATGACGTGCAGCAGCGTCAGGTGCACGCCCGAGAGCGCCAGTGCCGCGATGACGGTGAGCACCGCGAGTGCGAGCGGCAGGACCACGCGCAGCGTGCGCAGGGCGCTGCGCAGCACCACGAGCAGCAGCAGCACGATGGCCGCGAGTCCCGCGAGCGCCAGGCGCACCGCCTCCCCGAGGTAGGTCGCGTAGAGGCGGTTCGCTTCGTGCTTGAGGTTCAGCACCGTGGCGCGCGCGGAGGGGACCGTCGCGAGTGCGGCGCGCACGCGCGCCAGGTCGATGTGCCCGCCGGGCGGGGCCTGCAGGGGCAGCAGCGCATCCCAGTGCGTGCCGGCGCGCACCAGAAGGCCGTCGAGCGCCGCGGCGAACGAGGTGCCCGCGAGCGCTGCGCGGCCGATCGGTGCGCCCTGGCGCGCACGCTCGACTGCCGCGACGAACGGGGCGAGGGAGGCCGGCTCGAGCGGCAGTCCGCGCAGCGCGCGCGCGAGCCGGCGGCGCAGCACCGCGGCGTCGGGCAGCGCCC
>JAKBDK010000123.1:0-3390 GCA_021834525.1 Pseudomonadota bacterium | reverse complement strand
ACCGGCGCGGTGGATCGCGGCGCTGAGGGACTGGGTGTCGAAGTCCCCGCGGTGCGTCAATGCCCAGGCGGCTCCCGCCACGAGCAGCACGGCGATCGCCGCGCGGACGAGGGTGGCTCGCGTCATGGGTGTTCATTCCGGGTGTGACGAGGGTCCACGGGGGCGTCGGCGACGAAGGGCATCACCAACATCCCGGCCAGCCGCTCGCACCGGTGCGGGTCGCGCCAGCCGGTCAGTCCGATCGCCATCCGATCCTGGGGCGTGCGCGTGGCGGCCCGATAGGTGCCGAGCAGGCGGTCCCACCAGGACAGGTTGAAGCCGAAATTGCGGTTCATCTCATCGGTTTCGATGGAGTGATGCACGCGGTGCATCTCGGGGGTGACCAGCAGCCAGCGCAACCGCGCCTCGAGGCGCGCCGGCAGCGTCACGTTGCCGTGGGTGAACATCGAGCTGGCATTCAGCACCACCTCGAACAGCAGCACCGCGCCCGGGCTCGCGCCAAGGAGGGCGATCACGGCGCATTTGATCACCAGCGACAGGAGGATCTCCAGGGGATGGAAGCGCACCCCCGTGGTGACGTCGAAGTCGAGGTCCGCGTGGTGCACGCGGTGCAGTCGCCACAGCGCCGGGACGGCATGCAGCATCACGTGCTGCAGGTAAATGGTCAGGTCCAGCGCCGCGAGCGTCAGCAGCAGGCGCATCGGCGCCGGCAGCGCGAGCAGCCGGAGCACTCCCCAGCCGTGCGCGGCGGCGAACAGGGCCGTGGCGAGCGCCGCGCCGGGCAGCACCAGGCGCACCAGCAGCGTGTCGGTGGCGATGAGGCCGAGGTTATTCATCCAGCGAAGCGCCTGGGGCTGATCCAGCCGGCGGCGCGGCGCGAGCCGCTCCCACAGCGCCATGAGCGCAAAAGCGCCGAGGAAGCCACCGAGGCGGATGGGCGCCGGGTGCGCTGCGAGCAGTGCGCTGAGCATCGTTGAGGACACGCCGAATCGCCGCAGGCGGGGTCGAGGATCATAGGCGCTTGGGGGCCGGGGCGTCACCCGGCCCGCGGGGTAGGCGACCTGTCATCGATCGGTCACACTGTGCCGGTAGCCTCGGCGCGCCCGCGTGAGCCCGGGCAGACCCGGCGCAGGCGTCACCGGGATCCTTCACCTTCACCGAGGAACATCCGCATGCGTTCTCCCTTGAACGGTCTCCCGGCGCTGCTCGGACTCGCCGTACTCGCCGCCGCACCGGGCGTCTCGGCACACGGGCGCGAGCTGCCGGCGGGGCGTGAGGCGACCCGCACGCCGATCAAGCACCTGGTGGTGATCTTCGATGAGAACGTCTCGTTCGATCACTATTTCGCGACCTACCCGCACGCGGCCAATCCGCCGGGCGAGCCGCGCTTCACGGCTGCGCCGGGCACCCCCGCGGTGAACAACCTGCTGGGCGGGCGGCTGCTCACCCACAACCCGAACCTCAACCGACGCAACGGCCGCGGCGCCACCAATCCGTTTCGGCTCGATCGCGCGCAGGCGGCGACGGCCGACCAGAATCACGGCTACACCGCCGAGCAGCTCGCCTATGACGGCGGGGCGGCGGACCTGTTCCCGCTGCACACCGGGCGGGGCACGCCGGGCGGTGCCGGTGCGTTCGGCACGCCGGGGCAGGTCATGGGCTACTTCGACGGCAACACCGTCACGGCGCTGTGGAACTACGCGCAGCACTTCGCGATGAGCGATGACGCCTACACCGACACGTACGGGCCCTCGACCCCCGGGGCGCTCGAGGTGGTCTCGGGCCAGACCGACGGGGTTCGGCTGGTGGCGAGCACCACGCACCGCTATTACATCGCCGACGGGGCGGGCGGCTACGGCCTGGTGAGCGACGTCGATCCGGCCGGCGACGTGTGCTCGAGCCACGCCAACCAGGTCCGCATGCTCGGACGGAACATCGGTGAGTTGCTCACGGCGCACGGGGTGAGCTGGGGCGGGTTCATGGGAGGGTTCGACCTGGCGCGCACCAACCCCAACGGCACGCGCGGCTGTCGGCGCAGCACCTACTCGACGGTGGTCGGGCAGAAGGTGCGCGACTACATCCCGCACCACAACTGGTTCCAGTACTTCAAAGCGACCGCCAATCCGACGCATGCTCGGCCGGCCTCGATCCGCGCCGTCGGGTACACCTACGATGCCGATGGCCGGCGCGATCCGGCCAATCACGAGTACGGTCTGGGGGATTTCTTCGCCGCGCTGCACGCCGGCAACCTCCCGGCCGTCTCCTATCTGAAGGCACCGGGCTACGAAGATGGGCATGCCGGGTACTCCGACCCGCTCGATGAGCAGGCCTGGATCGTGCGGGTGGTGAACCGCCTGGAGCGCAGTCCGGCCTGGCGCAGCACCGCGGTGATCATCACCTGGGACGATTCCGACGGCTGGTACGATCACGCCTTCGCCACGCCCACCAACCCCTCCTACGACCAGAGCGCGGATCGGCTCGACGGGCCGGGCGTGTGCGGCCACGGCGTTCCGCTCGCCGGGGTGCGGGGCAAGCCCGTCAATGGCCGCTGCGGTCCGGGCACCCGGATTCCGTTCTTCGTGATCTCCCCGTATGCCAAGGTCAACTACGTGAGCCACACGCGCATCTCGCAGGCCTCCGTGGTGCGCTTCATCGAGGACAACTGGCTCGGCGGCGAGCGGCTCGGCGATGGAGCATTCGATGCGACCGCCGGCAGCATCATGAACCTGTTCGATTTCACGCGGCGTCCGCCGGCGCCGCCGCTGCTGCTCAACGGTCGCACCGGCGAGCCGCTCGCGCCGCGCCGCGGGGCCGGCGCCTGAGCGGATGCGCCCTGCGCCGAGGCGGCTCGCGGCCGCGGCGCTGCTCGGCGCGCTGTTGCCGACCCTGGGCGCCGCCCGTGGGGTGCGGATCGAGCGCGCCGCGATCCGTGCCGAGCGCCTGCTCGCCGCGGGGTTTAATCCCGACCCGGTGACGCTGCGCCTACCGCCGGTGCGTCCGCTCTCGGCGGTGGCGCGGCTCGGCCGGCACCTGTTCTTCGATCCGCGCCTGTCGGGCTCCGGGCGGCTCTCGTGCGCCACCTGTCACAGCCCCGCGCAGGCCTACGGTCCGCCGGGCGCCGCCGCGGTGGCGCTCGGCGGACCGACGCTGCACACCCCGGGCGTTCGCGCCGTGCCCTCGCTGCGCTATCTGTACCGCCAGCCGCCGTTCACGATCGGCCCGGACCTGCAGAACGGCACCGACGTCCCGGTGCCCCTGCGGCGCCAGGTGCGCTCTGCGGCCACCCACCGCCGGGTACGAAAAAGTGCGGGTCAGCCGTTTGCCGCGTCCGTCAACCTCGTGCCGCAGGGCGGTCTGTTCTGGGACGGGCGGGTCAACACGCTCGAGCAG
>JAKBDK010000122.1:0-3395 GCA_021834525.1 Pseudomonadota bacterium | reverse complement strand
GCCAACCCCCACACCGTGGCAAAGATGATGATGCTGGACATGTGCAGCGTCCAACTGGAAAAGGCGTATCGGCCCATCTGGCTTTCCCCCATCGTGTAAAAGAAGAACTGCAGGTACCAGGCCGTGCCGCCCAGGGCGCACAACAGGTAATTGTTCCGCAGCGAGATGCTCGCGCCGCCGGCGTCCACGCCCCCTCTGAAGGTGCGGCCGCTGGCGTTCTTGATGATCAGATAGACGCACCAGATCGCGTTGGTCGTGAACCCGCCGAGCAGCACCACGACCAGCACCGGCAGACCCTGCCAGAGTGCACCGGTCCCGTGCGCGAGTGTCAGATGCCGAATCGGTCCGCCGGCATCGAGACCATAGGCGAAGCAGCTGCTCATGATGCCGGAGAACACCGCCACCGCAATGCCCTTGCGAAAATCAGTGGCGCGCGGCAGAGCGCGATCCCGATCGGTCAGGTGTTGGCGGTCCTGCTCCTGCTCCTTGCGATGCCCGGCTTTGCCGACGACGGCGATGCCGGCGAGCGCCACGGCGACGCCGAGCAGTACGATGCGCCCGCCGTCGCTGTGAATGAGGCTACCGAACAGCTGTCCGCTCACCAGCGGCGGAATCAGCGTGCCGAAGGCCGCCGTCAGGCCGAGCGCGACCGCGGTGCCGAGCGAGATGCCGAGGTAGCGCATCGTCAACCCGAAGGTCAGCCCCCCGAAACCCCACAACACGCCGAAGAAGTAACACAGCGCCAGCGTGTGCAGCGGAGTGGCGGCGAGCACTGCGAGCAGTTGGTGGGTCTGCAGTCCGGCGAACAGCCAGGGCGCGATGATCCAGCTGAACACCCCGCCGACCAGCCAGAACACCTCCCACGACCAGCCGCGCACCGCACGGTATGGCACATAGAAGCTGGCCGAGGCGAGGCCGCCGATCCAGTGAAACAGGACGCCGAGCAGCGGATTGGGTGTCATGCGAACAGTGCCTGGTGGTGCCGAAGGACAGGGTTGGTGCAATGGGGTATCGCCGACTCAGATGCGATAGAGCCGCGCCGCGGTACCGCCGAGGAGCGCGGCGCGCTCGCTCGCGCTCGCCCCGCTCAGCAGCCCTGCGTACGCCTCGAAGTACCGGCCGAACGAGCCGAACAGACGATCGACGGGGAAGTTGCTGGCCAGCATCGTGCGCGCGGCCCCGAAACTCTCGAGGGTCTCGAGCACGAACGGGCGCAGCGACTCCCTGCTCCAGTGCCAGTCGAGCATCGCCAGGCCGGAGATCTTCACCGCGACGTTCGGCTGCGCCGCGAGCAGGCGCATCCCACGGCGCCACTGTTCGCGTCCGACGGCATCTCTGTCGACCGGCATGCCCGTATGGTTGAGGATGAGCAGAGTATCGGGATGCTGTGCTGCAAGGCGGGCCGCCGCAGGCATCTGCGTCGGATAGATCTGCAGATCGAACGACAGGCCGTGGCGCGCCAGATGGGCAAAGCCGCCATGCCACGCGGGGTCCTCGAGCAGGTCGCGCGGCGTGTACGTCTTGGCCGGATCGCGGTGCCAATTGAGGATCTGGCGGATGCCGCGCACCGCAGTATGCGCAGCGTGTTGCTCGAGCAGCGCAGCGACATCTGGCTTTTCGAGTTGCGCGTGCGCGACGATCGCCTGAGGATAGCCTCGCGCCTCGCAAAGCCCCTGCAGCCAGCGAGTCTCCGCCAGCGCATCCTCGGGGTGTGCGCCGGCTTCGATGTGCACGAGCTTCTCGATGCGCACGCCGCCCGCCGCCGCATCGTGAAGATAGTCATCCAGGAGATAATGGCGCGCGATGGCTGTGACATCGCCGGTGATGCCGACCGGCAGCGGCGGGGTCAGCCAGGGATAGCGGATGCGCGTCAGGTCCCACAGGTGCATGTGGGCATCGATGAGACTCAGCCCTTCGGTCATGTCGACCTCCACGCCGACGCGACGGATCGGCCGTGCGGAACGCCCGGTGCGCGATGCGGTGCGATGCGGGCGACGGTCGACATCAGTAGGTCGTGCGCCCGCCGGAGATGTCGAACGTCGCAGCCGTGGAGAAGGAGCACTCCTCACTCGCCAGCCAGCACACGAGGGATGCGACCTCCTCGACTTCCCCGAGCCGCCCCATGGGAATCTTCGAGCGCATGTAGTCGATCTGGCTCTGCGGCAACTGCGCCAGAATCGGGCTCTTGAAGGTCGCGGGCGTCACGCAGTTGACGCGCACGCCGGTCGGCGCCAGCTCCTTGCCGAGCGACTTGGTCAGCCCGATCACGGCGGCCTTGGCGGCCGAGTATGCCGAGGCATTCGGATTGCCTTCCTTGCCGGCGACCGAGGCGATGTTGACGATACGGCCGTAGTCGTTCTTCAACATCAGGGGCACTACCGCCCGACAAGTGTTGAAGACACCGTGCAGATCGACGTCGATGACCCGGCGCCAGTCCTGTATGGGGTACTCCCACAGCGTCGCGGTCGGACCGGTGATGCCGGCGCTCGCGATCAGGATGTCGAGGCGGCCGAAGGAGGCGAACGCGCTCTCGGCCGCGCGAGACACTCCTTCCGGATCGGCAACGTCGACCCGGGCGGTGAGCGCGCCGGGAACGGCGCGGGCGGCCGCGGCCAGCGCTTTTTCATCCCAGTCCCACAGGCATACCCGACCGCCCTCGGCGACGATGCGGGCGGCCGCCTCGCGGCCGACGCCGGAGGCCCCGCCGGTAATCACCGCCGCACGCCGCTCGAAACGATTTGCATAGATGGTCATGGCCCGTACTCCTCAGCGCCGCTGCCAACCGTGGACCGTCTGGGCTTGTTCGCCCAACTTCTCGATCCCGAGTCGGATCCGATCACCCGCGGCGAGATAGACCGGCTGGGGCTTCTGTCCCATGCCCACGCCCGGGGGCGTGCCGGTGGTGATGATGTCGCCCGGCTCGAGCGTCATGAAGCGGCTGACGTAGCTCACCAGGGTCGCAACCCCGAAGATCATGGTGCGCGTGTTGCCCGTTTGCTTGCGTACGCCGTTGATCTCGAGCCACATGTCGAGGTTCTGCACGTCGCCGACTTCATCACGGGTCACGAGCCACGGTCCGACCGGACCGAACGTGTCGCAGCCCTTGCCCTTGTCCCAGGTTCCACCGCGTTCGATTTGGTACTCGCGCTCGGACAGATCGTTGACCACGACATATCCGGCCACATACTCGAGCGCCTGGCGCTCCTCGACGTAGCGGGCCGTGGATCCGATGACCACACCGAGCTCGACTTCCCAGTCCGATTTTTTGGAATCCTTCGGCAGCATCACCGGATCATTCGGCCCCTGCAGGCAGCTCACCGCTTTGGTGAACACGACCGGCTCGGTCGGGATCGGCAGATTGGACTCGGCGGCGTGATCGGCGAAGTTCAGACCGA
>JAKBDK010000062.1:0-15988 GCA_021834525.1 Pseudomonadota bacterium | reverse complement strand
ACCGCACAGGTTGCCGAGTCGCAGAACAACTTCGTGCGCATCACCGTCAGTCACCCCGGCTCGGTGCTGATGAATCTGCCGTCGCTGTTCCCGCCGACGTACGACGGGCAGCCGAACGGGGATCGCATCGATCTGATGGACAAGCTCGCCGCACTGCATCCGAAGTTCCTGCGCTTCCCCGGCGGCAACTACCTCGAGGGCAACACGCTCGCCGACTGGTACGACTGGAAGATCACGATCGGTCCGCTGGTCGACCGACCGACGCATCCGAGTCCCTGGGGGTACGAGTCCTCCGACGGGATGGGCCTGCTGGAATATCTGCAGTGGTGTCAGGACCTGCACATGCAGCCGGTGCTCGCCGTCTACGCCGGCTACGCGCTCGACGGGATGCATGTCGCGCCGGGACCGCAGCTCGACCGGTACGTGAAGGATGCGCTGGAGGAGATCCAGTTCGTCACCGGCAGCGCCACGACGAAGTGGGGCGCGGTGCGGGCCCGGGACGGGCATCCGGCCCCGTTCGCGCTGCGCTACGTCGAGATCGGCAACGAGGACTTCTTCGACAAATCCGCCAGCTACGGCGGCTCGCACGGACGCTTCGCGCAGTTCGCCCGGGCGATCCGCAAGGCCTATCCGCACCTGAAACTCATTGCGACCATGCCCGTCACCGGGGACGTGCAGCCGGACGTCATCGATGATCACTTCTACAAGAGTCCGCGGACCTTCTTCAAAGACGCCGATTACTTCGATCACATGAGCCGCACGGGCCCGAAGATCTTCGTCGGCGAATGGGCGACGCTGCAGGGCACCCCGACGCCGGACTTCGGGGCGGCGCTGAGCGATGCGGCCTGGATGACGGGTCTGGAGCGCAACAGTGATCTGGTCATCATGGCGAGCTATGCGCCGTTGCTCGTCAACGTCAATCCGCTCGCCTCGCAGTGGGGCACGAACCTGATCGGCTACGATGCGCTGCACAGCTTCGGTTCGCCGAGCTACTACGCGCAGGTGATGTTCAGCCGTGACCTCGGCACCCAGGTGGTGGCCTCGGCGCTGCGCGGTGCAGGACCGCTGTGCTTCGAGTCCGTCACCCGCAATGCCTCAACGCATACGGTGTATGTGAAGATCGTCAATGCCGCACCACGCCCGCAGACGCTCACGGTGCGGATCGAGGGGGCGAGTGCCGTGGCTCATACGGGCACGCTGGTCACGCTGCAGGCGGACAGCACGCACGCGAGGAACTCCCTGGCGCACCCGCGTGAGGTCGTGCCGCACACCCAGACCGTGCGGTGGTTCGGGGCCGACGTGCGGCACGTGTTTGCGCCGTATTCGATCAGCGTGCTGAAGATGCACGTGCATTAGCGGCGGGGCCGGGCGGGTTGCGCACGGTGCGCGCGACCCGCATCACAACGGCGCCGCCGGCTGCGCGCGGTGACGCGCAGCCGGCGGCGAGGGTGTCGGCCGTGCGAGGACCTCGGGTTAGCGGTACGAGTACTGCAGGATCGCCTCCGGCAGTCTCGCGCCCTGGATCTGGATCCCGGCGCAGGTGGTGGCGATCGTCTGAAGGTCATCCGCCGTCAGCGTGACGGCGGCCGCGCCGACATTTTCCCGAACCCGATCCAGGCGACGCGTGCCCGGAATCGGCACGATCCACGGCCGCTGCGCGAGCAGCCAGGCGAGGGCGATCTGCGCCGGGGTGGCGCCCCGGGCGGCGGCGAGCTCATGGAGCAACCGGATCAGCGCCTGGTTGGCCGCGAGGGCCTCCGGGGTGAAGCGCGGGAAGTTCTGGCGCCAGTCGGGTCCCTCGAAGCGGGTGTTCGGATCGATCGTCCCGGTGAGAAATCCCTGTCCGAGCGGACTCCAGGGTACGAAGCCGATGCCCAGTTCGGCGCACAGCGGCAGAATCTCCGGCTCCGGCTCACGCGTCCAGAGCGAATACTCACTCTGCACCGCGGCGACCGGTTGCACGGCATGCGCCCGCCGGATCGTCTCGGCGGCCGCTTCCGACAGCCCGAAATGACGCACCTTGCCGGCGCCGATCAGATCTTTGACCGTACCGGCCACCTCCTCGATCGGAACCTCGGGATCCACGCGGTGCTGATAGAGCAGGTCAATCCGGTCGGTCCGCAAGCGCTTGAGCATGCCCTCGACCGCGCGACGGATATGCGCCGGGCGGCTGTTCAGGCCCGGCCCGCGCTCGCCGGTCTCGAGGTTCACGTTCCAGCCGAACTTGCTGGCGATCGTGACCTGGTTGCGAATCGGTGCGAGCGCCTCCCCGACCAGATCCTCATTGGTGAAGGGTCCGTACACCTCCGCCGTATCGAAGTGCGTGACGCCGAGCTCGTGGGCGCCGCGGATGACGCGAACGGCCTCCGCCCGCTCCGGCGAGGCGCCATAGGTCGAGGCGAAACTCATCGCGCCGTAGCCGATCTCGGCCACCTCGAGCGTCCCCAGCATGCGTGTCTTCATCGGTCTGAACTCCTCATTCAACGTCGGTTGCGGGCGTGCGTCTCAACGGCCGGCGAGCTGCTGCAGCTGCTGTGGATAGCGCGCACCGTGTACGGTGATCTGCCCGAGCGCGTGGTTGATCTCGGTGAGATCCTCCGGGGTCAGAGTGAGCTCGGCGGCGGCCAGGTTCTCCTCCAGCCGCGCCAGGCGCGTCGTGCCGGGGATCGGCACGATCCAGGGCTGCTGCGCCAACACCCAGGCGAGGGCGATCTGCGCACGGGTGACGCCCTTGCCCGCCGCGATCGCCCCGATCCGCTCCACGAGGGCCTGATTCGCCTGGCGTGCCTCGGGACTGAACCGCGGCACCTGCGTGCGAAAGTCGTTGCTCGCGAACTGCGTGGTGGCATCGATCGCGCCGGTGAGAAAGCCCCGGCCGAGCGGGCTGAACGGGACGAAGCCGATCCCGAGCTGGGCGCACAGCGGCAGGATCTCGCGCTCCGGCTCGCGCCACCACAGCGAGTACTCGCTCTGCAGCGCCGTCACCGGCAGGACCGCGTGTGCGCGGCGGATCGAATCGACCCCGGCCTCGGAGAGTCCGAAGTGGCGCACCTTGCCGGCCTCGATCAGCGCCTTGACCGTGCCGGCGACCTCCTCGATGGGCACGTCAGGATCGACCCGATGCTGGTAGAGCAGGTCGATGTGATCGGTTCTCAGGCGCCGCAGTGACGCATCGACCACCTCGCGGATGTGCGCCGGCCGACTGTCCAGGCGGCGCAGATCCGGATGGCCCGGTTCGATGTGGAAGCCGAATTTAGTCGCGATCACGACCTGATCGCGCACCGGGGCGAGCGCCTCGCCGAGCAATTCCTCGTTGGCGAACGGACCGTACACCTCGGCGGTATCGAACAGGGTCACGCCGCGCTCGACGGCGGCGCGGATCAGGGCGATGCCGTGGGCGGTTGGGACCGGCGGGCCATAGCCGTGACTGAGGCCCATGCAGCCGAGGCCGAGGGCCGATACTGCAGGACCGCGAGTGCCGAGTCTGCGCTGCTCCATGGTGCTGTTCTCCTCTGAGGTCGATGTCGGTTCGTTCAGGACGTGGATCGATGGGCGGGTCTGTCCGCTCCCCCCTCGCGCGGCCTCGAGATCCGGCCGCGGTGGCCGCACGCCGATGCATCCGGTGGGCAGAGTCGTGCGCCCCCCGGGGGTGATGCTGCAACGGGAGGCCGGTCAAGGCAGCACGATAGTCCCTGGTGCGTCATTTGATTAGATGGGATAATTCGCATGAGTCTATGAAGGGTGTTCATATATGCCCCGCGCGGCCTTCGATGACCTGCAGGCCTTTCTCGCCGTCGTGCGTGAGCGCAGCTTCACCGGTGCGGCCGCCAAGCTCGGGGTGTCTCAGTCGGCATTGAGTCATACGATCCGCCGGCTCGAGGCGAAGCTCGGCATCCGTCTGCTCTCGCGCACCACCCGCAGCCTGGCGCCCACCGAGGCGGGGCAGCGATTGATCGAGCGGCTCGGGCCGCATTTTGAGCAGATCGAGACGGAGCTCGAGGGACTCCTCGCGCTGCGTGAGCGCCCGGCCGGAACGATCCGCATCACGGCGAGCGAACACGCCGCGCACGAGGTGCTCTGGCCGGCACTGGCGAGGTTCCTGCCGCAGTACCCGGACATCACAGTCGAGGTGAGCGTCGATCAGAGTTTCACCGACATCGTCGCCGAGCGCTTCGATGCCGGGGTGCGCTTCGGTGAGCAGGTGGACAAGGACATGATCGCGGTGCGGATCGGTCCGGACCTGCGCATGCTGGTGGTCGGGACCCCGGAGTATTTTGCCGAACGGCCCGCGCCGCGCCGGCCGCAGGATCTGACCGAGCACAACTGCATCAACATCCGGCTGCCGACGCGCGGTGGGCTGTATGCCTGGGAGTTCGAGAAGGGCAGGCGCAAATTGAACGTCCGGGTGGAGGGTCAGCTGGTGTTCGGCACCCTCGCGCTGATGCTCAATGCCGCGCTGGCCGGGTTCGGCGTGGCCTTCCTGCCCGAGGACATCGTGCGACCCCATCTGGCACGGGGTCATCTGCGCGCGGTGCTCGAGGACTGGTGTCCGCCGTTTTCGGGCTATCACCTGTACTACCCGAGCCGCCGTCAGATCTCCCCGGCGTTCGCACTTCTGTTGGAGGCGCTGCGCGCTCGCGAGCGCCCCGGTGCGCAGCTGCGTTGAGTGCGCGGGGCGCGCGCAGCGCTAAACGAACCCCCGACGATCTCGCCCACCTCGGTGAAGGGACCGTTGCGCGTAGAGATCGCGGCCCTCGGCCTCTTCGCGCGCGGCCCGCTCGCTCGGTTTCTCGAGAATGAGGAGCATGTCACTCATGGACGGTGCGCTCCGTGCCGCTCAGCCGGTCGCGCTCGGCAACAGCTCGCCGTTGATCATCCAGGGGACGCCGAACCGGTCCGTCACCATGCCGGAGACGACCGCCCAGAAGGTCTGCTGCAGGGGCATGGTCACCTCGCCGCCTTCGGCCAGGCCGTTGAACGCCTCGGCGGCCTGCACCGCCGACTCGAAGTTCAGCGTCATCCGCACGCCGTGAATGCCCAGATAGTCGACGTGCGCCTGGCAGTCCCCCGCATAGAGCATGCCGCCGCCCGGCAGTGCGAGCCGGCCGTGCACCACGCGATCGGCGTGTTCAGGCGGGATGTGCGCGGCCATCGGCGTGTCGGCGCCGCGGATGAGCACGTCGATCCGTGCCCCGAGCGCATGCTCGTAGAAGTGCAGCGCCTCGGCACAGTTGCCGTCGTAAATCAGATAGGACATCACTTCAGGCATGGCGAACTCCTCTTACTTCAGGCCTGCGGGACGGTCACAAGAACGGACATCACTTCGATGCCATCGCCGGGGAACATCGTCACGTGCGGGTGGCGCTCGAACATCCGTGCCAGCGCATCGGGCGACACGGCACTCACCCCGATGAAGGCACACCGCCCATTCGAGCGGTCGCGGCGGCCGGTGAACACGACGAGATCCCTCGATGCGCAATTCAGGGCCGATGCCTCTTCGGAGAGGTGGAGGGCAGGCGGTGCGCAGCTCAAGCACGCCGCGCCGCCTCGAGTGTGGCGATGTCGATTTTCCTCATGCCCATCATGGCCTCGAACGCGCGCCGAGCCGCGTGCGGATCGGGGTCTCGCAGGGCATCGAGCAACGCGCGGGGAGTGATCTGCCACGAGATGCCCCAGCGATCCCTGCACCAGCCGCACTGACTCTCGATGCCGCCGTGCTCGATGAGCGCATGCCAGTATCGGTCGGTCTCGGCCTGATCGTCCGTCACGACCTGGAAGGAGAACGCTTCAGTGTGCGGGACCTGCGGGCCGCCGTTCAGGCCCACGCAGCGCACGCCGAGGACGGTAAATTCCACGGTGAGCACATCCCCGCGCTGGCCGTTCGGGTAATCCCCAGGGGCGCGCAGGACCGTCCCGACCGCGCTGCGCGGGAAGGTTGCCGCATAGAACCGCGCGGCGGCTTCGGCGGCGCCGTCGAACCAGAGGCAGACCGTATTCTCAGCCATGCTGTCGCTCCCCCGGGGCGCAGGCGCCGACCACCGAGGGCGGGCCGACTGCGCGCCGCCCGATCTTATGAGAAGTCCGCCGCTTCATACAGGGGCCGGATTTCGATGTCGGAGTCCGCGGCCATCGGGTTCGGGCAGCGCCGGATCCATGCCACCGCTTCCTCCGGTGAGCGGACCTGCCAGAGCCAGAACCCGGCGACCCGTCCGCCCGGGTCGATCGCGGGTCGCGCGCAGGCCCTGAACGATCCGACGGGCTCCTGCGCGCGACGCATACCGTGCATCCGACGGACCGAAGGCATCAGTTTGCCGCCTTGATCTGCGCCGCCCACTGCTGCAGCTCCGCGAGTGTGATGGGGGCCAGCCCGCCCGGCACCGCGGTGCTGTTCCAGATCTCGATCTCAGTCGGGTGATAGGTACTGATGGCGAAGGGGATGACGCTCGGCCAGTCGACGCTCTGCCCGGCGGTTTGGAACTCCAGCGGCGAGAGCATCGGCGGGGAGGCCGCCTGCGCCTGAGCGTAGAGCGTCTGGAACTCAGCGTAATCCTGCGCTTCGGTGCTGAGGATGGGGTCGTCCAGGTCGTGGTTGGCGAGCACCGCGCGAGTACCCAGCGCCTGGCGGAACTGCTGCATGACCTGAATCGCGAATGCGCTGCCGCTACCGGCCCCTGCGAACGAGGTGGGATTGAACGTGTAATCGAGCGGCGTGCGCTGCCAGGCGGCGTAGTCGCCGGCTGCGCTCGCCAGGCACTGCTCCATCTGCGCCCCGGTGTACCCGGCGGCGGCCAGGGCTTGCTGGCTGGCGGCGTCACCGGGCACGACGAAGGGTTCGTCGGTAATCGACGAGCACACCGAGACGGCGACCTCTCCGATCTGCGGATTGCGGTCGTATACGGCGGCCAGGTGCTGCTGCAACTGCGTCCACAGCGCGCTGTAGGCCGGTGTCCAAAAGTCGGGGAAGACCGCGCTGCCGCCGGTGCTGTCGGTGAGTGTGACCGTGCCCACCTGCTGCAGCACCCAGGCCGGGGTGTTGGGACCTGCGAACACCCGCAATTTTCCGACCAGCGGCGTGATCGGGTATTGCGCGTTGTACGTGGCGATGGTCTGCAGCGCGGCATCGATGGCGGTGTCGTCGAACACCCCGGGCTGCGGTTCGAGCTGCGACCACGTGACCTCGATCACCGCCGCTGCGTACACGCCGGGATGAGCGTTGGCTTCCAGCAAGCGGTTCTGCGGCAGGGTGCCATTGGTCAGGAACGCCTGCGCGCCCATGGTGACCAGGCCGATCAGGGTGGGCTTGACGCTGGGCGGGGGTTGCGCCGAAAACGTCGCGCTGACCGACTGGTTCTGACTCATCATCACCGCACACGTCGCGGTGATTCCGGCGTCGGCGCACGCGCCGCCCCAGCCACCGAACACGTCGCCCGAGCCTGCCGCCGCGGTGAGCGTCACGGTACTGGTCTGGGCGAATGTCGCTGTACACGTGCCGCTGCAGTCGATGCCTGTGGGGCTGGACGTGACGCTGCCGCTGCCATTCACTGCGACATTGAGCGTGACGTCCATTGGCGGAGGTCCCGCAGGAGCAGAGGTACTGCCACCCCCGCCGCAGCCCGCCAGCAGGCATGCCAGCAGGAGGCTGGTGAGGAGGAAGCCGACATGGCGCTTGCGCTCATGCCAAGACGTCACGACGAACGTGATCGCAGGGCCCGACATAGGTGGCTCCACCGCGGACAACGGGCCCGCTTCCCAATACAACGATCGAGTCCCGAGTCAGTTGACTGCGGACTGCGACAGTCTCCTCGCCCGTCGGGAGACAGGAGAGGTCCGATGCGCGTGGCGATCGGGGGGGCGGAACGTCGCCGCTCAAAGCCCCGCAAGGAGTTCCCGGTGATCCTCGCGGCCGCGGCGCGCATCGGGGTCCCGAGGTCATGCTGCGTGCAGGCTCGTACGCGACGCCGCGGCAGGTGAAACGCGCCCCGACAGAGGCCGTGTGCCGCTGCCAGGCGTCGGAAAAAATTACAATCCAACTTCGGCGCTGCCGGACACGAGCGTGTCATTGTGGCACACGCGTCGTGAGAGGCCGACGCAACTCTGCCAACTCGCGGCCATTGTGTCGCCGAGCGCGAACGGTCGAGTCGTCGTCCCGTCGGCATTTGGCGAAAGCAGGACACGTCCTCGGGCGTGTGAGGCGTAATTGTCGGTGACTGTAGACACATTGTGTTGAGTGTTGTGATCCGCGAGCGCAAAAGAACTCTTGCTCTGTCGAAAAACAATACAACACAGGGCGCGACTCGGCGCGCCGGGGTGCATCATGGACGCAAGTTGATGTTTTACTTAATTCGTACTCGCCGCGGCACGGATATTGCTTCGAGGGTCGCGGACCGCTGCGGGCATTGGCCGGGCGGAAACGAAGTGACCCGATACACCGGGCCGTTCAGGCACCGACCTGGGCCGGCCGCACAGGAGAAGCGACGATGCGATCGAAACTTGGGAAATTCGGCTCTCGCGCAGCCGGCATCCTTCCGGTGGCACTCGTGCTGGCCGTCGGCACGGCACACGCCGCCGCGATCAACACTCCGCCCCCGAACGGGGCGATCCTCGATCTGAACGGGCAGATGATCAATCACGGCAAGCCGGTATCGGAGTCGGTCGACTTCAATGCCGCGCTGACG
The DNA here is from genome assembly GCA_021834525.1 of Pseudomonadota bacterium. Lineage (GTDB taxonomy): Bacteria > Pseudomonadota > Gammaproteobacteria > Steroidobacterales > Steroidobacteraceae > 13-2-20CM-66-19. The sequence goes on along the minus strand of JAKBDK010000062.1, from coordinate 7,313 downwards.
AACACCGCGATCACCTTCGCGTTTCGCGATGATCCGGCCTACATTTCCTTCGGCGACGTGTCGTTGGTCGATATGACCACGGGCACGAGTGTCAATCTGCTCACCAACGGTGACTTCGGGGGCGGCTCGTACCTCGACTCTTCCGGGCAGCTCGCGCCGCTCGGCTGGACCTACGCCAATAACTACGGTTCGAACTTCTCCGGGCAGCTGAGCAACTCAGCGTTCGCCTGTGCGGGGTTCAGCAGCGGCAACTGCTGGTACGACGGCTCGATGATGGCCTACGACGCGCTTTCGCAGAGCGTGTCGACCACCGCCGGTAATACCTACCAGCTGTCGTTCCTCTACACCGAGAACAGCCACCAGTCCCTCTTCTCGGATCTGGCCACGAACGGGCTCGGCGGTCGGGCCGGCAACGGCATCGATATCCTGGCGTTCGCGCAGGCGGGACTGCCGCCGGGGTCGGGCTCCGGAGCGGGGACGGCGTTGCCCGAGCCGGGCACGCTCGCGCTGTTTGGTGCAGGCCTGTTGGGTCTGGTGGTGTTCCTGCGGCGTCGGGCGCAGGATTTGAGCTGAATCGAGCACATCTGACGGTGGTGACCGGGAGACACGGAGGTGTCCCGGTCTTTTGCTGTGAGTGGCGCGGCGCTCGTGTGTGCCTGGCTGCGGTCCGAGGGCATGAGTCGCGAAGTCTTCAAGCGACCACGCTCCAATTGGCGATGGGCACGCCGGCGCATCGACGATGGTGCTGGGCGCCGCCCGAGTCCTGTCATCCGCAGCATTCGTTCCGCGTGCCACCGCGGCCTCGCGGTGGCACGACGCGGATGGAGTCGCAGCGCCCGTTGGAGCGCTGTGTGGAGACATTGCGCGACGTACCGTCTTCGCGCGTCTCGTATCGCGGGCGCGTGCTTCGGGGTGCGCAGGGCGTGAAGCGGGGTGCGGCGTTCAGGAGATATTCAGCGCCGAGATGGCACAAGGGTGTGGGCTGCTCTGCGGGTTTTGATGTGCGTGGTGAGTTAGATCGTGATCAGGCGCGTGATGGAGTGGAAGTGGTCATGGCGAATGTTGTGTTGGAAATGAACACAGGAGCGGGTGTCGAAGCAGGTCCGCCGTGGTGCGAATGTGTCAGTTCTGAGTCGTTGTGGATCGGCGACATTCGCGCGGCACTGATCGGCGGTGCTACAGTTCGGCCGTCGATCGTTGGGTGAAGAGGGGAGATTCGCGAAGTCGGTCGCACGAGTTCAGCGCAGGAGGGAATGATGTCGCAGGTTCAGGCAGTGATTCAGCCGAGACACGTTGGCCGGTACACGTTGATTGAGCGCCTCGGGATGGGCGCGCAGAGCGAGGTCTGGCGCGTCAGCGACGAGACTGCGGAGGTGGATCTGGCGCTGAAGATCCTCGCCCCGGCGCTGGCCCGCTCGCCCAAGGCCTGGGCGGCGCTCGAGCGTGAGTACGCCGCCTCGGCGCTGCTGCGCCATCCGGGGATTTTGCGGGTGCTTCCGCCGGAGCGCCTCGATGGCTGCGTCGTGCTGCCGATGGAGCTCGCCGATGGCGGCACGCTGGCGCGCCTGCGCGCCCAGGGATACCTCCAGATCGTGCCGGTGCTGCTCGAGGTGGCCAACGCCCTGGGCTATGCCCATGCACGGGGAGTGGTGCACCGCGATCTGAAACCGGGCAATGTGCTCTTCGATTCCAGTGGTCGGGCCAAGCTCGCGGACTTCGGGGTGGCGGCCGTGCTGCCGGGCTCGGGTGCGGATCAGGCCGTGACGCGGGCCTGGGGCGGCTCGCCGTTCACCGCCAGTCCCGGGCAGCTGCGCGGGGAGCCGGCCAGCCCCGCCGATGATGTGTACGGCCTCGGGGCGATGGCGTATGAACTGCTGGCCGGGCGCCCGCCGTATTTTCCTCATTTCGATGCCGAGCAGGTCCAGAGCGGGCCGGTGCCCCAACTCGTGCCGGCGCGTCAGGCGCCCGTGCAGTTGATCGAGCTGGTCATGCGCATGTTGGCGAGTGCCGTCGACGAGCGCCCCGGCTCGATGCATCAGATCGCCGAAGAGCTCGAGATGACCCTGAATGCCACCCTGGCGCTCGATCTGACCGAGTTGGCCGATTTATCGAGCGGCGCATTGAGCCTCCTGCCCCCGCCGGCACCGGTCTCGCGGTCGGCAGCGGTGCACGCAGCGATCCCGCCGCCGGTGGCGCCGCGTCCCGCGGCGCCGGTGGACGCACCGGAGCCGGCCGTCACGGCGACGCCGGAGCCACTGAGCCCGCCGACGGAACCAGTGTTGGCGCGCGAGGCGGTGAATCCCTTCATGGACCTCGATGAGGTGCCGCCGCTGCATGGTCTGTATCCGCCGGGATCGGGTGGGCCGCATCGCGCAGGCGGGTGGCCGCGCGCGCGGCCGCGCCGGTTGCGCTACCTGGTCGTGGGCGTGATGTGCGGCGTGGGCGCGGCAGCGCTGGGGCTTCGGTGGCAGCCGAGCCCGCAGGTGCGCAGCAGTCTTCGCCAGTGGGTCGCCGCGGTGATGTCCTCCGTCCAGGGCGGTGCCCCGGCGCAGCCCGCGACCCCCACGGGTGTCGCGACGAATGCTCGTGCGGCACCGGCGCAGGTGAGTCCGGCAACAGCGTCGGCGGGCCGTTCTGACCTACCGCCGCGGGACTTCCAGGCGCGTCTCGCGGCTCTCGCCGCCCATGGCGCAGCACGGTGGGGCGCGGCCGATTTCGCTGCCGTGGAGCATCTGGCCGCCGCGGCGCGGCGCGCCACGGCGGCCGGTGATCCGGCGCTCGCCGGTGCGCAGTGGCGCGAGGCGTCAGTGCGGCTCGCGGCGCTCGAGCATCGGATGCCGGCCGTGCTGAGCGCGCAGCTGAAGCGCGGACGCGAGGCGCTCGCGGCCGGGCGTCTGTCCTCCGCTGCGAGCGCCTTTGCGCTCGCGCGCCAGATCGATGCGGCGAGCCCGCTCGCGGTCGCAGGCGAGCGGCGGGTGCGGGCGTTGCGGGCGGTGTTCCCGTTGCTCACCGACGGGCGGCGGGCGGAGCGCGCCGGCCAGTATTCGCGGGCCGTGTACGACTTCCGCCAGGTGGTGGCGCGCGAGCCGGGGTACGCGCCGGCCCAGGCAGACCTGCTGCGCGTGCGCGCGGCCTTCGGCACCCTGGGCTACCAAAGGTCGTTGCGGGCGGGATTTGCGGCGCTCGCCCATGGACATCTCTACGAGGCGCAGGCGCACTTCCAGCAGGCCCTGGTGTATCGGCCACAGGGCATCCAGGCGGCGACCGAACTGAGCGAGGTGAACGCCGTGCTGCGCGCGCGCGCCGCGCGGCCAGGCAGCGGCGCGGCTCATCCGCTGAGGTAGGACTCTGAGCGGCTCGCATCGCTGCCCCGCGGCCGTCCCTGGCGAGCGCGCAGGTGGCGCGCCCGTGAGGAGGAAGGGGTACCGCACCGCGCCCGAATGAGGCCGGTCCGCGTGCCGCGCAGCGCTCGCCATCTGACTCCGGCGCTGCGTGCGGCCGCGGAGCGCCTCCGCGGTGGGGCCTCGTGCCGCATGGTCCCCGCGGCACGAGGTCCCGGAGCTGTCGGCGGGCCTACTTCAGGTGATCGGTACTGCGGATGAACGCCACGATGTTGTGGTGCAGCTGCTTCAGCGCCGGTACGTGCACGTAGATCATGTGACCGGTCCGGTAGTAGTGGTACTGGATGTTGCCCTGGAGACTCGGCGGGATCTGCAGGTGGTGCATCTCGAACCAGCCTTCGTAGAAGGGCGTCGAGATGTCGAAGTAACCCCCGTTGACCATCACCTTCAGGTCCGTATTGCGCTTCATCGCGATGGCCAGATCCGGCAGCACGTTCGGCAGCTGGATCAGCGGGTGGCTCGCCCCCGGCGGCTGATGGCGGTAGTCCCAGCTGCTGTACACCGGGATCTCCGGCTTGTAGTTCTGGTTCTGGCCGTAGTGCAGCGTCTGGCGCACGTAGGTGTTGAAGGCCGAGACGTACGCGGAGCTGATGGCCGCGCTCTGCGGGTCATATTGAGCATCCTCGCTCAGCGGATTGAGGGTCGGGCCGGTGAAGCGGGTGTCGAGCGTCCCGGTGGTGAGCTCCTGGTGGGACAGCAGCTCCTTCTGGAACGCACCGTATTCGATGCGCAGATTCGACTTCAGCAGGTAGCGCACGGGCAAGCCGGTGTATGCGTGCAGTTTTTCGGCAATGGCCTGGCGGTCGGCGTCCGACAGGCTGTTGCCTTGCATCAGCGCGAGCGTGTACGCGTGGGTGGCGAAGTGCTCCACCGTCTTTAAGAACGGCAGCAGGTGCTGCGGTGAGTTCGGGATGCGGTGGTGATACCAGGCGGTGGCCGCATAGCTCGGCAGCGCCACGATGTAGGGCAGATCGACCGAGGGGTTGAGCTTCGGGTTGTCGGGCATCAGATCCCAGTCGAGGATGTCCGAGAGCAGGACGACGCCGTTGAGGTCGATGCTCTGGTGCTCCAGGGCGAGCGGCAGCGCCGCGGCGCGCATCGTGCCGTAGCTCTCCCCGATCAGGTACTTCGGGGAGTTCCAGCGGTTGTATTGGGAGAGGAACGTGCGGATGAACACCGCAAAGGCATGCACGTCCTGATCGACGCCGTAGAACGCGTGCGCGGCATTGAGGCCGGCAATGCGGCCAAAGCCGGTCCCCGGGGCATCGATGAACACCAGATCGCTGGCATCGAGCAGGCTGAACTGATTGTTGACGATCCCATAGGGCGCGGGCGGCGTATGGGTGTGATCGGCCGTCACGACCCGCACCGGGCCGAAGGCGCCCATGTGCAGCCACACCGTGGAGGAGCCCGGGCCGCCGTTGAAGAGGAAGGTGATCGGCCGGTCGGCCGCCGGCACGCCCCGCTTGAAATACGCGACGTAGAACATGGCCGCTTCGGCGGTGGGGTTCTTCTTGTCACCCGCCGGTGCGTAGCGGTTCCAACCCTTGGCATGCACCACCAGCGTGCCGGTCACGGCGCGATAGTGGATGAGCTTGCCGTTCACCGTGACCGAACCGGTGGTCGTGACCTCGGTCGGCTTGAACTGAGGGGCCGGCGTCCCTTGGGCATGGACGCTGCAGCTGCAGCAGCCCAGGGCCAGAACGGCGAGAAGGAAGTGCTTCATCGGGTGAGAGTCCTGTGCGGGGTGTGCCATCGGTGCGGACCTCCCGCGACCGTAGCAGATCGGGGCTTTATACCCCATTCGGCGGAGGCGGTCGCCGAGGGGCGCATGCGCCCCCGTCACTCGGCGAGGTGGGGTTGCATCAGCAGGGCGATCCAGTCCATGAACGCCGCCACGCGCCGCGGCAGATTGCGCCGGTGTGCGTAGACGATGGAGACCGGCATCGGCTCCGGGGGGTACTGCGGCAGGATCTCCGCGAGCGCACCGCTCTGCAGATACTCGCGCACGCCCGGCGCGGGAGCCTGGATGATGCCGAGGCCGGCGAGGCAGGCGTGCTCGTAGGCATCGGCGCTGTTGACCGTGAGTACCCCCGCCATGGGCAGCGTCCGGTATTCATCGCCTTGGGGATATTCGAAGCCGGGACTGCGCGCCCCGAGCGTACTGACATAGTGGATCAGGTGATGGTGCGCGAGATCCTCCAGCGTGTGCGGCGTGCCGTGCCGTGCGAGGTACCCGGGGCTGGCGCAGTTGACGATCCGGTACGCCCCGAGCCGTCGGGCCACCAGCCGGCTGTCCGCGAGCGGACCGGCGCGCACCACGCAGTCGAACCCTTCGCGGACCACATCGACGTAGCGGTCCGTACTGCTCAGTTCCACGTCCAGATGTGGATGGGCGGCGAGGAAGGCCGGCAGGTGCGGCAGGACGTGCTTGCGAGCCAGGGCACTCGGCATGTCGACCCGCAGTCGTCCGCGCAGCGCCTGCGCGCTGCGCTGAAAGAGCGTCTCGAGCTCCTCGAACTCTGCGAGCAGCTCGCGCGCTCGCTCGTAGTAGGCCTGACCGTCCTGAGTCAGCTGCACTCGGCGGGTGGTTCGGTGCAGCAGGCGGGCGCCGAGGGCGCTCTCGAGGGTCTGCACGGCATGGGACACGCTGGTCTTGCGCAGGCCGAGACTCTCGGCGGCCCGCGTGAAGCTCGACTGTTCGGCGACCCGCACGAAGATCCGCATGGCCTCAAGCTGATTCATGGGGCGCGCTTCGATTGTCCGAAAATATTGGACAAAGATATCGAAACGGACGGTCTTTATCCAGAGACTATGGGCCAATACAGTGTGTCCAGACGATTTCCTCTGAACTCCCGCAGGACACCCCCATGACGACACCGAACCCCATTGCACTGATCACCGGCGGCAGCCGCGGTCTCGGGCGCAGCACGGCCGTGAAGCTCGCCGAGCACGGCGCGGACATCATCATTACCTATCATCACCATCAGACCGAGGCCGATGCGCTCCTCGCGCAGATCCACGCCGCCGGACATCGCGCCGCGGCGCTGCAGCTCGACACCACGGACCTCGCCAGTTTCGAGGGATTCGCCGCGCGGCTGCGCGAGCTGTTGCAGCATCACTTCGGCGCCGACCGGTTCGATTACCTCATCAACAATGCAGGCTTCGGTGAGGATGCGAGCATTGCGGAGGCCACCGAGGCGCAGTTCGATCGGCTGATGAACGTTCACCTGAAGGGCGTGCTGTTCTTGACGCAGCGGTTGCTGCCCCTCATCGCCGATGGTGGACGCATCATCAACATCTCCTCGGGACTCACTCGGTTCACGTTCCCCGGCAAGGCGCTCTATGCCGCCATGAAGGGGGCGGTCGAGGTGCTGAGCCGTTACCTGGCGAAGGAACTCGGGCCGCGGCGGATCGCCGTGAACACGGTGGCGCCGGGTGCGGTGGCCACCGACTTCGGCGGTGGCGTGGTGCGCGACAACCCTCAGATCAATCAGGCGGTCGCGTCGCTCACGGCGCTCGGCCGTGTCGGGTTGCCGGAGGACATCGGCGGTGCGATTGCGCATCTGTTGGCCCCCGAGAGCGGTTGGATCAATGGCCAGCGCATCGAGATCTCCGGTGGCATGAATCTCTGACGGGGGATCTCTGCGGGCGCACGAGGCCGCTCCTATCTCCCTGCGGCCTCGTGCGCCGCGCCAGCGCCCGGTTCCAGACGCCGCGTGCGTGCCGAGGAGCCGACCGAGCACACGCCGCTGCCGAGTGCTCGAGTCATCGCGCGGGCGGTACGCTCGCTCGCCAGTCGACGGCTCGGCCCTGGATGCCGGGATCACCCATTCGCGCCCACCCTCAACGGGTGGAACACACCGTCTAACAGCCTCCGGACACCCAGCTGCGCGTTCTGATACGTCGTCA
>JAKBDK010000013.1:0-66437 GCA_021834525.1 Pseudomonadota bacterium | reverse complement strand
GGCATCGCCGCTCTTGTACGAGAGCGAGCGCGGGTCGATGTCGTGACCCTTCGCGGCGCGCACCCAGCCGCCGCTCGAGAGCACGACGGTCACCGGCTCGTTCGCAATGAGCGCCGTCTCGTCGATTGCCTGGGCCGCCTCGCGCTCGATGATGCGCGTGCGCCGCTCATCGCCGTGCTTGTCCGCATCGGCACGGATCTCCGCGGCCACGAGCCGCTTCAGGCGCGCCTCGCTCGCGAGCAGCGCTTCGATGTCGCTGCGCTCGGCGGCGAGGGTCTTCTGCTCCTCGCGGATCTTCATCTCCTCGAGCCGCGCAAGGTGGCGCAGCCGGGTGTTGAGGATCTCCTCGGTCTGCTCCTCGGAGAGCGCGAAGCGTTTCATCAGCACCGGCTTCGGCTCATCCTCGTGACGGATGATGCGGATCACCTCGTCGAGATTCAGATAGACCGCGAGCAGCCCCTCGAGGATGTGCAGGCGGCGGCTGACCTTCTCCAGGCGATGCTCGAGGCGACGGCGCACCGTGGCGATGCGGAACGTGACCCAATCGGAGAGGATCGCCTTCAGGCCGAGCACGCGCGGCCGACCGTCCAGACCGATGATGTTGAGGTTGACCCGGTAGTTGCGCTCCAGGTCCGTGGTCGCGAACAGGTGGTTCATGACCTCGGTGAGATCGACGCGGTTCGAGCGCGGCACCAGCACCAGCCGGACCGGGTTCTCGTGGTCCGACTCGTCGCGCACGTCCTCGAGCATCGGCAGCTTCTTGGCGCGCATCTGCTCGGCGATCTGCTCCTGCACACGCGCCGGGGACACCTGGTAGGGAAACGCGGTGATCACCACGTTGCCCTCCTCGGCGCGGTACGTAGCGCGCGCCTTGAACGAACCGGTGCCGCTCTCGTAGATGGCCTTCAGGTCCGCGCGCGGGGAGATGATTTCCGCGCCGGTGGGCAGATCCGGACCCTTGATGTGCTTCATCAGGACCGCGGTGCTCGCCTCGGGGTCCTCGAGCAGTTGCACGCAAGCGGCCGCCACCTCGCGCAGGTTGTGCGGCGGGATGTCCGTGGCCATGCCGACGGCGATCCCCGAAGTGCCATTGAGCAGCAGGTTCGGCAAGCGTGACGGCAGGATCAGCGGCTCCTCGAGCGTGCCGTCGAAGTTCGCCGTCCAGTCCGCCGTGCCGTGCGCCAACTCACCGAGCAGCACGTCCGCGTAGGCGGTGAGCTTCGCCTCGGTGTAGCGCATGGCCGCGAAGGACTTCGGGTCGTCCTGCGAGCCCCAGTTGCCCTGGCCATCGACGATCGGGTAGCGGTAGGCGAACGGCTGCGCCATCAGCACCATCGCCTCGTAGCAGGCGCTGTCGCCGTGCGGGTGGAACTTACCGATCACATCGCCGACGGTGCGGGCGGATTTCTTGTGCTTGGAGGCCGCCGAGAGGCCGAGCTCGCTCATCGCGTAGATGATGCGCCGCTGCACGGGCTTCAGGCCGTCGCCGATCGAGGGCAACGCGCGGTCGAGAATCACGTACATCGAGTAATCGAGGTACGCCTTTTCCGTGAAGGCGCGCAACGGCTGGCGCTCGACGCCTTCGAAATTCAGTTCCTGATCTTGCATGCGCGGCCTCAAACCTGGACTTCGGCGAGATTGCCCTTGCGCTCGAGCCATTCGCGCCGGTCGGCGGAGCGTTTCTTGGCGAGCAGCATGTCCATGAGCTGTTCGGTGTCATCCTCGGCATCGATGGTGAGCTGCACCAGGCGGCGCGTGCGCGGATCGATCGTCGTCTCGCGCAGCTGCGAGGGGTTCATCTCGCCGAGCCCTTTGAAGCGAGTGACGGTGGGCTTGGCGCGCGGATGGTCCTGCGCGATGCGTCGCAGCACCTGCTCGCGCTCCCCATCATCGAGGGCGTAGTAGACCTGCTTGCCGGCGTCGATGCGATACAGCGGCGGCATGGCCACGTAGACGTGCCCATTCACCACCAGGGGACGGAAGTGCCGCAGGAACAACGCGCACAGCAGCGTCGCGATGTGCTGCCCGTCGGAATCGGCGTCCGCCAGGATGCAAACCTTGTGATAGCGCAGCTGGCTGAGGTCGTGTGCACCGGGCTCGACGCCGAGCGCGACGCTGATGTCGTGCACTTCCTGCGAGGCGCCAATCTGACCGGGCTCGAGCTCCCAGGTGTTCAGGATCTTGCCGCGCAGCGGCATGATGGCCTGGAAGTCCTTGTCGCGAGCCTGCTTGGCCGAGCCGCCGGCCGAATCGCCCTCGACGAGGAACAGCTCGCCGCGGCGCGGGTCCTGGCTGGCGCAGTCGGCGAGCTTGCCCGGCAGCGCCGGCCCGCCCGCGATGCGCTTGCGGACCACGCGCTGCGCGGCACGGGCGCGCTCCTGCGCATTCGCGATGGCGAACTGCGCAATGCGCTCGCCGGCGTCCGGGTGGCCGTTCAGCCACAGCGCCATCGCATCGCGAGCAAAGCCTTCGACCAGCGCGGCAGCGTCACGCGAGGCGAGCCGCTCCTTCATCTGGCCGGCGAACTGCGGCTCGCGGATCTTCACCGACAGCACGTAGCAGACCTTGTCCCACACGTCCTCGGGCGCCAGCTTGATGCCGCGCGGTACCAGCGAGCGGAATTCGCAGAACTCGCGCACCGCCTGGGCAACGCCGGCGCGCAGGCCGTTGACGTGCGTGCCACCCTCGGTCGTGGGAATCAGGTTGACGTAACTCTCCCCGAGCGTCGTATCCGCCCCGGGCGCCCAGGCGAGCGCATAGCTCACCATGTCGGTCTCGAGCTCGCGCTGCGCCACGATCGGTTCGTTCGGCAGCCGCTCGCGCTCGCCGAGTTCCTCGAGCAGGTACGCCCCGAGGTCGCCACTGTAGAACCACTCATCGCGCTCGCCGGTGAGCTCGTGGGTGAAGCTGATGCGCAGCCCCGCGCACAGCACGGCCTTGGCCTTGAGCATGTGCTTCAGCTGCTGGACGGAGAATTTGTCCGAATCGAAGAACTGCGGATCCGGCCAGAAGCGCACGCTGGTGCCGGTGTTGCGCTGCCCGACGCTGCCGGTGACCACGAGCTTCTCGATGAGTTTGCCGTCGGCGAACCCGATGCCGTACTCCTTGCCGCCGCGGCGGATGCGGCACTCGAGCCGCTTCGAGAGCGCATTGACCACCGAGACGCCGACGCCGTGCAGGCCGCCGGAGAACGTATAGGCTTTGTCGGAGAACTTACCGCCGGCGTGCAGGCGCGTGAGAATCAGCTCGACGCCGCTCACCTTTTCCTTCGGGTGAATGTCCACCGGCATGCCGCGGCCATCATCGGCGACCATCAGCGAACCGTCTTTGAACAGCGTGACGTCGATCTGCTTGCAGAAGCCCGCGAGGGCCTCATCGACGCTGTTGTCGATCACCTCGTGGGCCAGGTGGTTCGGCCGCGACGTGTGGGTGTACATGCCCGGCCGGCGGCGCACCGGCTCGAGGCCGCTCAGCACCTCGATATCCGAGGCGGTGTAGGACTGGCTCATCGTGCTGGGTCAGAATCTCGCGCGGGCCGAAGGCCCGGGGCCGCGAATCTTACAGCACACGGCAGGCGAAAGACGCGAATTTGGCGCCTCAGGCGAGATCGGCGAGGAGCGCCGCCCGCACCGCCTCGGGCACCGGACTGACACGGTGGCTGTAGTGCGCGTGATCGACCCCGGCGGCGAGCGGTGCACCGGCGCGCAGTGCGCCGATCATGGCCGAAGTGAGCTCGAAGCGCAGGAAATGCACCGCCGAGGTCTTCTGCTCGTTCTCGCGCTCGAGATCCTCGTCGGCGAGCGCGTACACTGCAGAGAGTCCGAGCACCTCGACCCAGCAGCGCCGCTCCACGCCCTTCAGCTGCGCGAGCTGGCGCTGTCGCTCGGGGACCTCGGGGAACTCGATGAGCAGGGTCGCCTTCCAGTTCGCGCCGTCGGGAATCAGCGGATTGTAGGCGCCGAGCTCCTCGGCGATTCCCTCGGGCTCGAAGATCCGCTCGACGCGCAGCATTTCCTGGATCTGGTACTGGATGGTGAGCCGGTCCTCGAAGCACCAGGTCATGTTCGGGCCCACCGCAAGCTGCCGATGGCGCTTGTGCTCGAGCACGCGGGCGCGAAACTCGGTGCGCTCGCGTGCGTAGCGCTCGAGGGTGAGCAGGTCGGCGGCGGTGAGTTTTTGCATGAGGGCCTCTGGGCGCGGGCGTTACAGGCCGTAAGCGAGCCGCAGCAGCTTCAGCGGATGCTCAGGCGGCGCGCCGGAGGCGAGCCCGCTTTCGATCTGGTGGCCGGCCATCGGGCAATCGCTGGCGTAGTGCGCCGCGCCGCTCGCCTCGACCCGGCTCATCACCGGCCGACCGATCTTCATCGAGGCGGCGCGAAATTCCTTCTTCACCCCGTAGGTTCCGTCATGCCCGGAGCAGCGCTCGATGGGCTCGACGGTGGTGTCCGGCACGAGCTGCAGCACGTCGCGGGTCTTCAATCCGATGTTCTGCACGCGCAGGTGACAGGCCACGTGGTAACTGACCTTGCCGAGCGAGTGCTTGAAGTCGGTGCGCAACACCCCGGCGCGGTGGCGCAGCATGAGGTACTCGAACGGGTCGAAGATGCGCTTCGCGACGCGCTTGACGTCGGCATCCTCGGGAAACATCAGCGGCAGCTCCTGCTTGAACATCAGCACGCACGAGGGGATCGGCGCGACGATGTCGTAGCCGGCATCGAGGGCGGCAATCAGCTGCGGGATGTTCTGCTCCTTCAGACGCGCCACGGCCTCGAGATCACCGAGTTCGAGCCGCGGCATGCCGCAGCAGTGCTCGGCGGCGAGCAGGCTCACCTCGATGTCGTTGTGCGCGAACACCGCGGCCAGATCCTCGTTGAGCTGCGGCTCGTTGCGGTTGCCGTAGCACGTGGTGAACAGCGCCACCCGGCCGGTGGTCTCCGGCGTCGCACGGCTGGCATCGGCTGCGGCCGATGCCACGGTGCCGAGGCCTTTGAGGCGCTTGCGCGCGGTGCGCGAGTGATACTCGGGCACCGGTGCACTCGCATCGACACCGAGCGTTTTTTCCAGCAGCGCCCGCCCGGCGCTCGAACGGTTCACGGCGTTGACCAGCTGCACCACCACCGGAATCCCGGCGATGCGCCCGACCGCCTCGGTCGCGGCCAACGCCCGGTTGCGCAGGCTCACGCCCTCCTTGCGGGTGCGCACGGCCTTGGCGCGCAGCATCAGGTGCGGGAAGTCCAGTGCCCAGGGGTGCGGCGGCACGTACGGGCACTTGGTCATGAAACACATGTCGCACAGGTAGCAGTGATCGACCACCTGCCAGAACACCTTGCGCGGCACACCCTCGAGTTCCCCGCTCTCGGTGCCGTCGATTGCATCGAACAGCGTGGGGAAGGCGTTGCACAGACTGAAGCAGCGGCGACAGCCGTGGCACACCTCGAACACGCGCTCGAGCTCTTGATCGAGGCTCTGTTCGTCGTAGAACGCCTCGCTGCGCCACTCCAGGGGGTGACGCGTCGGCGCCTCGAGGCTGCCCTCGCGGCCGCCCGAGCCGCTCGTCGTGGCCGTCGTGCTCATGCGCAGAGACCTTTCGGGATCTGCCCCGGGCGGGCCTCAGGCGCGCCGCCCGGGAGAGGTCCCATGGAGGTGTTACAGGTTGTCCAGGGCTTTCTGGAAGCGATTGGCGTGCGAACGCTCGGCCTTGGCCAGCGTCTCGAACCAATCGGCAATCTCGCCGAAGCCCTCGTCGCGGGCCATCTTGGCCATGCCCGGGTACATGTCGGTGTACTCGTGGGTCTCCCCGGCGATGGCGGCCTTGAGATTGAGCTTCGTCTCGCCGATCGGCAGGCCCGTCGCCGGGTCGCCCACCGCCTCGAGATACTCCAGATGCCCGTGCGCGTGCCCGGTCTCGCCTTCAGCGGTGGAACGGAACACCGCGGAAACGTCGTTGAAACCCTCGACGTCGGCCTTGGCTGCGAAATACAAGTACCGGCGGTTGGCCTGCGACTCGCCCGCGAACGCGTCCTTCAGGTTCTGCTCGGTTTTGCTGCCTTTGAGGTTCATACCGCTCTCCGATTTAGACTGGTTCTAACAGGAGCGCAAACTTTAAGCGCCCCCCCGCCGGGCGTCAACCGCAATTGACCGCCTCGACGAGCGGTGTATAAGGTGCGCCCCATGAGGCCCGACCCGCGACCCCCGCAGCGCGGCCGTGTATGGAGATTTTGGCGTGGCACCGGATCAGCAGTTTCCCGAGTTCGAGCAGGCGCTGGCGGAACTGGAGGCGGTCGTGGAGCGCCTCGAGCGCGGCGACCTGCCGCTGGAGGAGGCCTTGAGCGTCTTCGAGCGTGGCGTGGAACTGACGCGCCATTGTCAGAGCGCTCTGAGGGCCGCCCAGCAGCGCGTCGAGATCCTCACCAAGCGTGACGGCCAGCCGCAAGTCGAGCCATTCACGGCTGCGGACAGTCGTGACGGGACGGCCGTCTAAGCGGATCCGGCCCCATCCCTTTTTGTTGTCGAACCGCAACACACGGGCGCGCCCCAGCGCGCGCAGTGTACACTGAGACGAATGAGCGCCCCCCAAAGTTACCCTCTGCTCGACCCGGTCCGACTGCCTGCCGATCTGCGGCAGCTGCAGGAATCCCAGTTACCGCAGCTGGCGCAGGAACTGCGCCAGTTCCTGATCCAGTCCGTGAGCACGCGCGGCGGACATTTCGCCGCCGGACTCGGCACGGTGGAGCTGACGGTCGCGCTGCACTACGTGTACGACACCCCGTACGATCGGCTGGTGTGGGACGTGGGCCATCAGGCCTATCCGCACAAGGTGCTGACCGGCCGGCGCGAGCAGCTGCACACCATCAAGCAGGCCGGCGGCCTCGCCCCGTTCCCGAGCCGCACCGAGAGCGAATACGACACGTTCGGCGTGGGTCATTCGAGCACCTCGATCAGCGCCGCCTTAGGCATGGCCGTTGCGGCCGGGCGGGAAGGCTCGGACCGGCGCGTAGTCGCCGTCATCGGCGACGGTGCGATGACCGCGGGCATGGCCTTCGAGGCCCTGAATCACGCCGGCTCGTTGCCGGCCGATCTGCTGGTGATTCTCAACGACAACGACATGTCGATCTCCGAGAACGTCGGGGCGCTGTCGAACTACTTCACTGCGGCACTCTCCGGGCGCCTCTACGCGACGCTGCGCGAAGGGGGCAAGAAGGTGCTGCGGCAGATGCCCACCGTGTGGGAACTGGCGCGCCGCTCCGAGGAGCACCTGAAGGGCATGGTGCTGCCCGGCACGTTGTTCGAAGAACTCGGGTTCAACTACATCGGCCCGCTCGACGGACACGACGTGCGCGCCCTGGTCGGCACGCTGCGCAATGTGCGCAAGCTGCACGGCCCGCAGTTCCTGCACGTCGTCACCCGCAAAGGCAAAGGCTACGCGCCGGCCGAAGCCGACCCGATCAAGTGGCACGGCCCGGGCCCGTTCGATCCGGCCAGCGGCACGATCTTCAAAGAGGCGGCCCGGGGCCCCTCCTACTCGCAGATCTTCGGGCAGTGGCTGTGCGACATGGCCGAGCTCGATCCGCACCTCATCGCGATCACCCCGGCGATGCGCGAAGGGTCGGGCATGGTCGAGTACTCCAAGCGCTTCCCCGAGCGCTACTTCGACGTGGCCATTGCCGAGCAGCACGCGGTCACGTTTGCCGCCGGACTCGCCACCGAAGGGTTCAAACCGGTGGTGGCGATCTACTCGAGTTTCCTGCAGCGCGCCTACGATCAGCTGATTCACGACGTGGCGCTGCAGAACCTGCCGGTGGTCTTCGCGATCGACCGCGCCGGACTCGTCGGCAGCGACGGCGCGACGCACCAGGGCAGTTACGACCTGTCCTTCATGCGCTGCATTCCGAACATGGTGATCATGGCCCCGGCCGACGAGAACGAGTGCCGGCAGATGCTCTACACCGCCACCACGGTGCAGGGCCCGGCCGCGGTGCGCTATCCGCGCGGCACCGGTCCCGGCGTGCCGCTCGAGAAGGACATGCGTGCCCTGCCGATCGGCAAGGGGGAGATCCGGCGCGAGGGGCGCAGCGGGCTTGCCCTGCTCGCCTTCGGACCGATGCTCCAGAACGCGCTCACGATTGGCGAGCAACTCGATGCGACCGTAGTCAACATGCGCTTCATCAAGCCGATCGACGAGGCCCTGATCCTCGACATCGCACGCCGACACAGCGCGATCGTGACCATCGAGGAGAACGCGGTGCAGGGCGGCGCGGGCTCAGCGGTGGCCGAAGTGCTCGCCGCCGAGGGCGTGACGCTGCCGCTGATGCAGATCGGCATTCCCGACCGCTTCATCGAGCACGGCTCACGCGAGACGTGCCTGGCGGCGGCCGGACTCGATGCGGCCAGCCTCGAGGCCGGTGTCGAGCGCTGGTGGTCGCTACAGACCCGCAGCGCGATCCGCTCGGTCGGTCGCGCCTGAGGGGCGCCCCGGCACCGTGCCGCGGTGCCGGGTTACACGCATGTAGGCGTGTATCCCGATCGGTATAGGTGAAATCCGCGCCCGATCCTGTAGGCTTGAGCCCATGAACGCTTCCGCCAAATCGGGCACGCCCGCCGCCAAGGCTCTCGCCGAGGTGGAGGACGTCCAGTCCCGCGCCGATACTCGCCACCTGCCGATCAACCGGGTGGGCATCAAGGACATCCGCCATCCGGTGCGCGTGAAGGATCGCTCCGCGGGCGAACAGCACACCATCGCCACCTTCAACATGTACGTGAGCCTGCCGCACAACTTCAAGGGCACGCACATGTCGCGGTTCGTCGAGATCCTGCACGCCGAGCGGGAAATCTCGGTCGAATCGTTCCGTCACATGCTCGAGAGCATGGCCGAGCGGCTCGAAGCCGACGCCGGCCACATCGAGATGAGCTTCCCGTACTTCATCATGAAGCGCGCGCCGGTGAGTGGCGTGGAGAGCCTGATGGACTACCGGGCGAGTCTCATCGGGGAGCGGCACGACGGGGTGACCGACCTGTGGGTTCGCGTGGTGGTGCCGGTGACGAGCCTGTGCCCCTGCTCGAAGCGCATTTCCGACTACGGCGCGCACAATCAGCGCTCGCACGTCACCATCACCGCGCAGCTGCTCGACCACATGTGGATCGAGGAGCTGATCGAGATCGCCGAGCAGGAAGCCTCGTGCGAGCTGTACGGCATCCTCAAGCGCCCCGACGAGAAGTACGTGACCGAGCGCGCCTACGACAACCCGAAGTTCGTCGAGGACATGGTGCGCGACGTGGCGACGCGGCTGAACGCCGAGGCGCGCATCGTCGCGTACGTGGTCGAGTCGGAAAACTTCGAGTCGATCCACAACCACTCGGCGTATGCGCTGATCGAGCGCGACAAGCGCAAGGACGCCTGAGGGCGGCGCACTCAGTCCGGCGGCGCCGCGAGCGGCAGTTCGACCAGCGCGCGCAGCCCCGGCTCGTTGTCCTCGAGCGCGAACGCGGCACGGTGCAGCCGCGCGATCGCTCCGACCAGCAGCAGCCCGAGCCCGCCGCCGGCATCGGCGCGCGGGCCGATGCGCGCGAACGGCTCACCGGCCCGGCGGCGCTGCTCGGCGGGCACTCCCGGCCCATTGTCGCTCACGGCCAGATGCGCCAGCGCCCCGTGCCGCTCGAGCCCAATCTCGATCCGCCCGCCGGCGGGCACGAACTTCAGCGCGTTCTCCACGAGATTGCTGATCAGCTGGGCGAGCAGCTGGCGGTTGCCTTCGACGAACACCCCCGCATCCGCATGTCCGGTGAGCGCAAGACCGCGCTCGCGCGCGACCGGCTCGAACAGTTCGACCAATTCCCCGACCAGCGCCGAGAGGTTCACCCGTGACACCGCCGCCAGCGGCGCGCCGGACTCCGCCAGCGCAATCTGCAGCAGCGTCGCGAGCGTGCGCTGCAGCCTATCGACCTCGCGCAGCGCCGACTCGACCGGCTCGCGCAGTTCCGGTTGCAGGTCCGCCAGACGCAGCACCGCATCCATCCGTCCGCGCAACCGCTGCAGGGGCGCACGCAGATCGTGCGCGACGCTGTCGAACGTCGCGCGCAGCGTGAGGGACTGCTCCTCGAGCCGATCCAGCACGCGATTGACCGACACGGCGAGCGCATCGAACTCGTCGCGACTGCCGGCGACCGGCAGGCGCCGCGAACGCTCCCCACTCATGATGCGCACGCAGGTCTCGGTCACCGCCCCGACGCGCCGGCTCAGGCGAAAACTGAAGGCGAACCCGGCGATCGCCGCCACCAGCACCGACAGCCCCATGCCCCAGAGCGTGGCGGTCTTGAACGCCTGAGCGTAGCGCTCGTCCTGCGACATATCGGTGCCGACGAGCAGCCAGTCGCCGTTGGACAGCTGGCGTACCGCGGCACGCACCGGGTGCACGGAGCGCTGCCCGGGCTCGATCGACTCGATGCGAAACTCCGGCCAACGCTCGCGCGGAGCGCCATCGAACGGCCAGTTGGTCACATTGCCCGCGATGCGCTTGAAGCGCGGACTGGCGAGCATGTACACCGAGCCGATGCGGCCCCAGCTGTCGATGCGCACGTTGATCTCGGCAGTCACACCGTGCACTCCGCGCAATACGTACTGATCCTGCAGGCTGTTGAGCTCGGTGGTGATGATCAGATCGACGTTGTCGCGCAGAATGCGCTGCGTGAGCAGGTACGTGGTGCCGAGGGTCACCCCGACGGCCAGCGTGACCAGCAGCGTGTAGCCCATCGACATGCGGAACGCCGTGGTCTGAAACAGACCGCGGGGTCTCGGCCACCTCATGGCTCTTCGCGCAGCACGTAGCCGGCACCGCGCACCGTGTGGATGAGCGGGCGATCCGAGCCACGATCGACGGCCTGGCGCAGCCGACTGATGTGCACATCGACCACGTTGCTCTGTGGATCGAAGTGCAGATCCCACACGCCCTCGAGCAGCATCATGCGGGTGACGACCTGCCCGGCCCGGCGCATCAGAAACTCGAGCAGCTTCTGCTCGCGCGCGGTGAGATCGATCTCGCGCCCGCCGCGCATCACCTGCCGGGTCAGCAGGTCGAACTTCAGATCCGCAACCTCAAGGAGCGTGCTCTCGCTGGCGCGGGCCCGTCGGCGCAGCAGCGCCTCGATGCGCGCCAGCAGCTCATCGAACGCAAACGGCTTGGTCAGGTAATCATCGCCGCCGGCCTTCAGGCCGCGAATCCGATCATCGACGCTGCCGAGGGCGCTCAGGACGAGCACCGGGGTGGCCAGTCCCGCCACGCGCAGCTGACGGATGATCTCCAGCCCGTCGATCTTCGGCAGCATCCGATCGGTGATGATCAGATCGAATCTGCCCGCGAGCGCCCGCTCGAGACCCTCGCGCCCGCCGGCCGCATGATCGATGACATAGCCGCTCTCGCGCAGTCCCTTGACGAGAAACTTCGCGGCCTCGACATCGTCCTCGATGAGCAGGATGTGCACGGGCCGGTAGCGTACCGCAGAGTGTGGCGAAGCGCAGCGGTCCGCAGCACCGGCGCCCCTGCACCGGTGAGCGCGCCCGGCAGAGCGGCGGCGGCAGCCTAGGGTTCGAGCAGCTCGATCAGGAGCCTGCCGGCCTGCTCCGGGGTCCCCTCGTTGCGAATCACGGCATCGACATTGACCACGGGCAACAGCGCGCTGCGGCTCAGCCGTGCCTCGATCACCTCCGGCATCTCCCGGCCGCGCGCCAGCAACCGCTGCCGCAGCAGCTTCGCTTCGGCCGTCATCTGCACCACGAAGAGGTCCGGGTAGCGTCGCCGCGCCTCGTCGAGCGCCGCACGCGAACCGTTGACGAGCACGCTGGCGCCGCTGTCGAGCGGCAGCAGAGCTTCACGGCGAATGCCGTAGCGTAACCCATGGGCGTCCCAGTGAAGCGCGAATGCTCCGGCGCGCAGCAACCGCGCGAACTCCGCCGGCGTCACCGCCTCGTGCAACTCACTCGCATCGTCCGCCGATCGCGTGATGGTGCGCCGCGCCACGTGCAGCCGCTGCGGCTGCGGTTGATGCGTCACCAGCCAGCGCAGCACCGTGTCCTTGCCCGCGCCCGAGGGACCGATCAGATAAACGAGCCGCGCCCCGGATCCGGTCACGATTCACTCGCGCCGCCGGCCCCGAGCGGCACGCGAGCGACCCGTCGCAGCGGGGAGCCGGGCTGCGGCTGGGCGAAGAGCGACAGCGCATCGACGCGCAAGGGCTGCGGCAACGGATCGAAACACGCGGCCGCCGCGGCCTGCAGCGCGGCACGCTGGGCCGCCGAGAGCGGCTCCAGCCGCTCCGTCAACGTCATGTGAAAGTGAAATTCCTCGAGCACGTACGGATACCCCCAGGCGCGCAGATACTGCTGCTGACGCGGACTCAATCCACGGGCGCCGTAGCGCTCGAGCTCGGCCGGCGTGAGGGGCGCGGCCATCGGTTGCAGCCGCACGACGCAGGCCTCCGCCACGGCCTGCAGCGCGGCGCAGGGGCGCACCGGTTGCAGGGCGAGGAAGCCGTCAGGACTGCCCAGACGCAGCGGCGGCAGATCGAACGGGGCCGTCTGCGCCGCCAGCGTCCTCAAGACGCTCAGCACCTCGGCCGAGCCACATCCTGGCGCCAGGCGCCACGGCGCGCGCAGCGTCCCGTGCCAGCCGTACCGGCGCGGCGCCGCCGTCACCCACGACCAGGTCTGTGCGCTCCAGCCGGCGATGCGCGGCGCGGGCCCGCAGGTCCCGCCATCGACATCACGTCCGAGCCAGCCGGCGCCCGCACGGGCCCACGGCGACTGCGGCGGCGGTGAGAAATACACCGCCCACCGATACGCCCCTGCCGTGACCGCTGCGCTCTCCTTCGCGTCACTCATCCGCCTTCACCCGAAGCCCGACACGATCACCGGCAAAATGGGCCAGCGCATATTCGATCGGTCGCCGCTCGAGATCCTCATTGAGGCTCTCGACCCGCAGCACCGGGCGACACGTCGCCTGCCGCAGCAGCACCGCGATCTGCTCGGCCGGCAGCACCGCACTAACGCGGCTGTCGCGCCGGAGGTAGTCGATCACCCCGCACTCGGCAAACGCCTGCGTGATGGAACCGCAGCGCCTGATCCGCTCATCCAGTCCCAGGAAGCGCGGCAGCGGAAAGAAGCGCTCACTCACATGCAGCACGCGCCGCCGGGCTTCACCGAGGGTCTGTACGCGCAGAACCGGCTCGCGGGGCGCGATCTGCAGCGCCCGCGCCACCTGCGCCGGCGCGCGCATGCGCACCGCATCGAGCACGCGCAGCGTGCCCCGAACACCCGCCTGCTGCAGACTCATCGACTGGCGCGTCCGTCTTCCCAACATCAGCTCCAGCGCAAACTCCTGCACGTAAGTACCGCTGCCCTGCACGACCCGCACGACGCCACGGGCCGCGAGCTCCGCGATCGCCCGTCGCACGGTGTGTCGGTTGACGCTGAAGCGCTCCGCCAGCTCGCTTGCCGCCGGTAAACGCGCACCCGGAGGATAGGCCCCGACGCGAATGTTCCGCGTCACTTCCCCCGCGACTCGCGACCAGGCGCAATCGCGCCGCAGGGCGCTGCGAAAATCAGACCCGCGGATCGCTGCTGTCATAAAAGGTAAACACGCTGCTCCTAAGCTGCCGTGGCTCTGAAGTTGTCTATACCACCATAGATAGCATCGACATGTTGCAAGACGATGGCATCGCTGCAGTGCTCACCGCCCCGTCGCGCCAGACCTGGATGCGCTTACTCAGTCGCGCCCCGCTGCAGATGCTCGAGGCGTACCTCGCAGATCTCGCCGGTGCACAGCCCCGTTGGTTGCGCCGCCCGGAGTCGGGTCTGGTGATGGTCCAGGGCCGAATCGGCGGCAACGGCGAGCGCTTCAACCTCGGCGAAGTCACCGTCACCCGCTGTGCCCTGCGCACGGACCCGGAGCGCGTGCGCTGCGAACACGTCGGTGTCGCCTACGTTCTCGGGCGCTCGGCACGCCACGCCGAACTGGCGGCCACGGCGGATGCTCTCCTGCAGGATCCGCTCAGCCGAGCGCGGCTGCCGACGGACCTGCTCACTCGCATCGCCGAGGGGTTGGCCGAACGGCAGGCGGCACAGGACGAGAAGGCCCGTGCGACGCGGGTCGAGTTCTTCACCGCCGCGCGCGAGAGTGTCGGTGAGCCCACCGAGCCGCCGCCGTCATGAACGCCGCGACCGGCGGCACCCCGCTCGATCTGAACGCCGTGGGACCGGGGTTCAGCGATCCACCGCTCGCCAGTCAGGCGGTGTTTCGCGCGGCCTTGAATGCGTTCGCCCGACCCGGTCGAATACAGCGGGTGGCGAGCGACGCGCCGCACCCGAGCGGGGCGGCGCCCGCGGCCGCCGCGCTGCTGCTGGCGCTGCTCGATCCGGATTGCACGTTGTGGCTCGCGCCGCGTTTGGCGCACGGCTCGGCGGCCGCCTGGCTGCGCTTTCACACCGGCTGTCGCATCGTGAGTGAACTGCGCGAAGCCCAATTCCTCTGGAGCGATGCCGATCAGATGCCGCCGTTCGAACACCTGCCCGCCGGCAGCGAGTTCGAGCCGGAGACCGCCGCGACCTGCCTCGTTCAAGTGGAGGCACTCGGGGACACCCCAGGCTGGCGGCTGCAGGGGCCGGGAATCGAGCGGACGCAGCCGCTGACGGTGCGCGGTCTGGACGCGACGTTCCTCGCGCAATGGCGCGCCAACCATGCGGCGTTTCCGCGCGGCATCGATCTGCTGCTGTGTGCAGGCGAGTGCGTGGCGGGACTGCCGCGCACCACGAGCATCGAGGGCTGAACGGATGTACGTTGCCGTCAAGGGCGGAGAAGTCGCGATTCAGAACAGCCACGCGTTGCTCGCCGAGTTGCGCCGTGGCGATCCGGCGCTGCCGGAGCTCTCCGCTGCGCAGATTCACGCGCAGCTGCGCCTGGCGGTCGACAGAGTCATGAGCGAGGGCTCCCTGTACGATCCGGAGCTGGCCGCATTGGCGCTGAAGCAGGCCGCCGGCGACGTCGTCGAGGCCATATTCCTGCTGCGCGCCTACCGCACGACGCTGCCGCGATTCGGCTACAGCGTGCCGATCGAGACGACGCGGATGCGACTGTGGCGACGCATCTCGGCCACCTTCAAGGATTTGCCGGGCGGACAGATTCTCGGCCCGACCTACGACTACACCCAACGGCTGCTGGACTTTGCGCTGCTGGCCGGAACCCCCGTGCCTCCCGCACCGCGCACACCGGCAGCGACCACCGCGGGCATTTACCCGGGCGTCCTCGACCTGCTCGATCGCGAGGGGCTCATCGAGCCGCAGCCGCTCTCTGCCGCGGATCCCGAGCCGATCGATCTGACCCGTGAGCCGATGCGCTTCCCGGCTCCGCGAGCCGCTCGCCTGCAAAACCTCGCGCGGGCCGACGAAGGCTTCCTGCTCGCGTTGGCCTACTCCTCGCAACGCGGCTATGCACACACGCATCCCTTTGCCGGAGAAGTGCGTTTCGGGAGCGTCGAGGTGGAAGTGATCCCGGAAGAACTCGGCTTCCCGGTGTCGATCGGCGATGTGGCGCTCACTGAGTGCCAGATGATCAATCAGTTCGCCGGCAGCGCACGGCAACCCCCGCAATTCACTCGCGGTTACGGACTCGCCTTCGGACACAGCGAGCGCAAAGCGATGGCGATGAGTCTGGTCGACCGAGCGCTGCGCGCGCCGGAGCTCGGCGAGGCTATAGAGTCGCCCGCACAGATGGAGGAGTTCGTGCTCTC
Organism: Pseudomonadota bacterium; assembly: GCA_021834525.1. Taxonomy (GTDB): domain Bacteria; phylum Pseudomonadota; class Gammaproteobacteria; order Steroidobacterales; family Steroidobacteraceae; genus 13-2-20CM-66-19. The sequence continues at coordinate 50,663 of JAKBDK010000013.1, read as the reverse complement.
ACACAGCGACAATCTGGAAGCCTCCGGGTTCGTTCAGCATCTGAAGCTGCCGCATTACGTCGACTTCCAATCCGAGCTCGAACTGGTGCGGCGCATGCGTGCGGCGGACACCGTGCAGCAGAGTGAGTCATGAGCGATACGGCGGCGATCTTTGCGGCGCGCGACCCGCACGTCAACTTTGCGTACCTCGATGAGCGTACCAAGCGCATGATCCGCCGCACCCTGCTCAAGGCGGTGTGCATTCCCGGTCACCAGGTGCCGTTCGGTTCGCGCGAGATGCCGTTGCCGTACGGCTGGGGAACCGGCGGTATCCAGGTCACGGCAGCAATCCTCGGGCCCACCGACACGCTGAAGGTCATCGATCAGGGTTCCGATGACACCGTGAACGCGGTGAACATCCGCCACTTCTTCCAGCGCACCGCTGGGGTCGCGGTCACCACCGATACCCGCGCGGCAGACATCATCCAGACCCGGCACCGGATTCCCGAGACCCCACTGCGCGAGGGTCAGATCCTCGTGTACCAGGTGCCGGCGCCTGAACCGTTGCAGCGGCTCGAGCCGCGCCGCAGCGAGACCCGCACGCTGCACGGGCTCGCCGAGTACGGCCTGATGCACGTGAAACTCTACGAAGACATCGCCCGCTACGGCCACATCGCCACGACCTACGACTATCCGGTGCGGGTCAATGAGCGGTATGTCATGTCGCCCTCACCGATTCCGAAATTCGACAATCCCAAGATGCACCGGTCCGCGGCCCTGCAGCTGTTCGGCGCCGGGCGCGAGAAGCGCATCTACGCCGTCCCGCCCTACACTGCGGTCACCAGCCTCGCATTCGACGATCATCCCTTCTCGATTCAGCGCTGGGCGAGCGCCTGCGCGCTGTGCGGCGCCGCCGACAGCTTCCTCGACGAATGGGTCACGGACGACCGCGGCACGAGGATGTTCGTCTGCTCCGACTCGCACTATTGCGCCACGCGGCAAGCGCGCGCGACGGCCCCAGAGCCCTCCCATGGCTCGAAGTGACCCCAACGCCGCGCTCCTGCAGGTGCGTGCCGTGCGCCGATGCTACGGGGCCCGAGCCGCCGTGGATCAGGTGTCCTTCGACTTGTGGCCCGGCGAGGTGCTGGCGATCGTCGGGGAGTCCGGGTCGGGCAAGAGCACGCTGCTGCAGGTCCTCTCCGGTCTGCACGCACCGGATGACGGTGAGGTGCTCTTCAACCTGCGCGACGGCGGGGTGCACGACATCTACCGCCTCACCGAGGGACGGCGCCGCGCGCTCACCCGCACCGATTGGGGCCTGGTGCACCAGAGTGCCGCGGACGGACTGCGCATGAACGTCTCGGCCGGCGCCAACGTGGTCGAGCGGCCCATGGCGCTCGGCGAACGTCACTACGGCCGGCTGCGCCGCTTGGCGCTCGAGTGGCTCGAGCGCGTCGAGATCGATCCGAGCCGCATCGACGATACGCCGGCGACATTCTCAGGGGGCATGCGTCAGCGACTGCAGATCGCCCGCAACCTGGTGACGCTGCCCCGGCTCGTCTTCCTCGATGAGCCGACCTCGGGCCTCGATGTGTCGGTGCAGGCCCGGCTGCTCGATCTGCTGCGCCAGCTCACGCGCCAGCTCGGGCTCGCCGCCGTGCTGGTCACCCACGACCTCGCGGTGGCCCGACTGCTGGCGGACCGCATGATGGTCATGCAGGGTGGCCGGGTCGTCGAGGCGGGGCTCACCGACCAACTGCTCGATGATCCGTCCCACCCCTACACCCAGCTGCTCGTCGCCTCGGTGCTGCCGCCATGAACGACTCCGTCGCACCGAGGCTGCCGCTCTTGCAGCTCGAGGCACTCGCCAAGCAATTCACCCTGCACCATCAGAACGGGATCGTGCTGCGCGTCCTGGAGAACGTCCACCTCAGCATCCACCCGGGTGAGTGCGTGGTTCTCGATGGGCCCTCCGGGACGGGCAAGAGCACGCTGCTGAAGCTGATCTATGCGAACTATCGCGCCAGCGCCGGGCATATCCGGCTGTTCCCCGGCACGCCGCAGGAACTGGAACTCACCGGCGCCTCGCCGCGCGCCGTCGTCGCCGCCCGACGCGACACCATCGGCTACGTCAGCCAGTTCCTGCGCGTCATTCCGCGGATCGCAGCACTGGACATCGTGGCCGAGCCGCTCCTCGGCCCTGAAGAACCGCACGGCGGCGCACCCCTCGAGCGCATCCTGGCACCGGACAGCGACGCGCTACAGAGCGCGCGCGCTGAAGCCGCACGGTGGCTGCAGCGTCTGAACATCGGCCGACAGTTGTGGCCCCTCCCCCCGGCAACATTCTCCGGCGGCGAACAGCAGCGCATCAACGTGGCCCGCAGCCTGATCAAGCCGCGTCCCCTGCTGCTCCTCGATGAACCGACCGCATCGCTCGATGCCGCCAACACCGAGGTGGTGCTGCAGATGATCAATGAAGCCCGGGCACGCGGCGCGGGGATCATCGGCGTGTTCCACGATCCGATGATTTCGGAAAAAGTGGCGACACGCCGAGTCCGCATCGAGCCGTTCAGGACCGCGGCATGAGCGCGACGCTGATCACCAACGCCCGGCTGGTGCTGGACAACGAAATCCTGCTCGGTACGCTCGGATTCGACGCCACCGGCATCACCTCGATCGACACCGGTCGCACATCGGTACCGGGCGCACGCGACCTCGAAGGTGATCTACTCGCTCCCGGACTGATCGAGCTGCACACCGACAATCTGGAACGACATCTGATGCCCCGACCCAAGGTGAGCTGGGCGGAGGTTCCCGCCCTGCTCGCGCATGATGCGGAAGTTGCCTGCGCGGGCATCACCACCGTACTCGATGCGCTCGGGGTCGGCGAGACGGACAGCGACAGCGTGCGCGGCAGCGCCTGGGACACTCTGCTCTCGAGCCTGCAGCACTGTAGCGAGCAAGACGCTCTGCGCGCCGAGCACTTCCTGCACGTGCGCTGCGAGCTGCCGGCGCCCAACACCGTAGAGCTGTTCGAGCCGTTTCGCGGTCATCCGCGCCTGCGCCTCGTATCATTGATGGATCACACGCCCGGCCAGCGACAGTGGGAGAACGTCGAGCACGCGCGCATCTACTACACGGGCAAGAAGGGATGGAGCGCGGCGAAGTACGAGGCGAGAGTGGCCGATGCTCTGGAGATGCAGCGGCGCTATGCCGAGCCGCACCGTCAGCATTTCGTGGACTACTGCCGCCGCCAGGACATCGCACTGGCGAGTCATGACGACACCACGGCCGAGCACGTGCAGGAGGCGTACCGTGACGGGGCCGTGATCTGCGAGTTCCCGACGACCCGACCCGCTGCGCAAGCCGCACGGGACCTTGGTCTTGCCACGGTCCTCGGCGGCCCGAACGTGGTGCGCGGTGGCTCGCATTCCGGGAACGTTGCGGCCGCGGAACTGGCCCGCGACGGACTGCTCGACATCCTGTCGTCCGACTACGTACCGGGCAGTCTGATCAGCGCCGTATTCGGCTTGCACCACGAGTTGAACCTCCCGCTCGCCCAGTGCTTCGCGATGGTCACGCGCCAGCCGGCCGACGCACTCGGACTGAACGACCGGGGGCGGCTCGCCGTCGGGTTACGCGCCGATCTGGTCCGCATCCGCCCCCTGCTCAATGCGGCGAGCCGCGTGCAGCCGCTGGTGCGAACGCTGTGGCGTCAGGGCCGCCAGGTCGCCTGAGCGCATCGTCCCGTGCTCACCGCAAGTCGAAATTCCGCGGTCCACACCCCTGCCGGCACCCATGCAGCGCATTAACTGCGGCACGCCGCCGAATCCCTGGTCGGCAGGACGAGCGATCCAACCGGCCCCCGAGATCGATCCGACCGCCTGGGTGAGCGAGTCGGATTTCGGGCGCTACACCTACCTCGGACCGCGCTCGAGCGTCGCGCACAGTCAATTCGAGGATTGGAGTTATGCCATGGGGGACAACCAGATCCTCCATGCGCGAATCGGCAAGTTTTGCAACATCGCAACCGGCGTGCGCATCAATCCGAGCAATCACCCCTGGTGGCGCGCGACACTGCATCACCTCACCTACCGCAGCCATTCCTATGGCTTCGCGCTGCCGGACGATGCGGACTTCTTCGCCTGGCGCGCACGCGACGCGGTCACCATCGGGCCCGACGTGTGGCTCGGCCACAATGCGCTCATCATGCCCGGAGTCACCATCGGCGCCGGCGCTGCGGTCGGCAGCGCGGCCGTGGTCACGCACGACGTGCCGCCGTTTGCCATGGTCGTCGGCGTGCCCGCACGCGTGCTGCGCATGCGGTGTGATTCGCGCACGGCCGAGCGTCTGCTCGAGCTCGCGTGGTGGGACTGGGCAGAGCCTCGCCTGCGGGATGCGTTGCCCGATCTGCGCGCTCTGGACATCGAGACATTCGCGAACAAATACGCGCGCTGACTCTGATCACGGATCACGGCGCGTGCCGAAGCTCGTTGCGCTTCACATATCGGTCACGTTGCGCACCTACCATCGAGCCGGTCGTCGGCTGAACTCCTGATTCAACCGAACGACGAGCCACAACGCAACGCCGGCGTGACGTGTTCGCGAAACATGTCCGCTTCGCGTCAACATTCAACGCGTGTGGAATTCTGCCCGTCCGAGAGCAGAGCTCCACCGTGGGCCGCAGGCGCCGTACTCGGAGCGCTCGAGCACCTTGCACGGGGCGGATCGTTCGCCCGCGCCGGCGGCGGCCCGGAGGAGTCGGATCGTGACGCAGATCGAGTCCTACCTTGATGAACTCAGTCCGAGGCGGGCGCACGTGCGCTTGATCTTCAGTTCCGGTCTGGGTGTCTTCCTCGACGGATACGACTCGGCGATGATGGCCGTGGCCATCGTGTTCATCGCCCCCGCCTGGCACCTGACACCCGCGGCGCTCGGCCTTCTGGCTGCCTCCACGCTGCTCGGGGCGATGATCGGGGGAGCCGTCGGCGGACGTTGTGCCGATCTGTATGGACGCAAGTGGCTCTATATGATCGACATTGCGACGTTCTTCGTCGCAGCGCTGCTGTCGGCGGTGGCCTGGAACTTCGCCTCCCTGTTCATCTTTCGCATGCTGGTTGGTGTCGGTATCGGCATCGACTACCCGCTGAGCGCGACTTTCCTGGCGGAGTTCGCTCCGCGCACGCGGCGCGGCTCGATGATGACGTGGTCGTTCGGCTTGTTCTTCTATGCCGGCAGCGTCGCGGCGATGCTCGTCGGCTTTCTGCTCGCGCACTTCGGTCCGGACGCCTGGCGCATTCTGTTCGCCTCCGGAGCGGTGCCGGCGCTCGCGCTGCTGATCCTGCGTCGGACGCTGCCGGAATCCCCGCGCTGGCTGCTGCGCAAGCGCAACCCCGACCAAGCGCTGGCCGCCCTGCGCAGATTCCACCCGGACGCCGACCTCGCAGAGCTGCCGGCCGACGACGGCGCGCACAGCGGCCGAGAGAGTGCCCCTCAGGGCCGCTGGCGCGAGCTGTTCACGCGACCGTACCTGCGGCGGACCGCCCTGATCACCTTACCGTGGTTCCTGATGGACATGGTGGATTACGGTTTCAGCATCTATATACCGACGCTCCTCATCGCGTTCGGCATGCGCTCCTTCGGCGGCAGCATTCTGCTCTCGGCGGCACTGTCGAGCCTCGGCACGCTCGGCTTTGTGTTCGTCGCCGGCTGGATCGAACGCTGTGGCAGGATCCGCGCCCAGAGCATGGGCTTTCTCGGCCTCGCTGCCGGCATGGCCGCCCTGGGACTGATCTCCATGAGCGGCACGAGCGCGATCGTTCCGATCGCGGCGTGCATCCTGTTCGTGAAACTCGCCAACGCGTTCCCGGACATCACCACCTGGGTCCTCCCGGTCGAACTGTTTCCGACCGACCTGCGAGCCTCGGCGCACGGACTGGCCACGTCGTTTTCGCGAATCGGCGCGGCTACGAGCGTCTTTCTCTTCCCGATCCTGCAGCGTTCGTGGGGGATCGGACCGTTGCTGCTGGTGATCGCGGCCGCTCAGTTGATCGCCTCGCTCCTGACGGTGCTGACCGGGCAGGAATCGGCCGGCCGCAGCCTGGAGGAGATCGCACGGGGACACTCCCGATCGTCCGTGGTCCCGTCCGCGCCCGTGCCGCGCGCACTGCCGGCGCCTCTCCTGCCGGAGAAATAGGTGCCCATTGGGGAGAGCCGCGCTGCGCGCGCACGCCTGCTCCGGCCGCAGGCCTCGAGCGCTAGTGGGAATCGCCCTGCAGACGCGCGATCAGGCTGCGCAGAAAGACCCGATTGAAGCGCAGCTGGCAGGAAACCGACACCTGCTCGAGTTGGGTGGCGCTCACCTTCAGTACGGTGACCGCCGTCACGGCGCGCACCGTGGCCGTGCGTTTCGCACCGGGAACGTAGCTCGCCTCCCCGAAGCAATCGCCGGTTTCGAGCATGGCGATTTGAGCGCCACGCCGCTGCACGGCGCAGCGACCGGAGACCAGAATGTAGAAGCGGTCATCGAGTTCGCCCTCGCGCACGATCTCCTCATCGACCGCATACTGCTGCCAGGCGCTCGCATGCAGCACCTCGGTGACCTCGGGGTGCGAGAACTCGTGGAAGAATTTCAGCCGCCGCAGAACGCTGAATTGCTCCTGCAAATCCAGGCGCAGATTGCTCTGGCGCAGCCGATGGTGCGCGCGCGCCAGCTCCGCGGCGAGCTCAAGTCCGGTGCGCTGACGTTTCTGCGGATCCTTCTGCAGCGCCGTCACGACGATGTTCTCGAGTCCCTCGGACACATCGGCGCGCACTTTGTGGATCGGCGGCGGCGTGGCGTAAACGATCTGGTGCAGAAGCTTCTGCAGGTTGCCGGCCCGAAACGGCCGCGTCCCGGTGAGCAACTCGTACATCACCGCGCCGAGGGAGTAGATGTCCGAACTCGCCGTCAGATCCAGGCTCTGCACCTGCTCCGGAGACATGTACGAGGGACTGCCGGCGATGCCCTCGATGCGCGAGATGTCCGCATCCGACACCAGCGCGATGCCGAAGTCGATGATGCGCACCTCGCCCTCCTGCGTGAGCAGCAGGTTCGAGGGCTTGATGTCCCGGTGGATCACTCCGCGCGTGTGCGCATAGTGCAGTGCCTTGGCGCACTTGAAGATGATCTCGATGACGTCATTCAGCGGGAGCAGGTTGTCAGGTCGGCAATAGGTCGTGAGCGTGCGCGCATGGTGCACGTATTCGCTGACGATGTAGTAGCGCCCATTCTCCTCACCGGCATCGTAGATCGGCAGCACGTACGGGTGTTGCAGCATGCCGACCAGATGCGCCTCGGAGAGGAACATCTTGCGCGCAGCGCGGGCACGCTGATCGTCCGCGCCGGTATCGACGTTGTAGACCTTGATGGCCACATCGCGCCCGTAGTAGGCGTCGTGCGACAGATAGACCACGCCGGTGCTGCCGCGCCCGACTTCCTTGATGACTTCGTACTTGCCGATCCGCTCCGGAGCGCTGCGCTCACTGGTGCGCGGATGCACGGCGGATCCTGGAGCGTGGGCGGGCATGGTTCGCAGCGAGTGGTGTTGCACACTGCAGCATAGGGCCGGAGCGCACCGATGCGCTGTGATGTGCCCCATGAATTGGCCGACCGGATCGCGGCGCACGCTTTACATAACGACGCCCTCACGGGCCGGCGAAATGATCGTACCCCGGGGCCGCCACGGACTTCACCCCGCTCTCATCCCGGACGTGCGCCCCCGCCTCGACGCACATCGTTCCGATGCGCGTGTACCCCCACTGCGCGCTCGGCAAATCCGCCTCCAGCCGCTCCAGGTGCTGTACGGGGACCGTGAAGCACAGTTCGTAATCGTCGCCGCCGGTGAGCGCGAACGACCGGGCCTGCGGGGACCCGAGTGCGCGCAGCGGCGCCGACAACGGCAGCCGGGCCGCCTCGAGCTCGAGTCCGCAACCGCTGGCGCGCGCGAGCTTCAGAGCGTCGGCCAGCAGTCCGTCCGACACGTCGATGCACGCACTCGCATGCGCTCGCAGCCGCGCTCCGAGCGCGACGCGCGGCTCGGGAAAGAGGAAGCGCTCGCGCAGGGACTCGCGGGTGGCCTCGGCGGCGAGGCGACCCTGTTCCAGGGCCAACCCTGCCGCCGCATCGCCCGGCGTCCCGGAGACGAACAGCGCGTCCCCCGGGGCGGCGCCGCTGCGCCGCAGCGCATCGCCCGCCGGCACCCATCCGAGCAGCGTCACCGAGACCGCGAGCGGGCCCTGAGTGGTGTCGCCGCCGACCAGCGCGACCCCATACCGCAGCGCCAGTGAACTGAATGCTGCGGCAAATCCCTCGAGCCATTCGGTCTCGACCGCCGGCAGCGTCAGCGCCAGCAGCGCCCAGGCGGGCTGAGCCCCCATGGCGGCCAGATCGCTCAGATTCACCGCCAGCGCCCGATGTCCGACCGAGTCCGGCCGGCAGCCGCGCGGAAAATGCACTCCGTCGACCAGCGTGTCGACTGCGGCCACGAGCGTCATCCCGGGCGGACACTCGAGCAGCGCCGCATCGTCGCCGACGCCGAGAGGCACATCGGCTCGCACCGCACCGCTGCGGCGGAAATAGCGGTCGATCAGATCGAATTCAGACAATGCCATGCGCGTAACGGCGCAGGAAGAGCGTATTAACGTTCCGCCGGACGCAGTTCGCGCGCGGCTCTATCGAGCACTGCGTTGACGTACTTGTGCCCGTCGGTCGCCCCGAATCGCTTCGTGAGCGAGACCGCCTCATTGATGGCGACCTTGTAGGGTACGTCCAGTCGGTGCACCAGCTCGTACAGGCCGATCAGCAGCGCCGCATGCTCGACCGGATCGAGTAACGCCGGACTGCGGTCGATGAACGCCGCGAGCTGCTCATCGAGTGCCGTGCGCGCGCCGCAGATCCCCTCGAGCAGCTCGCGGAAGTACTCCTGGTCGGCGCGCGGCATGTCCTCGGCCGCACCGAACTCCTGTATCAGATCCTGCCAGGGGCATTCGTTGATCTGCCAGCGGTACAACGCCTGCAATGCAAGCTTGCGCGCCGTGGCGCGCTGGCGGGAAAACGTGTGTGTCGAGGAGTGCACGTCCATCACGACCCGAGCTGGGCGAACACGTCCGCCATTTCCAACGCCGCCTCCATGGCCTCCCCGCCCTTGTCACCCTGGCTGGTCGCAGCCCGTTCGATCGCCTGCTCGACGGTCTCGACGGTGAGCACCCCGAAGCTCACCGGCACGAGCGTCTCGAGCGCCGTACGCTGCAGGCCACCGGCGCATTCACCGGCGACGTATTCGAAATGCGGCGTGCCGCCGCGGATCACACAGCCGAGCGCCACCACCGCGTCGTACCGGCCGCTCGCGGCCAGCTTGCGCGCCGCCACCGGCAGCTCGAATGCCCCCGGCACACGGACCACGAGCAAGTCCTCGAGCACTCCGCCGTGCCGCGCCCAGGAGGCCTCGGCGCCCTTGAGCAGGCTCGCCACGATGAACTCGTTGAACCGCGCCGCGACCACGGCCACCTTGCGGCCGCGGGCCGTCGTCTGTCCTTCGATGAGTCGCACGGTGCTCACGCGTCTTCTCCGACGTATCCGTCAATTTCCAGGCCGAAGGCCGCGATGCCGTGAATCTGCTTCGGTGCCGACAGCACGCGCATCCGCCGCACGCCGAGGTCCTTCAGGATCTGCGCGCCGATGCCGAAGGTCTTCAGCACCCCTCCTTCGCGGCGCGCGGCACGGGCCGCACCGTCGGCCTCGGGCGCCGCTCCGAGTGAGCGGACCGAGTCGAGCAGATCGTTCGGCGCCTCGCGCTCGCGCAGGATCACGATCACACCGGCGCCGGCGCTCGCGATGCGCTGCATCGCCGCGCGCAGCGTCCAGGCGAGCGGATCGGCGCGGATCCCGAGCAGATCGCGCAGAGGATCGGCCAGGTGCACGCGCACCAAGGGCGATTCGGGCCCCTCGAGCGTGCCGCGCACCAGCGCCAGATGGACCTCCTCCCCGACGCGATCCTCATAGGCGAACAGGCGAAAATCGCCAAACTCGGTGGCGACGGGCTGCTCGGACAGGCGCACCACGGAGCGCTCGTTGCGCAGGCGGTAGCGGATCAGGTCGGCGATGGTGCCGATCTTCAGGCCGTGCGCGGCAGCGAAGGCATGCAGCTGCTCGCGCCGCGCCATCGAGCCGTCCTCATTCATCAGTTCGGAGATCACCCCGACCGGCTGCAGGCCGGCGAGACGGCACAGGTCTACGGCCGCCTCGGTGTGGCCGGTGCGCACCAGCACCCCGCCGCGCCGCGCGCGCAACGGAAAGATGTGTCCGGGACGAGCGAAATCGGCCGCCCGCGCCTCGGCACGGGCCAGGGCGCGGATCGTGACCGCACGGTCGCTGGAGGACACCCCCGTGGTAGTGCCCTCGACGGCGTCCACCGAGACGGTGAATGCGGTGCGATGCGCCTCGCTGTTGTGGATGACCATCTGCGGCAGCTCCAGCCGCTCGAGCGAGGCCTCTTCCATGGGCACGCAGAGAATCCCGCTGGTGTGGCGGATCATGAAGGCCACCGCCTCGGGCGTGGCGCACTCGGCCGCCATGATCAGGTCGCCCTCGTTCTCGCGATCCTCGTCGTCCATGATGATGACCATGCGCCCGGCACGCAGGTCGGCGAGGATTTCCTCGACGCTGTTCAGTTTGACGCCGGACGGCGGGGCCTGGCCGGAGAGGGGGAGGACTTTGGACATCGCGCGGGGCCTGGTGCGTTGGGCCCGCTAGTATACCGTGCGGCCCGCCCTCCCCGGCACGCGACGCTAGCGCCGACGCCGGTGCTGCGCCTCGAGCAGGGGACGCACGACGGCCTGCAGTTGGCCGGCGGTGACCCCGGTGAGCCCGCCGAGCAGCCGCGCCCGGATGACCCCGCGGGCATCGATGACATAGGTCATGGGTACCGCCAGCGGCTCGCCGAACCCGTCCACCAGGGCCGAACGGGCCAGTGCCGCCGGATACGTGAAGCCGCGCAGCGCCTGCTCGACGCGCGCGCCGCTCGCAGCCCGATCGATACTGAGGGCGATCAACGCCACGCCGCGCCGGTGGAAGCGCCCATAGAACGACTGCAGCACCGGCATCTCGGCGTGGCACGGCGAGCACCAGGTGGCCCAGAAGCTGACCAACACCACCCGGCCGCGCTCGTGGGCCAGGTCGAATGTGCGGCCGTTGAACTCGCGCACGATCAGCGCCGGGGCGCGCTGTCCGACGCGCGGGACGGCGGCGCTGGCTGCGCCCACCGACAGCGCGAGCGCGACAGCAAAGAGGCGCAGCCGGGGCGACGTGCGGCCCATCAGGCCCCTTCCCGGCCCGTGGCGAGCAGCCGCTCCACGTAGCGCGCGATCAGGTCGATTTCGATATTCACGTAATCGTCGGGCTGAAGTCTGCCCAGTGTCGTGACCTCGCGGGTGTGCGGGATCAGGTTCACGCGAAACGTCGCGTCACGCACGAGATTGACCGTGAGGCTCACCCCATCGACGGCGATCGAGCCTTTGCGGGCGACGTACCGGGCGAGCGCGTCGTCGGCCAGGGCAATGTCCATGCGCCAGGAGCGGGCCTCCTCGGTGATCTCCACGACCTGCCCCAGGCCATCGACGTGGCCGCTCAGCAGGTGACCGCCGAGTGCATCACCGGCCTTCAGCGCCGGCTCCAGATTGACGTGGGCGCCGATCGCCCACTGACCGAGCGTGGTCAGCCTCAGCGTCTCGCGCGACACATCGGCGCGGACCGTACCGTCCTGCAGCTCCACCACGGTCAGACAGCAGCCCTGCACGCACAGGCTGTCCCCGATGCGCAGCGCCGCCGGATCGATCCGCCCGAAGGTGAATCCCATGCGATGGTCGCCGTTGCGCTTCTCGCGCTCGACCAAACGCCCCACGTCCTGAACGATTCCGGTGAACACTTCAGTTGTCCTCTTGGAAGGGCCGTCGCGGCCGCAGGCGCACTCGCAGATCCGCGCCGATCGGCTCGCTCGAGATGATGTCAAACCAGGCCGAGTCCTGCAGCCGCTCGAGCGCCGGCAGGTGCGCGAGCGGCCGACTCTGCGGTCCGAGCAACCGCGGCGCCACGTACAGGATCAGTTCGTCCGCCCAACCCTCCGCCAGCAGAGCGCCGGCCAGTGTCGGGCCGGACTCGACCCACAGCTCATTGATGTCGCGGCGCCCCAGTGCCTCGAGCAGCGCCTCCAGCAGGACCCGCCCGCCGGCGGCCGGCAATGTTTCGACCGTTGCGTGCGCTTCGAGTGCGGCACGGCGGCGAGCGAATGCCTGCGCCTCGGCCGGCGGCGGCGCTCGACCCACCACCAGGACTGGCCCCGGAATGGAGAACAGCCGCGCCTGCGGCGGCGTGCGCAGCTGCGAATCGAGCACGACCCGCAGCTGCGGCGGACGGGCGCCGCCGGGCGGGTCGTCCAGGCGGACGTCCAGGCGCGGGTCGTCGGCGAGCAGCGTGCCGATGCCGGTCAGCACCGCGCCGCTGCGGGCCCGCCAGAGTTGCACGTCCTGGCGCGCGGCGGGTCCGGTGATCCAGTGGCTCTGCCCATCGGCGAGAGCCGTACGGCCATCGAGACTCATGGCGAGCTTCACCCGCACCCAGGGACGCCCCGTGCGCATCCGCTTGAGGAATCCCACGTTGAGCTCGGCCGCCTCGGCCTGCAGGAGCCCGGACTGCACCGGCACACCGCCCTCATGCAGCAGTCGCGCCCCCCCGCCATTGACCCGGGGGTTCGGATCCCCGAGGGCGAAGACGACGCGCCCGATCCCCGCATCGAGCAGCGCCTGTGCGCACGGCGGCGTGCGTCCGTGATGGCTACACGGTTCGAGCGTGACGTATGCCGTGGCGCCGGACGCAGCCGCGCCCGCCGCCCGCAGGGCATGAACCTCCGCATGAGGCTCCCCGGCACGGACGTGCCAGCCCTCCCCAATGATCTGCTCGCCGCGAGCGATGACGCACCCGACCCGTGGGTTCGGGTGCGCCGTCTGCAGGCCGAGCGCGGCAAGTTCGAGCGCTCGCGCCATCGCGCGGCGGTCGAATGGGGAAAACGGCGCCTCGCTCATGCGTCGTGGCCGGTCGGTTCCGTCTCATCAGGCTCCGGCGGCAGCAGCGAGAGCTGCTCACGCCGCGGCGAGGGCGGCGCGGCGCGCTTGCGCGCACGCGGCGGCGCCGGACGTGCATCGCGCAGCTTGAGGATTTCCTCGTGAAACGCCTCGACATCCTCGAAGTGCCGATACACCGACGCGAAGCGCACGTAGGCGACCTCATCGAGCTGGCGCAGCTCCTCCATGACCAGCTCGCCAATCGCACCGGAGGGGATCTCCCGCTCCCCCTGCGTGCGCACCTTGTGGGTGACGTGACTCACCGCGGCGTCGATCGCCACACGGGCCACGGGTCGCTTCTCGAGCGCCTTTTCCATGCCGGCGCGCAGCTTGGCCTCATCGAACGGCTCGCGCCGCCGGTCGCCCTTGACGACCATCGGCATGACCAGCTCGGCGGTCTCGAAAGTCGTGAACCGCTCCCCGCAGGCCAGGCACTCACGCCGGCGGCGGATCTGCGCCCCGTCGCTGGCGAGCCGCGAATCGGTGACCTTGGTCTCGACGTGACCGCAAAACGGGCAATGCATGGGGGTCTACCGTCGGCGGTCCGGACCGGCCTCAGCGCGCGCCGTACACCGGAAAGCGGCCGCAGAGCTCGAGCACCTGCGCGCGCACGCGCTCGATCACCGCCGCATCGCCGGCCGCATCGAGCACGTCGGCCACCAGATCGGCCACCTGCTCGACCTCGGCTTGCTTGAAGCCGCGGGTCGTGGCCGCCGGGGTGCCCAGACGCAGTCCGCTGCTCACCGAGGGCGGACGCGGGTCGTTGGGCACCGCGTTCTTGTTCACCGTGATGTTGGACTTGCCGAGCGCCGCATCGGCATCCTTACCGGTGATCTCCCGGCCAATCAGGCTGAGCAGGAACAGATGATTGTCGGTGCCGCCGGACACGATGTCATAGCCGCGCCGGACGAGCCGTGCGGCCATGGCGCGCGAGTTGGCCAGCACCTGGCGCTGATAATCGACGAACTGCGGCTGCAGCGCCTCCAGGAGCGCCACCGCCTTGGCCGCGATGACGTGCATCAGCGGTCCACCCTGGGTGCCGGGGAACACCAGCGAATTGAGCTTCTTCTCGATCTCCTCGTTGGCGCGCGCGAGGATCAGACCACCGCGCGGCCCCCGCAGCGTCTTGTGGGTGGTGGTCGTGACCACATCGGCGTGCGGCAGAGGACTCGGATACACCCCGGCGGCCACCAGGCCCGCCACGTGCGCCATGTCCACCACCAGGTAGGCGCCGACGCCCTTGGCGATCTCGGCGAACCGCGCCCAATCGACCACGCGCGAGTAGGCGGAGAAGCCCGCGATGATCATCTTCGGCCGGTGCTCGGCGGCGAGCCGCTCGACCTGCTCGTAGTCAATCTCGCCGGTCTCGGCCCGGATCCCGTACTGCGCGGCACGGAAGAACTTCCCGGAGAAGTTCACGCGCGCGCCATGCGTGAGGTGCCCGCCGTGATCCAGGCTCATCCCGAGGATCGGGTCGCCCGGCTGAATCAGCGCGAAGTACGCCGCGGCATTGGCCTGCGAGCCGGAGTGCGGCTGGACGTTGGCATAGGCGGCGCCGAAGAGCTTCTTGGCCCGCTCGATCGCCAGCCGCTCGGCGATGTCGACGTACTCGCACCCGCCGTAGTAGCGCTTGCCCGGATAGCCCTCGGCGTACTTGTTGGTCAGCACCGAGCCCTGGGCCTCGAGCACGCGGGGGCTGGCGTAGTTCTCGGAGGCGATCAGCTCGATGTGATCTTCCTGCCGGCGCCGCTCGCCATCGAGTGCCTGGGCCAGCTCGGGGTCAAAACTGCGGATATCCTGGGATGTGTCGAACATGCGAAGCCTCTGATGCTGGGCGCGAATCGCCTGCGCTGGGGACCCTGCCGGGCGCGGCAGGGGTGCTGATTGTACCGGAGCGCCCGCCACCGAGCAGGGGCCGCGCGCCGGGTGGACGGGCGCGCACGGCCGAACGCCCTCTGCCCAAGCCCGGCCCGCTCGGGCGATAATGGGGCATTGTCCCGGGCGCAGCCGCTGCCCCGGCCGCCCCCTTAAGCCGCAGCAGAGATTGCATGGCCCAGTACATTTACACGATGAATCGGGTGTCGAAAGTGGTGCCGCCGAAGCGCGTCATCCTGCGCGACATCAGCCTCTCTTTTTTCCCCGGCGCCAAGATCGGCGTGCTCGGCCTGAACGGCTCGGGCAAATCGACGCTGCTGCGCATCATGGGTGGCATCGATACCGAAATCGACGGCGAGGCGCGGCCCCAGAACGGGATCCGCATCGGCTATCTGCCGCAGGAGCCGCAGCTCGATCCGGACAAGACCGTGCGCGCCACGGTGATGGAAGGGGTCGGGGAGACGCTCGGACTGGTCGAGGCCTTCAATCAGCTGAGCGAGCGCTTCGCCGAGCCGATGAGCGACGAGCAGATGAACGATCTGCTCACCGAGCAGGCACGGCTGCAGGACGCGATCGACGCGGCCGGCGGCTGGGAACTGGAGCGCAAGCTCGATATCGCCGCGGACGCGCTGCGTCTGCCGCCCTGGGAGACGCCGATCGCCACGCTCTCCGGGGGCGAGAAGCGTCGCGTTGCGCTCTGCCGGCTGCTGCTGTCCGCCCCGGACATGCTGCTGCTCGATGAGCCGACCAACCATCTCGACGCCGAATCGATCGCTTGGCTCGAACGGTATCTCGAGCAGTACCCGAGCACCGTCATCGCCGTCACTCACGACCGCTACTTCCTCGACAATGTCGCGGAGTGGATCCTCGAGCTCGACCGCGGCCACGGCATCCCCTGGCACGGCAACTACTCCTCGTGGCTCGAGCAGAAGGAGCAGCGGCTGCGCGTCGAGGAGCGCGAGCGCGAGGCGCTGCGCAAGACCCTCGAGCACGAACTGGATTGGGTGCGCCAGAACCCCAAGGCGCGCCAGGCGAAGAGCAAGGCGCGCCTGCAGCGCTACGAGGAGCTCGCCTCGAAGGAATTCCAGCAGCGCAACGAGACCAACGAGATCTACATCCCGCCCGGGGAGCGGCTCGGCGATCAGGTGATCGAGGCCGACGGCCTGCGCAAGGGCTTTGGCGATCGGCTGCTGATCGACAACCTGTCCTTCAGTCTGCCGCGCGGTGGCATCGTCGGGATCATCGGACCGAACGGCGCGGGCAAGACCACGCTGTTTCGCATGCTGACGGGCGCCGAGCAGCCCGACGGCGGCCAGATCCGCATCGGCCCGACGGTGAAGCTCGCCTACGTCGATCAGTCGCGCCAGTCGCTCAATGACCGCAAGAGCGTCTGGGAGGAGATCTCCGGCGGCCTCGACATGATCAAAGTCGGCAATTACGAGACCCCCTCGCGCAGCTACGTCGGACGCTTCAACTTCAAGGGCGCACAGCAGCAGCAGACCATCGGGGAGCTCTCCGGCGGGGAGCGCAACCGCGTACACCTCGCCAAGGTACTCAGCGCCGGCGGCAACGTCCTGCTGCTCGATGAACCGACCAACGATCTGGACGTCGAGACGCTCCGTGCGCTCGAGGAGGCGCTGGTGAACTTCCCCGGCTGCGCGGTGGTGATCTCGCACGATCGTTGGTTTCTCGACCGCATCGCCACGCACATCCTGGCCTTCGAGGGCGACTCGCAGGTGGTGTGGTTCGAGGGCAATTACCAGGAGTACGTCGAGGACTTCAAACGACGCAAGGGCGATGCGGCCGCCCAGCCGCACCGGATCCGCTACAAGCCGTTGACCCGCTGACGTGCGAGCGCCCACCGCAGCGAGCAGCGTTGGGCACCGCGGCGCACGCTGCGCCGCGTCGGGAGCCGGGAGGCGCTAGTGGCCGCGACACCGGCCGCACACCCGGGTGAGCGCGCATCGCGCATGCTCGAGGTGCTGCGCTGGATCGGACCACTCGCGGCACTGCTGGTGCTCGCGGCCGCCGGGCTCGTGCTGCACCACGAGTTCGCGCGGCTGCGGCCGGCCAACATCCTCTCGCACCTGCGCAGCATCCCGCGCGCACACGTGCTGGCGGCGCTCGCGCTCACCGCCGCCAGCTACTGTCTGATCAGCGGCTACGACGTGCTGGCGCTGCGCTACGTGCGCAAGCAACTGCACTACGGCCGCGTATTGTTTACCGCGTTCATCGCGGCGGTGTTCGGCCACAATCTCGGATTCTCCGCACTCACCGGCGGTGCGGTACGGATGCGCCTGTACGCGGCGACCGCGATCAGCGCGGTCGAAGTGGCCGCCATCACGGTCTTCTACAGCGTGTCGATCGCGCTCGGCCTGACCTGCATCGCGGGTCTTTCGTTCACCTTCGCCCCGCGCTTCGCCGCCGCCGCACTCGGCGTGCCGGTCCGCTGGACCGAATGGGTCGGTGTGGCGCTACTGCTGGCCGTGTGCGCCTATCTGATCTGGGCCGGGCTCTCGCAGCGCGCCCTGGAGATTCGCGGCTGGGCGCTGCGCGCGCCCGGCTTCGCCCTCGGCGCCGGACAGACGCTGCTCAGCATGATCGATCTGAGCGTCGAGGGCTCGGTGCTGTGGTGGCTGCTGCCGCCGAGCGCGCACATCGGGCTCGCGCCGTTCATGGGCAGCTACGTGATCGCCCTGTCGGCCGGCATCCTCAGTCACGTACCCGGCGGCATCGGGGTCTTCGAGACCGTGATGCTGCTCGCGCTGCGCGGGGCGCCCACCGCCTCGGTGCTCGGCGCGCTGCTCGCATTTCGCGCGGTGTACTACCTCGCGCCGCTGCTGATCGGGGCGGCGCTGTTCGGCTGGCAGGAAGTGCACTCGCGCCGCGGCGAGTTGGCGCGTGCGCGCGCCCACGCGGCGATCTACGTGACACCGCTCGCCCCGCAGATCGCCGGATCGCTGGTGTTTCTCGCCGGAGCACTGCTCGTGGTCGCCTCGCTGTGGCCACCGCTCGCGGTGCGCATCCCGCTGCTCGGGCGCGTGCTGCCGCAGAGCGTGCCGGTGATGGCCGGGCTGGGTGCGAGCCTCGCGGGCGGCGCGCTCATGCTGCTCTCGCGCGCGCTGTTTCGGCGCGTGCGCTCGGCGTACACCCTCGCCTGGCGGCTGCTGGTGTTCGCCATCGCGCTCTCGCCTGCGCAGGGTCTGTTCGTCGAGCAGGCCCCGCTCCTGGCGCTGGTGCTGTTGGTGCTGTGGCTCGGGCGCGAGGCGTTCTATCGCCCGAGCGGGATCATCGAGGAGCGGTTCACGCCGGCCTGGCTCTGGGCCGTCGGCGGCGTGCTGGTGCTGAGTGTGTGGATCGGGCTGCTGACGCAGCACGGTGCGGCGCATGCCGCAGCGGCCGCGCGGCTCGCGGCAGTGCTACCGGCCGCGCTGCTCGCGACGGGCTTCATCGCGGTCAACCTCCTGCGCGCGGCGCCGGCGGAGCCCGCCGAGGCGAGCGGCGCGGATCTCGCCCGAGCGCAGCAGGTAATCGAGCACAGTGCGCAGAGTCTCGCCAATGCCGCCTTGAGCGGTGACAAGCGTCTGCTGTTCGCCGATGCGGCGTTCCTCGCCTACCAGGTCGCCGGGCGCAGCTGGATCGCACTCGGGGATCCGGTCGGGGAGCGGGCCGGGGGCGAGGAGCTGCTGTGGCGCTTCTGTCAAATCGCCGACCGTCACGGTGGCGAGCCGGTGTTCTTCCAGGCCGGCAGCGCGTGGCTCGGGGCCTACGAGGACCTCGGCTTCGCCGCACTGCCCATTGGCGCACAGGCGCGAGTGCGGCTCGAGCACCTCTCGCTCATCGGCGCACAGCGCGCCGACCTGCGCCACGCCGTGCAGTACGCACATCGCGCGGGCCTGTCCTTCGAGGCGCTTGGCGCGCCGGCACCGGCGCCGCTGCTGACCGAGCTGCGCAGCGTCGCGCAGGCCTGGCTGGCGCGCCACGCCACGGGCGAGCGGCGCTTTGCGGTCGGGCATTTCTCGGCACACTACCTGCAACGATTTCCCGTGGCGGTGATCCGCCGCGGCGGCGAGCCGATCGCCTTCGCCAACCTCTGGCCCGCCGGCGACCGCGAGGAAATCGCCGTCGACTTCATCCGGGTGCTGCCGCAGGCGCCGATCGGCACCACGAGCTACCTGCTCATCGAGACGCTGTTGTGGGCCCGCGCGCAGGGCTATCGCTGGGCCAACCTCGGCCTGGTGCCGCTCGCCGACCCGGAAGGCGCCGTGCTCGCTCCAGCCTGGCAGCAGGCCGAGCGGCTCGTGTTCACTCACGGGGAGCACTTCGAGCGCCTGGAGCAGATGCGCCCGTATTTCGAGCGCTTCGAGCCGCAGTGGGAGATGCGCTACCTGCTGGCGCGCAGTGACATCGGGCTGCCGCGCGTGCTGCGCGACCTGGCCCACCTCATCGGCGCAGGATAGGCGGCCGGACGGCACGCTCGCAGGCCCCGATACCGCCACCAGGGCAATCCCGCCGCCGTTGGGTTATGATCATGGGCCGGCTGTGGCGATCAGACCAAGAGCAGCGCAAGGCCACCGTGCCCCACATCGACCCGGAAAGCCACCTGATCTGCGAGCACGGCAAGCGCCTGGTGCTCACCTGCCCGCATTGCCAGGCCCTCGCGCACGCCAGCCCGATCGCGGTCCCGCGCTTCCAGGAACTTCAGTCGTACCGCCCGGCGCAGATCGGCGTGGTCTTGCGTTGCGATGCGTGCCTGGCACCGATCTTCCTGCGCTTCACCGCCCGCGCCTATGCCCCGACGCGCGTCGAGCTCGCTCCCCAGTTCGCCGAGGTGGAGCGCCCGCGCGAGCGCTTCGACTGCACCTACCTGCCGGAGGACGTCGAGCTGCTCTTCAAGGAAGCGCTGACGTGTTTCTCCGGCGGCGCCCACAATGCCTTCGCCTCGATGTGTCGGCGCACCGCCCAGGCGCTGTTCAGCGATCTCGGCGAGGCCGGCAAGCTCAGACTGTTCGATGCACTGAACGAAGTGCGCGACCTCACCGCGCTCGCTCCGGAGACGTTCGCGAAGATCCGCAGCGTACTGTTCGGCATCGCCTCGGACCCGCGGCCGGGCATCCCGTTGCTGCAGAGCCATGAGGCCGGCGTGCTGCTGGAGGTCATGAAGGATCTGCTCTACCAGACCTACGTGCGTCGCGGCCGCCTCGAGCAGGCCATGCGGGTGCGCCGGTTCTTCTACGAGGAAGCGCACAACCCGCCGCGGGTCAGCTCGCTGCCGAACGCCGGCTGAGTGACACGCGGTCGGGCCCGCCGACAGATCATGTTCGACACCGCCGATACCATCGTTCTGTACGAAGAACTCGCCGTCGAGGACGTTCTGCCCCTACGCTGGGACGAACAGGCGCCGCACCCGGAGGCGGCCTCTGCGCTCGCCGAGCACAACCTGCAGGTGCTGCAGGCTTGGGACGCGTTGGAGGATCACGGTCTGGTCGAGAAACCGGACGAGACGGCGCCTCTGGCGGCGGATATCCAACGCCTGGACCGCAAGATGACCCTGCTGCTGGGGTTGGTCGGGCAGCTGCTCGCTGTGAATCGCCCGCGGCCGCGGCCGATGCCCCTGCGATTCAACGCCCGCGGCGCGCTCTGGCGGGCCGCCGAGGCGCCACCGCCCGTCGGGACGCGCGGCCACCTGGAGATCTACCTGCACGAGTGCGTGGCGCAGCCGTTGCGGCTCGTCGCCGAAGTCACGGCCGTGTCGCCCGCCGGCGAGGTCAAAGTGCGCTTCGCGCCGCTCGAGGATGCGCTCTCGGGCATCCTCGCCAAAATCGCCTTCCGCCGCCATCGGCGCCAGATTGCCGGCCGGCACGGCCCCAAACGCCAGGATTGAGCGTGGCGGTGGGGCGCCTCAGGCGTAGGTGTCAATCAGACCGGCGCCGGCCAGTCCGACGCTCGCCGTCCCGGCACTGCCGTCCGCGGCACCTACCTCCCCCACCGCGCTGACCGCCGGACGCGCCGCTCGGCGTGAGTCCCGCGGCGCATCCTGCGACACGCCCGAATCGGTGAGGGCCAGCCCCTGACTGGCAAACATGGCGCGCAGCTGGGGCAGCGCCTGGGAGAGCGCCTGACGGGTTTCCGGCTGCGCCGCCCCGAACCACACGCTCGCCTGCCCGTGGTGCACCGAGATGCTCACCTGCACGGGTCCCAAGTGCTGCGGCGCCATTTGCAGCGACGCGTTCTGCACGCCCTTGCTCACCATCCAGTTGAGCTGCGTGCCGAGCTGGTCATTCCAGCTGCTCGACCCGACCGGCGCACTCAACACCGCGCTCGGCGCCGCAGCCGCTGGGCGCACCGCCGAGTTCACTCCGGCGGCGAGCTGACCGGCGCTGACCAGTTGCGCGTTGCTGCCGCTCGGTGCCGCAGGGGCCGGCGCGGTATGTGCATCGGCGCCGGGGATCTGCGTCAGCGCCTTGGTCTGTATCAATTTGTGCGCCGTACTCTCGGCGGCGAGACCGGCCGCATTGATGCCGTTCGCGCCATCGGCCTGCATCGCGCCCGATGCCGATGTCTTGCCGGCAGCGACCGGGTGCGCAGTGATCGGCACCGCCTGACCCATCATCGCCATCGCCGCGCTGACCGGATCAGGGGTGTGCGCTTTGGCGGCAGGCTGCGCCGCGGGTTTGACCACCTTGACCGCGACGGTCGCGGCCGACGCCTTCGCAGGCGTTGCGAGCGACTGCGCGAGCGCCTGAGAGAAATTCTTCCCCAGCGGCGCACTGCTCTTCGTCTGCGAACCGCTGCGCGCGCGCGGCGGTGCCGAAGCGCTCTTGCTGCGCCCACTGCGCTGCGGCGAGCCGCTCTCCGGAGCCTTTGGCGTCTGTGCGCCCTGCTGCGGGGAGGCTGCAGCGGAGCCGCTGGATGCACCGGAGGCGTCGCTTGAGCCGCTGCCGCCCCCGGCGCCACTGCCGCTGGCGCCGGCACCGGCACTGCCAAGACCACTGCCGGCGCCCATACCGCCGCTGCCCACCGCCGGGCCCGCCGAGGCGACCGTCGAGGTATTCGCGGCCGATAGGCCGACCGAAAGGATGGCTTCAGGTGACACGTACTGCACTCCGGCGGCTCCACGACTGTTGCGATCGCTCGTCCGTTTCATGCTGCTCGCGCCGCTCCTGAACACGCCGCTCCTCGGCCCGCCAGTGCTCGGCCACGGTATCGACCGCAGCGGCACGCCGTGCCGCGCTGCGCCAGTTCTCCAGCTCCGCGCTGCGGGTCGTCTCGGCCTGCGCGACGATCTGCGCCTGATGCTGCAGGGCCTCATCGAGGCGGCAGAGGAAGACCTGGTACTCGCGCACACCGGCGCCATTGAGGCCCGCCTGGGCACGGCGGGCAAACTCCTGCACGTACGCCCCTCGGTAACTCTCGAGCTCCTGCAGCTTCGCCTGCGCCTCGCTCACTCGACGCTCGCACACCGCGAGTGCCTCGGCGCGCCGCCGCTCATGGTCATCGACCACGCGTTGCACCATGTCGATCCGTTGAGTCTTTTTCATCAATTTCCTTCCGCGAGCACGCTCTCGAGGGCGCCCAAGCTCGCCCCGAGATCGACGCGCTCGTGCACGTCTTGCTGGAGAAACTGCTGCATCCGCGGCCAGCGGCTGATGGCCTGATCGACGCGCGGATCGCTGCCACGCTGGTAGGCACCGATCGCCACCAGATCGCGATGCTGCTGGTAGGTGGAGAGGATCTGACGGAACTGCCGCGCGCTCGCGACATGCGCCGGCGGGACGATTTCAGTCATGACGCGGCTGACCGACGCCTCGATGTCGATGGCCGGGTAATGGCCACTTTCCGCGATCCGCCGCGACAGCACGATGTGTCCATCCAGGATCGCGCGAGCCGCATCGGCGATCGGATCGTTCTGATCGTCGCCTTCGGCGAGCACTGTGTAGAACGCGGTGATCGACCCGCTGCCTTCGGCGCCATTGCCGGCGCGCTCGACCAGCTGCGGCAGACGGGCGAATACCGAGGGCGGATAGCCCTTGGTGGCTGGCGCCTCGCCGATCGCGAGGGAAATCTCGCGCTGTGCCTGCGCGAAGCGCGTCAGCGAATCCATCAGCAGCAACACGTTTGCGCCGCGATCGCGGAAATACTCGGCAATTGCCGTGGCCAGCCATGCCCCCCGCAGACGCGTCAGCGGCGGGGCGTCGGCCGGCGCGGCCACCACCACCGCGCGGGTGCGGTCCTGCGGGCCGAGAATGCGCTCGACGAACTCCTTCACCTCGCGACCACGCTCACCGATCAGTCCGACGACGATCACTTGCGCACTGGTGTAGCGGGCCATCATGCCGAGCAGCATGCTCTTGCCGACGCCGCTCCCGGCGAACAGTCCGATGCGCTGGCCGCGACCGATGGTCAGCAGTGAATTGATCGAGCGCACGCCGACATCGAGCGGGGCGCTGATCGGTTGGCGTGCCAGCGGGTTGATCGGCCGCCCGGTGAGGCGAACCGTGTCGGTGCAGCCGAGCGGACCGAGCCCATCGAGCGGCTGGGCGCTGCCATCGACGATGCGCCCGAGCAGCTGTTCGCCGACGTGCACCGTGCCGGCGTGCCGGCGCGGAATCACGCGCGCATTCGGACCGAGCCCGTGGGCATCCCCGGCAGGCATCAGATAGAGTCGGTCGCCGGCGAAGCCAACGACCTCGGATTCGATGCGTGAGCCGTCGCCGGCGATCACGTCGCAATAGTCGCCCACCGCAGCCTGGCAGCCGGCCGCCTCGAGCGTCAGGCCCACCATGCGCGTGAGGGAGCCCTCGAGCGGCGGTGGCTCGGTCTGCGCGACCGCAAGGCGGGTGCGGCGCAATCCCGCGCTCCAGGTCGCGGCACGGTTCAATTGCAGCACGTCGCTCATGGCGCCTCCGGTGCAGCTGCACGGTCGGCCGTGCGTTCATCACCGAGGGCGCTCGCGGCGATGGCCGCGATGCGGCTCTCCAGGCGTGCATCGATGCGCGACGCCTCGCTCTGCACGATGCACCCCCCGCGCGTCAGGGTCGGATCCTCGATCAAGCTCCAGGCGCGCTCCCCACCGCCGGCGCCCAGGCGCTCGCGCACCGTCTTGGCATCCTCGGGGTGCAGTTGCACGCGAATCTCACGCGCTGCCAGCGGCAGTTGCGCGAGCGATTCGCGCACGATCGCGATGATCTGGGCAGGCTCGGTGCGCAGCTCCCGCCGCGCCAACTGTTTGCCGATCGCGAGGGCCAGGTCGACCAGTTCGGCCTCGACCTCGGCATCGAGCGACTCGAGCGGCCGGGCGATCAGTGCAAGCACCGAATCGAGGCGCTGCACCCGCTCATCGAGTGCCGCCAGGCGCACCCGCAGCTCCGCCTCGGCCCGCTCCATGCCGGCCTGGTAGCCACGCGCCTCGGCCTGCTGCTGTGCATGTCGCAGTTCGTGGTCGTCGCGCCGGCGCGCATCGGCGAGCTCGATGACCGGCCCGCTCACCTCGGGCAACTGCCAGCGCTCGACCGTGGCCGCGCCGGTGAATCGTCCAGACAACTCAGACAAACTGCTCTCCTTTGCCCGCCAGCGCGATGGTGCCGGCCTCGGAGAGCTTGCGGGCCAACTTGAGGATTTCCTTCTGCGCGCCCTCGACTTCCGAGACGCGTACCGGACCCTTGGCCTCCAGGTCGTCCTTGAGCATCTCCGCGGCACGCTGCGACATGTTCTTGTACATCTTCTCCTTCAGCGGCTCATCGGCACCCTTCAGAGCGAGCAGCAACTGCTCGCTCGGCACTTGGCGCAGCAGTTCCTGCATTCCGCGGTCATCCAGATCGAGCAGGTTGTCGAACACGAACACCAGTTCCTCGATGCGCGCGGCGAGCGCCTCATCGCTCTTGGCGACCTGCTCCATCAGGACACTCTCCTGGCTCGGTTCGAGGAAATTGATGATATTGGCGGCTGCCTTGGCGCCGCCGAGCACGGACGTCTTCCCGGTCGACTTACCGGCGAACTGCTTCTCGATGATGTCATCGAGCTCACTGAGCGCACTCGGCTGCACTCCATCGAGCAGCGCGATGCGCGCCACCACTTCCGAGCGCATGTTGGCCGGCAGCAGCGTCAGTACCTCGGCGGCCTGATCGGGATCGAGATAGGCGAGCACGATGGCAATGGTCTGCGGATGCTCGAGTCGAATGAGTTCCGCCACCGCGCGCGGATCCATCCATTTCAGCGCCTCGAGTCCCTTGGTGCTGCGGCCGATGCTGATCCGATCGATGATGCTCTCGGCTTTGTCCGCGCCGAGGGCATCGACCAGCACCTTGCGCAGGAACTCATCGGCACCGACGCCGACCGAGGTCTGTCGCTCCACGCTCGCCGTGAATTCGGTGATGACGCCCTGCACCTCATCGAGCGAGACGTTGCTGAGGCGCGCCATGGCCGCGCCGATGCGCTGGACCTCCTTGGCGCCCATGTGCTTGAGCACCTGAGCGGCCTCGCCCTCCCCGAGTGTCAGCAGCAGGATGGCGGCTCGTTCAGTGCCGCTGCGTGCGGCATCTTTGCCGTTGCGCTCACTCATCGTTGCCTACCCAGCCGCGCACCAGCTGCGCAACGCGCTTGGGATCCTGACCGACCATGGTCCGGGCGTTGGTGAGCTGCTGCTCGTGTGTGAGCGCCTTGACCACCGCCTCCTTCTGCGCCGTCGGCGCGCCGTCGGCGACGCCGTCGACACCGATCCGCCCCGCGGCGGCCGCGAGCGGCCGGACCGGTGTGAGCAGCGAGCGCACCAGCGGTCGCAGCACTGCCACGACCAGCACGATGATCCCGATCAGTCCGGCAGCGATCTTCAACAGACTCCAGAAAATCGGCCGCTCCCACAACGGCGCCGACTGGAACGTTCCGCTCGGAGTATTCGGCAGATCGAGCGGCTCATTGACCACGCTCACGCTGTCACCGCGCGCGGCGTTGAAGCCGACCGAATCCTTCACCAGCTGAGTGATGCGCGTCAGTTCCTGGGCCGAGAGCGGCACCTGGGTCACTTTGCCATCGGCCCCCTTGACCGCGCGGTACCCGACCAGCACCGCCACGGTGAGGCGGCGGATCTGGCCGGGCGGCTGGCGCGAGTAGGCCAGGGTGCGATCGATGTCGTAGTTGCGCGTAACGTTGCTCGAGAGCACGTTCGCTCCTCCGGTCGCGCCCGGGGCGCCCGGGATCGGCGAGACTGCACCGACCGGAGCACTGGCCGCAGGCTTCGCCGCAGCGCTCGTGGTGCTCGCGGCGCCCGCCGCGGGCGTCCCCTTGGCCGCGGCGACGGTGGGCTTGGCCTGCATCGGCGGCGCCAGCACACCCGGGGCGGGCGGTTCGTTCGAGAGCGAGCCCGGCACGCCGCCAGGGCCACCGGCGCCGCTGCTCTGCTGGGAGATCTGTTCGCTGCGTACGATCTGGCTATTGGGCTTGTAGAGCTCCTGCGCCTGCTCGCGGGTGCGCAGATTCAGCTCCGCGACGACATCGGCGTGGACCAGACCCGGGCCGACGAGCGGGGTGAGCAGCGCGACGATGCGCCGCGAGTCCTCGTTCTCGATGCGGTGCACGAGATCGAAGTTTCGCTCATCCGTCGCGTAGGCGCTGCTGCCCTGCGGTCCGGAGAGCAGCTGACCGTTCTGGTCAACCACGGTGACGTGCGCGGGCGATAGGTTCGGCACACTGGAGGCGACCAGGTTCACGATCGCCTGCACCTGCTCCGGCCCGAGCATGCTGCCGGCGCGCAGTTGCACGAAAACCGAGGCGCTGGCGGCGGTCTGGTCACTGACGAACACCGATTGACGCGGCACGGCCAGATTGACCCGCGCGGCGGACACCTGCTGCATGCTGGCGATCGTATGCGCCAGTTCCGCCTCGAGCGCGTGCTGGTAGCGCACGTTTTCGATGAACTGACTGACACCGAAGCCCGAACCCTTGTCGAGTGCGGCGAAGCTGTCGCCCTGGGTGACGCCCTGACCGGCGAGTTTCAGACGCGCCGCATCCAGCTGCTGGGCGGGGACTTCCACCCCGTTGGTGCTCGGGTCGAGCTGATAGGGGATCTGCGCCCCCTGTAGCGCCTGGACGATCTGCGACTCCTGCTGCGGCGAGAGGTTCGCGTACAGCAGGCTGTAGGTCGGTCCACGCGACCACAGCACGATCCAAACACCGGCGGCGACCGCAGCGGCGATGCCGAGCAGCAGCAGCAGGGGACGGAGACTCGCCGGCAGAGCCGGCATTGCGGGCAAGGCAGTGGATTCGGCGGCCATGTCGACTCACTACATCTGCATGTTCATAATGTCGGTGTAGGCGGTGATCAGGCGATTGCGGACCTCAGTCAGAGCCTGAAAGGACACGCTCGCCTTCTCCATCTGCAACACCACCTGCGGCAGCGACACTCCGGGCGTACCGCGCGAGAATGCGTCGGCAATCGCACTGGCACGCTGCTCACTCTGATTGACCGAATTGATCCCCTGCTTGAGGATCGAGGCGAACTCGCTCGGTCCGCTCACCGGGGCCGCGGCGCTCTGCGCACCACCGAGCGGCATCGGCTTGGGCGCATCGAGGCGCACCTGCGAAGACATGGCGCGGATCTGCGCCAACACCTGGTCAATGGCCATCTGGCTCATGCGATTCCCCTCACGCCGCCGGAACTTCGACGCCGGCCTCGCGCAGCCGGGCTAGTTTGTAGCGCAGGGTGCGCGGGCTGATGCCGAGTCGTTCGGCCGCCTCGCGCCGACTCCCCTGGCCGCTCTTGAGCGCATCGAGGATCAGGTCCCGCTCAGCCTGGATGAGCGAACCGGCCAGCGAGCTGACCGTGCACTCGACGATCGGCGGCTCCTCATGCGCCGGGACCTCATTGGCGAGCTCGAACTGGATGTGCTCGGCACCGATGACCGGGCCATTGAGCAGGATCAGGGCGCGCTGCAGCAGGTTGTCGAGCTCGCGGACGTTGCCCGGCCAGGGGTAGGTGAGCAGACGGTGCGCGGCCTCGGCGCTCAGTGCGGGGATCGACTTGCCGGGGCGGCAATGTCCGGTGAGCAGTTGCATGGCCAGCGGCAATACATCGTCGCGGCGCTGGCGCAGCGGCGCGATCGCGAGCGGGAATACGTTAAGTCGATAGAACAGGTCCTCGCGGAAATTCCCCGCCGCAACCTCCTCGCGCAGTCGACGGTTGGTGGTGGCGATGACGCGCACGTCGAGACTGATGGTCTCCCGTCCGCCGAGCCGCTCCACCTCGCGCTCCTGCAGCACGCGCAGCAATTTTGCCTGCAGCCCGAGCGGCATCTCGGTCACCTCATCGAGCAGCAGCGTGCCGCCCTGGGCCTGCTCGAACTTGCCCGGATGGGCCGCGTGCGCACCGGTGAAGCTGCCGCGCTCGTAGCCGAACAGCATCGCTTCGAGCATGTTCTCAGGGATTGCCGCGCAATTGACGCCGACGAACGGACCGTTGGCGCGCGGACTGCGCCGATGGATGTAGCGAGCGAGCACCTCCTTGCCGGTGCCGGACTCGCCCCAGATCAACACGGTGCAGGCGCTGGCGGCAACCCGGCGCGCCAGTTCGAGCAGATGCTGCGAGCTCGCGGCGCAGGCGACCGGCTCCGGGGCGCTCTGGGCATTGGTGTTGGCGGCAGGTTGTGGTGCGTAGGCTTCGGACATCGATTCCCCCATTTGCAGGGATGCTGCAAGGGGGGAATGCAATTGCCGTGCCTGGCGCCGATGTGCTCCTAAAGCGTGACGTGAGTCACGCGCGCGGCACGCGGCCGCGCCCGGGCCGTCAAACTTCCGTCGCCGGCTCGGTGAATCCCAGCTTGCGAAGACGCTCGACCAGCGTCGTGCGGCGCAGATTCAGCAGGCGGGCCGCCTGCGCCACGGTGCCATTGGCACGCGCGAGCGCCTGCTGCACAAGCGCCCGCTCAATCACGAGCAGATGTTCGCGCAGATCGATGCCTTGCTCGGGCAGCGCGCACGGATCGGTGGCACTGCGAGTCGCGGGCACGGACTCGAGGAGCTCGAGCGCGTCGCGATCGCTGAGGGCCGTCTCGGCGCAGGCCGCCACCGGCTCGACGACGATGTCCGCGAGCGCCGACTCACAGCTCCACTCCTTCGGCGGCTGATACTTCGGCGGCAGATCGGCCAGATCGACACTCTGGCCGGCGCGCACGATCGAGAGACGTTCGACCAGGTTGGACAACTCGCGCACGTTGCCGCTCCAGGCGTACACCCCGAGCGCGGCGAGCGCGCGCGGGCTGAAGCGAATCAGGCCGCGGCCTTCGGCCGCATTGCGCGCGGCGAACTCGTTCACGAGCGCCGGCAGATCCTCGCGCCGCTCGCGCAGCGCAGGCATCTCAATCGGAAAGACGTTCAGGCGATGGAACAGGTCCTCGCGGAACGTCCCCTGGGCAATCGAAGCCTCCAGGTTGCGGTGCGTGGCGGCAATGATGCGCACGTTGCAGCGGATTGGCGCGTGGTTGCCGACGCGCTCGAACACCCGCTCCTGCAGCACCCGCAGCAGCTTGACCTGCATCGAGGGGCTCATGTCGCCAATCTCATCGAGAAACAGCGTGCCGCCCTCGGCGATCTCGAACCGGCCCTTGCGCGCCGCGATCGCACCGGTGAAGGCACCTTTCTCGTGGCCGAACAGCTCCGATTCGAGCAGATCGGCCGGAATGGCGCCGCAGTTGACCGCGACGAAGGGACGGTTGCGCCGCGGGCTGAGCTCATGAACGGCGCGGGCGGCGACTTCCTTGCCGGTGCCGGACTCCCCGAGCACCAGCACGGTGGAGTCGAACCCGGCGACCTGGCGAATCAGACCGATGACCGCGCGGATGGCCGCAGAGCCCCCACTCGGCAGGCGTGCGCCCGCATCGGCACTTGGAACTCCTGCCCCGGCGATACCTTCGGTGCCGTCGTGGTCGAAGGCGAGATCCGGGACACATTCGCTGGCGGCCATCAGGGTACCCATTTTTGCTTGCTGTTCTTTCCGGAGGCGTGCCCGAATCGGACCGGACGCTTGCTCCCCGTGCGACCGTACTGTCGCCGATTCGCGCAGGGGGTTTCTGTGACCGGCCTCCAGATTGTTCACTTTTGGCGACACCTCTGAGTACAGCGTCTTGTCCTCACGGAGCTACGGACGGCAGCGACGGAAGTCCGACGCCTCGGTGCTCATGTGATCGGCCTCACACTCTGCTCTCAGTAACAATTCCTGATATTTCATTCTGTTACACGCCAAACAGAGCCCGTGGCACAGCCATTGCACTGCTCGGTCGCACCCGTATTTCACGGAATGGAGTCGCACTACTCATGGCCACCGCACCCGAAGCCACCGTCCCCGCCGACGTCGCCGAGGCCCCTGAAGCGAAAAAGCGGATCCTGCCGCTGTGGCTGACGATCACCCTGGCTGCCGTGCTGATCTGCATCGCCGCCGGCGGGGGCTTTTGGCTGATGCACTCGCATGCCGCCAGCAAGGCGAAGAGCCCGGCGGCCCACCACCCGTCCGGTCCGCCGCACTATCTGCCGCTGAAGCCCTTCGTCGTCAATTTCCAGGGCGCCCAGGGCGCTCGCTACCTGCAAGTGGCCCTGCAGATCATGTCGCGCGATCCGAAGACCCTCACGCTCATTCAGCAGAACGATCCGGTGGTGCGCAACAACCTGCTGTTGCTGCTCGGCTCGCAGCAGGCGACGGTGCTCGCCACCGAGGCCGGCAAGGAGCAGCTGCGCGCCGACGTGCTCGCCGCGATCCGCAAAATCGTCGCCGACGCCGGTGGTCATCCACAGCGCGTGGCCGCGATCTACTTCACCAGCTTCGTGATGCAGTAACCGAGCCCAGATCCCCGCCCCCATGAGCAACGAGAAGATACTCGATCAGGCCGAAATCGACGCGCTGCTGCACGGCGTCGACACCGGCGCCGTCAGCACCGAGCCGCCGAGCAATCCCGGCGACGCTCGCAACTACGACTTCGCCAACCAGGTGCGCATCGTGCGCGGGCGCATGCCCACGCTCGAGATGATCAATGAGCGCTTCGCGCGCCTGCATCGCGTGAGTCTGTACAACCTGCTGCGCCGCGCCCCGGAAGTGGCCGTCGGGCCGGTGCAGATCAAGAAATTCAGCGAATTCGTCCACACCCTGCACGTGCCGACCAGCCTGAACCTGGTGCGCTTCAATCCGCTGCGCGGCACTGCGCTGATCGTGCTCGACCCGAAACTGGTGTTTGCGGTCGTCGACAACTTCTTCGGCGGCAGCGGCCGGCACGCCAAGATCGAAGGCCGCGAATTCACCGCCACCGAACAGCGCATCATCCACCTGGTGTTGCGCAGCGTATTCAACGACCTGCACGAGGCCTGGTCGCACGTCGCGGACCTGCAACTGGAGTATCTGCAGTCGGAAATCAACCCGCATTTCGCCAACATCGTCTCGCCGTCGGAGATCGTGGTCGTCACCTCCTTTCACATCGAACTCGACGGCAGCGGCGGCAATCTGCACGTGACCATGCCGTACGCGATGATCGAGCCGCTGCGCGAGATTCTCGATGCCGGCGTCGCCAGCGACCGGATGGAGAAGGACGAGCGCTGGATGCAGTCGCTGCGTGAAGAGATGGAGGACGCCGAGCTGGCACTGAGCACGCTGGTCGGTCACACCCAGGTGTCGCTCGCCGATCTGCTGAACCTCAAAGCCGGCGACATCCTGCCGTGCGACTTCACCGGCCAAGTCACGATGATCGCCGAGGACGTGCCGGTCTTCCGTGGCTCGCTCGGCACCTCCCGCGGCCACCAGGCAGTGAAGATCGAGGAGCGCCTGCGGCGCGCCCGCACCGCCTCCGAGCCGATTCAACTCAACCGCAAGTGAGCATCCTCATGAATGCCAATGTTCAGGCCCAACCGGCCGAGTTCCAGGATCTGACCGACGAGGGCGGAAAACAGGACGCCCGTGACGTCAATCTCGAGGTGATTCTCGACGTCCCCGTGACGCTCTCCATGGAGGTCGGGCGCACCCGCATTCCGATTCGCAACTTCCTGCAGCTGAACCAGGGCTCGGTGGTCGAGTTGGACCGCACCGCCGGCGAACCGCTCGACGTCTACGTCAACGGCACTCTGGTCGCGCACGGCGAGGTGGTCGTGGTCAACGAGCGCTTCGGCATTCGTCTGACCGACGTCATCAGTCCTGCTGAGCGGCTGCGCAAGCTCAAATGAGTCATTTGTTCGCCGCCCCTGCCGCCGGCAGTGCCGCACCCGCCGTCAGCGCCGGCGGACTGGTGTCGGTCACGTTCGCTCTGCTCATCGTCCTCGCCGCAGTTTTTGCGCTCGCCTGGCTGGCGCGGCGGATGCGCATGGTCGGCAACCGCGCCGGCCACGCGCTCGAGATCCTCGCCAGCACCCCACTCGGACCGAAAGAGCGCGCAGTGCTGCTGAAGGTCGGGGACACCCAGGTCCTCCTCGGCGTCGCACCCGGGCAAGTCACCGCCCTGCACGTGCTCGCCCAACCGATTGAGATCGGCGCCTCCGCCTCGGTGACGCTCGCTGCGGTGCGCCCCACGTTTGCCGCACTGCTGAAGCGGAGTCTCGGTAAATGAGCGGACTGCGCAAGAGTTGGCCGTTGCTGCTGCTCGCACTCGCGCCGGTGGCGGCGCTCGCTGCACCGGGCATTCCGGCGTTCAGCGTCCAGACCCACGGCGGAACGCAGACCTACACGCTGACGCTGCAGGTTCTGGCGCTGATGACGGCGCTGTCGCTCCTGCCGGCGATCCTGCTGATGATGACCTCGTTCACGCGCATCGTGATCGTGCTCGGGATCCTCCGCCAGGCGCTCGGCGCCGGACAGACCCCGCCGAATCAGGTCCTGCTCGGACTGGCGCTGTTTCTCACCTTCTTCGTGATGTCCCCGGTGATCCGCCAGATCAACCAAAACGCTTACCAGCCGTACTCGGCCGGGACCATCAGCATGAGTGCGGCCCTCTCGCGCGCGGAAGTGCCGCTGAAGGAGTTCATGCTGCACCAGACGCGTGAGGGCGACATTGCCGTCTTCACCCACATCGCCGGCGGCAAGGGTTACGTCGCACCCATGGACGTGCCGCTGTCGGTGCTGGTGCCGGCCTTCGTCACCAGCGAGCTGAAAACGGCCTTTCTGATTGGCTTCCTGCTGTACATCCCGTTCGTGATCATCGATCTGGTGGTGGCGAGCGTATTGATGTCGATGGGCATGATGATGGTCTCCCCGGTGATGATCTCGCTGCCCTTCAAACTGATGCTGTTCGTGCTGGTGAACGGCTGGACCCTGGTCATGGGCTCGCTCGCGGCGAGCTTCTATCACTGACGGAGAGCGCCCGAGTGACCCCCAATACCGTGATGAACCTCGGCACCACTGCCTTGGAAGTCACCCTGATGCTGTCTTTGCCGCTGCTGCTCGCCGCTCTGGTCACCGGGGTGATCGTCGGGGCGTTCCAGGCCGCGACGCAGATCAACGAGATGACCCTGTCGTTCATCCCGAAGCTGCTGGTGCTGGCGCTGGTGATGGCGCTCGCGGGACCGTGGATGCTGCACACCATGGTCGAGTACACGCGCGAGCTCATCCTGAGCATCCCGCAGCTGGTCAACTGAGCCGACCCCTGCGCATGATCGCCCTCACCGCCGCCCAGCTCGAGCACGGCATCGCCGCCATCCTCTGGCCGTTCGTGCGCATCGGCTCATGCTTCATGGTCGCGCCGGTCTTCGGCGCCGTGACGGTGCCGGCGCAGATCCGCATCGTGCTCTCCGGAGCGATCGCACTGCTGATCGCCCCGCTGGTGCCGCTGCCGGCGAACGTCGCACTCCTCTCCGGGGCGGGCGTGCTGATCACCATCCAGCAGGTCATCATCGGCATCGCCCTCGGATTCTGCCTGCGGCTGGTGTTCGAAGCGCTGTCGCTCGGCGGCCAGATGATCGCCAACAGCATGGGGTTGTCGCTGTCCTTCAACATCGATCCGCTGAACGGCACCAGTACTCCGGCGCTCGGACAGCTGTACACGGTGCTGGTGACGCTGATCTTCCTGCTGCTCAATGGCCATACCGCCCTGATCCGCATCCTGGTCGATGGCTTTCGAACCCTGCCGATCGGCACGAGCGGGTTCGGGCCCAAAGGCCTGTGGACCATCGTCAACTGGGGCTCGATTCTCTTCTCCGGCGCACTCGCGGTGGCGCTGCCGGGCATCACGGCGATGCTGATCACCAACCTTGCCTTCGGCATCGTCAGTCGGGCCGCCCCGACGCTGAACCTGTTCGCCACCGGTCTGCCGATTTCGCTCGTATTCGGACTGCTGGTGACCATCGTGACTCTGCCGATGGTCGAGTCGGGCTTCATCCGCCTGCTCGGCCAGTCCTTCATGCTCCTGCGCCGGTTGAGCGGAGGCTGAGCGATGGCCGAGAGCGACCAAGAAAAAACCGAACAACCTACCGGGAAACGGCTCGAGGACGCCCGTGAGGAAGGTCAGGTCCCGCGTTCTCAGGATTTCAATACCGCCGCGGTACTGCTGCTCGCAGGCGGCGGACTGCGCATGTTCGGCGCGAGCATCGGCGAGGCGCTCGCGCAGATGATGCACAGCGGCCTGCAACTCTCCACCGCTCAGGAGTTCGACCCGAAGCTCGCGCTCGCCACCGCCGGCAGCGAACTGATGCACGCGCTGCTCGCCTGCGCACCGCTGTTCGGACTGACGGTGCTCGCGGCGCTCGCCGCACCGATGGCGCTCGGCGGGTGGAACTTCAGCGTCCAGTCCCTGGCACCGGACTTCACGCGCCTCGATCCGATCGCCGGCTTCGGCCGCCTGTTCTCCCTGCGCGCCCTGGTCGATCTGACCAAGGCGTTCGCCAAGTTTCTGCTGGTCGCCGGCACCGCCTTCCTCGTGTTGCGCAGCCAAGCCGCGCACATGCTCGCGCTCGGCAACGAGCCGCTCGAAGCCGGCGTGGCCGATTCCGTGCGACTGGTGTCGAGCGCAATGCTCATCATGTCCGGAACGCTCGGCCTCATCGCCGCGCTCGACGTGCCCTGGCAGCTGTGGCAGCACCACAAGAAGCTGCGCATGACCCGCCAGGAAATCCGCGACGAGGCGAAGGAGTCGGACGGTTCACCGGAGACCAAGGGGCGCGTGCGACGCATGCAGCGCGATCTGATGCGCCGGCGGATGATGCATGAGATTCCCACGGCGGACGTCGTGGTGACCAATCCGACGCACTTCGCCGTGGCCCTGCGCTACGACGAAGGCCGCATGCGCGCACCGCGCGTCGTCGCCAAGGGCGCCGATTTGATCGCGGCACGCATCCGCGAGATCGCCACCGAGCACACCGTGCCGGTATTCGAGGCGCCTCCACTGGCGCGTGCCTTGTTCCACAACGTCGAGATCGGCGGTGAAATCCCGACTGCACTGTACGTCGCGGTCGCGCAGGTCCTGACCTACATCTATCGCCTCAAAACGGCACGCGCGGCCGGACAACTGCCGCCCGAGCCGCCCGTCATCGACCCATCGGTTGAAAACATTCGGCATTGATCCATGAGCACAGCCGCCGCTACCTCACCTCAGCTTCCCTCTCTGCGCAACATCCTGCGCGTCGGCATCGGCGTGCCGGTCGGCGTGCTCGGCGTGCTGGCCATGGTCATCCTGCCGCTGCCGCCGATCGCGCTCGACATCCTCTTCACGTTCAACATCGCGCTGTCGATCGTCATCGTGATGAGCGTGTTCTACGTCTCCAGGCCGATCGAGTTCGGAGTATTTCCGACTGCACTGCTGCTGGCGACGCTGCTGCGTCTGGCGTTGAACGTCGCCTCCGCCCGTGTCGTGCTGATGCACGGCTATGCCGGACCCGGCGCCGCCGGTCACGTCATCGAGTCGTTCGGCGAATTCGTCGTGGGCGGCAATTTTGCCGTCGGCGTGGTGGTGTTCATCATCCTCACCATCATCAACTTCGCGGTCATCACCAAGGGTGCCGGGCGCGTCTCGGAAGTCAGCGCCCGATTCACCCTCGACGCCATGCCCGGCAAGCAGATGGCGATCGATGCGGATCTCGGCGCCGGCCTGATCACCCAGGATGAGGCCCGTGTGCGCCGCGCCGAAGTGCGCGCCGAGGCGGATTTCTACGGCTCGATGGACGGCGCGAGCAAATTCGTGCGCGGCGATGCGATCGCCGGCATTCTGATTCTGCTGATCAACATCATCGGCGGCCTGGCGATGGGCACGCTCGGACACGGCATGGCCCTCTCCGCCGCGCTGCACACCTACACATTGCTCACCATCGGTGACGGTCTGGTGGCGCAGATTCCGGCGCTGCTGCTGTCGACCTCGGTTGCGATCATCGTCACGCGCATGTCACGGCCGCAGGACATGGGCGGGGAGCTCACCCACCAGCTGTTCGGCAATCCGCGCACGCTCGCCGTCGCCGGGGGATTGCTCGGGGCGCTCGGTCTGATCCCGGGCATGCCCAATCTGGCCTTCCTCTTGATGGCCAGCGTCTGCGCAGGGGGCGCCTACCTGATTCACCGGCGCAAGGCGAACGCCGCGGCCGCGCCGCCCGCGCCGAAACCGGCCGCGCCGTCACCGGAATCGCGCGATCTGACCTGGGAGGACGTGCGGCCGGTCGACCCGGTGGGCCTGGAAGTCGGCTACCGTCTGGTCGCGCTGGTGGACAGCAAGGGTCAGGGGGCAGACCTGCTCGGACGGGTGCGCGGTGTACGCCGCAAGCTCTCGCAGGAGCTCGGCTTTCTGCTGCCCGCGGTGCACATCCGCGACAATCTCGATCTGGGTCCGAACGTGTACCGCATCAACCTGCACGGGGTGCCGGTGGGTGAGAGCACCGTGTACGCCGATCGGGAGCTGGCCATCAACGCCGGCCGGGTATTCGGACCGCTGCAGGGCATCGCCACGCAGGACCCGGCCTTCGGCATGGAGGCGGTGTGGATCGAACCCGCGAACCGCGATCACGCCCAGGCGCTCGGCTACACCGTGGTCGACCCCAGCACGGTGATCGCCACCCATCTGTCGTTCATCCTGCAGTCGCACGCCCAGGAGATCCTCGGCCACGAGGAAGTGCAGCAGTTGCTGAACACCCTCGCCAAAGCCGCCCCGAAGCTGGTCGAGGATCTCGTGCCGCGCGTCCTGCCCTTGGCCGTTCTGGTACGGGTCTTGCAAGGACTTCTTGCAGAACGAATCCCGATTCGCAACATGCGCACGATCATGGAAACACTGGCCGAACACGCCCCCCGCTCCCAGGACCCGACCGTCCTGCTGCCGCTGGTGCGCGCCGCCCTCGGCCGGCAGATCGTGCAGGACATCGCGGGCGTGAGCGGCGAGCTGCCGGTCATCACCTTCGAACCGGATCTGGAGCGGCTGCTGCAGGGCTCTCTCGCGGCGAGCGCGACCAGCGCCGGACTCGAGCCCGGCCTCGCCGAGCGGCTGCAGCAGCGCATCGGTGAAGCAGCGCAGCAGCAGGAAGCGGCCGGCACCGCGCCCGTCCTGCTCGTGCCGCCGCAGCTGCGCATGCCGATGACGAAGTTCCTGCGCGCGGGCCTGCCGAACCTGCACGTGCTGGCTTGGAACGAAATTCCCGATAACCGCAAGGTCCGCGTCGTCACCGCGGTCGGCAGGTAATTCATGAAGATCGTACGACACACCGCCCCGGATATGCGCCAGGCACTGCGCGCGATCCGCGAGCAGCTGGGCGAGGATGCCGTCATCCTTTCCTCGCGACGCGGTGGACAGGGCGTGGAAGTCACCGCGGCGGTGGATTTCGACGCCGCAAGGCTCGGTACCGTCGTCGAGTCCTCCGAGTCACGCGCCGCCGCGGCGCCCGCCTTCGGTGCCGCTGCGGCGTTTACCCTCCCCGCCGGGGAGGTGTCGGCCGAGACCATGGGCCATGAGCTGAAGACGCTGCGGCGGATGCTCGAGACGCAGCTCTCGCAGCTGGCCTGGAACGAGCGTACGCGGCGCAATCCCGTGCACGTCGAGCTGCTGCGCGAGCTGTCCGAGATCGGCATCGCGCAGGATCTGGCCGATCACCTCGTCGGACAATTGCCGGGAGACGTGGATTTGACGCAGGGGCGTCGGTTTACCGTCGCCGGACTGTCCCAGTACCTGCAGGTGAGCGGCGAGCGCTGGGTCGACAGCGGCGGGTGCGTGGCGTTCGTCGGCGCCACCGGCGTCGGCAAAACCACCGTGCTCGCCAAGCTCGCGGTGCGCTGGATCTTGCGCCACGGCCCGGGCGAGCTGGCGCTCGTAGCCTCCGATACCGTGCGCATCGGCGCCCAGGACCAGATGCATGCCCTCGGCCAGCTGCTCGGCGTTGCGGTGCACGTCCCGGAGCGCTTCGAGGCACTGCCGCAGCTGATCGGGCGGCTCCAACGCCACCGGCTGGTGCTGATCGATACCCCCGGCACCAGCGTACGCGACAGCCAATTCGAGGCCCGCCTGGCCGTGCTCGGCGCCTGCGCACCGCAAGTGGAAACCGCGCTCGTGCTGGCCGGGAGCACCCAGGCCGGTGCGCTCGAGCAGACCATCCAGCGCTGCACGCCACTGAACCCGGCCTCCTGCGTGCTCACCAAAGTCGACGAGGCCGCCAGCCTCGGCGGCGCACTCTCGGCCCTGATCCGCGCTCGGCTGCCGGTCTCCTACGTGAGCGACGGTCAGCGCGTGCCGGAGGATCTGCGCCCGGCGCGCGCGCTCGAGCTGGTCAGCCAGGCGGTACGACTCGCCAAGGCGAGCGGCGCGGCCGCCGACGAAGATCTTCTGCGACGACGTTTTGGAAAACTTGCCCATGCCAACTCCTGAGCTCAGCTTGATCAATAACGCGAAACTCAAGGCGCTCGCGCAACCCGTGCAGGTCATCGCCGTGACCGGTGGCAAGGGTGGCGTCGGCAAAACCAGCGTCTCGGTCAACCTCGCCACCGCGCTCGCGGCCCGCAAGCGGGTCGTGCTGCTCGACGGGGACCTCGGGCTGGCCAATGCAGACGTGTTCCTCGGACTCTCCCCGCGTTACACCCTGGCGCACGTGATCAGTGGCGAGCGCACGCTCGATGAAGTGATGATCGAGGCGCCGCAAGGCTTTCAGGTCGTGCCGGCCGCCTCCGGGGCGGCGGATCTGGCCTGCATGGGCGCCGCGGAGCACCTCGGGCTGGTGCGCGCGTTCAGCTCCCTCGCCGCGCAGGTCGAGGTCCTCATCATCGATACCGCCGCCGGGATCGCTCACGCCGTACTGCAGTTCGCGCAGGCCGCCCAGCAGGTGCTGGTGGTGATCTGCGACGAGCCGGCCTCCCTCACCGACGGCTACGCGCTCATCAAGGTGCTCAGCCGCAATCACGGTGTGAGCCGCTTCCGGGTCCTCGCCAACCGGGTGCGCAGCCCCGGTGCGGGCCGCGAGCTGTTCGAGCGCTTCGAGCGGGTCACGACCCGCTTCCTCGACGTCGTGCTCGAATTCGCCGGCGAGATCCCCGACGATGAATACGTGCACCGCTCGGTGCGCGAGCAACGTCCAGTTTGTGACGCGTATCCCGCAAGCAGTGCGGCCCGAGCATTCAAGAAACTCGCCGAAGCGGCCGATACATGGCCAGTACCTCCCGGTCCACGCGGGAATATCGAATTTTTCGTGGAACGGCTGGTACAGCGCGGACCGGCCAAACTCGCGGTGGTACCGTGAACGCCGCAAGCGCTTATGGGGGGCCGCGTCAGCTCGGGGTCTCCGGCGATGCGGCTGACCTGGTGACCCGGCACGCCGAGCTGGTCAAGCGCATCGCCTATCACCTGGCGGGGCGCCTGCCGCCCTCGGTGGAGATTGACGATTTGATGCAGGCCGGAATGCTGGGGTTGCTGGAGGCGGCCTCGAACTACGCTGCCAACCGTGGCGCGAGCTTCGAGACTTACGCCGGCATCCGCATCCGCGGCGCGATGATCGACGCGCTGCGCAAGCTCGACTGGGCGCCGCGCTCAGTACACCGCAAGGCGCGCGCAGTGGCGGCGGCGGTGCAGGAGATTGAACGGCTGACCGGCCGGGATGCGCGCGACACCGAGATCGCCGAGCGGCTCGGCGTGCCGCTCGAGGAATACCACTCGATCGTGCAAGACGCCGCGAGCTGCCGCCTGGCGGCACTCGATGATGCGGCGGTGACGGTCGAGGGCGAGGCGGATCCGTTTCTCGAGACCGCCGATGATGAGTTTCGCGGCGCGCTCGCCGAGGCCATCGAGGGCCTGCCGGAGCGCGAACGACTGGTGATGTCGCTGTACTACAGCGAAGGGTTGAATTTGAAGGAAATCGGCGCGGTGCTGAGAGTGACCGAATCGCGCGCCTGCCAGTTGCACGGGCAGGCACTGGTTCGGTTGAAGGCACGTTTGAACGAATGGCGCGAAGGCCCGCAGGCGGCCGAGACAGCAAGACGAGGCAGGCAGTGAGCAAAGATCTGAAATTTCTGGTGGTCGACGATTTCTCGACCATGCGGCGCATCATCAAGAATCTCCTCCACGATCTCGGCTACTCGAACGTGACCGAAGCCGATGACGGCAAAACCGCCCTGCCGATGCTGCAGGCGGGCAATTTCGACTTCCTGATCACCGACTGGAACATGCCGGGCATGCCCGGGCTCGACCTGATCAAGGCGGTGCGCGCCGATGCGCGCCTCGCCAAGATGCCGGTGCTGATGCTCACGGCGGAAGCCAAGCGCGAACAGATCATCGAGGCCGCCCAGGCCGGCGTGAACGGTTACGTCATCAAGCCGTTCACCGCCGAGACACTCAAAGAGAAACTCGACAAGATCCTCGGCACGGCCGGGAAGTGAGCCGGCCATGTCGAACTTTTCACTAATGCAGCGCGAATACGGAGCATGCCTCGAGTCGATGACCGAGGCGTTTCAGCGCGGTGACGAGGCGGTGTTCTTCACGGCCGTCGACCACATCGTGCACATGCGCGAGCCGAAGATGCTCGGGGAGATCCGCAAGCTCACCGGCGATCTGCAGAAGGCGCTCGAGCGCTTCAGCATCGAATCGCGACTCGCGGACATCGCCGAGCGCGAGATTCCGAACGCACGCGCGCGCTTGACGCACGTGATCAACATGACCGACGAGGCCGCGCACCGCACGCTCGACTTAGTCGAGCGCTCCGGCCCTCTGGCCGAGCGGACCGCGCGTGAGGCAAACGTGCTGCTCGTGGCGCTCGAGGCGTTCCGGGCGCGACCGGCCCCGCCGACCGGGTTCGAAGGCGTAGCGCGCTCGGTCGAGGCATTCCTGCCCGTGGTCCGCTCGCTCGAGGCATTTCTGCCCTCGGCCCGATCCGACTGCGAGCAGATCCGGCGCAACCTGGCCGAC
Organism: Pseudomonadota bacterium; assembly: GCA_021834525.1. Classification (GTDB taxonomy): domain Bacteria; phylum Pseudomonadota; class Gammaproteobacteria; order Steroidobacterales; family Steroidobacteraceae; genus 13-2-20CM-66-19. The sequence continues at coordinate 9,348 of JAKBDK010000013.1, read as the reverse complement.
GTGCTACTCGCGCAGGGCTATCAGGATCTGACCGGGCAAATCATCCGCAGCGTCATCAAACTGGTCGAGGAGCTCGAGCGCACGCTCAGCGATCTGACCGCACTCTCTGGCGGCACGGTCGAACATGCGACGCTCGGCGAATCGAACAGCAGCGGCTTCGGCCCGGTGGTTCCCGGTGTGACCCAGGGAGAAGTCGCATCTGCGCAGACCGACGTGGATGCCCTGCTGTCGGGTCTTGGTATGTAAGGTGGGACGATGGACATCCTGAGCATCATCGGACTGGTGCTCGCCGTCAACGCTGTGCTCGTCGGCGCGTTGTTGCGCGGCGCGGGCGTGATGGCATTGGTATCGCTCGAGGCGCTGGTGGTGGTCGGCGGCGGGACGATTGCCGCGATCTGCGTCCAGACTCCCCTGCCGGTGATGCGCCGCGCACTGGGCATCTTTCCCTGGGTCATGCGCCCGCCGCCGCGCGACGGGCATCATCTCATTGAGAAAATCCTGCAGTGGAGCCAGACCGCCCGCAAACAGGGTCTGCTCGGGCTCGAACCGCTGATCGAGGAGGAGCCGGACGAGTTCACCCGCAAGGCGCTGCAGATGGTCGTCGACGGCAGCGAGCCGGAGAACATCAGCAACACTCTGTACGTCGACGTGAACATGCGCGAGCACGCTGACATCACGGCCGCCAAGGTGTTCGAGAGCGCCGGAACCTACGCCCCGACACTCGGGATCATCGGCGCAGTGCTCGGTCTGATGGCCGTACTGCAGAACCTGACCGATCCGGCTCGTCTCGGTCACGGCATTGCCGCGGCGTTCACCGCCACCGTGTACGGCATCAGTTTCGCCAACCTCTTTCTTCTGCCCGTCTCCGCCAAGCTCAAAGGCATCATCCACCGCCAGACCCAGTTTCGCGAAATGATCATCGACGGCATGCTGGCGATCGCGCAGGGAGAGAATCCGCGGGCCATCGAAACGAAGCTGCAAGGCTATCTGCACTGAGGGGCGCCCAATGCGCAGAATCCGCCGTCACGAAGAACATACCAATCACGAGCGCTGGGCAATCCCGTACGGTGATCTGCTGACGCTGCTGCTCGCGTTCTTCGTGGTGATGTATTCGATCTCCTCGGTAAATGCTGGCAAGTACCGGGTCCTCTCGAACTCTTTGTATGCGGCATTTCGCGGCCAGCCGCGCTCGCTGACCCCGATCCAGATCGGTCGGACGCAGATCGGCCCGGGCACCATGGCGGGCGCCGTGCCGGGCACGCATGTGGTGCCGACGCGGATCCCGAAGCATCCACCACTGGCACCGCTCAAAGCTCCACCCACGCCTGCACCCGTGCACGATCCGTTCCTCGGCCGCATCGCCGCAGGGGTCGACAATGCGATGGGTGCGCTGATGAACCGTCACCTGGTGATGATGCATCGTGAAGCGGGGATGATCGAGGTGCAGTTCAGTACCGATCTGCTGTTCCCGAGCGGCAGCGCGCGCCTCTCGCCCAACGCCGTGGCAGCGATCACGCACTTGGCGGAGGTGCTGCAGCGCTACCCGAACCCGGTGCGGGTCGAGGGGTTCACCGATAACGTGCCGATCCGCACGGTCCAATTCGCCTCGAACTGGGAATTGTCCGCGGCCCGCGCGGGCAGCGTGGTGCACATCCTCTCCGCCCACGGCGTCACTCCGAGTCGCCTCGCCGTGATCGGCTTCGGCGCGCAACGACCGATTGCCAGTAACCAGACGGCCACCGGTCGCGAAGCGAACCGTCGGGTCGTCGTCGTCATTTTGGCCAACCACCTGCGTCGGCACGCCGATCCCGCCTGGCTGCCGCACGCGGCGCACGGCGGCACTGGCACGGAAGCTGCACCTGTGAACTAAGTGCCTGCACGACCACGGCGGTTTTCCGTCGCTGGGGGTCCTGCCGGCAGGGGTTTTGTGACCGACTTCACAGGAGTTACGGCCATGGCCGTCATGAATCTGCCGAACATCGATTTTTTCCTGATCCTGGGGCGGGCGGTATTCCTGGTGTTCTCCTTTGCGGTGGCGGCCGTGACCTTCACCGCCTGGCGGCGCTCGGCGCGCGAGCAGACCGAAACCATCCTCGCCCAGAACCGCGCGCTCACCGAACAACTGGCTGCACTCACGGCGCGGGTCGACTCGGCCGACCAGCACCTCGGTCAGCTGGCCGAACGGCTCGAGCAACCGCAGGTCCGTGCCGCGAACGCGCCGGCCGGCCAGCAGGGGTACCAGATCGCCATCCGGCTGGCGCGCAGCGGCGCGGCGGTCGACGAACTGGTCTCCGGGTGCGGCTTAACTAGAGCTGAAGCGGAGCTCGTCAAGCGCCTCCACGGACCGCCGTTACCGGAACTGCGTCAAGTTTCCTAGCACCGGGTTCAAGCGCGCCATCGGAACGCCGATAGCTACGCTGAATATGAACCTCCGCCCCCGCACCAAACCGGCCCGCTCACCCAAGCGAGGCCGACAGGCCGCCGTTGCCGCTGCCCCGCGAGGCAAGAGCAAGCGGCGTAACCATTTGGTTTTGAAGGCCGAATGCACTTTGGCCGATGCCGGTGAGCTCAAGAGCGCCCTGTGTGCGCTGCTGCCTCAGGACGGCACCGTGACGCTGGACGGCACCGCCGTCGAGCGGATCGACACGGCAGCGCTTCAGCTGCTGGCAGCGTTCGTGCGCGACCGGCGCCTGGCCGGCGCGGCGCTGCAATGGCAGTCCGCCTCCCCGGCCGTGCACTCGGCCGCTCGCCTGCTCGGCATGGAAACGATGCTTGCGCTCAACGAGGCAGCCTCATGACGGTCGATCTGACGCAATTCCACGATGCGTTCTTCGAAGAGAGCTTCGAGGCGCTGGACGCCATGGAAGCGGCTCTGCTGAAACTCGACATCGGTGCGCCGGATCCGGAACTGATCAATACGATCTTCCGCGTGGCGCACTCCATCAAAGGCGGCAGTGCGACCTTCGGGTTCACGGAAATCGCCTCGTTCACGCACAGCCTCGAGACTCTGCTCGATGAGCTGCGCAGCGGCACCATGCGGGTCACCGATCAGGTATCCGACACCCTGCTGAAGTCCATCGATGTCATGCGCGCGATGCTGCGCGCAGTCCAGGCCAAGCAGCCGATCGACGCCCAGCGCGTGTCCGACCTGCAGTTCGACCTCGAAGTCATCATCGCGACCAAGAACGCGCCACCGACGGCGGCAGCGCCCCCCGCGGCAGCACTGGCGCCGACGGCCGCGAGCCCTGCCGCACCGCCACGCTGGCAGGTGCGCTTTCGGCCGTTTCGCGAGCTCATGGCGCGTGGTAACGACCCGCTGCGCATGCTGCGCGAACTGCACGAACTCGGCGAGGTGCGCACGCAGATCGACGCGCAGAACCTGCCGCCACTCGCTGACATCGAACCGCAGGACTGTCACCTCGCCTGGACGCTCGAACTGCCGGGCGAGATCGCCGAGGAGGCGATCCGGCAGGTCTTCGATTGGGCCGAGGGCGACTGCGACCTGACGATTGAGCGGCTGGGCGATGCGCCCGCCGCCGCGCCGGCCCGCGAACCGACCGAACCGGTTGCCGAGACCCTCGCCGTCGAACCGCCGGCGGCACCGTCGGCCGCACCAGAAGCGGTGCCCTCGGCCAGCGCACCGGCACCGGCTGCTGCGCCGCGCAGCGAGGCGGCCGCCAAGGCGGAGTCCGGCCCGGGCGCGCCGAGTGATTCGGGCTCGATTCGCGTCAGCGTCGACAAGATCGACGAGCTGATGAATACCGTCGGCGAACTCGTGATCACGCAGGCGATGCTCAGCCAGCTCGGCGGACAGTTCGAAGGGCCGCAGGCAGAACAGCTGCGCGCCGGCCTCGGACAGCTCGAGCGCAACATGCGCGAGCTGCAGGAAAGCGTCATGCGCGTGCGCATGCTGCCGATCAGCTTCGTCTTCAGCCGCTTCCCGCGCATGGTGCGCGATCTGGCGCACCGACTCGGCAAGCAGATCGAGCTGAAACTCACCGGTGAGCAGACCGAACTCGACAAGACGGTGCTCGAGAAGATCGGCGATCCGCTCGTGCACCTGGTGCGCAATTGCATCGACCACGGCATCGAGCCCCCCGAGAAGCGCATCGCGGCTCGCAAACCCGCTGCCGGCACCGTGCACCTGGATGCGGCCCACCGCGGCGGCAATATCGCCGTCGAAGTCAGCGACGACGGTGGTGGTCTCGACAAGGAACGCATCCTCGCCAAGGCCCGCTCGCGCGGTCTCATCGGTGCGAATGACACGCTCTCGGACGCCGAGATCTACGAGCTCATCTTTCTGCCCGGATTTTCCACAGCCGAGAAGACCACGGACGTCTCCGGCCGTGGCGTCGGCATGGACGTCGTGCGCCGCAACGTGAAATCCCTCGGCGGCAAGATCGAGGTGAACAGCGAAGCCGGCCGTGGCTCGCGCTTCACGATCACGCTGCCGCTGACGCTCGCGATCGTCGACGGACAATCGGTCGCCGTCGGCAGCGAGACGTACATCGTGCCGCTCATCTCCATCGTCGAATCGATGCAGCTGAAGAACGGCAACGTCAGCCGCTTGAGTGGCAAGGGCGAGGTGTTCTCATTCCGCGGCGATTACCTGCCGATCATTCGCCTGCACGAGCTGTTCGGAATCGCACCGCGCACTCACGAGCTGCATGAGGGGCTCGTGGTCGTGGCCGAAGGCGACGGCTGCAGAGCCGGGCTGTTCGTCGACGATCTGCTCGGCCAGCAACAGGTCGTCATCAAGTCGCTGGAAACCAATTACGGGCACATCGAGGGAATCTCCGGCGCGACCATCCTCGGGGACGGGTCGGTGTCGCTCATTCTCGATGTCCCAGGTCTGATTCGCGTCGCATCGATGCGCGTCGCGGCGTGAGCCCCGTTCGGGTCAGGAGTCATGGCAATGTCGACAAGTTCTACCGGTGAGCAGCAGCACGGCGTCGAATCGCGCCAAGTGCTGACTTTCGTCCTCGGCAACGAAACCTATGGGGTCGACATCCTGCGCGTGCAGGAGATCCGTGGGTGGACTGCGGTCACCAAGATCCCGCACGCGCCGCCGCACGTCCTCGGCGTGCTGAATCTGCGCGGTTCGATCGTGCCGATCGTCGATCTGCGCATGCGCTTCGCGCTCGAGCGCGCCGAATACACCGCGATCACGGTCATCATCGTCATGTCAGTGGTCACGACCACCGGACGACGCGATTTCGGCGTGGTCGTCGACGGTGTCTCCGATGTGGTGGACGTCAACGCCGCTGAAGTCAAACGCGCCCCTGAGCTGGGTGAACGCGGCGCCACGGAGTACCTGCTCGGGCTGGTCACGATCGCCGAGCGCATGGTCGTTCTGCTCGACATCGACCGGCTCATCGGCCGGGAACTGACCGCCATCGGCAGTGCCGAAGACGCCGAGCCGCTTACCGCGGACGCGGCCTGAGGGAGCCTGAATTCATGCAACGTCTGAGCGAATTTCCTCTCCGCCTGCGCATGCCGTTGTTCAGCGGCGCCGTACCTCTGATCATCCTCGGCGGCGCGCTGCTATTCGGCGCCCACGGCACCCTGGCATTGTGGCTCACGACCGCCGCTCTGGTCGGCGGCGGGGTGCTCGCCTACTTCAGCGCACGGACCGCGGAGGCGACGCTCGCGGACGCTGCGCTCGACGCCGCTGCGCTCGCCGAAGGTCGACTCGAGCTCCCCGCCGCGACTACCCGCGCGTTCGCACCGCTCGCGACCGCCCTGGAGGGGTTGCGCGTCAAGCTGCGCAGCGACCGCGAGCTGCTCGACACCCAGCGCGCGCAGCAGCAGGCGGCTTGCGAACGACAGCGTCGGGACGAGGAGGCCGTGAGCACCCTGCAGACTCAGTTGCACCAGACCGCCGCCGCAGTCCGTGACACGGTGAACGCAGCGATCGGTGGCGACCTCACCCGTCGCGCCGCGGTGCCGTTCGACCATGCGGCGCTATCCGCGGTGGCCGATACGGTCAACACACTCATTCAGAACATGGGCACGATCGTCCAAGGCATCCAGTCCACGGCCGGGGACGTCAAACGGGCCGCCGATGAAATCTCCGCCGGCAACCAGAATCTCTCACAGCGGACCGAGGAACAGGCGTCCTCGCTCGAAGAGACCGCCTCCTCCATGGAAGAGATGACCACGACGGTCAAGCAGAACGCCGACAACGCGGCCCAGGCCAATCAGCTTGCCCTTGCCGCGCGCGATCAGGCCGAACGCGGTGGCGTGATCGTCAACCAGGCGATCGCGGCGATGTCCGACATCAATCAATCGTCGAAGAAGATCGCCGACATCATCGGTGTGATCGACGAGATCGCCTTTCAGACCAACCTCCTCGCGCTGAACGCAGCCGTCGAAGCAGCCCGCGCCGGTGAGCAGGGTCGCGGCTTCGCCGTGGTGGCGAGCGAAGTGCGCAGCCTCGCCGGACGCTCGGCGACGGCTGCCAAGGAAATCAAGGGCCTGATTCAGGACAGCGTGCGTAAGGTCGCGGACGGTTCGACGCGGGTGACGCAATCCGGCCAGACGCTCGAGGAGATCGTCTCCTCGGTGAAGAAAGTGTCCGACATCGTCGCCGAAATCGCTGCGGCCTCGCGCGAACAGTCCGCGGGAATCGAGCAGGTGAACCGCGCCGTGATGCAGATGGACGAACTCACCCAGCAGAACGCGAGCGTGGTCGAGCAGGCCGCAAGTTCCGCGCGCAACATGTCCGCACTCGCCGATTCTCTCGATGAAAACATGGCGCGGTACCGAATGACTGCCTCGGCGCACTCCGGTGCCGAGACGCGTTCCGGCGTTGCGCCATTGCGCCGCGCCGTTGGAGGTTGATCGCATGCGCTTGACTACGCTCAATCACATGAAGCTCTGGCAGAAGCTCGCCGTGCTGGTGCTGGCGATGAGCCTGCCGGCCACCGTTGTCGGATTTTTCTATCTGCGCGGCACCACCGGGGGACTCGAGCAATCTCGCGCCGAACTCGCCGGCACTGCCTATCTTCGCGGCATTGGTTCCTTCCAAGCCGCCGTGCTCTCGCATGAAGGGCGGGCGTTCGCGCTCGCCAGCGGCGATGGCTCGCGTGCACCCGCGGTACAGGCTGCTGCCGCGGCCGCCAACGCCGCGTTGAGCAGACTGCAGAAACTCAACACGCGTCTCGGCCTGCGTTACGGCGTGCGCAAGGACTTCAGGGCCATTGCAGCACAGTGGCACACCCTTCAGAGCGATTCGGGCCATCTGAACGCTCAGCAGCTCACCGCCGCACACGACAGCCTGCTCGTGCGCTTGGGTCATCTGCGCGATGCCGTGGCGGCCGGCTCACTCGCCGACTCAGATCCGGCCCAGTCAAGTCGCAGTCTGTCGCAGATCGCCACCCAATACGCTCCGGCGGCACTCGCAGCCGAGACCGCACTGCGCCGCTACGCGGTGGATGCAGCCGCCAAAGGCTACCTCGGCGGCGATGACCGCATGGGCATCCAGATTTCCCTCGGTCGGCTTAAGAATGCTCTGAGCGCGATCGGTGCGGCGCTCGGGCAAGTGCCGGCTGAGGCGCGCGCACCGCTGCAGCGCAAACTTGAACAAGCCCGGACCGAGACGGATGGGTTCTACCAGACCGTCGCGGCCAAGATCGTCAATGCCAGCAACGTGAAGATTCCCGCGGGGACGCTCTACGATGCCGCAACAGCCCTCAACGGGACCCTGACCCACCTGGTCGCAGCCACCGGTGCCGCGACGGCCACCGCACTCGCCTCGCGCGTCGCCTCGCTGCGCACCGGCCTGATGTTCGACATCGCCCTGGTGTTGCTCGCGATCGGACTGATCCACGCGCTCACCTGGTCCACGGAGAAGGCCGTGCGCAGCCCTCTGCGCCATGTGGTCACGGTGTTCGACCGCATTGCCGAGGGTCGCTACGACAACGCCATCGACAGCAATCGGCGCGATGAACTCGGGCAGGTGCTGAGCGCGCTCGCCTCCATGCAGGGGAAGCTGCAGACGCAGCTCGCCAACGAACGCAAACTCGCCACGGAGAACGCCCGGATCCGCCAGGCGCTCGACAAGACCTCCACGGGCGTCGTGCTCGCGGACGCCACGCATCGGATCATCTATCTCAACGAATCCGCCCGCACGGGATTCTCCGGTCACGCCAGCGAGTTCACGTCGCTGCGGGACTTCTCGGCCGAGCACCTGCTGGGAGCGAACCTGGAGTCGCTCTCCCCGTCCCCAGGGGAGGAACGCCGAGCGCTCGACGGCCTGACGGCACAGCGCGTCGAGGACCGCAGCTACGGCAGCCTCGTCTTCCGCATCACCACCAATCCGGTCCGGGACTCGCAGGGCACGCGCCTCGGTACCGTGATGGAGTGGAAGCTGCGCACGCAGGAAGTTCTCGTCGAACAGGAAATGCAGGGTGTGATCGGAGCGGTGACCAACGACGATCTGACCCGGCGCATCAACCTCGGGGACAAGACGGGCTTCTTCGCCACCCTGGGAGAGGGCGTGAATCGCCTGGCGGATAATCTCGCCGAAATCGTCGCGCGCGTGAAAGGCTCGGCCCGGGAAATCTCCCTCGGTGCCGAGGAGATCACGGTCGGCAACACCAATCTCTCCACACGCACCGAGGAGCAAGCGTCCTCGCTCGAGGAAACCGCCTCGTCGATGGAAGAGATGACCACCACGGTCAAACAGAACGCCGACAACGCCGCACAGGCCAATCAGCTCGCGCTCGCCGCTCGCGATCAGGCCGAACAGGGCGTTGCGGTGGTCGACAAGGCCGTCAGCGCGATGAGCGGCATCGACGAATCGGCACAGAAGATCGCCGACATCATCGGCGTCATCGACGAGATCGCCTTCCAGACGAACCTGCTGGCACTGAACGCAGCCGTGGAGGCGGCGCGCGCTGGCGAGCAGGGACGTGGCTTCGCCGTCGTGGCGAGTGAAGTGCGCAACCTCGCCGGCCGCTCCGCGACCGCGGCAAAGGAAATCAAGAGCCTGATTCAAGACAGCGTTTCGAAGGTCGGCGACGGCGCACAGCTCGTGACCCGTTCCGGTGAAACTCTGACGGAAATCGTTACGGCGGTGAAGAAGGTTTCGGACATCGTCGCGGAGATCGCCGCGGCCTCGCGCGAGCAATCCGCGGGCATCGAGCAGGTCAACCGCGCGGTGATGCAGATGGATCAGATCACCCAGCAGAACGCTGCGCTGGTGGAGGAAACGATCGCCGCCTCGCAGGTCATGAGCGGACAGGTTCGCGACCTGAACGACACCCTCGGCCGCTTCCACCTGGCCGGATCCGCTGCTGCGCCCCCCGCGAACGCGAACACGGCCGCCGAGGAGCCGCCGCGGCT
>JAKBDK010000061.1:0-16215 GCA_021834525.1 Pseudomonadota bacterium | reverse complement strand
CTCGCACCTCGGCGAGCGGGAGAACTTCCGCTTAAACCGGCAGAGTCAAAAAAATGTGCCGGAAGAGATCGAGGCATTCCGGAAAGCTTTTGACGACCTCGAAAGGCTGATCCAGATCCCATTCCGGATTCCGGCTTTGGGCGAGACCGAAACCCGTATCGTAACTGCTCACTCGGTTTCGGCGTAAAGCTGGCCGGATAGTGCCATTTGGATAGCCACGAGAGGGCTGAAGCCTTGGTCGGTGTGGTCCTTGCCCGTGTAGCGGGCCCAATGCACCCGATCGGGACTGAAGTTGAACCAGACCTTCTCGGTGCGCACGCCAGCCTGGTTCATCACCTGCAGCTCCAGGCTCCGCCAGCCGGCAAGCTCCTGATCGTACAGGCCGGACGGGTAGCCCGAGAGAATAACCTGGCAGGGCAGGCTCTTCAGCAGTCGCAGCAGTTCGATGTGATCGTGCTCCTCGTACTCGAATCGGTAGCGCCGCTCGGAGCTGCGCGTCGAGTGAAGGTACGGCGGGTCGCAGTACACGAGCTCCCGGCCGCGATAGTCAAAGTCCGCCAGGAACCGACGCGCGCAGCCCCGCACCAGCTCCACCGGATACTTGCACTGAAACCTCTCCAGGGCGCGCTCATTGCGATCGATGCCGATATTGCGCAGCGCCGGCGGCTTACGCTTCATGATCGCCCCGCCGCCGAGGTGATGACTCTCGATGTAGGTCTCGTGCGGGGGCATCAGCGCGATGATCGGCTGGCACAACCCCGAGGTCGCCTTGGATCCGAAATACGCGCCCATCGCTGCTTGACCCGTGCCCTCCGAAGGCAAGGCTCAGGGACGCACCGCGGACCCGTCAGAACCTCAATAGGCGAAGTACGGACCGGTACCGGCGCTGGTGAGCGCGCCGTAGAAGGCGACGTAGACGTTGCGTCCGAAGAAAAACGGCAGGCCGAAGTCGAACGAGCAGTTCGTCGCCTTGTTCGGGCAGAACGTGGACTGGTTGCCGGCATTCGCCCCGAGTTCGGTGAACGCGGCGTTGGTCGAGTACTGCGTGAACAGCGTGCCGGCATTGGCGATCGAGAAGTCGACCGTGGACAGCGTGCCGTTCTGACCGGTGTTGGTCGCGGTGAGCTGCAGTGTGCCGCCCGGGCAGAACCAGTTGCCCTGGCTCACGCAGCTGTCCGGGATGGAACTGTCGAGGAAGTAGTAGGCGTTCGAGCCGGTGTCGAAGAACGAGTAGGGCAGCGATTGCCCGTTGTAATCGGTGTTCACGTCGCCGTAGGAATTGGCCGTGAGCACGGTTTGCGCGCCGAGGGAGTTGTTGCCCTCGGTGCCGATGCCGAACACCAGCGCGCCGCTCGCCGTTGCGGCCGTCCCAGTCGTGCCGAGCGAGGGCAACTCGACGATGACCCCGTTGTTGTCGGTCGGGAAGTCGGCCACCGGATCCGTGACCTGCTCGGCGAGCGGCAGGGTCGTCGCCTGGCATCCGCCGCCGGAGGGGCAGGCGTAGTAATAGCCGTTGGAGACCGTCGAGGCGCAGTAGGTGCCGCAGTCCTGGGGGAACACCCCCACGCCGAGAATTCCGTTCGCGCCGAAGGTGCTGACGGTGTCCTCCTGCGTGCCGGTGCCGGAGCAGGCGCTCGGCACCGCCTGGGTCGTGTTGCCGCCGATCACCTGGACCGGGACGCCGGGAGCGGACTCGCTGCTGACGTCGATGTCGGCGGTGGCGAGGGGCCCCCAGCTGTAGCCGTCGACGAACTGGGTGCACTCGGAGATGGGAGTGCCGTTGAGCGTCTCCGGCGGCAGCGTGAGCGAGAAGGGGTTGCCCGAGGTATCGATCGCATTCGCGACGATCCGCAGGCCGTACGAGCCGGTGTCGACCTCGATGTGATCGAAGGTCTGGCACTGGGTGGTGCCCGGAACGCACAGCGTGACCGTGATGTAGGGAATATCGACGGCATTGCCGTTCGGCCCCGAATCGACCGTCAGGGTGACGACGTTCGGTCCGGGCGAGGCGATGATCTGTCCGCCCCCACTCCCACCCCCACCGCCACCGCTGGAGGTGATGACGCTCGATCCGCCTCCTCCGCCACCACAACCGGCCAGAGCGAGTACGGCGAGGACCAGACCGACGAACAGGGTCTTGCGCACAGTAAAACCTCGAGACGGATCAGTGAAGGTCGGCGATCGAAACGTTCGGCGGCAGGAGCGAGGGGACGTAGGCGACGCCGAAGAACAGACGCATGTGGCCCCCGGCATGCACCACGAGCTGCGGGGTGCGCAGCTGAACGTGGTTGTGGCCGAGGAGTGCGCGCTGCTGCTGCTCGGCGGTGGTCAGCATCCCGAAGTAGCTGCTGCCGAGGGTCTGGGCGAGGTTCGGCATCACCGGGCCGAGCCAGCTCACCGCGAAAACGGTACCGGCCGGGGAGATGAACTCCTTCACGACGGTGCCCTGGGGCGTGGTGATGTCATCGACCTCATAGCCCGGGGCGCTGGTGCGGCGGATCTGACCCTTCAGGTGCACCAGATCGGCGTTGACCGAGGCGGCGAGCGCCCCGAGCGAGGCATGTGCCGGGGTGAGCCCGGTGGTCAGACCGAGCACCGCGGCGCAGGCGAGTGCGGCGGCAAACGTGGATTTCATGGGATGACTATAGCGGATGGGACTGGAGAGACTTCAAGGAATTGTGTCTACCGTGAGCAACGTTCGGGAGGGCGCAACGGTGTACCGCCGGCCCGGGCGGGCGGGGGTATTTTGGCGGTCCGCCGTGGACATCGATCGCCATGTCGGCTAGGATGCGCGCCCCTTCCGGTGGAGCGGTAGTTCAGCTGGTTAGAATACCGGCCTGTCACGCCGGGGGTCGCGGGTTCGAGTCCCGTCCGCTCCGCCAATTCTTCAAGAAAACCGGGCCCTTGTGGCCCGTTTTTTATTCGCCCGACCCGCGCGGTGATGCGAACCGGGGCTCGAGCGACGCCGGCCGGACCGCTCCCGCCCGCACCGGGCAGCGACGCTCGAGTCTGTATAAAAACGCAGGTGCATGACACCTTCGAGCGCCGCCTCGCGGGGCGGGCCCGGATCCGGCGAGGGCCGCTCGGGGGAATGTACGGATCGGCGGCGGCTGCGCAAACCGTTACAATTTCGCGACACGCTCTCATCCCTCCGTTGCGCGATGCACTGCCCTGAACCGTCCCTGAGCGCGCCGCCGGCGCGCATCGTTCTCGTAGACGATCATCCTTTGGTGCGCGACGGCCTCGCCGCGCGGCTCGCCGCCGAGCCGGACTGGGTGATCTGCGGCCAGGCGGCCGACGCGGCGGGCGCGCTGGAGGTGATCCGCGCGACGCAGCCGGACCTCGCCATCGTCGATGTCGCCCTGCGTACCGGCAACGGCCTGGAGCTGGTCAAGGTGCTGAGCGCCGAGGGCGCAGGGCCGCGGATCCTCGTCGTCAGCGTGTACGAGCAGGAGCTGTTCGCCGAGCGGCTGCTGCGCGCCGGCGCGCACGGGTATCTGAACAAGCAGGAACTGCACGGCTCGCTCCTCGAGGCGGTGCGCGCGGTCCTCGCCGGGCAGATCTATCTTGCCCACCCGAGCGAGGCGAGCCCCGTCGGGACGCGCCGGCGCATTCCCCCGGGCCTCGAGCGCCTGAGCGACCGGGAGCTGCAGATCTTCGAGCTCATCGGTCGCGGCGGCGGCACGCGCGAGATTGCCACCCAGCTCGGCGTGAGTGTGCACACCGTCGAGTCCCATCGGGAACACATCCGTGGCAAGCTCGCGCTGCGCAGCGGCGCGGAGCTGCTGCGCGCCGCGGTCATCTGGTCGATCGACAGCGGCGCATGAGGGGCGCCTGAGCGGCGCCTGAGCGGCGCGGCCGCGTGCACGACGCGCTCATCGGGTCGCGAACAGTTTACTCACCGTGCGGGTCGACTCCGCGGCGGAGTGCTCGTCCTCGTCGCGCTGCCACTCGCGCAGCAGATCGACGAATTGCGCCGCCGGCAGCGGCGGACTGAACTGAAATCCCTGATATTGATCGCAGCCGAGGGCGCGCAGGAACTTCAACTGCTCCTGGGTCTCCACCCCTTCGGCGACCACCTTCAGCCGCAAGCTGTGCGCCAGAGACACGATCGCCCGCACGATCGAGGCGTCGACCTCGCTGTTCAGCGACTGCACGAAGGACTGGTCGATCTTCAGAATGTCGATCGGAAAGCGCTTGAGGTAATTGATGCTCGAATACCCGGTGCCGAAATCATCCACCGACACCAGCACCCCGATGCGACTTAACTGCTCGAGGATGGCGGCGGATTCCTCCGGATTGGTCATGACCGCGCTCTCGGTGAGCTCGATCTCGAGGAACTGCGGCTCGAGGTGCGCCTGCGCGAGCGCGTGCTGCACGACCTGCAGCAGATCCCCGCGATGGAACTGCGCGGCCGCGACGTTCACCGCCACGCGCAGCGGCGGCAACCCGTCGCGTCGCCACTCGGCACACTGGCGACAGGCCTCCTGCAGGACCCACGCCCCGATGTCATTGATGAGGCCGCATTCCTCCGCGAGCGGAATGAACTGTCCGGGTGAGACCAGGCCGCGCTCCGGATGGCGCCAGCGGATGAGCGCCTCGGCGCTGTGCACATCGCCGCTCGCGGTCTCGGCCTTGGGCTGGTAATACAACTCGAATTGTTGGCGCTCGATGGCATGATGCAGGTCGCTCTCGAGTCCCGCCCGCTCGATCGTGCGCGAATCCATGCCCTGCGCAAAGCGCTGCACGTTGTTGCGCCCGCGCTGCTTGGCGCAGTACATCGCCGCATCGGCCCGGGCGAGCAGACGCTCGGCCGAGTTCGCATCCGTCGGGTAGTAGGCGACGCCGATGCTGCTCGTCAGGTGCACCTCGACCTCTCCGATGCGCAGCGGCGCACGCAGCGCCGCATTGGCCCGCTGCGCAATCGCGACGGCGTCCTCGCCGGTGGCCGACGGGCTGACGATGACGACGAACTCATCCCCACCCGTGCGCGCCACGGTGTCGATGTCGCGCAGCACCGATTGCAGTCGCCGGCAGGCTTCATCCAATACGCTGTCCCCGGCGTGGTGACCGAAGGTGTCGTTGATGAATTTGAACCGGTCCAGGTCGATGACCATGATCGCAAAGGGCATCGCGTCCCGATTCGCATGGGCCATCGCCTGGGCGAGGCGGTCATCGAGCAGGATGCGATTGGGCAGCCCGGTGAGCGCATCGTGGGTGGCGAGGTGGCGCAGCTGCTGATTGGCGGCCTCGAGCTTCTCGGTGCGGATCGCCACGGCCTTCTCGAGCGTGTCCACCTGATTGCGCAGCGCCCGCTCGTGCTGCCACTTGCGCGCCAGTGCGCTCGTGCACTGCAACACCTCGATCGGCTCGAACGGCTTCTTCAGCACCAGCAGCCGGTCGGTTTGCCCGAGCCGCGTGATCACGTCGTTCCAATCGTAGTCCGAGTGCGCCGAGCAGATGACCACGTGCACATTCGGGTCCACCGCCCAGAGCCGCTCGATGGTCTCAAGGCCATCCCATCCGGGCGGCATGCGCATGTCGATGAAGGCGAGCGTAAACGGCGCGCCCTGCTGCAGCGCCTCGCGGGCGAGCTCGACGCCCTGACGGCCCTGCAGCGCAAATTGCAGCGTACAGAGGACTCGGCTGCGCGAGACGGGCGCCTGCTCGCCGAACAGGAGCGCCTCGGCGCTGTCGAGGGCGGCATCCGCGGCGCTCTGGGCGCCGAGAATTTTCTCGAAATCACGGTGGATCGACGGATTGTCATCGACCACGAGGATGCGGATCGGCTCGATGGGAAGGGTCTGTGGGTTCATGCGCTCAATCTCTGGGTCTCGGCGGCCGCGTCCGTCATCGGCAGTCGCAGCGTGAAGCAGGCGCCCCGATCGGCACCGGCGCTCGCGGCGCGCAACTCACCGCCCATTTCGGTGGCCAGAATGGCGCTCGAATGCAGTCCGAACCCATGGCCGTCCTGTTTGGTGGTGAAGCCGAACTCGAACAGCCGCGCCATTGCCTCGGGGCGGATGCCGCTGCCGGTATCCTCGATCTCGATCTGAACGGCCTCCCCCGGCACTCTGCGCACCCGCACGGTGAGCACCCGGGCGCGCTCGGCGCCGCGCAGCGCCTGGCGGGCGTTGCTCAGCAGGTTCGCGAGGATCTGCAGCACCTTGTGGCGATCGAGGGTCATCTCACCGACGGGTTGATAGTCTCTGCGCACGGTGATGTCGGCGGCCGCCGGAAAATGCAGCACGAGGGCGTGCTCGATCAGCTCGGTGACCGGCACGCGCTCGAGCACACCGCCGCGCCGCGCGTACGCTTGCTGAGCGGCGATGATCTTGTCGATGTGCTCGACGTGCGTCGAGAGTGCGCGCGCCTCGCCATACAGCGCACGGTTCTCATCGAGGAGGTGCTCGCCGAGCTGGTGCAGATACCCCGGGAGCTCCTGCCCGCGCCGATCGCGGCTGAGGAACTCACCGAGGGTCTCGGAGTGCTCCGCCAGCAGCGTCGCCACGCGCTTGACGTTGCCCACCCGAGAGTCGCGCAGATGCGTCGTGAGCAGCGCGGCGCTCACCCCGAGGCTGTTCAGGACGTTGCCCACACTGTGCAGCACGCCCGTGGCCACCTCGGCCATGCCGGCCTGGCGCGAGGCTTCCTGCAGCTGAAGCTGCAACATCACTCGGCGCTCCTCCTGGCGCACCTGCTCGGTCACGTCCCAGGACACTCCGAGCAGCCGCGCGATCCGCCCGCGTGCATCGCGCAGCACTCGCGCATGCGATTCCAGGTGAATCCGTCCCTGCGGCGACTCGATGCGCAGGCGCAGCGCGCAGGTCTCACGGCGGTGCCGTGCGGCGTGGCGGATCGTGGCACGGGCCTGCGCGGCGTCCTCGGGATGGATCCAGGCGAGCAGCACGTCGATGTGGGTGCGCACGTCGAGGTTCGAGGCCTTGAGCGAGGCGATCTCGTTCTCGGTCCACAGCAACCGGCCGTGGGCGAGGTCGAACTCCCAGCAGGCGATGCCGGCCGCCTGGGTGGCGAGCGTGAGCAGGTTCTTGCCGTGCTGCAGTTCCTGATTGAGCTTCTCCAGGCGCAGCGCATCCTGCCGGCTGCGCGACTCCAGGTGCGCGTCGTAGACGAGGGTGATCAGGGTGATCGCGAGCAGCGCAAAGGCGCCCAAGCCGATGGTGAGGCCGAGCCAGTCGGAGTTGAAGGCGGCCCCGCCGAACACACGGGCCCGCGCGGAGAATTCGGCGGCGCGCATGCCGGTGTAGTGCATGCCGGCGATGGCCGCGCCCATGACCAGCGCCGCCGACACTTCGATCAGTCGCAGCGATCGCCGCTTGAATCTGCGCAGCGCGAAGAACAGCCACAGCGCGACGAACGACGCCGTGACGGCGATGAGCATCGAGAGGGCGATCCAGCGTGCGTCGTAGTGGATCGCCGGCGTCACCTGGATCGCGGCCATGCCGGTGTAGTGCATCGCGCAGATCCCGGCGCCCATCAGCACCGAACTGGCGCCCAGGCGTGCGAGCGTCGAGTCGCGGCGGCTGGCGATGCCCAGGGCAAATCCCGAGGTGAGCACCGCAATCAGCAGCGACAGCAGCGTCATCAGCACGTTGTAGTGCAGCGGGATCGGCGCCTGGTAGGCGAGCATGCCGATGAAGTGCATCGACCAGATGCCAATCCCCATCGAGGCGGCCCCGCCGATCAGCCAGGCGCGCGCCCCGGATCGTCCGGCCTCGGCCACCCGGCCGGCGAGTTTCAGGGCGGTGAAGGAGACGGCGACGGCGACCAGCAGCGAGAGGCTGACCAGCCACGGGTTGTACGTTGCGAGCATTGTCCGGTTCCGGCGCACGGGGGCGCTACGGCGCAAAAATGCTGATTTTCGTCGCCGTCCGGAAGGGCTTGGTTCTCACTCCGCGTGCGTCCGCGGGGCGAAGGGGCCCCGAGGAGGGGGCCTGGGGTGGCATGAGGCCTCCGGGGGCGCGCATGAGCCCCCGACGCCCCGGCCGCCGTTCCCGAGCGTCGCTGCCGTTCGGGCAGCCCGATTTGCTATCCTTGGCGGTTTAACCGCCTGCGCCGCCCCGAAGAGGGCGGGTGTGACGCCAAAAATGCTGCAAAAACTGACCGATACGATCGCCACCCACAAGTGGTTCTGGTACACGATTCTCGGCGCGCTCGCGCTCGTGTTCGCCGCCTGGGGCGCCTACGGCATCGTGAACCTGAACTTCGGCTCGAGCAGCGATGCCGCGACGGTCAACGGCGCCCACATCACGCTGCAGCAGGCGCAGAACGCCTGGCTGCGCGAGCAGGGCCAGATCGACAAGGCCTACGGCGGCAACCTGCCGAGCGCGCTGCGCAATCACCTGCAGAACGAGGTGCTCGAGGAGCTGATCCGCGAGTCGCTCGTCGCACAGCGCACCGAGCAGCTCGGCTACCGGGTCTCCGAGGCCGACCTGATCGCCGCGATCCGCGCCGTGCCGTCCTTCCAGGTCGACGGGCACTACTCGGCCGAGGCCGCCAAGGACGTGCTCACCGAGGCGGGAGTGTCGCTGGCGCAGTTCGAGAGCGAAATGGAGAGCCAGCTGCGCAGCAACCAGCTCTTCGACGGCATCCGCTCCTCGGACTTCCTCACCCCGGTGGAAATCGAGCGCGCCCAGGCGCTGAACGACCAGCAGCGCCAGGTGCAGTACCTCGAGTTCCCCGCGAGCCGCTACGCAAACACCGCACCGATCAGCGCCGCGCAGATCCAGGCCTACTACCAGGCGCACCAGGCGGCGTATCTGCTGCCGGAGTCGGTCGACCTGCGCTATGCGCAGCTGACGCTCGATCAGGTGCGCGCCGGGGAGACGGTGTCCGACGCGGCACTGCAGGACCTGTACCAGAAGGAGATCAATCGCTTCGTGGTGCCCGAGCGGCGCGAGGCGAGCCACATCCTGATCACCTTCGGCAAAGACCCCAAGGCGGCCCTCGCCAAGGCCGAGCACATCCTGAAGCTCGCCCGGTCCGGGGCTAATTTCGCCGCCCTGGCCCGGCAGTACTCCGAGGACCCCGGCTCGGCGCGCAAGGGCGGTGACCTCGGTTGGATCGGCCAGCACGGGTTCATCAAGCCGTTCACCCAGGCGCTGTTCGCCATCCCGAAGGTCGGGGACATCGTCGGACCGGTCAAGAGCCCCTACGGCTATCACATCATCCGGCTCGATGCGATCCAGCCGGGCCACACCCGTGCCTTCGCCAAGGTCAAGGCGCAACTGACCGCGCAGCTGGCCCGCAGTCGCGCGACCAGCCGCTTCGGGCGGATCGAGGACCGCCTGCAGAACGCACTGAATGAGCCCGGCGCGAATTTCGGGGCGCTGGTGAAGCACTACGGACTGACGGCAGGCGAGATCCCGCTGTTCCTGCGCGGCAGCGGTGCGGCGCCGCTCGGCGCGGCGCCGGCGGTGCAGAGCCTGGTGTTCGGCAGTGCCGCGATGGCCGTGGGGGCGATCGGCGGACCGGTGATTCTCGACAACGACCGGATGGTCATCGTGAAGGTGATCGCGCGCCACGGCCCGCAGGTCAAACCGCTCGCGCAGGTTCAGGCGAGCATCGTCACGGCGCTCCAGGCGCAGCGCGCCGAGCAGGGGGCGCTGGCGGCCGCCGAGGCCGCCCGGCAGCAGCTCGTCGCGGGCAAGCCGTTTGCGACCGTGGCTGCGGCCTTGCACCTGAAGGCCGCGCCGGCGCGCTTCATCGGCCGCGACGATCCGTCGGTGCCGGCGAACATTCTGCAGCTCGCCTTCGCCGCGGCGAAGCCTGCGGGTGCGCCGATCTTCGAGGCGAACCCGCTTGCCGGCGGGGCCGGGGCGGTGCTGCTCGCGATCTCGGCGGTGCGGATCGCGCCGAATCAGAATCCGCTCACCGCGCGCACCCGGTTGCAGGAGCAGCTGCGCAGCGATGGCGATGGCGATGTGGTCGGCTACATGGCCCAGATGAGAGCCACGGCCAAGGTGCGCAAGAACCCGCACGCCTTCCAGTGAGCCTCTCGGGGCGGCCGGCACGCGCCGGCCGCCCCGAGGGCTTCGGGTCAGGCCGGGTCGCTCTCCGGGAAGCTCATCCCGACGGTGCTGAAGCCGCCGTCGACGTAGAGGATCTCGGCGGTGATGCCGGCGGCGAGGTCCGAACAGAGGAACGCCGCAGCGTTGCCCACGTCTTCCTGCGTCACGTTGCGCCGCAGCGGGGCGATTTCCGCCACGCGGTTGAGCATCTTGCGAAATCCGGCGATGCCCGCCGCGGCCAGCGTCTTGATCGGACCGGCGGAGATGCCGTTGACCCGGATGCCGCGCGGACCCAAGTCGGCGGCGAGAAAGCGCACGTTGGCCTCGAGACTGGCCTTGGCGAGCCCCATCACGTTGTAGCTCGGAATGGAGCGCACCGCCCCGAGGTAGGACAGGGTCAGCAGAGACCCGTTGCGTCCGGCCATGAGGGGCGCGGCGGCGCGGGCGAGCGCGGTGAAGCTGTAGCTCGACACGTCATGGGCGATCCGGAACACCTCGCGGCTGGTGTTCTCGACGAAGGTGCCCGAGACCCCCTCGCGCGGGGCGAAGGCGACCGCGTGCACCACGATGTCCAGATGGCCCCACTCGCGCTGCAACCGCGCGAAGGCCGCATCGATCTGCGCATCGTCGGTGACGTCGAGCGGCAGCGTGAGCGTCGAGCCGATCGAGGCGGCCAGCGACTCGACGCGCTCCTGTATCTTCTCGTTGACGTAGGTGAACGCGAGCTCGGCGCCCTCGCGTTGCATCGCCTGCGCGATGCCCCAGGCGATCGAGCGGTCCGATGCGACCCCGACGATGAGGGCGCGCTTACCGGTGAGAAATCCCATACGAGAACCCTTCAAATGAAAAACGGCCCGGGCGCCAATAGGGCGCCCGGGCCGTCAGTGTAGACCAATCAGCCGCCCGAATCGGCCAGGATCATGAGCTTCTGACCGGCGAGAATGGGCTGGCGCAGCTTCATCGCGTTCCAGCTGAGGATCTGCGCGACCCGGACCTGGAAGTGCTGCGCGATCTGCCAGAGCGTGTCGCCCGAACGCACGGTGTAGAACACCCGGTGCACGGTGCGGGCCACGCCCGAGAGCAATCCGCCGACGCGGCTCGGCGCATAGCTCACCGCCGCCATCGCCGGGGTGATGCGCAGCCGCTGACCCGGGTGCAGCAGCTGCCCGGGACGCAGGCCGTTCCCTCGCGCCAGCGCATGCACGCTCACGTGGTTGCGCACCGCGATCGACCAGAGACTGTCGCCGGGACGGACCTGCACGACGCGGAACGAGGGGCGTGCGAAGCGCCCGACGCGCCCGTCGGAGTACAGACGCAGCCGCTCACCCGGGCGCAGCACCGTGTGGTGCAGCGACAGGCCGTTCATCTGCGCCAGGCGCTGAACGCTGATGCCGTGCCGCTGTGCGATGGCCCAGAGCGAGTCGCCCGGGCGGACCCGCACGACGCGGAAGCGGAAGCGGCTGCGCCACAGGGAATGATCGGCCTGCCGGGCCGCGACCAGCACGTTCTGCGGCAGGTGGTACACCGTGGCCGGGACCTCGATCTGCTGCCCGACCACCAGGTGGCCATTCGGCAGCGTGTTCAGTCGGCGCAGCAGGTCGGTGCTTGTCTTGAAGCGGCGCGCCACCGTGTAGACCGAGTCGCCCCCGCGCACCTTGTACAGATCCACGCCCATGCGCTCATTGGCGGTGAGCGCCGACACGTTCTGCTCGAAGATCGGAGCGGCATCGATCGGCAGCAGCAGGTAGAACGGGCCGGTCGGATCGGTCGCCCAGCGGTGGAAGGCGGGGTTCAGCTGGTAGATCTCATCGGAGGAGATGCCCGCCAGGCGCGCGGCCACCTCCAGGTTGATCTGCCCGTCGGTGGGCACCTGGGTGAAATACGGCTGATCCGGAATGGGGCTGAAGGACAGGCCGTACTTGCCCGGGTCTTGCACCAGGCGGGCCATGGCGAGCAGCTGCGGCACGTACAGCTCGGTCTGGCGCGGCAGAATCAGATGCCAGAAGTCCGTCGGGCGGCCGCGCGCCTGGTTGTAGCGGATCGCGCGCTCGACGTTGAGCTCCCCGCAGTTGTAGGCGGCGATCGCCAGCAGCCAGTGGCCGCCGAGCTGATCGTGCAGCTGCTGGAGGTAATTCAGGGCCGCCTGCGTGGAGGCCACCACGTCGCGCCGGCCGTCGTACCACCAGTCCTGCTTCAGCCCGAACAGCTTGCCGGTGCCGGAGGTGAACTGCCACATGCCCGCGGCCCGCGCGTAGGAGTAGGCGAAGGGCTGAAAGGCGCTCTCGATCACCGGCAGCAGCGCGAGCTCGAGCGGCATGTGCCGCGCCTGCAGCTGCGTGACGATGTAGTACAGGTACATGTCCGCGCGGCCGAACGCGCGCTGGAGGAACTCAGGGTGATTGGCGTACCAGTGCGCTTCCTCGGCGATGAGGCGCTTGTGCGGGTCCGGCAGCGCGAAGCCGGCGCGGATGCGCGCGAACAGGTTCGCGTAATGCAGCGCGGGGGGCGCGGCCGGCGGCTGCGGCGCGGGGGTGGGCGCCGCGGCCACGGGCGGCGGCGGCGGGGTGGGGCGCTCGGTCTGCACCGCCGGGGCCGCCACGACGCGGGTCGGGGTCACGGGGCGCATCGGGGCACGGGTCGCGCAGGCCGTCAGGGCCAGAACACCGAGAACACCCAGGGCAGCGCGTGCCCAGCTCACTGAAATCGCCAATTTCCCGACCCTCTCTGCGCCGTGTTAAGTTCGTTCCGCTCCGGCGCTTCGGGCACAAGCCGGGGGGTGACATTACAATAATCGGAGTCAAACCCGAAATGTACCTTCAGATAACACAGGATGGCTAGCCCCTGATGGGACAAACTCACACTTCTGCGCAAATGGACTCGGCGGTCGCGCTCACGCGCTGGTGGGCCAGTCCCGCCGGGCGGGCGTTGATCGCGGCCGAAACGCAGATGGTGGCCGAGGCGCTCGAGGATGTTTTCGGCTGGGAATGCCTGCAAATCGGCGCCTGGGGCGAGGGCCGCGCACTGTTGGAAGCGTGCCGCACGCGGCATCGGGCCATTCTCGCCGCGCCCCGGATGTCGCCAGATGCAGACATTCTCGGTCGGCCGAGCCAGTTGCCCGTGAGCGGGGATTCGATCGACGCGGTGTTGATGCCGCACACCCTGGAGTTCGCCAGCGATCCCTACGCCCTCGTGCGCGAGACCGACCGGGTGCTGGTCGGGGAGGGGCACCTGGTCGTGCTCGGCTTTCAGCCCTGGAGCCTGTGGGGGCAGCGGGCCCGCTTCGCGCGCAGCGGCTTCCCGCCGGGTCTGCGCCGCGTGCTCTCGGAGCGGCGCGTGCGCGAGTGGCTCGCGTTGCTCGGCTACGAGGTGTTCGCCGCGCGCCGCTACCTGTACCGCAACCCCTGGGCGGGGGGGCTCGCCGCCGGGGAGGGCGCCGATCGGCTGCTGCGCCGCGGTCTGACCTTCCCCTGGCCGGCCGGGGCGTACCTGCTCAAGGCCCGCAAGCAGGTGTACACGATGACCCCGATGCGCCCGCGGCTGCGCCGCGCGATGCTCGGCGGCCTGGTCAAGTCCGCCCCGCCGGTGCGCCACGGCGTGCGCCGCTCGCCATGAGCGGCCCCGAGGCGCACACCGGCGCAGGCTCGACGGTGGAGATCTACACGGACGGGGCCTGTCGCGGCAATCCCGGTCCCGGCGGCTGGGGCGCGCTGCTGATCTTCGGGGAGCGCGAGAAGACGCTCTCGGGCGCCGAGCCGCTCACCACCAACAACCGCATGGAGCTCATGGCCGTGATCGGGGCGCTCGAGGCGCTGAAGCGCCCGGTGCACGCGCGGGTCTACACCGACTCGCAGTACGTGCGCAAAGGGATCACCGAGTGGGTCGCGAACTGGAAGGCCAAGGGCTGGCGCACCGCGGACCGCAAGCCGGTGAAGAACCAGGACCTCTGGCAGCGCCTCGAGGCGCTCGCCGCCGGGCACCGGGTGGAGTGGCACTGGGTGCCGGGGCATGCCGGGGTGCCGGGCAACGAGCGGGTCGACCAGCTGGCGAACGAGGCGATCGATGCGTTGCACCAGGCGCAGGCCGGCGGGAGGCAGAGCAGGTAAACTCCCCGCCCATGCGACAGATCGTTCTAGATACCGAGACCACCGGTCTCGAACCGTCGCTCGGGCACCGCGTGATCGAAATCGGCTGCATCGAGCTCATCAACCGCCGGGTCACCGGCCGGACCTTCCACCACTACCTCAACCCCGAGCGCGACATCGACGCCGGGGCGCTCGCGGTGCACGGCATCACCCGCGAGTCCCTCGCCGGCCAGCCGCGCTTCGCGGACATCGGCGATGCGCTGCTCGAGTTCATCGAAACGGCCGAAATCGTCGCCCACAACGCCGCGTTCGACGTCGGGTTCCTCGAGGCCGAGTTCGCGCGCTGCGGGCGGCCGCTGAAGCTCACCGCGCGCTGCCACGTGCTCGACACGCTGGTGCTGGCGCGCGAGATGCACCCCGGCCAGCGCAACAACCTCGATGCGCTCTGCAAGCGCTACAACGTCGATAACGCCGGCCGCGATCTGCACGGCGCGCTGCTCGATGCGCGCATTCTCGCCGACGTCTACCTGGCGATGACCGGCGGACAGACGGCCCTCGCGCTGGCCGCGCTCGAGCATCAGCCCGGGGCGAGCATCGTCCAGCCGGCGCGCCCGACCGGACGGCTGAAGGTGCTGCGCGCCAGTCCCACCGAACGCGAGTCGCACGAGCAGATGCTCAAGGTGATCGCCCAGGCGAGCGGCGGGAAGTGCCTGTGGCCGGGTGAGGCGGGCTGAAGCGCCCCGCGCCCGAGCCGGGCGCGCGGCCGGTGGTTAAAATAGCCGTTTCCACGAGGGAATCGTCCGTGACCGAAAAGTCCCCCGCGGCCGCCATGCGCGTGCCGCTGCTCGATCTGAAGCCCCAGTACGAGAGCATCGCGGCGCGCACGCGCGCGGCCATCGAGGCGGTCTGCGCCAGCCAGCACTTCATCCTCGGCGCGCAGGTGAAGACGCTCGAGGAGCGGCTCGCCGCCTACACGCAGACCCGGCACGGGATCGGGGTGTCCTCCGGCACCGACGCGCTGTTGCTCGCCCTCATGGCCCTCGACATCGGACCCGGGGACGCGGTCGTGACCTCCCCGTACACGTTCTTCGCCACCGCCGGCACCATCGCGCGCACCGGCGCGCGGCCGCTGTTCTGCGACATCGAGCCCGAGACGTTCAACCTCAGCCCGCGCGCGCTGCGCGAGTTCATCGACGGGCAGTGCGAGCGGCGCGACGGCGCGCTCGTGCACCGCGCGAGCGGCACCCGGGTCCGGGCGCTGATGCCGGTGCACCTGTACGGCCAGCTCTGCCCCATGGAGCCGCTGCTCGCGCTGGCGCACGCGACGGGGCTCGCCGTCATCGAGGATGCCGCCCAGGCGATCGGTGCGCGCGATGCCGGCGGCCGCCAGGCCGGCAGCTTCGGGGACATCGGCTGCTTCTCGTTCTTTCCCACCAAGAACCTCGGCGCGTTCGGCGATGCGGGGCTGTGCGTGGCCCAGGACGATGCGCTCGCCGAGCATCTGCGCGTGCTGCGCGTGCACGGCGGCAAGCCGAAGTACCACCATGCCTTCATCGGCGGCAACTTCCGCATCGATGAGCTGCAGGCTGCAGTGCTCAACGTCAAGCTCGATTACCTCGAGGAGTGGTCGCACCGGCGCGCCGCGAACGCGCGCGTCTATGACGCCGCTTTCGCCCAGGCGGGACTGACCGGCCGGGTGACGGTGCCGACGACGCTCGCGGGCTTCCACCACATCTACAACCAGTACGTGATCCGCGTGCACCAGCGCGATGCGCTGCGCGAGTGGCTCGCGAGCTGCGGCGTCGGCACGGAGATCTACTACCCGATCCCGCTGCACCTGCAGCAGTGCTTTGCGTATCTCGGCCATCGGGTCGGGGACTTCCCGGAATCCGAGCGCGCCGCGCTCGAGACGCTCGCGCTGCCGATCTACCCCGAACTCGCCCCCGAGCAGCTGCACTACGTGGTCGAGCGCATCGTGGCGTTCTACGCCCGAGGCGCCTGAGCCGCACGCGAACGCCGCCGTCATGCGCACCGCCCCCGGCCCCCACAGCGCCGCCTGGAACGAGCTCAAAGCGCATGCCCGCCGGCTCGCCGAGGTGCCG
>JAKBDK010000121.1:0-3467 GCA_021834525.1 Pseudomonadota bacterium | reverse complement strand
AGCACGCACTCGCGATCGCCAGCGCCCTGGCGCAGGCCGAGGCGTTCATGACCGGCTATCCGCTGGAGGCGGTGCGCGCGGAGTTCGAGCGCGAGGGTCTCTCCCCGGCGCGGCGCGAGGCGCTCGAGCCGCACAAGGTCCACGCCGGCTCACGCCCGAGTACGCTCATCGCCTTCCCGCAGCTCGATCCGGCGACCCTGGGCCGCCTGCTCGCGCTCTACGAGCACAAGGTGTTCGTGCAGGGGGTGATCTGGGGCATCAACTCCTTCGACCAGTGGGGCGTCGAGCTCGGTAAACGGCTGGCCGATCAGCTGCTGCCGAGCGTGCGCGACCCGCTCGGGCAGCCGGCTCCCGCGCCGGGCGTGCAGCGGCTGCTCGAGCAGCTGGCCCGCTGGCGCGAGGACGGATCGAGGCAGGATTTACAGGAGAGGAACACGTGAAGCCGAATCTCTTTCTCACCAATCTGCGCGAGCATCTGGCCCTCTTCCAGACGCTCGAGGCGTTGAATGAGCCGATCGAGCGCGCCGGTGCGCTCATCGCGAACGCGCTCGGCGCCGGGCGCAAACTGCTGCTGTGCGGCAACGGCGGCTCGGCCGCCGACAGCCAGCACATCGCCGCGGAGCTCACCGGACGGTTCATCCAGGACCGCCGGCCGCTCGCGGCCCTGGCGCTGACCACCGACACCTCGGCGCTGACCTGCATCGCCAACGACTACAGCTTCGAGGACGTGTTCGCCCGTCAGGTCGCCGGACTCGGCGCCCCCGGGGACTGCCTGATCGGCATCTCGACCTCCGGCCAGTCGCGCAACGTCATCAAGGCGGTCGAAGTGGCCCGCGGCATCGGCATGCCGGTGATCGGCCTGCTCGGGCGCGACGGCGGGGCGCTGCGCGCGCTGTGCGATGTCGCGATCATCGTGCCGAGCCCGACCACCGCCCGGATCCAGGAGGCGCACATTCTGATCGGGCACACCCTCTGCGGCCTCGTCGAGACCACCCTGGGGCTCGCGTGAGCCCACCGGTGAAGCCCCTGCAGGCCGATCTGCAGCGCGCCCGGGTCCTGGTGGTGGGCGATGCGATGCTCGACCGGTATCTCTTCGGTGACGTCGAGCGCATCTCCCCGGAGGCCCCCGTCCCCGTGGTGCGCGTGACGCGCGAGGAAGACCGGCTGGGCGGCGCGGCGAACGTGGCGCTGAACGTCAGGGCCCTGGGACCGGGGGTGACGCTCATCACCGTAGTGGGCGATGACGAGCCGGCGCGCAAGCTCGAGACGCTGCTCGCGCAGCGCTCGATCGAGAGTCTCCTCGGCCGTGACCCGCAGCTCTACACCAGCGTGAAGCTGCGCGTCATCGGCCGCTCCCAGCAGCTCGTGCGGGTGGATTTCGAGAACACGCCGGATCACGAGATCCTCTCCGGCATGCTCGCGAACTTCGAGCACACCCTGCCGGCCTGCGGCGCGGTGATCTTCTCCGATTACGGCAAGGGCGGGCTGACCCACATCGCCGAGATGATCGAGCGGGCCCGCGCCGCCGGCAAGCCGGTGCTGGTCGATCCGAAGGGCGCCGACTACAGCCGCTATGCCGGCGCCACGGTCGTCACGCCGAACCGCGCCGAGCTCGCCCAGGTGATCGGTCCGTGGACCTCCGAGGCGCAGCTCGAGGAGCGCGTCGCCAACCTGCGCCGCACACACCGGCTCGATGCGCTGCTCCTGACGCGCAGCGAGGAGGGGATGTCGCTCTTTGATGCGCACGGCCATGCGCGCATCGGCGCGCAGGCCCGTGAGGTGTTCGATGTGACCGGCGCCGGTGATACGGTGATCGCGACGCTCGCGGCCATGCTGGCCGCGGGATTGACGCTGCGCGAGGCGATGCCGATCGCCAATCGCGCCGGTGGCATCGTGGTGGGCAAGTTCGGCACCGCCACGGCGAGTTTCGAGGAGGTCTTCGCGTGAGAGTGATCGTGACGGGCGCTGCGGGCATGATCGGCAGCAATCTGGTGCAGGGCTTGAATGCCGCCGGCATCGATGAGGTCATCGCGGTCGATGAGCTCACCGATGGGACGAAGTACCGCAACCTGCTGGGTGCGAAGCTCGCCGATTACTTCGATCGGGGCGAGTTCTACGACCGCTTCGAGCGCGGGGAGCTCGGGCGGGTCGATGCCGTGCTGCACCAGGGGGCCTGCTCGGACACCATGGAGCACAACGGCCAGTACATGCTCGAGACCAACTACCGCTGCTCGAAGCGTCTGCTCGATGCCTGCCAGGCCCAGGGGGTGCGGCTGCTCTATGCCTCCTCGGCGGCCACCTATGGCGACAGCACGGTCTTTCGCGAATCCCCCGAGTGCGAGCGCCCGCTGAATGTGTACGGGTACTCGAAGCTCCTGTTCGACACCGTCGTGCGGCGCATGCTGCCGACGGCCCGCCACCAGGTGGCCGGCTTTCGCTACTTCAACGTCTACGGGCCGCGCGAGCAGCACAAGGGGCGCATGGCCTCGGTGGCGTTTCATCATTTCGGGCAGCTGCGCGAGCACGGCCGGGTCAAGCTGTTCGGCGAGTACGGCGGCTACGGCCCGGGCGAGCAGACCCGGGATTTCGTGTACGTCGGGGACGTGGTGGCGGTGAACCTGTGGTTCCTGCGTCACCCCGAGCGCAGCGGCATCTTCAACCTGGGCTCGGGCCGCTCGCAGCCCTTCAACGAGGTCGCGCACGCCACGATCAACGCGCTGCGTGCCGAGCGCGCTGAGGCGGCGCTGTCGCTCGCAGAGCAGGTCGCGGCCGGGCTGATCGAGTACACCCCGTTTCCCGAGGCGCTCATCGGCAAGTATCAGTGCCGCACCGAGGCGGACCTCTCGGCCTTGCGCGCCACGGGCTGTGATGTTGAGTTTGCGGATGTCGAGACCGGCGTGCGCCGCTATGCCCAGTGGCTGGCGGGGCGGGGCTGAGCGATGGGAAGCCCCGGGGCGGGAGCCTCGGACGGTCTCTAAAGCTGTTCGGGATCCTGCGAGGAGCGCCTCGGTGGGTCACGCCCGATCCTCGGTCCGCGGCGCGCACAGGTGAGCCGGGGTGAGACCGTCCCCTCTGCGAGGGGCCTCGCGAAGTCCCGGCAGCGTCATGACGGTCAATCCATAGGGTTTGATCCTCGGGTTGGCCGACGACCCGCCCGCCGCCCTGACGGACGTCGTCTCCGAATGCGTCAAGCCGCAGCCTCATCCGGCTGTCGTCTTGACGGGTGAATCGTCGCCGTCGAGGGTGCGATGGCCGATGAATGGGGCGACGGGTTGCGGGTCGCGAGGCGCGCGGTCGCCCCATTCACGTGATGGAGGCGCTGATGGCGGCCACAGCGCAGGGGCATCCATTGTCAATACGACCGTATTGACGTCATCGGCTGGCCCGTTCATACTGCGACGATGAGCGGATTGGCAAAGCTCTCGCAGTTGCAGGTGCGCGTGTCCGAGGCGCAGAAGGCGGCGATC
>JAKBDK010000060.1:0-16356 GCA_021834525.1 Pseudomonadota bacterium | reverse complement strand
TTCCGGGGAGACGTAGCTGAACATCGCTTCCTGCTTCGAGTCCGCTCCACGCATCGGAGAACCTCTATCGTGCGCCAGATAACGTCTAATTTGCCAGAATCGCCGGGTTTTTCAACAGCCTGTTAATCGTTCAGGCCGCCGGCGCATCCCCCGGTGGCACCAATGCCGCACGCAGCTCGTGCAGCCGTGGCGGCTTGGTGAGCACCCGGTCGACGTACGGGGGAATCTCCCCCTCCTCCACGAGCCTCCGCCCCCAGCCGGTCAAGAGCACCACGAGCGTCTGCGGGCGGGCGCTCTTGACGGCGGCGGCGACCTGACGGCCGTCGACCTGCGGCATGCCCAGATCCGTAATCACAACCTCATACGGCTCACCGGCACTCAGTGCGCGGCGAAACGCTTCGATTCCCGCCTGTCCGCCGTCGGCGGCGCTGACGGCATGACCGTCGGCACTGAGCGTCTCACGCGTCGACTGGATCACGATCGGATCGTCATCGACGAGCAAGATGCGCCGGGGCGGCACCACCGCGACGGGGCGGATCCCGGTCACGCTGCCGGCATCGTCGCGCATCACCGGGAAGCTCAGCGTCACGCAGGTACCTTCACCCGCAACGCTCGCGACCTCGATCTCCCCGCCGTGCCGTTGCACGGTGCCGTAGACCATGGGCAGCCCGAGACCGGTGCCGCGCTCACCCTTGGTGGTGTAGAAAGGCTCGAGGCAGCGGCTGCGCGTCTCCTCGTCCATGCCGACCCCGGAGTCGGCCACCGCCAACTGCACGCACCCGCGCGCCCCGCCGTTCGCCGCGGCCGGCACCAGCAGGCGCGTTCGCAACGACAGGCGCCCACCCTGCGGCATGGCATCGACGGCGTTGAACACCAGATTGGTGAGCGCATCGCGCAGCTCGCTGGCGACGCCCGGCACGGGCGGCAGCTGCGACTGCAACTCGGTCTGCAGCTCGATCACCACGCCGCGCTGCTGTGGCATATCGCTCCAGCGCGCACGGGTCAGATCGATCACGTCCTCGATCAGCTGATTCAGGTCGACCGGCGCGAGCCGCTGCTGCGGTTCGCGCGCTCGATAGAATTCGCGCATGCGCGCCACCGTGTGCGCCACTTGCTCGACCGCACGCTGGATCACCTGCAGTGACTTGTGGACCCGGGACGGCACCTCGCCGTCCTCGAGCAGCATGTCCGTGTACAACATGATGGGCGAGATCGCGTTGTTGATGTCGTGTGCGATACCGCTTGCCATCGTGCCCAGGGCGAGCAGGCGCTCCTGCTGCAGCACTGCCTGCTGGGTCTGGCGCAGATCGTCGTACGCGCGCTGCAGCGCCTCGTGCAGCTGCGCCTGTTGGGCGGCCAGCGCGACGTGCTCGGCAAGCTGACGCAGAAACTCGCACTCCCCGCTCGAGAAGCTGCCCGGCTCGCGCCGCGCCGCGAGCAGCACGCCGAACACCTGGCTCTCAAAGCGCAGCGGCGCGGCCACCAGCGACCCGAGGCCGCCGGCGGCCAGCCGGCGCGGAAACACCGCACCGAGCATCGCCAGATCCGGCTCATACACCAGCTCGCCGTGCACGCACCGCGACAAACCATTCTGACCGATGTCGATGCTGGTGTTCTCCCCGAGCGCCAATTGGAGCCCGAGCGCTGCGCTCTGCGTGCCGACACGGGCAACGATCAGACGGTGCGCGGCACCGTCGTACCGGTTGATCGAACAGAAATCGAGCGCAAGGTGCGCCTCGAGGGTACCGATGACGACCTCGAAGATGCTGTGCACGTCCTTACGTTCGCCCATGGCGCGCGTGATGCTGCCGAGCAGGTTGAGCCGCGCAAGCTGTGCTTCGAGCTTCAGGCGCGCCTCCTTGCGCTCGGTCACGTCGCTGGCGGCGCCGAACCACTCGATGACTCGATCCGCGTCGTCCTTCAGCGGCACTGCACGGGATACCACCCAACCGACGCTGCCGTCGCTGCGCCGGACACGGTGCTCGAGCTCCAGCAGCCCGCCCGTGCGCAGCGCTTCGGCTACCGCCGCGCGCACCCGCTCGCGGTCCTCGGCGTGCACGAATCGCTCGAGCCAGTCCGTGGTCGCCACCGACGCAGCTCCACCGCCACCGTCCGGGCGCTGTGCCCGCAGCTCGCTCCAGTCCGGTGCGATCTGGTACACGACATCGGAAGTAGTGCTGACGAACGCACGCAATCGCCGCTCACTGGCGCGCAACGAGGCGTTGGCACGAGCCAGTTCATCGGTGCGCTGGATGACGCGGTTTTCGAGGTCTGCATTCAACTGGCGCACGGCGGTCTCGGCACGGCGGCGTCCGGCGAAGTCCCGCCGCAGCGCCCAGAGCGCCAGCACGGTGACGATGAACGCCAGTGCACCGCCGCCCGCAACGGTCCGTTCGGTCAGATGCGCTCGCTCAGCGGCGGTAGCTTCGCGACCGGACAGCAGTGTTCGCTCGGTCGTGCGCATCCGGCCGATGATCCGGTCGATCTGCTGGGCGACCGTGCGATGCGTTCGGGCCAGCACCTGTTGGCGTTGTGCGGCCCGAAAGCCCTGTTCGCGCCGCAACGTGATGAGCGCACTCAACCCGGCGAGACGGGCCGCGAGCAGCGGCGCGAGCCGCACCAGGCGATTCTGTTCGAGCGGATTATCGGTGGTCTGGCGCTGCAACCGACCGTAGCCGTCCTCGATGGCGCGCGCAGCCTGGCGGTAGCCGCGCAAGTCAGCCGAACTCTGCGTGATGAGGAAGTCCCGCTCGTCGGACTCGGCCGTCTCGATGCCACCCTGCAGCTCGCGCAGATTCGCGAGCACCGTGACGGTGTGCGTGACCCAGGCCGCATCGCGCCGCAGGCGCTGCAGGCTGAGCAGGGAGACGACTCCGATCAGCACCACGCAGGCCAACGCACACGCGAAGGCCAGCTGCGTCTTACGTTCCGTCGTCCAACGCATCGGCGCTTGCACTCCGCTCAGTCGTGGAGATCACGCGCGCGTCCCCGCGGGGAACGCCGTCGAGGGCCGCAGCCAAGCGCCACGGTGCGAGTCCTGCGCTCAGAGCGGGCGGCGCAGCCGCGGTGCACACCGCGACCCAGCGCCGCGTGGACCCGCGCGCACGTTGTCGATGCCCCCTCCCTCATGTGCGCCTACCTTACGCCCCCGGTCGGCGACGCGCCAGCGCTGCCCCGGGGAGGTCGGCGCTCGGGTGAACTCCGCGATGCTCAGGCGAGATGCGGGCGATCGGCGACGTGCGCCTCGCGCTCGATTTCGGCGAACGCAGAGTGGTTGTGGATCGACTCGAAGTTCTCGGCCGTCACGCGGTAGCGAGTGATCCGCTCCTCGGCGTTCAGACGCACCGCGATGTCGCGCACGAGGTCCTCGGCAAACTTTGGATTCTCGTAGGCGCGCTCGGTGACGAACTTCTCATCTGGCCGCTTCAGCAGACCGAACACCTCGCAGGAAGCTTCCTCCTCAGCGATGCGGATGAGTTCCTCGATGCTCATCGGCGCGTTCAGCTGTGCCTCGATGGTCACGTGTGAGCGCTGATTGTGCGCGCCGTAATCGGAGATCTCCTTCGAGCAGGGACACAGACTCGTGACCGGGACGCACACCTGCAACGTCGCGCGCGTTCCGCCGTGCGGGTCGTGCGTCGCGCGCATCAGGATTTCATGGTCGAGCAGGCTCTCGACACCCGAGACCGGCGCGGATTTGCGAATGAAATACGGGCAGGCCACGGCGATCTCGCCGCGGTCGGCACCGAGCCGCGCGAGCATCCGTTGCAGCAGCGCCAGCAGCGCCGGCAGATCGAGCGCCGTCGGATTGGCCTCGATGATTTCGACGAAGCGGGACATGTGCGTCCCCTTCACCTCGCCCGGGAGCCCCACGGACATGTCCAGCCGGGCCACCGTGGGCTGCTCGCTGCCATCGGCCTGGCGCACCCGCAGCAGGGTTCGCAGCCCCTTCACCCCCACTCGGTTGATGCGGATGTTGCGGCTATCGGGACTGGCTTGAACATCGGCGAGTACAGGACGGGCAGCAGCATTCATAAGGCGTCCTCGTAGACCATTTTGTCCTAGACAAAACTCAGATATGGTCGGACAATAGGCTCAGAACTGAGATCTGTCAATTTTTGTCCAGGACAAACGTGCCCACCCCTCAGTTGCCCGATGCTTCGATCAGCGCCGTGGAGCGTGAGACCGGGCTGTCCAAGGACACGCTGCGGATCTGGGAGCGACGCTATGGGTTCCCGCTGCCGCTGCGTGATGCGCACGGGGAGCGCCTTTACCCGCAGGAGCAGGTGCACAAGCTGCGGCTGATCAGCCGGCTGCTCGATCGCGGGCTGCGCCCGAGCCAGCTGGTCGCAGCGCCGCTCGAGACGCTGATCGCTCGGGCATCGAGCGACACTGGCGGGGCCACCCGCGCGCCCGAGGATGGCGAGCTGCTCGACACGACGCTGCGGCTCCTGGCGGCCTATGACGAGGCCGGCCTGCGCTCGCATCTGTCCGTGGCGCTGCAGCGGCTCGGACTGCAGCGCTTCGTCATCGATTTCGCCGCTCGGATGAATATGCGGGTCGGGGAAGCCTGGTCGCTCGGCCAGCTGTCGATCAGCCAGGAACACCTGTACACCGAGCAGATGCAGCATCAGCTGCGTCAGGGCATCGGGACCCTCTATCCGGGCGCGCGCCACCCCAGCGTGATGCTGACGACGCTGCCGGGAGAAGAGCACCAGTTGGGGCTCCTGATGGCTCAGGCGTGCCTGGCGGTCGAAGGCATCCGCTGCGTCTCCCTGGGCGTGCAGACGCCCGCCTGGGAAATCAGCGAGGCGGCGCAGCTGCAGGGCGTCGAGGTGGTGGGATTGTCCTTCAGCGAAGCGCTGCGGCAAAAAGTCGCGCTCGAGATGCTCAAGGACCTGCGCGCCCGGCTCCCGGAGCAGATCGAAATCTGGGCCGGCGGCGCGCTCTGGGCGCGGTTGCGCCGCCGCCTCCCCGGCGTGCGCTTCATCACCCGCCTCGACCAATTGCCGCGCGTGATCGCCGATTACCGGGCCCAGTACGCCTCCTGGGGCGGGCACACCGGGTGAGCCGAGGCGGAGCCGCTCGCCTTCATTGGGCAGTGGCGTCGCGTGTGTCTTCGCGCTCCCGAAGAGGGCCTAAACTCGCCCCCCACAGGGAAGCTCCCCGTACAGTCCCCCACCCGCGCATGAGGGGCTGCTCGGCGAGCGACGCGGGACGCACGCCGAACCGAAACAGGGGCAGCAGAGAGCCTGCCCCCGAGCGGCGCACGCGGCGTGCGCCAGCGCTCGACGCTAGCGCTTCAGCGCGCGCGCCAATGCCTCGGCCATCACTCCATTGCCGCCGGGCTCGGCGGTCCGGGAGTTCTGGGCACGCGGAGCGGGGCGCGGAGAACGTCGGTTTCGATCCGCTTCCGCACTCTGGCGCGGCGCCCCGCCCGTACGTTCGCGCGACGGCGCCTCATCGAGCCTCATGGTGAGTGCGACGCGCCGGCGCTGCAGGTCCACCTCGAGTACTTTGACCTTGACCACGTCGCCCGCCTTGACGAGCTCGCGCGGGTCCTTCACGAACCGGTGCGACATCATGGAGATGTGCACCAGACCGTCTTGGTGCACGCCGATGTCGACGAACGCCCCGAAGTTGGTGACGTTGGTCACCACGCCCTCGAGCAGCATGCCCGGCTGCAGATCCTTCAGATCCTCCACGCCCTCGTGGAACACCGCGGTCTTGAACTCCGGACGCGGGTCCCGGCCGGGTTTCTCCAGTTCGCGCAGGATGTCCCGCACCGTCGGCAGACCGAAACGCTCATCGGTGTACCGCTGGGCATCGAGCTGCTTCAGCGCACCGGCATCGCCCATCACCTGAGCGAGCGGCTTGTCGAGATCCTCGAGGATGCGCTCGACGAGCGGATAGGCCTCCGGGTGGACCGCGGAGCGGTCGAGCGGGTTCGCGCCGTCGTTGACGCGCAGGAAGCCGGCCGCCTGCTCGAACGTCTTCGCGCCCAGGCGCGGCACGGCGAGCAGCGCGTCGCGACTGGCGAACGCCCCGTGCTCGTTGCGGTGGCGCACGATGGACTCGGCCAGCGCCGCCGACAGGCCCGAGATGCGCGCCAGCAGCGCCGGGGACGCGGTGTTCACATCGACGCCGACGGCGTTGACGCAGTCCTCGACCACCGCATCGAGCGAGCGGGCGAGCTTGCTCTGATTGACGTCGTGCTGGTACTGACCGACGCCGATCGACTTCGGATCGATCTTCACCAACTCGGCGAGCGGGTCCTGCAAGCGGCGCGCAATCGACACCGCACCGCGCAGACTGACGTCGAGCTCGGGCAGCTCCCGCGAGGCCAGTTCGGATGCCGAGTACACCGAGGCGCCCGCCTCCGAGACGACGATCTTGGTGAGCTTCAAGTCCGGGAAACGCTTGATCAGGTCGGCGGCCAGGCGGTCCGTCTCGCGGGACGCGGTGCCGTTGCCGATGCTGATCAGATCGACCGAGTGCTTGCGGCACAGCGCCGCGAGCACCTGCAGCGCGGTCTCCCAATCATTGCGCGGCACGTGCGGGTAAACCGTCGCGGTATCGAGCACCTTGCCCGTACGATCCGCCACCGCCACCTTCACGCCGGTGCGCAGTCCCGGATCGAGCCCCATGGTCGCCCGCGGACCGGCCGGCGCGGCGAGCAGCAGATCGTGCAGGTTGCGTGCAAAGACCGAAATCGCCTCGGTTTCAGCACTCTCGCGCAACTCCGCGAACAGCTCGCCCTCGAGCTGCCAGGCGAGCTTCACCTGCCAGCACCACCGCACGGTCTGGGCGAGCCACGCATCGGCCGGGCGACCCTGATCGGCAATGGCGAAGCGTGCGGCAATCTTGCGCTCGCAGGATGTGACTTCGGTGACGGCCGGCGCCGGCGCACCGTCGGTCTCGAGCTGCTCGGGCAGCTTCAGTGCGACCTGCAGCACCTGCTCCTTGCGGCCGCGAAACAGCGCGAGCGCCCGATGCGACGGAATCGCTTTGAGCGGCTCGCGATAGTCGAAGTAGTCGCGGAACTTCGCGCCCGCCTCTTCCTTGCCCGGCTCGATTTTCGCGACCACCCAGCCCGTCTCGCGCAGATGCTCGCGCAGCGCGCCGACCAGCGCCGCATCCTCCGCGAATCGCTCCATCAACACCTGGCGGGCGCCTTCGAGTGCCGCCTTGGCGTCCGGGACGCCCGGGTTCTCGCCCTGCTCGGTGCTGAACGGCTCGCGCAGATACCGGGCGGCTTCGCTCTCCGGATCGAGCCGCGGATCCTCGAGCAGCGCCGTGGCGAGCCCATCGAGGCCCGCCTCGCGTGCGATCTGCGCCTTGGTGCGCCGCTTGGGCTTGTAGGGCAGATACAAATCCTCGAGGCGCTGCTTGGTCTCGGCGGCCTCGAGACTCGCACGCAGCTCCGGCGTCAGTTTCCCCTGCTCCTCGATGCTCTTCAGCACCGCCGCGCGCCGCTCCTCGAGTTCGCGCAGATAGACCAGGCGCTCCTGCAGCGTGCGCAGCTGGGCATCATCGAGGCCGCCGGTGGCCTCCTTGCGGTAGCGGGCGACGAACGGGACGGTGGCGCCGCCGTCGAGCAGCGCTACGGCCGCGAGGACCTGCGGCGGACGAACCGCGAGCTCCGCGGCGATACGGGATTCGATGGACAGCATCAGCGGTGGGGAGGGCTCGGCCGAAGGAGGCCGCACTATGCGCAATCGGCCGTCCCACAACAAGTCTTGCGCCGGCCGCCGCAAATGTCCTAGTCAGACCCTCTTGCGCGGGCCGACACGGTCAGCGGGGAGTGGGATTTGTACGTATGCGAACCGCTCCCATCGGTGACAAATCGCAAAAAATCTTCGGTGAATGAACGAGTTAGACCGCCCCACAGGCGCCGCGGCAGCACCAGGCTGCCTGCGCACAGCTGCGACGCGAGTCACGTCGCACCCGCGGGCCGTCGTTAGGATGCGCGCATGGAATCGGTCGCCATGCACCCCACATTCGACGGCTGGCTGGTCGCGCTGTCGATCGCGATCGCCGTCTTCGTCTCGTATACCGCGTTTCGCCTCGCTGCGCGCGTTGCGGATGAGGGCCGGCCGCTGCGCCGATTCTGGACGTTCGGCGGCGCCGTCGTGCTCGGCATCGGGATCTGGTCGATGCACTTCATCGGCATGCTCGCGATCGCGATGTCGATTCAGCTGCACTACAGCATCGCTCTGACGCTGCTGTCGCTGCTGGTGGCCATCCTGACCTCCTGGGGCGCGATCCGCATCGCGGCCACCGGTCGGCTGAATACCCGCCGGCTCAGCCTGGGCGCGCTGGTGATGGGCGGCGGCATTGGCGCGATGCACTACCTCGGCATGGCCGCGATCGACATCACCCCGGCGATTCACTACCGGCCCGTGCTCGTCGTCGCATCGATCACCTTCGGCATTCTGGCCTCGGGTCTCGCGCTGCGTCTGACATTCCCGCTGCGGCGGGACCAGAGCGCCCCTCCACTGGCTCGCCTCGGTGGTGCCGTGTTGATGGGGCTCGGCATCAGCGGTACGCATTACCTCGGCATGGCCGCCGCCCACTTCACCCCCGGTGCCGTCAGCCACGGTGGCCTGGTTCTGAATAGCTTCTGGTGCGCCGCCACCATCGCGCTGGCTGCCGGGAGCATCCTCGCCTGCACGCTGATCAGCGACCTGTACACCACGGAGCTGGCGGCGCGGGCCCGGGCGCACGCGGGTCGGCTGCGCCAGATCAACGCGCAGCTGCGCCACCAGGCACTGCACGATGCGCTGACCGGCCTGCCGAACCGCACCGCCTTCCTCGAGCGCCTCGGCGCGGCCCTGAAGGATGCGCGCGCCGGTTTCGGGCCGTTCGCCGTTCTCGCCCTCGACCTCGACCGCTTCAAACTGATCAACGATTCGCTCGGCCACAGCGTCGGCGACGAGCTGCTGCGCGAGGTGGCGCGCCGGCTGCGCGCTGCGGTGCGCTCCGGTGACACGGTCGCCCGCATGAGCGGCGATGAATTTCTGGTCCTCGCCCGCCACGTCCGCAGCCCCGCCGAGGCCGGCCAGGTCGCAGAGAGCATCATCGCGGCGCTCAGCAAACCGCTGCGCCTCGAGACGCTCGAAGTCCTGGTCTCCACCAGCATCGGCATCAGTCTGCACCCCGGCGACGCCGATGCGCAGGAGACGTTGCTGGCGCATGCGGACGAGGCGATGTACGGCGCGAAACGGCGAGGCGGGCGGACCTGGCAGTGCTTCGCCGCGGACATGAACGGCTTCACCCAGGAGCGTCTGCGCCTGGAGAGCGACCTGCACCGTGCGCTCGAGCGCGACCAGTTCGAGTTGCACTACCAGCCGCGCGTCGACGTCGCCAGCGGGCGCGTGAGCAGCGTCGAGGCGCTGCTGCGCTGGCGCCACCCGGAACGCGGTTACATCCCGCCGCTCACCTTCATCCCGATCGCGGAGGAAACCGGCCTCATTCTGCCCATCGGCGCCTGGGTCCTGCAGGAGGCCTGCCGGCAGGCGCGCCGCTGGCAGAACGACGGGTTGACGGTGCGCGTGGCGGTGAACCTCTCGGCGCTGCAGTTTCGAGAGAGCGGTCTGCTGCAAACCATCGCCGCAGCGCTCGATGCACATCACCTGGCGCCGAGACTGCTGGAGCTGGAAATCACCGAGAGCGCGGTCATGACCGACGCGCAGTCCTCCGTGGCGATCCTCGAGCAGCTGAGCCACACGGGGGTACTGGTGTCGGTGGATGACTTCGGCACCGGCTACTCGAACATGAGTTATCTGCGCCGCTTCCCGATCGACCAGCTCAAGATCGATACCAGCTTCGTGCGCGAGATGAACGACGACCCGCAAACCGGACTGATTGTGCACGCCATCATCTCCCTCGCGCACAGCCTGCACATGAAAGTCATTGCCGAGGGGGTCGAGACACCGCTGCAGCTGGCCCGTCTCGCCGCGCTCGGCTGCGATCAATATCAGGGCTATCTCTTCGCCCGACCGGCGAGTGCCGCCGCGATCGAACCGAAGCTGCGCGCCCACGCCGCCCTCAGCGCCGTCGACTGCACCGCCACCAGCGCCCGACTGCGCCGCCCGGCCTGGGGAGGGCTGCTGCTCGCGTCGAACGACGACTGACCGTAGACCGAAAGGCGTGGCTCGCCACGGCGGCCGAACCCGACGGGCAGGCGGTCGATCCAACCATCGTGCACCCGTCAACGCTCAAGTCGTCGGTCGGCGACAACACTGTCGTGCATGCCGGTGCCTTTGCTAGCATCCTGGGAGTGTCTGGCACGAGGACTCCTCTCATGCGCGAAACGGCCACGGCAAGATGAAGAGCGCAGCGGTTCCGGACGACGAGGTCGAGCGTCTCAAGTCGCTGCGCATCCTCGAAATCCTCGACTCCGTCCCCGAGCAGGCGTTCGACGACCTGACGCTGCTCGCCGCGACGCTGTGCGATGCGCCGCTGTCGTTCGTCAGCCTGATCGACACCAACCGGCAGTGGTTCAAGTCGCACTACGGCACGGAGCTCGAGCAGACGGCGCGCGAGCTGGCCTTCTGTGCGCACGCCATTCTGGTCCCTGACCAGATCATGGAAGTGCCGGACACCACTCTGGATGAGCGCTTTGCCGACAATCCCCTCGTGCTCGGGGGGCCGCGGATCCGCTTCTACGCCGGCGCCCCGCTCGTCACCGACGAGGGCCATGCACTCGGCACACTGTGCGTTCTGGACCAGCGACCTCGGCAGCTCGAGTCGCGCCAACGCGCAGCTCTGCAGGCACTCGCCCGCCAGACCGCCGTCCAGCTGAAGCTGCGCTCGATGCACCGGGCGCTGCAGGAGGCACTGGAGTCCGCCCGGACCTATCAGCACGAGCTCGAGGAGTACCAGAGCCGGCTGCGCCACCTGAACATGCAATTGCACGCGCAGGCCATCACCGATCCGCTCACCGGCCTGTACAACCGTCTCGCCCTCGCCCAGCAGCTGAACCAGGCGGTCGCCCGCAGCCAACGCACACAGGAATGGTTGTCACTGCTGCTCATCGATGCCGATCACTTCAAATCGCTCAACGACGATTTCGGGCACCAGGTGGGTGACGATGCACTGCGCCAGCTGGCGCAGATCATCCGGGCTGCGGTCCGGGAGTCGGACATCGTCGCGCGGTACGGCGGAGAGGAGTTCGTCGTCATCCTGCCCGCCACGGACGGTGAAGGCGCGCAGGCACTCGCTGAGCGTATGCGCGCAGAGGTTCAAGCCGCCCGCTGGGGCCGTCGCGACCTCACCATCAGCATCGGCATCGCCACCCGCTCGGCATCGCATCCGCGCTGCACGGCGGAACTGCTCATCCAGGACGCCGACTTCGCCCTGTATCGCGCCAAGGACGCCGGCCGCAACCGGGTCATCGCGGCGGAACCCGCCGCGCGCTGAGCCCCCACGGGCCGCCCGCAGCGCAATCGCGGCACCGGACCGGCCCTGCTGCGCTCGGCGCACACCCGGGCATCGGGCATGCGCACCGAAAAAAACGGCCCCTTTCGGGGCCGTATTCGGGGGTTGCGGCGCGACCGCCTCGGCCGCGCCGCAACCGTTTCGAGGTCATGCCCCGCGTATTTTTGTTAGTAGCTGTAGGTCGCACCCATCATGAAATACCGGCCCACGGCACCACCCTGCTCGAAGGCGGCGTCGTACGGATAGAAGTTCGTGCCGGAACCATACGTCTGCACGTCAACCGGTGGCACCTTGTTGAAGAGGTTGGTCACCGCTGCGTGTATCTGGAAGTGCGAGTTGATCTGATAAGCCCCGTAGACATCGGTCTGCAAGTAGTACCCGACCGAGCAGAACGCCGAGGTCTGCGACGTCACACCGTTCTCGAAGCGTCCGAAGTATCCCAACGCCGATCCACAGGTCGGAATGCCCGACGACGGGTCGGTGATATTGAAGTGGCCGACGAAGTTGATACTCGGTGCAATGGTCAGCGCTCCGCGCTGCCAGCTCACCTGCAGACTTGCCCGGTCCTTCGGATTGCCGGTGTCGCCTGACACACCCGACGGACCATGGGTTCCCGCCAGATCGTAGGTCACGCCACCGACGGTGAGCTGGTAGGTGAGCAGATGCGTCCAGGTGGCATCCACGGTCACTCGACCATACTTGCCCAGTCCGTAATGGGCCCGCATGTCGATGTCGAAGCCGCTGGTCTGCGTCGCACCGGCATTCACGTACGGATAGGTGAGCGCCAGGATGGTGCCGACCGGCGTCTGCTGGTTGACGAGCTGCTGCGATGTGCAACCGGCCGTGAAGCTGGCCGGGCAGTACGGCAGGATGAGCGGCGCACCACGCAGAATCGAGGTGTAGTTGCTGAATCCACCGGCCTCGAACGCCGAGATGATGTCGTTGGTCACCTTGATGTTGTAGTAATCGGCCGTCAGGCTGAGGTTACGCAGCGGCTGCAGGACCAGGCCCACCGTCCAGTTGGTCGACTTCACGTTCTGCAGATGAGTATTGGCCGTCTGGAAACCCGTGACTCCGAAGCCGCACTGGCTCGGGAAATCACCCGGGCCGGCTGCCGCGCCGGAGGGCGCCGCGTTCGGACAGAGAACCGGATCGGTATAGGAGCCGGCTCCGAACAGCTCACCGGATGCACCGCCTTCCGCTGCCGACGGCGCACGGAAGCCCTTGCCCCAGGTGCCGCGCAGCGCGATCCAGTGCCACGGTGCGTACTTGACACCAACCTGCGGCGTGAACGCTGAGCCTATGCCCTGATAGTGATCGAGCCGCCCGGCGGCATCCACCTCGAAGTGCTTCAGGGGTTTGCCGTCGAGTTCGAGGAACGCCGCCGCGTCCTTCTCAGTGCCGATCACGTAAATCGGACCGCCGCCCTCGGACTGCAGGCCGGAAACGGCAGCCGGCGGCGCATGCTCATCCTGAACCTTCCGGTACCACTGCACCCCGACGGCGAGCTGCAGCGGGCCTCCGGGCAGATTGAACAGCTTGTGCTGCCCATGAATGTCAACCAGATCGAGCTCACTCCACGGCGTCGACTCCATCGTCGGCGCAAACAGCTGCGAGGCACCGGAGCTGCCGAACACGTAGCCGTTGTTCAAGGCCGACTGCAGATCCTGCCAGTTGATCTGGCTGGTCAGCTTGTACGACATCTTGGCGTACATCGCGCCCGCGGTGGCGTGGACCTTCCAGCCCGCGACCCTGCCATCGAGAGACGCCAACAACCGGTAGGTATTGGTGTTCGTCTGCACCGACGCCGGACCCAGTTCCGGGAAGTTGTACTGGAACGCGAGCGGCTGCCCGCACCAGGACGGAGCACCGACTTGGTACCCTCCCCCCGTGACCGTCGGGCACATCGTGTTCGGGTACATCGGATTGGTGCTCGGCACCGTGATGATATTGGGCGTGGTCAGCGCCGTGGGAGGCACGACGCTGAAGGGCACGCCAGGGCCAAAGACGAGATTCGTGATGCCCGCGATGTTGCCGCTGCCGCCGGAGTACCCGGAGACTTCCTCGGAAGAACTGTTGAACCAGGACGCCTGGATGCTGAGGGTCCAGTTGTCACCCAACTCCTTGGTGAATTTGCCGAGCAGATCTGCACGGCTGGTCGCCGGCTGCAGCTGCGAGCCCGGGTAGATGGCCGTGCACTTGTTCATCGATTGCGCGAGCGCACTGCAGCCCGGCAGATAACTTACGACACTGCTGTTGGCCGGATCGATGAAGTAGCCGGTCGTCGAATTCGGGAAGGGGAAGAACGGGTTGAAGCTCGAACCCACACCGAGATTGGAAAAGCCGCCATACGTGCCGCCGAACGGCGTCATGTCGAGCTGGTCCCACAGACCGTGACGGTTGCGCGCCAGGATCTGATCCTGGTGGCGGAAGTCGCCGGAGATGTACCAGTTGTAGCCGTCCTCGGCGAGACTCCCATGGCCACCGATGAAGCCGACGTGCTCCATCGTTCCATCCCCGCGCTCAGACGTTCCCGTTTCGGCGGTGACCTTGAAGCCCTGATACTCCTTGCGCAGGATGACGTTCACCACGCCCGCGATGGCATCCGAACCGTAGACGCCCGAGGCGCCGTTCTTGTCGATCTGCACCGACTGGATCGCCGTAAAGGGAATCGACGCCAAATCGACGAAGCTGCGCTGGTTGTCATCGAGCAACGGGTAGGGGACGGAACGTTCACCGTCGATCAGCACCAGAGTGTCACCCACCGTCAGACCGCGTAGCGACACGCCGGAGGCGCCCGCCGCAAAGGCAAAGCTGAACGACTGACTCAGCGTGCTCGCGCCGTTGGCGCTGATGTTCTTCAGGATCGAGGAGAAGTCCGTGTAGCCGCTCTGCACCATCTGTGCGGCGCTGAGGATCTGCACCGGGCTCGGGGTTTCGATGCTGGTCCGGCTGATCAACGAGCCGGTGACGATGACCGTCTGTAACTGTTGT
Organism: Pseudomonadota bacterium; assembly: GCA_021834525.1. Classification (GTDB taxonomy): domain Bacteria; phylum Pseudomonadota; class Gammaproteobacteria; order Steroidobacterales; family Steroidobacteraceae; genus 13-2-20CM-66-19. The sequence goes on along the minus strand of JAKBDK010000060.1, from coordinate 1,920 downwards.
GACTTCTTGCTCGCGCTCGCGGTCGGTCCCGTCGGGGACGTCGCCGCCTGCTGCGCGTTCGCGGTGAAACTGGTCAGTCCGAACGCGGCCACGGCGCTTACGGCAAGCGCGCGCGCCACGGCACTCCTGACGCGGTGATTAACACTCATGAATGTACTCCCACGGCGACAGTCTCTGCCGCCTGACGATCGGTTGTTGTATGCGAGCAAGATGTCCGACGTTCTTTGTTGCAGAACTGTTCGTCCAAGGCCCCCATCCCATTGTTGGGATTGTGGGCGGAGCATATACCGCGTTTTTCAGTTCGTAAAGATTGGGGCGGACGACAACGCTGCCATAACTCATTGATTCGCTGAATGCTTCGCCCGGACCCAGAAGGCAACGGCGACCACGAACGAGTCACCCGGAACTGTGCGGCGGATGTTTTTCCGCCGCGCTGCAGCGGCTCCGGCGGTACCGGCGGTACCGGTGTGGCGGGATGACGCTCAAACGCCCTCCAATCGTTGCCAAAAACCAACGATCTGGGCGTGGATCATCGCGGCATGCACCACGACGGTGCAGAACGAGGGGCATGACGGGAGCTGCGGCGAGATGCGGCGCGCCGAGTGAGCCGTCGAGTACCGCTGCAGCGGCAGACCTCGTCTGCCTCGGCGGTGAACTCAATCGAGGCTGAACAGGCTCTCGAGGTCGTGGCGCGAGAAGGCGCGAAAGGCGATGAGCGTCTCGGTCCGCGTCACGCCGGAGAGGGTGCGGATGCGCTGCGCCACCAGGTCGGCCAGCATTTCGTTTTCCCGGACGCGAACGATGGCCACGAGATCGAAATGCCCCGCCACCGAGTAGACCTCGGATACCCCGTTCATCTCGCTCAGCGCCTGCGCCACCTCGACGGTGCGGGACGGTTCGACATTCATCAGTATTATCGCGGTGACCATCTTGTACCCGGATGCCGAGATCCGCCTCCTGTGACGCTTGCGGCGACGTGGGCTCGCTGACCCGTTGATGCCGGCGCGGCGTGCCGTGTTCGATTGTAGGCGGCACCCGCCTCGCCCGACAACATGACGGCGCCGACGGATCTCCCGCTCAGAGCCCTCGGGACGAGGCCCGGCGGACGCAGCGCGCAAGCCGTTCCTGTCGGGAAATGACACGGGCGATGCCGTGCGAGCGCCGTGCCGCGTCGGTCGGTGTCCGCGGGCGAATGGCAGGAGGGATGACGGGCACGGACGGCGTTGCTGCCGCGCGACCCTCGGCGAGCCGCACTGTAGACCGGGCCACAACGTCGCCCGATGGGAGAGTGCGCGTCGAACCGCCCCGCGCATCGCCGCGTTGAGGCCCGGCCTGCACCCCGGCCGGACGGGCCACCGTGTCTCATCCGCGCACCGCGGCGCGCAGCCGCTCGAGATCGCCATGGCGCGTGGCGATCTCGCTCCGGTCGGCCGCACAGCGCAGATCGCGCAGCACCTCAAGTGCGCGCAGCAGCACCGGCAGCGGCGGACCGCTGGCAGTGAGGTCCGCGAGTCCCTGCGGACCGAGCTGCGCGGCGGGCTCGGTAATAAATCGCCTGACCAGACCATCATGATGCTGCGTGGCATAGCGGGCAAAGAGGTCGCACAGCTCGAGGTATGCACGCGCGTTGTCCCGGAACCAGTCGGCGTGCCAGTGCCCGGGCAGCAGTTCAAGCAGCTCATCGAGCAGGCTCCGGTACGTCATGCACCCGCGCAGTCTCGCTTGGTCCTCCGGCGGCATGAACAGCATCTTGTCCACCAGCAGCTGCGCGTAGTACGGATCGTTGGCGCGGCACACCCCGAGCAGCAGATCGAGCTCGTTGATGCCCGAGAAATCACCGGCGTTGGCGCCGCGGTACTCCTGCCGCCCGACCCGATAGGGCTTGTAGTAAGGCCGGACGGAGTAAAAGAATCGCTCGAC
>JAKBDK010000059.1:0-16432 GCA_021834525.1 Pseudomonadota bacterium | reverse complement strand
CGTTGACGCCAAACCCCATCCCCGCGCTCACCCTGAGCACCCCGCGGGGTTGCCCCGAGAGCCCCCCCACATAGGCCAGCGTCTCGTCGAGCGCGCGAGTGATCTGCGCGCTGCGTTCGAGCAGGGCTTGACCGGTGAGCGTGAGGACCACCTCGCGGGTGGTGCGTTGAAACAAGCGAGTGCCGAGTTCCGCCTCGAGTCTCGCGATCGAACGGCTCACGTTGGACTTCGGCATCCCCAGGGCCCGCCCCGCGGCCGTGAAGCTCTTCAGGACGGCGACGCGTTCGAAGACGCGCAAGCGATTGAGGTCGAACACGATTCGATTGTTGCAGTTTCTAGCACAGTCTGTCCAGCGACCGAGACTCATCCACCGCAATCCGATGCACTATATTGGTTTCGTGGCCTACGATCGGGCCAGCGAAAAGGAATTGAACCGATGGACGAGACAATTCTGGCCGTAGGGGCCCACGGCAAGTTCGCCGGCATGGTCATTCCGGAGCTCGCCCGACGCGGCGCCACGGTGCGCGGACTGGTCCGCAATCCGGCGCACGCCGCCGCGGTGCGCGCCGCCGGCGCACAGGAAGTGGTGGTGGGCGATCTGCGCGACGCCGCCGCGCTCGCGGCGGCGCTGCGGGGAATTGACCGTGTCTTCTACATCGCGCCGGTGGGGCTGGCCGATGAAGCCGACGTCGGCAGAGCCTTCGTGGCTGCGGCGATCGACGCCGGCGTGCGGCGGCTGGTGTTCTCCTCGGTGATCCATCCGGTGCTCACCGCACTGCCCAACCACGCGCTGAAGACACCGGTCGAGGAAGCGATCCTCACCTCAGATCTCGAGTACACCTTCCTGCACCCGACCGTGCTCTTCCAGAACTATGCGGCGGCGTGGGACGGCATCGTCAAGACCGGTGTCATCGCCGAGCCGTGGTCCAACGACACGCGCTTCAGTCGCGTCGACTATCGTGACGTCGCCGAGGCGGCCGCGGTCGCGCTGACCGAGGACCGACTGCTCTATGGCACCTTCGAGCTGTGCGCCGCGGGATGGCTCGACCGGCATGAGGTCGCAGCGCTGATCGGCGAGGTGTTGGGCCGCAGGATTACGCCGCGTCGGATCGATCCGGCTTCCCTGCCTGCCGAAGCGCAGGCCATGCGCCCCATGTTCGATCACTACGACCGCATCGGATTGCGCGGAAACCCGCTGACCCTGACCGCGATCCTCGGGCGCGAGCCGAGAACGCTGCGCGCCTTCTTCGAGGCGCTGGCGGCTCGCCACCCCGCAGGTGCCTCATGACATCCGACCCGGCCGTCGCCCTCAGCGCCCCCAGACCTGAGGACAACCGCCCCGCGCGCCGTCGGCGACGGGCAGCGCATGGCGCACGTGTTCTCGGCCCCATCGGCGAGGGCTTGCACCGCCCCCTCGCCCGCCCCGCCCCCGCGCATCGTGTCATGGCAACTCACGGAGACCCCCAATGATCCGCATCCTCTTTGTCGGCCAGAAGCCCGAGACCGTCGATTTCACGGACCCGTCCCTGCCGCCCGGCTTCAACGCCCAGATGATCCACGCCGGCATCGCCATTGCGCTCGAGCAGATCAAGGCGCGCGGCTGGGCGGGCGACACCTGCATGATCACCCCGGACGGGGCGGGCCGCGCCCTGCTCGAGCAGGCGCTGAAGGCCACCGCCTACGATTGCGTGGTGATTGGCGGGGGTCTCAGACTGCCGCCGAAAAGCCTCCCGCTGTTCGAGACGGTGGTGAACATCGTTCACAAGGCTGCGCCAGGGGCGGCCATTGCATTCAACACGAAACCGGAAAATACCGCGGAGGCGGCGGCCCGCCAACTCGAAGCCGTGTAAGGGCATTGCGCCCGAGCGCGTCCACAGCGCACCGTCATCGCGCGGGAAAGCGAGAGCATGGCCCGGACGGTCGGCCGTGGCGCCATCGCACCACTCGATGCCGTGCCCGACCGAGCGGCCCTGCGGGCGGCACGCCGGCCGCACCGGCATGCGGTCACGAAACTCCTGGCGGCCGCCGTGGTCGAATCTGCGAGCCGGGCTTCCTCCGGAGCCGGCCGCTTCAAGCTTCAAGGAGGTGTCTATGCGTAAGAGAGTGCTTGCCGTAGCCCTTGCGGGCATCACCCTGCCGGTGCTCGCATGGGCGGCGCAACCGATGTTCATCCGCGTCGGCTCACGCACGGTCCCCCTGCGGGAGGTCGTGCAAGTGGTGCGCACTGCCGCCGGGCCGATCCGGGTGCACACCTGGCGGTGGCGCGCATCGAACGGTGCAACCCTGGTCCGGGTCACCGAGACCCGCGGCGCAAGCGCGCCGATGCCCCCCTGGGTCCTGGCGCAGTTCGAGGCGCTGCAGGCTCAGATGCAACAGATGCAACTCATCCAAACCGCACTCAGCGAGCAGAGGATGCCGCAGTGGCCGGTGCCGGTGATGTTCGGCCGGATGCTGCCGCTGCCCGGACAGGGTGTCCCGCTCGAGGTCCGCTTCCTGCAGCCGGTGATCCCGCTGCAGGCCATCCCGGCGCCGACACGGGTCATCGTCCTGCTGCCCCGGGTGGCCGTGCCGCACGCCGCTGCGCCCCCGGTCCACCATCGCGGGCATCTGGTCTGATCCATCCCCGATCCCGCAGCCGCGGAAGGAGGCGCCCCGGCTCCTCCCGCGGCTGCGGCACCGGTGAACCGCCGCGCACTCGGTGACGGGCGCTGCGACATCACCGCTGAGCTCACGTCCCCGCGAGACACAGGTGCGCGACGGCGAGCGCTTCGCTAGCATGTCGGTCCATCGCACTTCTGACCGAGACCGAGACGATGACGATCATCTCACTGCTGAAAAATGTCGCCCTCGGCGCATCCGCCGGCGTCGCGGTGCTCACCGCGCTGCCGCTGTTCGGCGCCGTGGGAACGCTGACCACCGCAGGCGCAGTGGTCGGATCGCTGGTCGGTGGCGCGGCGGGCGCGCTCGACAGCATGCGCACTCAGCGCCGCTGAACCCACCGCGCCGCCTCAGGCGCCGGCTGCGCCCTGCATCAAGTGCAGCCGCTGGTGCTGCGCGGCAAGGCTCAGGAAGGCGCCGCCGGTACGCAGACGCGCACCGCTCTGCGGCTGCGGCACGCGCCGCAGCACGTCGGCGACCCGCTGCGGTGTGCCGAGATCACTCCAGCCGCACTTCGGCACCGCAACGACGCGAAACGCATCCTCCTGTCCCGCAACGATATCGCGTGAAAAGTCCACCGTGGGCAGCTGCTCGTACACTGCGGCCACCGCGCGCCCCTGCAGGTGCTCGCGATCGGCGGCCACGGCCGTCTCCATCGCCGCCACGACGGAGCCGATCCGGGCTCGGAACAGCTCGAGCAGCGCCTGAGCACCGGCCACCACGATGAATGCATTCCAGAGCGCACCGTCGTCGATCAGCTCGCGCGCCTCGGCGAGCGGTGGCTTCTCGACAAAGCGCAGGACGCGCAACGCCCCACGCGCATCGCGCTCACCCGGCACGATGTAGCCGAGCTCAGGATCGACCTCCTCCGGCTCGATGCCCAGCAGCAGCGCCTGCTGTCTGCGCCACGGCAGCTGCGCGAGCGCCGCCAGCAGCGACTCGGCGAGGACCGACTCATGCTGCACCAGATGATCGGAGGGCAGCAGCACGACGCGCGCCTGCGGGTCGCGCCTCAAAATATGCAGCAGTGGCAACAGGATGCCGACCGCCGTGCCGCAATTGCGCGGCTGCACGATGATGTTCTGCGGAGGCAATGGCGCGAGCGCCGCCTGCCACCAGCGACGATGATGCGCTGCGACGACCGCGCAGGTGAATGCCTCGTCCGTGAGCGTCTGAGCACGCCGCAGTGCCTCATGCAGCAGCGGCGGACCATCGAAGAGCGAGCAGAACTGCTTCGGGACGGCGGTTCCTGACGGTGCGGTGGTCAGGGATTTCAGACGGCTGCCTTCGCCCGCCGCCAGTACCAGCGCCCACACATTGCCTTCTGCCGCCATGACGCCCGCTCCTTTGATTTGACTGACGGGGTGTACGCCGCGGCACACGACCCGAGCAGTGTACGATCGTCCCCTATGTTGAGTCGCCCCGGCATCGTGGGTTCCCGTAGCGCGGCGAAAAACTTTTCACGAGCGCCGCGGGTCCCGAAGCCAAGCGTAGGATCTCGCCGCGGGATGTCAGTTTCATTTCAATCGCTTGGCGCCCTCTCGGTGCCGCACGTGCACCGCGGATCAGGAGCGGTGCGCTGCATCGGGAGCGGACGGCGACGCAACGACCTCGCCCTCCTGTCGGTGCACGGCGACGCTCGCCAGCGCCGGATGCGCGTGCTCCATGCGGACCGTGACCTTGATCGCGGCCAAGCGCTGATACAGCCGTCGCTGTCGATATAAGGGGACCCAACCGTACACCAGCGTTTCCACCGGCCGCCACAACGCCAGCCAGGCCAGAATGATCAGTCCCTCATCGAGCAACCGCGACAGTCCGTGCGCGGCGACGCTCGCCAGAATGCCGCGTGCGCTCATGCTGAGCAGAAAAATCGCCGACCCGCCGAGCAGCGCAAATTCACCGAGACGCAACTGTTCGCGCAGACGCAACGCCGTCGAGTGAGCCATGCGCGTATAGTAATGCTCCACGGCCGGCTGCAGATCGGCCGCCAGGTCCGCGCCTTCGCTCGCGTGCACGTGCAGGTGCCACTGCGCCACCGCACGGTTCTCGCGGAACTCCTCCTCGATGAACGCTGCGGCGTCCACATCCAGATCGCGATCCCAGAACGGTGAAGCATCGAGCGAATTGAACATCTGCGCCAGATCGCGCACGCGCACGTTCACCGTGGCGGCACTCACGGCGTGCGCTGCAGAATGGGACTTGTTGAATGTCGCCACTGCACAACCCCTCGGCTGCGGACACCTCTGCGGCCCGCGGCCCATCTGCAACCGTCGCGCACGGCATCGATCCTCGGAATGCGCACTAGTACGGATGGCCGCGCGGGGAGCGCGTGCCTAGGCTCGATGCGGCGCAGATGCGCAGCAGTGCGCGCTTTCGGAGTGTGTCCGATGACGGCCAAGCAAGTGTTATTCCGCTCCGCGGCACGCGAGAAGATCCTGCGTGGCACCACTCAACTGGCCGATGCGGTGCGCATCACGCTCGGACCGAAATCCAAATCGGTGCTGATTCAGAAGAAATGGGGCGCACCGATCGTGTGCAACGATGGGGTGACCATCGCGAAGGAGATGGAGCTCGAGGATCCCCAGGAGAACCTCGGCGCACAGATGCTGCGCCAGGCGGCGGAGAAGACCGGCGAGCGGGTCGGCGACGGGACCAGCACCGCAACACTGCTCGCGCAGACCATCTATGCCGAAGGGGTGCGCAACGTGGCCGCCGGCGCGAGTGCGATCGACCTGAAGCGCGGCCTGGATCGCGCGCTCGGCGCGGCCGTCGATGCGCTGAAGCACATGGCCAAGCCCCTGGAACATCGCCAGGAGCGCGTGCAGGTGGCGACGATCTCGGCGCACAACGACGCGACCATCGGCGAATTGGTCGCCGATGCGATGGAAAAGGTCGGCGGCGACGGCGTCATCACCGTGGAGGAGTCGAAGACCATCGAGACGGCGCTCGAGGTGCTCGAAGGCATGCAGTTCGATCGAGGGTATCTCTCCCCCTACTTCGTCACCGATCCGTCGAGCATGCAGGCCGTGCTCGAGGATGCGTACATCCTCCTGTGCGATCGAAAGCTCACGGTGCTGAAGGACCTGCTCACGCTGCTCGAGCAGGTCGCCAAGACCGCGCGCCCCATCCTGGTGCTGGCGGAAGACATTGAAGGCGAGGCACTCGCCACCCTGATCGTCAACCAGGTCAGAGCGGTACTGAAGAGCTGTGCGGTCAAGGCGCCCGGGTTCGGCGAGCGACGCAAGGCGCTGCTCACCGACATCGCAACGCTGACCGGCGGTGAGGTGGTGTCCGAGGAGCTCGGACTCAAACTGGAAGACACGAAACTCACGCAGCTCGGCCGGGCACGGCGGATCGTGATCGACAAGGACACCACCACGCTCATCGGCGGGGCGGGTGAGAAGGCACGCATCGAGGCACGCATCGTCATGCTGCGCAAGGAAATCGAGGATGCGTCCAGCGATTATGACCGCGAGAAGCTCAAGGAGCGGCTCGCCAAGCTTGCCGGGGGCGTGGCGGTGATCAAGGTCGGAGCACCGTCGGAATCGGAAATGAAGGCCCGCAAGGAAGCGCTCGATGATGCGATCAGCTCCACCAAGGCGGCGGTTGCCGAGGGCATCGTGCCGGGCGGCGGACTCGCGCTGCTGCGCTGCACCAGCGCGGTGGTCGCGGCCGAATCGGCGTGCAGCGGAGATGAACGCACCGGCGTGCAGATCCTGCGCCGCGCGCTGGAGGCGCCGGCGCGCCAGATCGCCGAGAACTCCGCTGCCGATGGCGGCGTGGTGGTCGACCGGATGCTCCAGGGCAATGCGAACATCGGCTTCGACGCCGCCGGCAACCGCTTCGTCGACCTGTATCAAGCCGGCATCGTCGATCCGGTGAAAGTGGTGCGCACGGCACTTGAGAATGCGGTGTCGGTCGCCAGCGTGCTGCTGCTGACCGAAGCGACTCTGACCGAGCGTGAGGAGAAGGCGCCCGAAGCGGCGCCGACCGGCGAGCCGTTCTGATCACCCTCGGCGCTATTGTCGTTGCCGTCTCTCCGGCCGCTCGCGGATAATACCGACGCGCCCCGACTCTGGAGGATCCCCCTTGCACCGCCGCGAAGTGAGTTTCCTGTTCGACCTCGACGGCACGCTCGTCGACAGCGTGTACCAGCATGTCCTGGCGTGGCAGCAGGCCCTGCATGCCGCCGGGATCGAGCTGTCGGTGTGGCGCATCCACCGTCGGATCGGCATGAGCGGCGGACTGTTCACCGAGATGCTGTTGCGCGAGGTGTCCGTGCAGATCACCCCCGATCTGCTCGAGACGCTGCAGCGTCATCACGCCGAGGCCTACGCCCGCCTCGTACCCTGGGTGCGGCCGCTCCCGGGTGCAACCGAACTGCTGGCGTACCTGACCGAAGCGAAGCTCCCCTGGGCGATCGCCACCAGCGGGCGGATGATTTCCGCGCAGCACAATCTGCGTGCCCTCGGCATCGACCCGGCGGTAGCCACGGTGGTCACTCGCGATGACGTCGTACACGCCAAGCCCGACCCGGATTTGTTCATTGCGGCCGCCGAGCGCCTCGGCACCGACATCCACTCGGCGGTGATCATCGGCGACAGCATCTGGGACATGCTCGCCGCCCGCCGCGCGCACGGCCTCGGCGTCGGCCTGCTCTCCGGAGGCTATGGCCAGGATGAACTCGAGCGCAGCGGCGCGATACGCGTCTATGAGGATCCGGCCGACATGCTGCGCCACATCGATGAGGTCGGCGGGCGAGTCTAGGACGCGCTTGCGCTGAGTGGCCTCGTGGCGCTCGCCACGGGGCACACGCATGCGCACCGCGCCATCCACCCCTGGTGGACCCGCGCAACGACGCAGCGAAGAGATCTGTGCATCGTGCAGGCTCTTCAGGCCATCCAACAGTACGCGAGCACACGGGTTCCGCGGCGTTGCGCGGATCCCCTCCCGCCACCGAACCCCCATCGCGGTCGTCGCGTTCAGTTCCTCGCATCGCCGCGATCAATGCGAGCGCCGAGGGCCTCCATACGACTCATCACGCCACAGGAGACGGGAGCGCGGTGGCACTCCGCTCGCGGACCGCGGGAATCGACACCTCATCACCGCCCGCCCACGCTTCCTGCAGTAGCCGTCCATTCTCATCTGCAGTATCTTTTGAGCACCCGAGGCCCACCAAGCCGCCGTGCATCTCCAGGGAATTGCGCCCCGATCAGTCATATGAGAAAGCAGCAGACGCCACTCGAGCACGCACGCCAACTGCACCAGTCTGGACGGACACAGGAAGCGATCGATCTCTATGTGAAAATGTTACGGCAACAGCCGAAGAACCATCAGCTGTTCTTCTTATTGGGCATCGCGTACTTTCAGACCGGAAAGTTCGACAAGAGCGTTGATTTTTTACAACGCTTTCTCGCCATCAATCCGAAGACCCCAGCCGCTCTGTGCATTCTCGGCGGATCCCTCATGGCACTGAATCGTCCACAGGACGCGCTATCGAGCTTCGATCGCGCCCTGCTGATCACGCCAGATCATCCAGAAGCACACAATGACCGTGGCATTTGCCTCATCAAGCTACAGCGCCCCGAGGACGCCCTGGTCAGTTACGAGAATGCCCTGCGCCTCAATCCTGGATATGCCGAGGCTCACAACAATCGGGGCGCACTGCTGTGTGAAATGAAGCGTCCCAATGACGCCGTGGCGAGTTTCGATCAAGCCTTGGCCCTAAGGCCTGAATATGCCGAGGCGCACAATAACCGAGGAACCGCTCTGCGAGAACTCAAGCGCCTCGAGGATGCACTGGCGAGCTACGATCACGCCCTGAGACTCAATCCCGAGTATGCCGAGGCCCTCAACAACCGCGGAACCGCTTTGCGAGAGCTCAACCGCCTCGAGGACGCGCTCGCCAGTTATGACCGAGCCCTGACCCTCAATCCAGAGTATGTCGAGGCCCTCAACAACAAAGGTGTCGTCCTTTGTGAGTTGAAATTCCCGCAGGACGCCCTGGCGAACTTCGAACGTGCCTTGGCCCTCAAACCCGATTATGCCGAGGCCCTCAACAACCGCGGAACCGCTTTGCGAGAGCTCAAGCGCCTCGAGGACGCACGGGCCAGTTACGATCGAGCCCTCACCCTCAATCCCAGTTATGCCGAGGCACTCAACAACCTCGGTGTCGTGTTGTGCGAGTTGAAGCTCCCGCACGAAGCCCTGGCGAGCTTCGAGCGAGCGTTGGCCCTCAAGCCCGATTACGCCGAGGCCCTCAACAACCGCGGCACCGCGTTCCGAGCACTGAAGCGCCCCGAGGACGCACTGGCGAGTTACGAACACGCGCTCGCCCTCAATCCTGATTCTGCCGAGGCACTCAATAACCGGGGCGTGGCGCTGTGCGAAGTGAATCGCCCGGAGGAGTCGTTGTCCTGCTTTGCCCAGGCTCTGGAGATCACCCCAAATTATGCCGACGCCTACTACAACCGGGGTCTCGCGCTTCAGAATTTGAATCGACTGGAAGAGGCCCTGGAGGATTACGACCGCGCGCTGTCCTTGAATCCGAAGTATGCCGACGCGTACTGGAACAAGTCGCTCCTGCTGCTCCTGACGGGAGAATTTCCTGAGGGATGGTCGCTTTACGAGTGGCGTCTCGAGAGAGAGGTCACGAGTCGACACTATGGAAATTTTCCCCAACCCCCGTGGCGAGGAGATCCGGGGATCCACGGTCAGCGGTTGCTGATCCAGAGCGAGCAAGGCCTCGGCGACGTCGTGCAATTCTGCCGCTACCTGCCCGACATCAAGGCGATGGGCGCCGAGATTATCCTCGAGGTTCCGGAATCACTGGTCTCGCTGGTGTCTACGATTCAGTGCCCCATGACTGTGGTCCCGAGGGGCGCCCCTTTGCCGGAGTTTGATGCTCACTGCCCGATCATGAGCCTGCCTTATGCGCTCGGTACGGCGCTGGAGACGATTCCTGCGAAAATCCCCTATCTGTCGAGCGACCAGAGCAAAGTGTCCCAATGGCATCGCAGACTCGGCCCTAAAGACAGGCTGCGGATCGGACTGACCTGGTCGGGCTCGGAGACGCTCGCGAACGATAAAAATCGCAGCATCCGACTCGATACGTTGCTCCCCCTCCTGATCCCGTCGATGGAGTGGCATTCGCTGCAAAAGGCGTACCGGCAGAATGATATTCCAACGCTGAATCAGCACCCGGAGATCAAGCAACACCAGGACGATCTCCAGGACTTCGCCGACACGGCGGCCCTCATCGAGTGCCTGGATTTGGTCATTTCTGTCGACACGAGTGTCGCCCATGTGGCCGGCGCCATGGGCAAGCCGGTCTGGCTCCTACTGCCGCATCACCCCGATTTTCGCTGGATGGTGAATCGGGAGGACTCCCCCTGGTATCCAACCGCGACGCTCTTCAGGCAACCAGAGCGGGGCAACTGGCAGAGCGTCGTCCAGCAAGTACTCGGTGCAGTTCGAGAACTCGCCGAGGAGGCGGAAATTCCCGCGTGAATTGAGTCTCCCCCGGCTCCTCGAACTCAATTCACCGGTGGGCGCGCAGGGCCGATGGGGACCGAACCCGTGCGGCGAGGGCCAGAGAGCACGCGCGGCACGGGGACTCTGTTTAGGTGCGCGCGCCGGACTCCACCCGTGCGATGTGTGCGGCGAAACAGCCGTACTTGGCGTAATGGGCGTGCAAGTACGCGGTGCGCGGATCGGCCAAGAGTCTCTCGATCAGGCGTTCGACGTTCGTCCCCGGCGTGATGTCCGCGTCAACCATCATGTCGTCCTGATCGAAGGCGCGCACCGACATCAGGCGGGGCCGAAAGAGCGCGGGGACCTCGTTGATGCGGTCGTAGCGCTGGCGCGCGCCCTCCAGGACGTAGATCGCATGGCAGGAGCGGTAGGGTGTGGCGGCGGGCTGGTGCAGGTAGTTGACCAGCAGCACCGCCTCGCCCGGTGCGGCTTCGCGCAGCTCGATCCGATCGGGGAAGCCGCGCTGCTGATCGGCGATGACGCGCCGGGCGCCGTGGCGCACCAACTCGAAATCCTCCAACCCCTCGAGCGCCGCGAACGGCTCGGGCGATAATCCGGTGATCCGAAAATCCATGGGCGGCTCCTGAACTCGATGACGGGACGAGCGTACAGCGTCGCCCCGTGCGGAACTCGCCAAAACCGGACGCGCAGCTCAGGTGCGGTGCACGTAGTCCACTTCGGTCATCATGCCGTCCATCTGATGGATGAGGTTGTGGCAATGCAGCATCCATCGGCCGGGCGGTGAGTCGGCGCGAAACCGCCAGCGCGCCGTACCACCGGCCGGCACGAGCGTCGTGTCCTTCGCGAGCGGTCGGCGCAGGCGCTGTGCGGAGACTTCGATGAGCTCAAAGATGTGCCCATGCAGGTGCATCGGGTGATCCATGTCGGTCGGGTTCTCAAAGGCGATCTCGACCCGATCGCCGTGCCGCACATCGATCCGCGGTGCGTTCGGCCAGACTTTCCCATCGATCGTCCAGTGCGGCTGGTCCGGCGTTCCCCCGCCGAGCAGCAGCGTGCGCCGCACGTTGACCGTACCAAAGGACTCCGGCGTACCCGCCGTGAGCGGGACACCGTCACCGGCGAGCGTGTACGTGAACAGCTTCGCGCCCGTCAGTGACTGCGGCGGAACCTGCAGCGGATGCGCCGCCGCGTCGGCCGTGCGGATCACCATCGCCTGGCGGTGCCCGCCCTCCGGTCCCATGAGGCTCTCGAGCAGCCAGGCGCCCGGACGCGTCACTTCGAACCAGGCGTCGTAGCGTTCCGCGACGCCGATGCGCAGCGCATCGACCGTCACGGGGCGCGGGAGCGGATTGCCGTCGCTGTGCGTGACGCGCAGCTCATGGTTCGCCAGCCGCACATAGTGCGTCAGTGTCGGACTGGCGTTGAGGATGCGCAGCCGTACGGTCTGACCCACTTTGACGAGGAGCGGCGGAGTCTGGGGGTATGCGGCCCCGCTGATGCAATGCGACAGGTACTTCAGCGCATCCCCCATCCGCATCGGTCCGGCCGACGGGTTCATCCCGCTCATCCCTTCCATCCCGCCCCTGTCGCTCATGCGCGGCGGGGACGGCTGCGCCCGCATGCCCGTCGCAGTCAGGCCCGGCGGCAGATACATCGGCGCATCGCTCCTCCCGGCCAGCGCCGCGTGCAGGCTGTGCAGGTCCGGCACATCGTGCAGGATGAGCACGACTTCGACATCGGCGCGCGGCTCACGAGGATCCTCCACCAGAAACGCCCCGAACAGCCCGCGCGCATCCTGATCCCCGACGTGCGAGTGGTACCACCGAAACCCCGGCGGATCGGGCTTGAAGGTATAGAGGAACTCCCCCCCGTTCGGGACCGGAGCCTGTGTGACGTACGGAACACCGTCCATGTCGTTCGGCAGGATCATGCCGTGCCAGTGGATGGTGCTCATCGATCCGGTGTGATTGACGAAGCGAGCGCGGAAGGACTGCCCGTGCCGCACGCGCAGCAGCGGACCGGGCACCCGGCCGTTGTACGCAAGCCCGGTGAAGTTCGCCCCGGTGACCACCGGATAGCGGTATGGGCGCGCCTCGAGCGTGACCTCGATGAGGTCGCTGTCGGCGGCGCGCGCACTCATCGGGCTCAGCAACGTCCAGCTCAGGGCCGCGGTACCGGCGGCAAGGGTCGTCTGCAGAAAATCGCGGCGGCGCATGAGGCGTGCTCCTTCGCAGCGCCCACGACGGCGCGCTCGGGCCAACGGAGGGCCCGGCCCTGCCGGAGGTGCGCACACCCCGCAGGACCTGCGCACGCACGAGGGTGGTCGCTGGCGATGACGGGTAGACGGCAGCGCCCGTCCGGGATTTCCCGGGCGGGCGCTGCGTCGAAAAACTCAAGCGTACCGCAGTCCGACCCGTGACGGACACGCCTCGATCCGCCCACCGGCGGCATCGTCCGATCTCAGGAGATCACCGGCTCCTCGGCAGGCGCGGTGCGGCCCGCCGCCGGGTGCCAGAGCTCCTGGATCGACTCGAGCGTGCGGCCCTTGGTCTCGGGCACGAAGCGCAGCACGAACAGCCCGGCCAGGATCGCCCCTGCGCTGTAGAGCCAGTAGGCGAAGCCGTGGTTGAAGTGCCGATTCAGATAGGCACTGCCATCGAGCATCGGGAACGTCATGGAGACGATGAAGTTCATGATCCACTGCGCCCCGATCGCGATCGACATGGCCTTGCCGCGGATGGCATTCGGATAGATCTCGGCCAGCATGACCCACACCACCGGCCCCCAGGAGAACGAGAAGCCCATGATGTAGAGCACGACGGCAGCGATGGCCAGATACGACGCACCGCTCGCACGCCCGGCTGCGGCATGACCGCCGGCGCTCACCAGATGCAGATCGAACAGCAGACCGATCACGATCATCGCCGCGGCCATCACGAAGGCACCCGCCACCAGCAATGGTTTGCGCCCCAGACGGTCGACGGTGAAGGTCGCCGCCAGCGTGAACACCGTCATCGTCACCCCGACGAACGTTGCCGACTCCCAGTACGCCTGGTTGGTCGATGCGCCCATGTTCTCGAACATGTGCGGTGCGTAGTACAGCACCGCGTTGATGCCCACCAGCTGCTGAAAGGCGGACAGCGCCACACCGACCACCAGTACCAGCACGCCGAAGGACAGCAGCGGGCGGGTATGTTCGATCAGCGTCGCCTTGATCTCGTTCAGCGTCGATTGCGCACTGTCGGTACCGACCAGGCGCTTCAGCAGCGCCAGCGCCTCGGCGTCGCGGTCCTTGAGCACCAGGAAGCGCGGAGTCTCCGGCACCAGGAACATGAATACGATCAGCAGCGCCGCCGGAATGGCCGCCGAGGCGAGCATGTGCCGCCACGCGGTCTCGAGCAGGTAGGCGCGGCTGTGCCCGGACTGGATCACCCAGTTGACGAAGTACACCAGGTTGATGCCGACGACGATGGCAATCTGCTGGAACGTCACCAGCATGCCGCGCGTCTCGGGCGGGGCGACTTCGGCGATGTACATCGGGGCGAGCATCGAGGCCATGCCGATCGCCGTGCCGCCCATCACGCGATAAAAGAGAAACGCCGGCAGCGCACGGTCCCCGACCGCACCGAACAGACTCCAGAAGAACTCCGGGTAGCCGGCGCCGAGCGAGGAGACGAGGAACAGCACCCCGGCGATGAGCAGTCCGGCCCGACGCCCGATGCGCGTCGAGACCGGGCCGGCCACCGCCGCCCCGAGCACGCAGCCGAGCAGCGCGATCGAGATGGCCAAGCCGGAGAGAAGGTTCGCATCCGCAGCGCTGAGATGGCGCGGGGTGACGAAGTTATGCGTGATTGCGCTCGTGACGCCGGAAATCACCGCCGTGTCGTAGCCGAACAGCAGCCCGCCCAAGGTCGCAGCGGCGGTCAGCGCCACCACGAGCCCGGTATTGCCTTTGCTCATCGGAACCCCCTCGTTTTGGTATCGCTACCATGTTCCCAGGGGCCTATGTTGTCAAGCGACGGGCGACCTCAGGCCGCGCTTCTCGGGCGTGCCGCCGACTCACGGGTGATCAGCTCATGCGCCACCTGGCGATGCACCGGCTCGGCGGCCGCGCCGCGCCGTCCACCGCGCACGGCGGCGACCAACATGTCGACCGCCTCTCCGGCCATCTGGGCGATCGGCTGGTGGATGGTGGTCAGTCCCGGCCAGATGTTCGCCGCGATCAGGCTGTCGTCGAAGCCGACCACGGCCAGATCGTTCGGTACCTCGAGGCCGCGACGGTGTGCCTCGGCCATGACGGCCGCGGCCATGTCGTCGTTGCTGGCGAAAATCGCGGTCGGCAGCGGCTCGACGGCGAGCAGCTTGCGGGCCGCATCCAGACCGGAGCGGAAGGTGAAGAAGCCCTGCTCGACGCGCGGCTCCGGCAGTTGTCCGTGTTCCTCGACCGCAGCGGCAAATCCCCGCCAGCGCTCCTCGCTCGCGGTTTGATTCGGGTGACCCTTGATGAAGCCGAGCCGGGTGTGGCCGAGCGCCAGCAGATACTGGGTCATCTCGCGTGCCGCGGCGAAATCATCGATGCTCACACACATCGCATCGGCGGGCGGACGGCCTGCGGCCACGGCCACGATGCGCATGCGCGCGGCCTGCAACTCCGCGCGGATCACCGCCGACTCGCACAGGGGCGGCGGCAGCACCACGCCGACGACACCGCCGGCGACCAGACGGCGGACCGCACGGCGGGACGCCGCCGGCGTCATCTCGCACTTCTCCAGCACCAGCTGCACGCCGTGACGGGTTGCGGCATCGAGCGCGCCGACCAGGAATTCGCTGAGGTAGGACGCGCTCGGATTGCCGTACAGCAGCCCCATACGCTCGCCACGGGCGCTCGCTAAGTTGCGCGCGGCGAGATTCGGCGAGTAGCCGAGCTGGCGCACGGCCTGCATGACCGTCTGACGCGTCGCATCGCTCACGTACTGGCCGCCGTTGACCACCCGCGAGACGGTCATCGGCGAGACGCCCGCGTAGCGCGCGACGTCTTTGATGGTCACGCTGCGGCGGGCGCCGCTTCGGGATTTACGCACCGGTTTGTTCATCGATCCTCTGCGTTCTTCTCGGTGGCGGTCGTTGGCGGCCAACGCATGGGCCGAGGCACTTTAACACAGGCACAACAGCCCGAGCGCCGCCCCGGCCCGACCGCCCGAGGGACTCGCCGCCCCGGCTCGCAGCCGCCGGCGCGCACCGTGTCTATGATAGCGGAACCAGCCCCGGACGAACCGCCTGTTCGCCGGCCCGCGCCCGCGCCCCGTCCACCCGAGCGGCACCTGGCCAGAAGGTCTTGAAGGGGCGCTCGGCATTCTCTACCCTCGCGAAGCGCTGTGTGGCGCTCCCGCCCTGGTCCGAGAGTTACCCCGTGCCCAGTACCGTTTCCGTGGTTCAGCAGCATCCGGGCCGCCGGATCGTGCGCGAGGGTCTGCCGCGCCGTCGCTGGCAGGACCTGTATCACGTGTTCATGACCATCAGCTGGCCGCGGCTGTTCATGACCTTCGCCGGCTTCTTCGTCGCATTCAACCTGCTGTTCGCGGCAACCTACTCGCTGCAGGCCAACGACATCGCGCACGTCAATCCGCCGGGCTTCTGGGGCCGCTTCTTCTTCAGCGTCGAAACCCTCGCCACCGTCGGCTACGGGGACATGCACCCGCAGACGCTCTTCGCGCACATCATTGCCTCGTTCGAGATCTTCGTCGGCATGATGAGCTTGGCGCTGATCGCCGGGATGATGTTCGCGCGTTTCTCGCGCCCGACGGCACGGATCCTCTTCGCCCACCACGCGGTCATCCGCCCGCTCGACAGCCAACCGACACTGATGCTGCGCGCCGCCAATGAGCGGCACAACGTGATCATGGAAGCGCAGGCGCGTCTGCGTCTGGTGCGCGATGAACAGAGCGTCGAGGGCTTCCAGATACGGCGCGTCCACGACCTGCCGCTGCGGCGCAGCGAGCAGCCGGCGTTCCTCCTCGGCTGGACGCTGATGCACACGTTGACGCCCGACAGTCCCCTCGCCAGCGCCACGGCCGAGAGCCTGCGGGCCGAGAATGCGTATCTGATTCTGACGATCCTCGGCATCGACGAGACGACCGGACAGACGCTCATGGCGCGTCACGAATACCTGCCCGACATGCTGCGCTGGCAGCACTCGTTCGCCGATATCCTCATTGCGAGTGCCGACGGAATCGATCGGATCGACTACAGCCGTTTTCACGATATCGAGCCGTTCGTCTGA
>JAKBDK010000120.1:0-3517 GCA_021834525.1 Pseudomonadota bacterium | reverse complement strand
CGCGGTGCCCCGCCCGCCGCTATGGTAGCGCTACCTTATGATTGCTGGTATTGTCCGAGTTAATCTCGAACTGTCAAGCGCGGCGCCTCCACTCGGACCCACGGGTGACGCGCCACCCAGGGGGGAGCACATGCGGATCCGACTGCCGATCCTGTTCTGCACGGCCGTGCTGTCGCTGGGCGCGACGGGGTGTTGGGCGGCGGCCGACGCACCGTCCGCCGCGACACCGATCCTCGCCGAGATCGACATCACCCATCCCGCCCGCGCGGTGAGCCGTTACGAGTACGGCATGTTCATCGAGAATCTCGGTCAGCTCGTCTACCGCAGCCTCTGGGCGCAGATGCTCGATGACCGCAAGTTCTTCGTGCCGATTCGGCCCGCGCAGGCGGGGCCGGTGAAGCCCGTCACCGGGTTCGCGCGCGTGTTCGTGCTGCGCCGCTGGCGTCCGATCGGCGCACCGACGGCGGTGACGATGGACCCGCACCGGCCGTTCGTCGGTGCGCACAGTCCGCGGATCGCGCTCGCCGGTGACGGGGTGCACGGCATCCGCCAGCGCGGGCTCGCCGTTCTCGCCGGCAAGCGCTACAGCGGCTACATCGACCTGCGCGGCTCGCCCACTGCGCACGTGCAGGTCCGATTGCGCTGGGGCCCGGGTCTGCGCGCGGCGAGCCGCGTGCGCCTCGGAGCGCTCACACGACACTATCGCCGGTACCGGTTCGCCTTCACCGCGGGGGCGAACAGCCGCGCGGCGAGCTTCTCGGTCCGCGCCACGGGACGCGGCAGCGTGCACATCGGCATCGTCTCGCTCATGCCCGCCGACAACCTCGATGGCTTTCGGCGCGACAGCATCGATGCGCTGCGCCAGCTGCATTCCGGTTTCTGGCGTCTGCCCGGCGGCAACTTCATCTCCGACTTCAACTGGTACGCCTCGGTCGGCGCTCGCGACCAGCGCGCCCCGTACCTCGATCACGCCTGGAACTCGGTACAGTCGAACGACGTCGGCCTCGATGAGTTCATGACGTTGTGTCATCTGCTTCATGTCGCACCCTACGTGACCGTCAACGCCGGCTTCGGCGATGCCCACTCGGCGGCCGCCGAAGTGCGCTATCTGAACGCACCGGCCAGTACCCGGCTCGGCGCTCTGCGGGCGCGCAACGGACATCCACGTCCGTACCACGTGAAGTTCTGGAACATCGGCAATGAACCCTACGGTCCCTGGGAGCTCGGCCACACCTCCCTCAAGGACTACGTGTGGAAGAACAACGAGTTCGCCCGCGCGATGCGCCGAGCCGACCCGCACATCGTGCTGCTCGCCTCCGGTGCCATGCCCGATGAGATGACCGTCGAGGGCATCGCCCGTCAGCTCGGTCACCGCAGCGACCAGATCGCACTGTGCTCGAAGGCGGACTGGACGTGCGCCTACCTGAAACACTCCTGGGGTGACTTCCAGGGCATCACCGAGCATTGGTACGCGCGCGCCGGCATGCGCTTCGATCTGGCCCGGGCGCGGGCCGGCCTGCGGGTGAATCACATGGAGCCCGGTTACGTCCCGGCGCACGAATCGGTCGAGCAGTGGGTGCGTGCGCCGGCGCAGCGCGTCCGGCTGAAGGCCGAGGAATGGCAGGCCTACGAGCGGCGTTTTCCGGCCCTGCGCCCCGCCGGCATCTTCATGTCGATCGACGAGTACGCCTACACGGGCGCGCCGGCGAATCTGAAGCTCGCGCTCGCCTACGCCATGGTCCTCAACGAGATGCTCAGGCACACCGACTTCCTGCGCATGGCCGCCTTCACCATGGGCGTCTCGACGATGGACTTCACCCGCACGCACGCGGCGCTGAACAGCACGGGGCTGCTGTTCAAACTCTACGGCGAGCACTTCGGCGCCGGCCTGCTGCCGGTACCGGTCGGCGGCGATGCCCCGCCGCCGCCGCCGCGCCAACAGTTGGTGCCCGGCATTGCGCCGCAGAGCGCCGGCAGCCCGACCTATCCGCTGGACGTCGAGGCGGCCCTGACGCCCGATCACCGGCATCTGGTGGTGGCCGTGGTCAACGCCACCGCGCGCCCCCAGGTGCTGGCGCTGCGCCTGCATGGGGCGACGTTGGGCGCCCGCGGGGACTATTGGGAGATGACCGGTCCGGGACTGGCGGCCGCGAATCGCATCGGGCACGCCCCACAGGTCCAGGTGCGCGAGCATCGGCTCACCGAGGAGTCCGGTCGGCTGCGCATCGCGCCGATCAGCATCGATATTTACCGCCTGGCGCTCGCCGGGCCGGCGCCATGACCCGATCGCGCCCGCGGGTCGCTCTGCGCTGGTGCGCCACCGCGCTCGGGGTCCTCGCGCTCACCTGCGGCGTGCGCTGCGGGGCCGTCACCCCGAGCGCCGCACCGCAGGCCCGCGTCGCACAGGGCCTGCTCGAGGGCGTGCGCGAGGGGCGCACCGTGGCATTCCTCGGCGTACCGTACGCCGAGGCGCCGGTGGGCGCGAACCGCTGGCGTGCGCCGCAGCCGCTGCGCCCCTGGAGGGGTGTCCGGCGTGCACGGCACTTCGCACCGAGCTGCCTGCAGACGCTCTCACCGCGGGGCTTCGGTCCCTGGTCGAGCGAATACGGCGTGCACGGCGCGCTCAGCGAGAACTGCCTGTATCTGAATGTATGGGCACCGGCGCACTCGCGTCACGCGCTGCCCGTGATGGTGTGGATCCCCGGTGGGGCGTTCATCTCCGGCTCCGGCTCGGTGCCGATCTACGCGGGGGAACACCTCGCCGCGCACGGCGTCATCGTCGTCACGCTCAATTACCGGCTCGGCGTGTTCGGCTTCCTGACCGATCCGGCGCTCGCCGCCGCAGCACTCCGGCGGCATGAGCCGCCCGGCAACTGGGGTCTGCAGGACATCCTGGCCGCGCTCCAGTGGGTGCGCACCAATATCGGCGCCTTTGGCGGCAATCCGCACGAGGTCACGCTCGCCGGACAATCCGCCGGCGCAATCGCCGTGCAGGATCTGCTCGCCTCACCGCTCGCGCACGGGTTGTTCGAGCGCGCGATCGCCGAGAGCGGCCTGCCGAACTCGCGCCTGCCCGACTCCCCGATGCACATGCCGACGCTCGCGGCCGCCGAGCGCGCCGGGGAGCGCTTTGCGCGGGCCCGAGGTGCGCGTACGAGTGCGGCGCTGCGCGCGCTGCCACCCGCGGCACTGAGCACCCGCGCGGCCCCGATGAGCAGTCCGCTCATCATGCCGAGCATCGACGGGCGGCTCCTGCCGGCCTCGCCCGAGCAGCGCCTCGCGGCCGGCCGGTTTGCGCACGTCCCGGTGCTGATCGGGATGACGGCCGATGAGAACACCGGTTTTCGCGACACACCCGCGACGCTCACCCGTGCCGCCTGGAAGGCCCGGCTGCACCGGCGTTTCGGGGCGCTCGCGGCGCGCTTCGCGCGCGTGTTCCCCGCGCACGGCCCTCGGGCCCGCGCCCGTGCGCTGCGCGCCCTGCGGCGCGCCGTCGGGCTCGCCGCGCGCGACCGCT
>JAKBDK010000058.1:0-16606 GCA_021834525.1 Pseudomonadota bacterium | reverse complement strand
CCGGCCCCGGGCGATGGGTTGCCCGCTGCCCGAGCCATGCGGATCGTTCCCCAAGCTTGAGCATCCGTGAGAGTGACGGGCGCACGTTGATCCATTGTTTTGCCCAATGCTCTGCCGGCGAAGTGCTGGGTGCTGTCGGGCTGCGCATGACGGACTTGTTCGACCGCCCATTGGCGGGCACCGGATCTGCCGGCGGATACGGACCGTCCCGCTCGCGCATCCCGGCTGCCGACGCCCTGTTCGCTCTAGACCATGAATTGACCGTCGCCGCCATGATCCTGACGGATGCCGTTGCGGACTCGGCCACCCTGAATGCGGCGAATCTTGTCCGCCTTCAGGCATGCGTGAACCGCATCGGTGCCGTCCGCGATCTGTGCTGCCCGATGGGGGTGCGTCATGTCGGCTGAAAATAACTACGACGACCTGGCGGCGAAGTTGGACGCACACGCGGAGGCCACGAAGAACGACACGACCGAGGGCGGCGAGAAGAAATCCGTTGAGTCGCAGGCTTCTACCTTGGTTGCTTTCGTGCGCGACCGCTGCCGCCTTGTTCACGACGAAAACGGCGAGGTGTACGCGGTGGAAAACGGCACCGGCGAAGTACGGAACATCGAGCGCAAAGCCTTCAAGACGTGGTTGCACGCGGAGTTCTACACCGAGACGAAAAAGGCCGCCCGATCGCAATCGGTGGCCAAGGCGCTGACCACCCTGGCCGGCATCGGCCTGCACGATGGCGAGGCGGCGGAGGTGCACATCCGCTGCGCCCAGTTGGGCGGCGGTTATGTGATCGACCTGGGCGAACCCGGAAAGAGCCGCGCTATCGTGGTGAGACCCGGCGGCTGGACTGTCACTGAGCACCACGGCGTGATGTTCACCCGGCCCGAATCCATGAAGGCGCTTCCCGAGCCGACTGGCGGCGGCACCCTCGATGCGGATGAAGGTGCGGGAGCGGCATATCGTTCCGCTGGCCTCTCAGGCGGTTGCTATTCTCCGAGAGCTCGACAACGTCACCGGCAAGGGCAGATACGTCTTTCCGTCGCTTCGCACCTCGGATAGACCGATGTCTGTGAATACGGTGAATGCCGCCTTGCGACGCCTCGGCTATGCGAGTGACGAAATGACCGGACACGGGTTTCGTGCCATGGCGTGCACGTGCCTCAATGAGCTGGGGTGGCATCCCGACGTCATCGAATTGCAGATGGCGCACGCGGAGCGGAACAAGGTCCGAGCAGCATACAACCGTGCGGAGCGACTGGCGGAGCGGAGGAAGATGATGCAAGCCTGGGCGGACTATCTCGACGGGCTGCGCGGCGTCAGTTGTGCGACGCGGGTTACCGACGAACCCGACCAACGCGCGAACGCGAGCGTTTGCCTGCAGGTTCGTGCATAAAGTCAGAGAAGTTTCCAAAACTCTGGGAGAATTCGGGATACTACTAACTCGCAACTAGAGCTATTTTGTGCCTTCAGCGGCAAGTGACGCCCGTCCTCAGAGAATGTCGCGTGGCTATCGATCTACCTGGGGTTGGCGGAGGTGGTTGCATTTTGAAAAGGGCAGTCGAAACGATCGATGGCGGCAGCGCGACCCTTGCTGAGCTACGACGGGTTGGAATTGAAGCCCTCGTTAGTGCGCTAGGGCCAGTTGGCATGGCGCGGTTTCTTCAGCTGTTTGA
This sequence comes from Pseudomonadota bacterium, assembly GCA_021834525.1. Taxonomy (GTDB): domain Bacteria; phylum Pseudomonadota; class Gammaproteobacteria; order Steroidobacterales; family Steroidobacteraceae; genus 13-2-20CM-66-19. Next base: position 14,936 of record JAKBDK010000058.1, on the reverse strand, counting down.
GACTGGACGCGATGATTACACGGCTGATCGAGAAGTGATTCTCGGCAATCCGAGCGTCGATGAGCTGATTGACGAGGCAGAGCGGCGCCGCGGAAGCCCATCCACTGAATAGCGATACCGCCAGCTGCGCCCGTGCGCATGGGTGCGACTTCCGCCGCAAATGAAGGGTTGCCGCCTATATACTACTGTGTATAATGCCAATCGACGTTCTACCTGGGGCCGAGCGAGACATTGAGGAGCTAGAGGCCACTGATCCCGACGCCCTCGCTGCCGTACTCACGTTTCTCGACGAAGCGGAAGCGGAACCGCAGCTTGAGCAGAAGCTTACGACTGTAGGGGACGTTCAATTTGAAAACGTCCGGGTGAGTATAAAGAGATGGGCACGCGTCCAGTCCGCTGGCAACTTGCTCCGAATTCGCATTCTCGACACACCGGCCACAATCTATCGAGTTATATACGGTTACGACTGGCGAAAACGTCGGATCGGCATCCTCGCGATCGTGCATAAGGATCACTGCGATTATGACCCCCAAAGCGAGCTTTCCCGGCGAATCCTCGACGACTGGGACGTTGCTACAGACGGGCAGCCAACCTAAGTCATCTGGCGAGGTACTGTACTTTGAGGCGAAGGTTCCGGCGGACAAGCCGTTGACTGGCGGCAAGCCTCTGGCAACTTTGATTCGAAAGCTTGAAGCCAAGCCGGACATGGCCGTCCGGTTCGAGAAAGCGCGCCGCACATTGGGCGAGATACTAGAACCTGGATCAAACTCCCTTCGCGCGTTGAGACTGGCCGCCGGCCTATCCCAGGTTAATCTGGCCGAGCGAGCCGGAACAACACAGTCCTATATCGCCCGTATTGAAACTGGCCGACTTGATCCTGGAACTGACATGCTCGAGCGGCTTGCGACTGCCATCGGAGTGCCAGCAGTGAAATTATTCGCAGCGGTGCGAGCGCAGCGTGAGCGAAAGCATGTCTGAAACAAGATATGTCACGGTCCAGTTCTGTGACGATATTCGACAGGAGATCGGGAATAAGTACTCGCTGGTCGGCTGCTATGGTCCAACCATGCTTCTGTCAGCTGTGCCAGTAATTCTACCGAAGCTCTGTGCATTTGTCAGAATCTACACACCAGCTAATAGGCCATTCGCGAAGTTATCGATACGCGTTCTACGCGGAGACCAACTCCTGACCGAGATGGAAATCCCGCAGGAGGTCCTTGCAAGTATCAGCGCCGTAGAGCATTTGGCAGGAGAGAACGTCGTGATGCTTGGCAGTGGCCTTGCGATATCTCCTCTTCCTATTGAAGAGCCTTGCAAGCTGCGCATTGAGGTCGATACGGACGAAGGTCCGCTCAAAGGGGAAACCCTTCGCATCGAAAGCGTCTCGACGCCGTAGGGGTACCACACCAGCATGCAGGAGTCTGATCTTTTCACCGCGGGTGACGCCCCGCGGCCGCTGCCTGCGGGGCTCGCCTGGCTCGAAGGCTTTGCCCTCCCCTGGGAGGATGCGCTGCTCGAGGCGATCACCCGAGTCACCGCCGCAGCACCCCTGCGAAACCTGATGACCCCGGGAGGGCAGCGGATGTCCGTCGCCATGACCAATTGCGGCCCGCTCGGCTGGATCTCGAATCGGCGCGGTTACCGCTACAGTGCGATGGATCCGCAGAGCGGGGCGCCCTGGCCCGCCCTGCCCGCGCCGCTGCGCGAAGTCGCGGTCGCGGCGGCAGAGGCCGCCGGCTTCGAGTCGTTTGAGCCCGATGCCTGCCTCATCAATGCGTACGCTCCCGGCGCCCGCATGTCCCTGCACCAGGATCGGGACGAGCGTGATTTCACTGCGCCCATCGTGTCGGTCTCGCTGGGGTTGCCGGCGGTCTTCCTCTTCGGCGGTGACACACGCCGAGACCGCCCGCTGCGACTGCCGCTGACCCACGGCGACGTCGTGGTCTGGGGCGGCCCGGCGCGTCTGGCGTTCCACGGGGTGGCGCCTGTCGCCGATGGGCAACACCCCCACCTCGGACGCCAGCGCATCAATCTCACTCTGCGCCGCGCGCGGTGAATCTGACGAGACCTGGGCTGATCCGTCCGTTGCGGACCGGGTACAGGCAATGCCCCCGCACCTGCCATAGGTACTTCTCGCGCACCGCGATGGTTGCCACGACCGCAACGCATGACCGATACTTAGCTCACCCGCCGATTTGGAGGTCTGCTGTGTCCGACTCGAAGAATCGTACTGATCCCTCTCGCCGCGCCTTTCTCGCCTCGGCTGCCGTTGCGGCATCCGTCGCCGTGGTCGGTCTGCGACCGCGTACCGCGTCTGCCGCCGGTGAAAAACTGCCGCACTTGTCCGAGAGCGATCCGCTCGCCAAGTCCCTCGGCTACCGCGCACATGCCAGCGCCGTCGATCGCAAGAAATACCCGGCCTTCAAGGCGGGCGATCGTTGCGCGATGTGCCGCTTCTTCCTCGGCACCCCGGGGGAGAAAACCGGCTATGCAGGCTGCCAGATCTACGCCGGCTACTCGGTGAACGCCGATGGCTGGTGCGCGTCGTTCAACGCGCGCAGCTGAGTTCCTCTGACGCCGAGCGCCGCTGCGGTCACTGACCGCAGCGGCGCAGTGGCCTCCTCACCCTCGTCCGCCCGCTGCCCGGGGTCCCCCCGAGAGCGCTCGCGCCTCGACCAGTTCAACGGTCGCCCGCGTCCCCACGTTCCACGCCGGTGGCGGTACCCCGCCGCTCTCACGCCCCGTCGTCTGCGGCCCGTGACATCGGGACACAACCGTCGCGAGCCCGCACGGAACATCCACCCTCATGCACTCGCGTTCAGGCTCGTGGAGCGCTGACCGCCGATCGGCCGCGTCCCTCGGCCGTCACCGGCTCGCACCGGCGCCCACGGTCCGCCGCGCTCACCGTTGAGCGCTCTGCACCGGCGAGTGCGGCCAGGGCGCCTCGATCGCCCGGCGCGCCAGAGCACTCATCACCCGGAACCCGTTGCGATTCGGGTGCACGCCGTCATTGGAGAGACGCTTGCGGAAGCGGCCGCTCGGGCTCACCAGATGCGCGTAGTAATCGACGAAGCGCAGGTGGTGGCGCTGCGCGTAGGCGCGCAGCCACCCGTTCAACCGGCGGATCTCGGCGGCGGGGTGATACTTCGGCGCCCACCAGAAGCGCACGGCCGGCGGCATCGACCCGAGGATGACGTGGATGTGATTCGCCTCGGCCAGGATCACCATGGCGCGAATGTCATCCTCGTACTGGCGTTCCGTGGTCGGGCCGGTGTTGCCGGCGATATCGTTGGTGCCCGCGAGGATCTGCACCACCTTCGGGTGCAGCGCGATCACGTCCGGCCAGAACCGCACCAGCATCTGTGCGCTGGTCTGGCCGCTGATCCCGCGGTCCACGATGCCGTGCGTGAAGAAGGCCGGATCGGCGTCCTGCCAGAAGTCCGTGATCGAATCCCCCATGAACACGACGCGAGCACGGTGATGCAGCGCCTGATCCGCGGCCCGGTAGCGGCACAGGTCCGCCCAATCGCGCGCCCGCTGGCGCTCCGCCGCCCGCTGCGCACTCGCCTTCTGCCGCGCCGAGGGCGGCGGTGGCTGAAAGTGCGCCCCGGGATGCAGGATCATGTGCATGAACGCCGGTCCCGGTGCGCCGCTCGGGGCCCCGGCGCAGGGAGGGCCGCTCATCGCGGTGTACGACACCGCACGCGCATGCGCCCGCAGCGGCATCATCAGGACCAGCGCACAGGCCGCGCCCAGCAGTGCGAGGGATGCGCCGCGGCGCTTCGTTCGGGTCTCAGTCATGGGGTTTCACTCCGTCGATCATTCCGAAGGCTCATCGGTCGTCGCGATGCGCCGCCCCTCGGGCCCGGGGGTCGCAGCACGACAGCGCCCACACCGTCCCGTGAGCTCCACGGCGCGCGCATCGATCACGAACCCGTGCGCCGCACCGAGTCGCTCGGCGGCTGCCGTGAGGCGGGCGTCTTCACTCTCCACGACGGTCCCGCAGGTGCGGCAGATCAGCAGCTGCCCGGCATGCGGCGCCGTCGGCGGCTCGGTGAGGTCACAGAGAATGAACGAACGGGTCGACTCGAGCCGATGCACGAGGCCGGCCTCGATGAGGAACTCGAGCGCACGATAGATCCCCGCCGGGGTCGAGCGGCCGTCCTCGGGACGCAGGCGCTCGAGCAGCTCGTAGGCGCTGAGCGCGCGCCCCTCGAGCGCGAGTTGGTGCAGGACGGCGCGACGCTGGCGCGTCAGGCGCATGCCTCGGGCTCGGCAGACCGCCTCGAGCCGCTCGAGCAGCGGGTGCGCGGGCCGTTTGACGGCGGGGCTCATCCGGGCGCCCCTCAGGATCCGGCCCCGGCGCGCAGGCTGCGCCGCCGACCGGCCACGTAGCACAGCGCGCTCAGCGCGCCGACGAAAAAGCCCACCGGCCCGTCGGTGAGATAGGTGAGTGCCAGCGCCGACCACACCACCGCCAATGACAGGAGCACCGAGAGCAGCAGCGCGCGCCACGGTCGATCCGTGTACGCGCGCGCGCCGCTCGCCGGACCGACCATCAGGCTGAACACGAGCAGCGCGCCGACCACCGGCACCGCCATCGCCGTCGAGAGCGCCACGATGAGGAGGAAGACGCCCTCCAGGGACCGGGCCCGCCCGAACGCCGCGGCGGACAGATCGCCCGACAGCGACTCGAGCAGCAGCGGACGGGCCAACAGCGCGAGCAGCGCCAGCGCCAGCGCACTCAGCAGCGCGACACCGAGCACCTGCGCTCGGCTGATCCCGAGGACCTCACCGAACAGCAACCCGTAGAGACTTTGTGCGTAGGCGCCGGAGAGACTGAGCAGCAGCACGCCCACCGCGAGCGCCAATGCGAGCCACAGGGCGCTCGCCACCTCGCGCCGCTCCCCGCGCTGCAGTTGCGTGATCGCGACGACCCCGACGCCGCTGAACAGCGCCAGTCCGAACAGCTCGTTCACCCCGAGCAGGCTCGCCGCCGCCGCGCCGGGGAAGGCGCCGAGCGGCAACGCGTGAGCCGCGAACGCGGCACGCCGCGCCACCACGAAGAACCCGACCGCACCGCCGACGATCGCCACCATCGTGGCGACCAGCCAGGCATGCAGCATGAAGGGGGCGAACACCTCAGTGCCGCTCGCAGCCGGAGGGAGGGGCCGCGGCGCGCCGCGGCTGATGCGCCGCGAGTGCCCCGGCCAGCAGATACGCGGCGAAGACCAGCGCGACGATGAAGAAGCTGACCGGCCAGCCGCGCCCCGGCGTCCAATAGAAGCTCTCGTAGGCGAGGACGATCCCGCCCCACGTCGCGCCGAGCCCGATCGCCGCGGCGAGCACCACGGCCGCCGCCGGGCGGCGCGCCACGCGCAGCGCCGCGGCCGCCGGTCCGATCAGCAGCGCCGTGGAGAGGATGGCCCCGACGGTCATGGCCGCCAGCGCAACCGCCAGCGCCAGCGCGAGCGCATGGGCGAGCGACACCGCGCGCACGCGAATGCCCTGCGCCCGCGCCAGATCGACCGACACTGCGCTCACCAGCAGCGGCCGATGCACGAGCGCGCTCACGACGAGCGCGGCGAGCGCGACGGCCAGGGCCAGCGGCACGATCGTCGCAGGGATGGTGAACATCGATCCGAACAGCACGGTGAGCGCCGCGCCGCTCGCGTTGCGCACGGTCGCCGCGAAATACAGCAGCAGCGCGGCGAGCCCGAGGCCGGCGCCGAGCACCACGCCGGTGAGCAGGTCACGCTCGCGTGCCTCGCGGATCTGCGACCACTCGAGAACTCCGGCGGCCGCAGCTGCGAGTCCGAGGAACCCGAGCAGCGGGTTCAGACCGAGCAGATAGGCGGCCGAACCGCCCGCACTGCTGACATCCGCCAGCGCGTGGCCGGCGAAGGACTGGCGCTGCATGACCGTGGCAACCCCCACGACGGCGCACACGAGCGCCGCGCCGCCGCCGACGATGAGCGCGACGCGCACCGGCTCGTTGTGCAGGAACTCAATGGCGGACAGCAGGAGAGACATCGTGCGCCGCGCCCGCTACGGCACGCTCGCGGTGTGTACCGGGTCGCGAGCCACGGCCTCGTGGATCTGCTCGCCGGCTTCGGCCGCCACCACCACCACGCGGCCGTGCACCCGCACCACATCGACGTGATAGCCGTAGAGGCTGCTCAACACCTCGGTGCGCACGACCTCTTCCGGACGCCCCGCCACCGCTGCGCCGTTGGCGAGGTACACGATCCGGTCCATCGCGCTCAGCAGCGGGTTCATGTCGTGCGCCGACAGCAGCACCGCCGCGCCGTATTCGCGCGAGAGTCGGCGCAGCAGCGCGACGATCTCGGCGGTGCTGCGCACATCGAGGTTCGCCAGCGGCTCATCGAGCAGCAGCAGCCTGGGCCGGCGCACGAGGGCATGCGCCACCAGCACCCGCTGCTGCTGGCCGCCGGAGAGCAGCCCGATGCGCTGCTCGGCGAACCCATCGGCGCCGACCGCCCGCAGCATCCGATCGACCTCGATGCGCCGCGCCTTGGAGGGCCACGAGATGCCGAGCCGCGCCCCGTCGAGTCCGAGCGCCACGACGTCGCGGGCGCGCAGGGGCAAGGCCGGATCGAGCGCGATCTTCTGCGGGACGTAGCCGATCGGGCCCGGCGCGCCCGCGGCACCGTCGAGGCGGATCCGGCCCGCGGCCAGCGGCAGGAAGCCGAGAATCGCGCGCAGCAGCGTCGTCTTGCCCGAACCGTTCGACCCGATCAGCGCACAGAACTCCCCCGGCTCGAGACCGAAGGTCACTTCGCGCAGGACCGGGCGTCCGCCGAGCGCAACGCAGGCGCCCTCCACACTCAGCGCCGGTGAGCCGCTCACGGCGCCCCCGCGGCCGGGCCGAGTGTGCGGGTCGAGACTCCCTGCGTCACCGCGGCGCGCAGCGCCTGCAGCTCGGCGAGCATCCAGTCCTGATAGTGATAGCCCTGCGGCAGCGTCTCGTAGACCCCGACCACCGGAATGTGCGCCGCGTGCGCCAGCTGCAGGAAGGACGCGGTGAGCGGGTCGGTGACCTGTTGGTTGTACACGAGCACCTGCACTCGATGATCGCGCAGCAGCGCCCGCTGCGCAGCCACGTCCTGTGGCGCCGGATCGGTGCCGTTCATCACCGCCAACTGCAGCGCGAGTGGCGTGACGATGCGACAGCCCGCCGCCTCGAGCAGCGCGTTCGCCACCGGCTCGCTCACCGCGACCGCGGTGCCCCCGTGCTGGGCCCGGAACGCGCGCAGCGCAGCGCGCCAGGCGTGCAGTGACGCGTCGAAGCGCTGCGCCTGCGTCTGGAAATACACCGCATGGGCCGGGTCGAGCGCGCTGAAGGCACGGGCGGCGGCGACCGCCACCGCGGGCATCGTGCGCGGGTCGTACCAGAGGTGCGGATTGACGGTGTCGGCCGGAAGATCCAACAGCCGGCGCACATCGATCACCTGGCGGTGCGCCGACGGTGAGGCGGCCATGATGCGTCTGATCCACGCGTCGTAGCCCAGACCATTCATCACGACCAGCGCGGCGCCGGAGACCTCGCGCGCCACCGCGGGACTCGCCTCGAACGCGTGCGGATCGGTGTTGGGGTTGCTGAGGACGGCGCGCACGCGGATGTACGGTCCGCCGATCTGACGCAGCACGTCGGCATACTGGCTCTCGACGCCGATCGCCACCGGCGGCCCCCGGTGGGGTACGCCACCGCAGCCGGCGAGCAGCAGCACCAGTGCGGCTGCGAGCGCTGCGCGCAACTTCGAACCGGATGCTCCGAGCGTGCTCATGCCGGAATGATACATTGTATCACTCGCAGCCGTCCACGCGCCGCCTCAGCCGAGGAGGATGCCGCCGTTGACGCCGATGGTCTGCCCGGTGATGAAGGGGTTGCCGATCACCATCAGCACCACCTGGGCCACCTCCTCCGGTGAGCCGAGCCGCCCGACCGGGATGTGCCGAAAGACATCGGTCTGCATGAGCGGCCCGGCCATGTCGGTGTCGATCGGACCCGGCGCAACGGCGTTGACGGTGATGCCCTCGGCGGCGAGCCGCGCGGCGTAGCCGCGCGTGAGCCCTTCCAGGCCCGCCTTGGCGGCGTTGTAATGGACGCCGACCACACCGGGGCCGCGCGCGGCCACCGAGGAGATATTGATGATGCGACCGCGGCGCAGCGCGCGCATCGACGGCAGTACCGCCTGCGTGCACAGAAACGCCGATTTGAGGTTCACCGCGAGGGCGCGGTCGAACTCCGCCTCATCGAGGTCATCGAGGCCGCGAACGTTGGCGATGCCCGCGTTGTTCACCAGCAGGTCGATCGGGCCGAGTTCCCGACCGATGCGCACCACCATGTCCTCGACGGCCTCGCGCACCGACACGTCGGCCGCCACCGCGATGGCGCGTCGCCCCATCGCCCTGAGCGCCATCACCACCTCCTCGGCCTGCCCGGCCTGGGTGCGACAGTTGACCGCCACATCGGCGCCCGCGCCGGCGAGTGCCAGCGCGATCGCCCGGCCGATGCCGCGCGAGCTGCCCGTCACCAGTGCCACACGCCCCTGAAGATCACCGGGCTTCGCGTTCATTGCGAATCGTCCTGCTGTGCTTGCGGGTCAAGCGCGCGGCATTGTACCTCCCGCCGGCGCGACCCGGCGGATCCCCTTGAGCGATGTGGCGCACGATGGTAGAAGCCCTCGCAGCCCGACCGGCACGCCTCGCCTCGAAAGACCTCGCATGACGTTTCGCAGCATTGCTCCTGCCCTGGTGCTCGCCGGTGCGCTCATCGGTACCCTCGTCCTCGGTGGCTGCGCCCGATCCGGCGCCGCGGCCCCCGCGGCTCAGGGCGTGCCCGCGGCCCTCTCGCTGCGCGCACTCGGTTCGCTCACCAACTATCGCGCGCGCCTCACCAGCGGCACGACCGCTCACCCCATGACGATCCGCACGCAGGTGCACAGTCCCGAGAACTGGGCGAGCACCAGCGGCTACACGGTCCTGCACATCGGTGCGCAGAGTTACGTGCATTTCGGTTCGCGCTGGTTCGCCCATGCCGATCGACCCGGCCGGTATGCACAGACCAACCTGCCCTCCTTTGCCCGTCAGTTCTACGCCATGACCCGCGTCAGCGGCGTGCGCCTGCGGCGCGGCGGTCCCTGCCACCAGGGGGGTCTCACCGGCGACACCTGGACGCTGCGGGCGGCGGCCGGCTCGAACTTCGGAGAAACCTTCAGCGCCTGCGTCGCCCGCGGCAGCGGCGCTCTGTTGAGACTCGTCGTCGGGGCGAGCGGCGTGGCACTCGGCGGCCGCTACGCTCGTGAGGTCTACGACATCACCGCGGTCGGCGGCGTCCCGGCGTTCCGCCCGCCGACCGTCCTATCCGACCGGTGAAGACCCTCCCGACGTCCCGGCCGGCGCACCCTCTCCCTCCTCGTCACCGGCCCGAGTGGCGCAGGCTTCGGTGGCGACGGGCGCGCGGATCCGCGCGTCGAAAGCGGCCTCAGCCGCGCACGGTCGTGACTTCGCCGCTCGCCGGATCGAAGCGTGTGACCGCCAGTCCGGCACGCTTCCACGCGCTGATGCCGCCGGCCAGATGCGTCGCCTCGGCATGGCCGAGCGCGAGCACCTGGTGGGCCGCGAGCGCCGAGCGTCGCCCCGTCCCGCACTGAAAGATGATCCGCCGGCCGTTCTCGAGCGGCAGACACTGCGGATCGAACCCGGAGAGCGGAAACAACAGTGCGCCGGGAATGCGCTCGGCATCGAATTCTCCGGGCTCGCGGACATCGATCAGCACGGCCCGACGCGCCTGCAGCAAGGCGTGGACCTCCCCCGGCATCAACTCGTGCAGCGTGCCCTCGCGGCGAGCGGAATGATCCTGTGCAGGGTGCGTCATGATGGGCTGACCTCGGCGACCGTCGGTGCACGCGATCATATCAGTTCTTTCTAATATACACACCGCTCGGCTGAGCCCCCGCGCGAACCGGCCCCGTGCCTTGCGTCCCGGTCCGATGAGGGTACCCTAGCGCCTCCGCAGCACCCGAGGGAGCCCCCGATGAGACCCGTCCTGCCGACTGCTCAGCGTCCGCGTTCTCCTGCGCTTCTCACCGTGGTTCTGCTGCTCGCGGGCACTGTGGGCCTGGCGAGCGCCGCCTCGCCGGTCGCGGCGGTGACCGACCCGGCCGCCCGGGTGAATGTGTTCGTCGGAACCTCGGGCACCGCCGTCGGCGGACCGATCGACACCTTCCCGGGGGCGAGTCTGCCGTTTGGCATGATCCAGTGGAGTCCGGACACCCCGAGCGCGCCGGCCGGGGGCGGATACAACTATCCGGACGCGGCGATCACGGGCTTCAGCCTCACCCACCTGAGCGGCCCGGGCTGCTCGGTGGCCGGGGATATCCGCATCCTGCCCACGAGTGGCGCGATCACGGCGCCGGGGAGCGCGACGCTGCCGCTGGTGCATGCCGATGAGCAGGGCTCACCCGGCTGGTACGCGGTGCGCTTCGCACGCGCCGGAATCGGCGCCGAGCTCACCGTCACGCGCCGCACGGGACTCGGCCGTTTCAGCTTCCCGGCCGGCCCTGCGGGCCATCTCCTCTTCAACGTCTCCTCCAACCAGGCCGGGGTCACGGCCGCGCACTTTCGCGTCGACTCGCCCCGCCAGGTGAGCGGCTCGGCGACCGGCGGGGCGTTCTGCGGCGCTCCGGATCTCTACACGATCTATTTCGTGGCGCGCTTCAACCGGCCGATGAGCGCCTCCGGCGCCTGGCGCGGCACCCGCGTGCACCCCGGCGCGCGCAGCATGCGCGGTGTGGGCACCGGCGGGTGGGTCAGCTTCGATACCACCCAACACCGCACCGTCGAGGTGGAAGTCGCCCTTTCCTACGTCAGCCGCGCCGATGCGCTCGAGAATCTGCGCGCCGCACCGGACCGCTGGCACGTGCGCGCGACCCGCAAGCGCGCCACGACGATCTGGAACGGCATGCTGCGGCGCATCCAGATCAGCGGCGGCACGCGCGCAGAGCAATCGACTTTCTACACCGCGCTGTATCACGCGTTGCTCTCCCCGACGCTCTACAGCGACGTGAACGGCGAGTATCGCGGTTTCGATGACCGGATCCATCGCCTCGCGGCCGATCATGACGAGTACGCCAACTACTCGGGCTGGGACATCTATCGCACCGAGGTGCCGCTGCTCGCGTGGCTCGCCCCGCACCGCGCGAGCGACATGATGCAGTCGCTGCTCGACGAAGGACGTCAGGGCGGCTGGCTGGCCAAGTGGCCGCTCGAGAACGGCTACACGGGCGTGATGGGCGGCGATGCGGCCGACATCATCCTCGCGGGCGGCTGGGCCTTCGGCGCGCGCACCTTCAACGTCCCCGAAGCCTTGCAGGAGATGGTCAAAGGGGCGACGGACACGCACTCCCCGCCCGGCCAGGGCTGGTACGTGGAGCGACCGGGCCTGAAGCAGTACCTGCGCCAGGGCTACCTGTCCGATGAGCGCACCACCTCCTCGGCGCCGGTCCCGAACGGCTCGTCCGAGACGCTCGAGTACGCCGATGATGATTTCGCGCTGGCGCGCCTCGCGGGTGAACACGGCGCGATGCGCCTCGCCCGGCGCTTCCTGCGCCGCTCGATGAACTGGCAGAACGTATTCGACACCGCAACCGGGCTGATCAGCGCGCGCGATGCGACCGGCGCGTTCGTCGCGACGCCGATCAACTCCAACGGCCAGCGCGGCTTCCAGGAAGGCAACGCGGCCCAGTACACCTGGATGGTGCCGCAGGATCTGCACGACCTGATCGATGCGATGGGCGGTCGGGCCGCGGCGCGCCGGCGGCTCGATGCATTCTTCACCCACCTCAACGCGGGCCAGGCCGCCCCGAACGCCTGGCTCGGCAACGAGCCGAGCCTCGGCTCGCCGTGGGTGTACCTGAACGCCGGTGCGCCCTGGCGCACCCAGGAAATCGTGCGCACCGCGATCGACACGCTCTACAACGACACTCCGGCGGGCATCCCCGGCAACGATGACCTCGGCACGATGAGCGCCTGGTACGTCTGGTCGGCGATCGGCCTGTACCCGCAGAACCCGCCGGTGCGCGGGCTGGTGGTCGGCAGTCCGCTGTTCCCGCACATCGTCATCGCCTCGCCGGGCGGTCTCACGGTGCGCATCAGCGCCCCGGGCGCCGCGGCGAACCGCCCGTACGTGCATGCGCTCAGCGTCAACGGGCACGACACCGAGCACACCTGGCTCCCCCTGCCGCTGCACGGCACGGTGCGGCTGCACTTCACGCTGGCACGGACCCCCGACCTGCTCTGGGGGACGGCCGCGCAGGATGCCCCGCCGTCCTACACGGCGGGCACGCCGCATTTTCCGGCCGCGACGGCTGCGAGCTGGCACACGCCGAAGCGGCGCACGCTGGTGCTGCCGGGCCACGCGGCGCTCGCCTCGTTCGTGCTCACCGACCCGCGCGGCGGCACCGCCACGACGGTGCGCTGGCATGCGATCGCACCGGCGGGCCTGCGCGTGCACCCGACTGCGGGCCGTCTCGTGATCGGCCCCGGCCAGACGCAGGCCGTGCCCCTCACCGTCAGGGCCCGCACCGGCACTCGGCCCGGCTACTACCGCATCGCACTGCGCGCCCGTGCCGCCAACGGGGCGCGGCTGCCGGCCACCGCGCTCATCGTGCGCACCGCACCGGCCGGTCAGGTGCTGCCGCTGCTGTACCTGGCGAGCTTCGCGGACAACACGGTCGTGCCCTTCGATCCGGCCACCCGTGCGAGCGGTCCGAGCATCGCCGTCGGTGAGAACCCGGATGCGGTGGTCACCAACGCCGCGGGAACCCGCATCTACGTGGCGAACCAGAGCTCGAACACCGTCTCGATGATCGACGGACACACGCACACCGTCCTCGCCACCCTCACCGTCGGGGCCGGCCCGGCGGCGCTCGCGATCGGTCGCGGCGAGCACACGCTCTGGGTCGCCAACGGTGGCAGCAACACGGTCGAGCCGATCGACACCGCGACGCGCCAGGCGGGTGAGCCCATCGCAGTGGGCAGCGCGCCGGCGGGACTTGCGCTCGGGCCGCACGGACACACGCTCTATGTGAGCAATCAGGGCTCGAACACCGTGACGCTGATCGATACGGGCACGCGCAAGGTGCGCGCCAGCTTTCCCGCCGGCGCCAGTCCGACCGCGCTCGCGGTCAGTCCCGACGGGCGCACCCTGTACGTGACCGACACGCTCGCGCACCAGGTGCTGCCGATCCAGACCGCCACGGGACGGGCGGGCAAGCCGTTCGCCACGGGCCTCTCGCCGCGCGCGCTCGCGCTCTCGCCGAATGGAAAGCTGCTCTATGTGGCCAACACGGCGGTCGATACGCTGAGCGTCATCCACCCCGCGAGCGGCGCCGAGAGCGCGCCGATCACCGTCGGACCCGGCCCGATCGGGGTCGCCTTCAGCCGCGACGGCCGCGAGGCGTACGCGATCGACAGCCAGAGCGGCCGCTGTGCGCTCATCCAGACGGCCTCCGGCCACGTGCTCGCCTCGGTGCCGGTGGCACCGTTTCTGATGGCCCTGTCGAGCCCGTCGGCCCCCTAGTCACCGCCCCCCGGGGCCCCTCGAGCGGGGCCCCGGGGGGCACGCGTCCCGCGTAGCATGCGGTGAGGAGTGCCGCGGCGAGGACCCATGCAATGCATTCAGTTTATATCGAAGCTGCAATATCTGCATTTGCGGCATGGAAACGCCCCCGGCATCATGGCGCCCGCCGATCGCCCGCTGCGAGGACCCGACATGACTCCACCGACTGCCATTGAGCGCCGCGCGCCCGCCCCGGTGACCGTGCGGCGCCGAGGGGCTCCATGAGCGTCAAATCGGTCGCGCACACCACCTGTTACATGTGCGCGTGCCGCTGCGGCATCAAGGTGCACCTGGAGGACGGCCGGCTGCGCTACATCGAGGGCAACCGCGACCACCCGATCAATCGGGGGGTGCTGTGCGCCAAGGGCTCGGCCGGGATCATGACGGCGCTGTCCCCGGCGCGCCTCAGTACCCCGCTGAAGCGCACCGGTCCGCGCGGCTCGGGCGCGTTCGAGGCAATCTCCTGGGAGGAGGCCCTGCGACTGCTCACCGAGCGGCTGACGGCGATCCGCGCGAGCGATCCGAATCGCCTCGCGCTGTTCACCGGGCGCGACCAGTCCCAGTCCCTCACCGGACACTTCGCGCGCATGTTCGGCACCATCAACTTCGCCGCCCACGGCGGGTTCTGCTCGGTGAACATGGCCGCCGCGGGGCTGTATTCGCTCGGCGGGGCGTTCTGGGAGTTCGGTGAGCCGGACTGGGAGCACGCGCGGCTGTTTCTGTTGTTCGGCGTCGCCGAGGACCATGATTCCAACCCGATCAAACTCGGCCTTGCGCGCCTGAAGGCCCGCGGGGCGAAAATCGTCTCATTCAACCCGGTGCGCACCGGTTACTCGGCGATCGCCGATGAATTCATCGCCGTCACCCCGGGCACCGACGGGCTGCTGGTGCTCGCCCTCATCCACTGCCTGCTCGAGGCCGGACAGATCGACACCGAGTTCCTGGTGCGCTACACCAACGCGCACCATCTGGTCATCGAGGCCCCGGGCAGTGCCGAGCACGGCCTGATCGCGCGCGACGCAGAGGGTCGTCCGCTCGCCTTCGATCGCACCGCCGGTGCGTTGGTCGCGGCCGAGTCCCTCGACATCGATCCGGCGCTCATGGGGCGCTTCACGCTCCCCGACGGCCGCGCCGCCCGTCCGGCGTTCGCGCTGCTCGCCGAGCGCTACAGCGAGGCGAGTTATGCCCCCGAGGCCGTCGCCGCCCGCTGCGGCGTCGATGCCGCCATCATTCGCAGCCTGGCCGCGCAGATCGCCGAGGCGGCCTTCCGTCACCCCGTGGTGCTCGAGCA
>JAKBDK010000057.1:0-16616 GCA_021834525.1 Pseudomonadota bacterium | reverse complement strand
TCTTGCACTCCCCCGGTCATTGACCGGGCGCGAACCAGTGAGCCCGCGCAGTCATGATGAGCTTGCCCGCCTCTTCCGGCGTCATGCCCTCGATATCGTTCAAATCGTCGATCGACTGCTCGGCGAGCTCCTCGCGCGTGCGCACCCCGCGGCGCGCCAGCGCCAGCGCGAGATCGGGGCTCATGCCCTGCAGTCGCAGCAGATCGTCCGCCGGCATCGCCTGTTCGAGCGACTCCTCGCTCGCGATCGCCTGGGTGAGCAGCACGTCGCGAGCGCGATTGCGCAGCTCCTTGACGATCTGCTCGTCGAACTCGGCGATTCCGGCGAGCTCGCCCTGCGGCACGTAGGCGATCTCCTCGATGGTGGAGAATCCCTCCTGGGCGAGGATGGTGGCGACGTCCTCGTCGACGTCGAGCTGTTTCATGAACAGCTGCACCAGCGTCTTTGACTCCGAGTCGCTCTTCGCCTCGGCGTCCGACTCGGTCATCACATTCAGCTCCCAGCCACTCAGCTGGCTGGCCAAGCGGATGTTCTGTCCGCCGCGGCCGATCGCCTGGGACAGCTTGTCCTCGGCCACCGCGACATCCATGCTGTGCGAGTCCTCATCGACCACGATCGAGAGCACTTCGGCCGGCGACATGGCGTTGATCACGAACTGTGCCGGGTTCTCATCGAACGGAATGATGTCGACGCGCTCCCCGGCGATCTCGTTCGAGACGGCCTGGACGCGCGAGCCGCGCATGCCGACGCACGCGCCCACCGGATCGATGCGCGGATCGTTGCTGCGCACGGCGATCTTGGCGCGCACGCCCGCATCGCGGGCCGCCCCGAGAATCTGGATCAGGCCCTGCCCGACCTCGGGCACTTCGAGTTTGAACAGCTCGATCAGGAACTCCGGGGCGGTGCGGCTGAGAAACAGCTGCGGGCCACGGACCTCCGAGCGCACCTCGCGCAGGAACGCCTTGATGCGATCCTGTGCCTTGACCTGCTCGCGCGGGATCATGTCGGTGCGCGGCACGAATCCCTCGGCGTTCGAACCGAGGTCGATGAAAATGCCGTTGCGATCGACGCGCTTGACCACGCCGCTCACCAGCGTGCCGACGCGATCGCGGTAGGCATCGACCACCTGCTGGCGCTCGGCCTCGCGCACCTTCTGCACGATGACCTGCTTGGCCTGCTGGGCGGCGATGCGCCCGAAGGTGACCGACTCGATCGGCTCCTCGACGTACCCGTCCACGGTCGCATTCGGGTTCATGTCGAGCGCATCCTCCAGGCGCAGTTCGCGCTCCGGGGCCTGCAGCTCGGTGGAGTCATCGGCGAACACCTTCCAGCGCCGGAACGTCTCGTAATCCCCGCTGCGCCGATCGATGGCGACGCGCGCGTCCCACTCCTCGCCATGCTTGCGGCGCGTGGCGGCGGCGAGCGCTGCCTCGAGCGCCTCGAAAATCACTTCTTTGTCGACGCCCTTCTCATTCGAGACGGCATCGACAACCATCAGGATTTCCTTGTTCACTACTGATTACCTCTGCAACTGTCGCCTGCGGCGCACGCCACTCAACCGGCCAATCTCGCCTTGGCCATCTCGCCGTAACCCACCGTCACCTTCTGCCCGTCGACCTCGAGCTCGATCCCCGACTCGCCCGCCGAGCACAGCGTGCCGGTGTAGCGGCGGCGGCCCTCGCGCGGCGCGGCAAGCTCGATGAACACCCGCGACCCGGCGAAGCGCTCGAAATGCGCCCGCGTGCGCAGCACCCGGTCGAATCCAGGCGAGGACACCTCGAGCGTGTAGGCCGTCGGAATCGGATCCTCGACATCGAGCAGCGCCGAGACCTCGCGGCTGACGCGCTCGCAATCCTCGATACCGACCCCTTCGGGCCGGTCAATGAACAGCCGCACCGTGGCGCTGGAGCGCCCGGCGCTGTACTCCACGTCCACCAGCTCATAACCGAGCCGCCCCGCCAGGGGCTCAATGAGGGCGATCAGCCGCTCTCGCAATGTCGCCGCCATCGATTCTCCCCGCCGCCGAGGCGCCCATAAACAAAACGGGCCACCCGGCCCGTCCGGCCGCCGCACCGCGGCCGCCGCACTCCCCACGGTGCGCACCTCGCGGCGTCGCACCCCGGAATTCGCCGCACGCACTGCGTCGCTTGCCGGCCACCCAAAAACAAAAAGCCCCTCGGGGGGCTTTATCGTGATCACGCTGTCGGAGCACTCGTCCCGAGGGCGCAGCCGCTCCGAATCCCGCGGCCGAGGCCCGCCGGGAAGCGCATTGTACGCTGAAGCGTCGCCGCCGTGAAGGTCTTTTCCGTCAAGGTGTTCCACGCCGCCCACCGCGCCGGAAATGCGCCCGCCCGACGCGCCGGCCGCTACCATAGCGGCCCATGAAGGATCCGGCGATCGGCTCAGGCGGGGGCGCGGCACGCATCGACCGGTGGCTGTTCGGGGTGCGCCTGTTCAAGTCGCGCTCGCTCGCCACCGAGGCCGTCAGCGGGGGACGCGTGCACGTCAACGGGGCACGCGTGAAAGCCGCGCATGTGGTGCGGCCCGGGGACGTGGTGCGTTTCATGCGCGGGGCGGTGGAGTTCGAGTGCACGGTGCAGGCCATCCCCGCGCGGCGCGGGCCGGCGGCCCAGACCGTGCACTGCTACCTCGAGAGCGAGGCGAGTCAGGCGCGCCGGGCGGCATTCGCCGAGCGAGCGCGCCTCGCCGTCGCCTTCGCACCGCGGCCCGAGGAGCGTCCCGACAAGCATGCCCGGCGCGAACTGCGCCGGCTGCGCGGGCGCGACTGAACCGCCCCGAGGCGAGGCCGGAGCCGATACCACCCACAACGGCGCGGGCCGAGACCCGCGCGTGACGAGGTTCACTGCATGTCGCTCAGCGTTTTTGACGTCTTCAAGATCGGCATCGGGCCGTCGAGTTCGCACACCATGGGACCGATGCGCGCGGCGCGCGAGTTCCTGCTCGATCTCGAGCGCTCCGGGCGGCTCGACTCGGTCGAATCGCTGACCGTGCGCCTGTACGGATCGCTCGCGCTCACCGGACTCGGACACGGCACGGACCGGGCGGTGATGATGGGCCTGACGGGTGCTGACCCGGAGACGGTCGACCCCGACAGCATTCCCACGACCCTCGAGGCGATCGGCGCGAGCGGCCGGATCTCGCTGCTCGGACGGCACGCGGTGCCGTTCGAGCCGGCGCGCCATCTGCTGCTGCTGCGCACCGAGCGGCTGCCCGAGCATCCCAACGGCATGCGCTTTACCGCGGCGCTCGCCGGCGGCGGCCAGCACGAGCAGGAGTACTACTCGATCGGCGGCGGGTTCATCGTGCGCGCCGGGGAGGATCAGGCGCGCGAGGCGAGTGCGCGGGCCGCCCCGGCCTACCCGTTCTCGAGCGGCCGCGAGCTGCTCGCGCTGTGCCGCGAGCACGGACTGGAGATCTTCGAGCTGGTGCTCGCCAACGAGCGCGCCTGGGCCAGCGAGGCCGAGGTGCGCGCCGGGGTGATGAGGATCTGGGCGGTGATGCAGGCCTGCGTGATGCGCGGCTTTCGCCAGAACGGGGTGTTGCCCGGCCCACTGAAGGTGCGCCGGCGCGCCCCGAAGCTCTACCGCCAGCTCACCGAGAGCGGCGGCGCGCGGCCGCTCGAGACGCTCGACTGGGTCGATGCCTTCGCCCTCGCGGTGAACGAGGAGAACGCCGCCGGCGGCCGGGTGGTCACCGCGCCGACCAACGGGGCGGCCGGCATCGTGCCGGCGGTGCTGCACTACTATCACCGCTTCGAGCCCGGCGCCTGCGACGACGGGGTGGTGCGCTTCATGCTCACCGCGGCCGCGATCGGCATGCTCTATAAGCAGAATGCCTCGATCTCGGGCGCCGAGATGGGGTGCCAGGGCGAGGTGGGCGTCGCCTGCTCGATGGCCGCCGCGGGTCTCGTCGCGGCGCTGCAGGGCAGCAACGAGCAGTGTGAGAACGCCGCGGAGATCGGCATGGAGCACAACCTCGGACTCACCTGCGATCCGGTCGGCGGCCTGGTGCAGATCCCGTGCATCGAGCGCAACGCGATGGGCGCGGTGAAGGCCATCAACGCCGCACGGCTCGCCATGCGCGGTGATGGCAGCCACAAGGTCTCCCTCGATCACGTCATCCTCACCATGCGCCAGACGGGCGAGGACATGTCGACGATCTACAAGGAGACCTCCCAGGGCGGTCTCGCCGTGAACGTGACGGAGTGCTGAGCGCACTCAGCGCGCGCGGATTTCGATGTCCTCGGCCACCGAGACGCGGTTGCGGCCGGCCGCCTTCGCATCGTAGAGCGCGGCATCGGCGCGATGGCGCAGCGTCTCGAGCGAATCGCCCTCACGACCGTTCGCAACGCCGATCGACAGTGTCACTTCGCCGGCGAACTGCGCCCCGTCGGGGTGCACGATCAAGCTGCGCTGCGCCGCGGAGCGGATCCGCTCGGCGAGCGCCGCGGCGGCGCTGAGCGTCTTGCCGCGCAGCAACACCACGAATTCGTCGCCGCCGATGCGTGCCGCCACATCCTCCGCCGCGAGCTGCTCGCGCAGGATCTTCGCCACCTTCATCAGCACTTTGTCGCCGATCA
This sequence comes from Pseudomonadota bacterium, assembly GCA_021834525.1. Classification (GTDB taxonomy): domain Bacteria; phylum Pseudomonadota; class Gammaproteobacteria; order Steroidobacterales; family Steroidobacteraceae; genus 13-2-20CM-66-19. Next base: position 12,016 of record JAKBDK010000057.1, on the reverse strand, counting down.
CGTGACCGTGGGTGTCGTTGATGCGCTTGAAATAATCGATGTCGACGGCGAGCAGCACCACCTGGGAGAAATCCGCCGGGTCGTCCTGTCCGTCGAACGCGCGGCGAAAGCCGGCGAGGTTCACCAGTCCCGTGAGCGGATCGCGCAGCGGCTCGGTCTGGGCCCGCTCGAGCCGCTCGATGACCCCGGCGACCTCCTCGCGCTGCTTGGCGAGCTGCGCGTGCAGGCCGCGCAACGTCGACTGCACGTGTGAGGCCTGCGAGAGCAGCTCGCGCAGCAGTGTGCGCACGCTCTGCGGGTCGGGTTCGGCCAGCCGCTCGGTGGTGTGCGCGAGCGCCTCGGTGAAGGTCTGCAGCGTCCCCTCGGCCGCCGCGGTGTCCTGCTCGGTCCGTCCGATCAGCTCGCGCAGCTCGCGCTGCGCCAGTTCGAACATCTCCACGTCGCGCGCGGCGATGTGCAGCGCATGCAGCCGGCAGATTTCGGCATCGGAGAGCGCACCGACGGAGGCGATCAGCTTGTCGAGATCCTGCGAGAGCGTCGGGTTGAGATCCCCTGCATGCTCGTACCACACCGCGTAGCTCAACGGGTGGTAGCCCGCCTCGTGTGGCGACATCAACTGCAGGGCCCGCCGGAGAATCTCGGCGCTCTCTTCCCTAGATTGCTGGTAGCGCATGCGGACCGGCAGCCGACCTTTTGATTTTACTTATGTCGGTAAAGTCTAGCACTCCCGACCCAGCGATGCACCCGTTGGGTCCTCGTGCAGACCGGGCTGCCGCGCCGAGAGCGCCGCGGCAGCCCGTACGCAGATGTGTCGGCCCCTGCCGCTCTACGCTCGCGGGACTCGCACCCGCGGCGGCGGCGAGTCAGGCGTTCGGCGGCGCAAAACTCGGCACGGATGCGGACTCGCCGTTGCCGTTGCCCGCGCGCTGTTCGCGCTTGATGCGCTCGTAGATCTCCTCGCGGTGCACCGCGACGTGTTTCGGCGCATTGATCCCGACGCGCACCTGGTTGCCTTTGACCCCCAGCACGGTGATGGTCACCTCATCCCCGATCATCACGGTTTCGCCGACTCGCCTGGTAAGAATGAGCATCTGCTTGTCCTCTGTAGATATTAATGTTCCACGTACAACCCGATCCGCACCGCTCAGCGGGGAACGCCCCTCGGCCGCTGGGGTGTGGATCGATAACCCAGAATGAGCTGCCCGTCCTGGTGAGTGACGGTGAGCGGCTCGATCCGGGCAATGCGCTCGAGCGTGGCATCCACGTTGCGGACGCTGAACGCCCCACCAATCTGCATCTGCGCAGCGCGCGGGTCGGCGATGACGATGCGCTGCGCCGTATAACGGCTGAGATCGCTGACAAACTTCGACAACGGCTCTCCGTGCGTCTCGATGATCCCCTGCCGCCAGCGGATGGCGTTCACGGCACTGGCCGGGTGCACATCGGCGACCAGACCCACCGTGGAGTACTCGATCTGCTCGTTGGCGGTGAGCCGGCGCATCCACGACGGCTGATCGCCCGTGCCCGCACCCAGTCCTTCCACCGACACCGTGCCGCTCACGACCGTCACGAGCACTTCTCCATTGCGCCTGCGATAGACGTCGAACCGCGTGCCGAGCACCTGCACCTCACTGTGCGCGAGCAGGATCCGGAACGGACGGGTCGGGTCGTGCACGACCTCGAAGAACGCCTCCCCGCGCAGCAGCCGCACGCGGCGGTTGTCCGGACTGCCCACCCAGCGCAGCTCCGTATTGGTATTGAGGTATGCGACGCTGCCGTCGGGCAGCACGACGCTGTGCATCTGCCCGACACCGGTCTGATAGGTCCGCGGCAGGTAACCGGCAGTCCACAGCCACAGCATCCCGGCGCTCGCCGCGGCCACCATGACCGTGGCGGACGCCGCAGCCAGCCAGCGCGTGCCGTGGCCCAGCGCCGCGCGGCGCGGATGCTCCGGCACGGTCGCCACGAGCGCGGCGCGCATCGGCCCCCTGAGCTCTGCTGCGACATCGAGAATCGAGCGCAGCTCACTGAACTCCTTGGCATTCATCGAGCTGGACAGCCAGTGTTCGAGCGCCCGCTGACGGCCCGGCGTCAGGCCGCGCCCCATGCGCGTCAGCCACGCTGCCGCCTGAGCCCGTGCCCGCCGTTGCCGCCGCCGTTCGAGGAGTGCGCCGAGTTTCAATCGACCTCCGTCAGATCAATACCTTGCGATGACAACTGCATCCGACACTGCTTCAATGCCCGCGTCATGCGTTTGTCCACGCGACGCTCGGAGATCCCGAGCTGCGCGGCGATTTCCTTGCGCGCCTTGCCCTGCACGTGCGCCAGCACGAACACCGCGCGCAGCGGCGGGCTGAGGTTCTGGATCACGGCGGCGAGACGCTGCCCGATCTGCTCGGCCATCACCTGCCGGTCCGGTCCGCCGGCCTCATCGGCCACCGCCTCCATCCCACCCGGTCCCGCGAGGACGGCGCTCTCGAGTCGTCGGCGCCGCAGGTGCATGAGGGCGAAATTCGTCGCCACCTTGAAGAGCATGGCGCGCGGGAACAGCACCTGATCCGGCCGGTAAATCCGGTGCAGCTGCTCGTAGGTGTCTTGCGCCACCTCGCGCGCCAGGTCGGCGCGGCCGAGCATTTGCGTGAGATAGGCGAGCAGCTGCGCCTCGTGAGCCCGGCACAGTTGCTCGAAGAACGCCTCCGTTCCCGCCGGTCGCGGGAACCGCCTGATCTCACCGAATCGTTTGTCCATTCCCTATTCCTTGGTACTTAAGATGCACCGGGAGGACCCTCCCCCCCCTCCTTGCGCAAAAAAGTTTTTCCGCGACACCCCGAGCTGGCTAAGATGGAGTCGATACCCTCGCGCCCGCGAGGGGCACTCTCTCTGCGTCGAGCTTCTTCACCCCTGATCAGGAGCCACGTCATGAGCACCCCGACCCCCGAGACACCCGACCTGAGTCCTGGCGCCGAGTCGGCCGCGACCGAAGAGCCGCTCGAGCTCATGGAACTCGACCCGGTGTCCGCCACGCAGGGCGGACTGCTCGGCTTCAAGTACGACACCGGCATGGGCTGGCAGTACGCCTGAGGCGGCGCGAGCTACCAGCGCTGCGTGATCTGCACGCTGAGTACGCGTCCGAGCGCCTGCTCGTTGGCCACGTCGTAGCCATAGAGGCTGTCGACGAACGGCGGGGCGTGGTCGAACAGATTCACCGCGTTCAGCGTCACGGTCGTCGGCCCCAGGTGCTTCGACTGCAGCCGGTAGCGGGCATAGGCATCGACCGTGGTCCACTGCGGCACCCGCGGCACCCGCGTGCTGCCGGGATTGCGGTACGCACCGGTGTAGTTCACGATCAGCGCCCCACCCCACCCGGGCGCGGCGGCGCCGTGTCGGCTCCAGGCGAGCGTGCCCTGCAGGCGCACCGCGAGCGGATTGCCCACGGTGTCGAGGATGCTGATCGCAGGCGAACTCGGCGTCACGGACTGCGTGAACGCCAGCACATCCTCCCCGCGCACCTGCAGCTGGACGTGTCCCCAGCGAGTCCAGACGTGCTGCTGCGCCTCGATGTCCAATCCCCGGGTGCGCGTGGTGGCGAGATTCGCCAGTCGCAGATCCACAATCGCCACCGGCTGACTGACCAGACAGGATTCGGCCGAACCGAAGAACTGCGAGCTGTTGCAAATCGCATCGATCTGCGCGCGCGTCGGATTGCGGTTGATGACCGCGGACCACTCGGCCTGGTGCTGCAGAATGCCGAACGGATCGTCGGCGGCCGGCTGCTCGATGCGATTGTGGTAGTTGATATTGTAGTACGTGACGGAGATCTGCGCGCCGCGCCACGGCGAGAGGTCGACTCCGGCCGTCCAGGTCCGTGCGGTCTCCTCGCGCAGCGCGGGGTTCGAACCCTGCTCGGCCAGCACCAATGAGCGGCCGGTCGGTGAGCTCGGGTCGAGCAGCGACACGAGGCCGGCGATGTTCTGCGACGTGTCGTACAGGTCATCCAGTTTCGGGGCGCGGTAGGAGCGACCCCAGCTCGCGTGCAGCTTCAGCCACTGACTCGCGGTCCACTGCAGGCGGGCCGTGGGATTGAACGTGCCGCCGAAATCGCTGTAGTCATCGTAGCGCCCGGCCAGATCGAGCATGAGCCGCGGCGTCAGCATCCGATGGCCGGCCGAACCGAGCAGCGGCACGTGCAGCTGCGAGAACACCGACACGACATGCCGGTCGAATGACTGCACCAACGGTAGGTTCTGCAGGTTTTGCGCACCCGGCCGGGCGATCTCCAGAGTCTCGGTGCGCCGCTCGAGCCCCACGGCGAGTTTCACCCGTCCCGCCGGCAGGCGCATCAGTGGACCGCTCGCCACGACATCGGTCGACTGGATTCCCGCGGCCGAGTGCTCGAAGTAGGTCTGAGCAATGGCTCCCGCCGCCGCAGCATTGGCGGTCGGATCGACCGCGAAGGGATTGAAGGCGATCGCGGGATTGGAGCTTCCCACCAATCCCGCGACCGCCATTGGATCGACCACGCCGTACTGGTTCAGCGAGAGGATCTGCTTGCCGCCGGACTCACTCACGGTCATCTGCCAGCGATCGCCGAGACGAAAGGTCGCCCCCGCGGTGCCGGTGTAGACCCGGGTGGCGCTGCCGAAGCGCGTCGGTCCGAGCAGCGAGAGGAAGTTGTAGGCCACCAGCGTATAGGGCACGCCGGCGAACGGATTGACGTAGTACGGATTGCTCGCAGGCACCTGCAGCACGGTCGCATCCGGGCGGGTGCTGAGCGTGGTGTTGCGCTCGGTGTAGCGGCCTTGCGCGAACAGCTCCACGTTCGAGCCGATGCGCTGGCTCACCGAACCGTAGAATTCCTGCGCCATGCGGTCGGGGAAAATCTGCGCCGACGTGAACGGGTTCTGCAGGTTGACGTTGCGGCTCAGACCGGCGGCGGTGATGCCGTAGCTCGGCTGCAGCGTGAACGGATCGAGAACGTTCCCTGGATTGGAATAGTACGAGTCGTAGTTGGCGCCGCCGTAGGGAATCTTATTCGCGTTGGCCGCGTACGCGCGCGCCGCAGCCGCGAGCGGCGTGGCGTCCGAGTACTCATAGTCCATCATGGCGTGCCCGCTGCTCCAGCGGGTCCCGAACAGCTGTGCGGCCATCCATTCGGCGCGGCCGCCGACCGCCGTTCCGTAGCGCACCTCGGACTGCGCTCCGGTGAAATTGTCACGCATGATGATGTTGACGACGCCTGCGACGGCATCCGCGCCATAGAGCGCCGAGGCACCGTCCGGCAACACCTCGATCTGGCGAACGGCACTCCAGGGTATGGTGGAAACGTCGACGAAATCTCCGGTGAGACCACCGAATGGCTGTCGGCGACCGTTCACCAGGACGAGCGTCGCGCCGGTGCCGAGTCCGCGCAGGTTGATCGCGGCCCCGTACTGATCGTTGTTGTCGACGCCGAGGTCCTCGCGAGGCCCTTCCAGCGACACCAACGGGAGCGCATACAGGGCCTGCTGCACGTTCGGGTAGGCCGCGCGGTCAAGATCCGCGCGGCGCAGATACACCAGCGGTGCAATGGCCGAGCGCACGCCGCTGATCAAACTACCGGTGACCTCCACGGGCCGCAGGTTCGCCGGCTTTAAATCCGGCTGCGGATTTTTGAGCGGCACGGCCACCCGCGCCGTATCGGCTCGCACCCCAGAGGCGCCAGGTCGGGCAGACGGACGGATGATGACCGAGCGGGGACCGTCGAAGAAGAAGGTGAGACCGGTGCCCGCCAGCATGTGCTCGAGCGCCGCGGAGCTGTCCATGCGGCCCGCGACGGCCTGCGTCTTCAGCTGCTGCACCTGGGGCGTTGCGGCGTAAATCGCCTGCACGCCCGACTGACGGTAGAAATCGATGACCGCCTGGGGCAGCGGCTCGGCGGGAAGATTGAACTGAGTCACCGGACCGTCGGCCCAGGCGCGGCCGGACAGCGGGGCCAATGCCAGCGCAATCAATGCGGCCCGACGCACCTGCCGCGCCGCGCCACGCTCCTGTGTCCCCTCTCTGGAGGCTTGCTGGTTATAGTCCATGATCCCTGCTGCCTGCACGCCAGTGTGCCACATGTTGGCCACTCATGACGAGCCTTGTCGCCGCCAACACTGCAGCCATGCCTCCATGCTGGCGTACTCCAGCAGTTCTCCGGACTGAGTCTTAATTTCCGCCCCGCCACCGAGCGCCCGCTCCAGCGGTGCGCGCCGCAGCAGCCCGGCACGCACCAGCTCGCCCTCAAGCAGCAGTTCTCGCAACAGTCGCCGGTTGCGCTCGACGGTCATCCGCGCGTGCGCCTCGATACCGCCCTTGTCGCGCCGGTTGCGGATCGGCGCCGGCAGCGCGTCGTGGAACGCACGCCGCGCGAGCGACCGGCCCCAGCCGCCGGCCGTGTGGAGGGCCGGCGCGATGCGCAGACACACCTCGATCAACGGCTGCGCCAACAGCGGAGCAATCCGATCCGCATCGCCGGGCGCGGCGAAGGGATCGTAAGCGTCGAACGGCGCCAGTACCTGGTGCGCATGCCAACGCTTGGCGCTCGATGCCTCGGCGTGTCGATGCGCAAGCGGATGCAAACAGGCGGCTGCGTCGAGCGCCTGACGCAGCGTCTCAGGCGCGAGCAGCGGCCGCTCGCGCCCGCCCTCGCGAAGCGGGCTCCAACGCTCTGCACCCAGCACCTCGCGTATCGTCACCCCGAGTACACGCCAGACCGAGAGGTCATCGATGCGGGCCGCATCCACCAGCGCACGCAGCACCTTCGGACTCAGCCCCCGCCGGCGCAGCAGCTCCGCCGGCGCCCATTCGGCGCGCTCCTGATAAAAAAGTTGGTCTCCTCCATATCCGATGAACAGCGCGGCGGCGCCGCGCTCCGCTGCGAGCATCGCCTCGCGGCGGCTGTGCTCGAGATAGAACAGGTAGTTGGTCGGCTCGGCACTCGGGGTGAGCGTGTGCAACGGCCTCAGATCCACCCCGAGCGGTCGGATGCGCTCGATCAGTCCGAGTCCAACGGACGTGGCTGCAAGATACGCAAAGCGCCGCTCATCCAGATCCGTGTGCGGCGGATAGTAGTGGAAGCACTCCACCCGGGGTGCCAGGCCGCCGGCGAGCGCCGTGAGGATGATGGACGAGTCCAGACCACCGGAGAGCGACACCAATACGCTCGGATAACACGAGCCCCAGGCGCGAACCACGTCCTGAGTGCTGCGACGCAGCATCTCGGCCGCTTCGGGCGCCTCGATGGGCGCCGCGGCGCCGATCTCGAGCGGATCCCACTGACAGACCCTCCGGAGCGCACCGCCGTGATGGTGCGCGCACTCACCGCCGACCAGTTGCGAGACGCCCTCGAGGCCCGTGCGCCGGCTGTGCTCGCGCACCAGGCTGAGACAGGCGGCAACGTATGCCCAGTCTGTCTCGAGCCGCCGGCCGCACATCGGCAACACGTCGGTGACCGACGCGCAATAGACCTCGAGCGCCCCGAGCCGCATCGAGTAGCACGGCAGGCCGGCGGAGGGATCGCGCAGGACGCAGACCCGGCCGGTACCGGGCTCGAAGAGCACCGCGACGTAGCGGCCCCAGTAGCGCTCGAGGAGACGCCGGCCGTCGGACGCTGCGATCGAACGGCTTTCCGGATCATCAAAGGCGGACGGCGCGGGCCGCGATACGCCCGCGCCGTCGGGCCGGAACAACACCCCGAGCACCACGCCCCGCCCGCCCGCGAGGTGTCGGGCGGCATTGCCCGAACTCCACTCGCCCACGCAGCGCACCTCGAAGCCCGCACCTCGGCTGACCGTGCGCCACGGCCCGGTCGGCTGCTCGGGTCCGTCGAGCAGGGTCTGCGCCTGCGCACGCGCCGAGGGGTCCGCGTCGTTCCAGACGAATACGAGGTAGCGGAACACGGTCAGATCCTGAGGATGGGCGCGTACTGGCGCACACGATCGGGCGCATCGTTGAACAGGACCTCCCCGTCCTGCACCCAGCAGTGCGCGTGAAACGGAGCGGTCCGCACGCCAAAGACCCAATGCGGGTGCAGGCCGTATTCGGCCAGAAAGGTGAGGAGCGCCAGCGAGTCGAGCAGACAGGCGCCACGCGCGCTGTAGAACCACGGCCGCAGATGCACGAACCGGCGTACCAGGGCCTGGGCGTGCCCGACGTCGAAGCGTGCGCCGGGCGGGGCATCCGCGGGGCGGCGCCGGCGCAGCTGCTCGAGCACCGCGTACATCGGCCGAAGTTTCAGGGTGCTCGCCGCCGCGGCACAGGCCCACGCGGCGCGCCGCAGGTCGCGCCCGTTCGGCCGCGGCGGCGCATCGAAGTCGAACTCGAGCAGCGTGCGCTCGGGCAGTGCGTTCACGACCGGCGTCGCTGCATGACCGGCACCACGCTCACGCACCAGCATCCCGTGCTCGACCAGCCGGCCGAGAACCGCCGGCGGCGCGCCGGGCACCCGCGCGGCCGGCAGCGGCCACGCGCCGATCCAACCCGCCAGCCGCGCGGCCGGCTGCACCGCAAGGTAGCGGTTGCGCCGCAGATCCATCAGGACGGCATGATTGCCGTACAAGGCCAGGTGGACATGCTGCGCCAGCCAATACGGCTCCGCCCCCTCAGACTCCATGCCCTGCCGCATATGCCTCCTCTGTCCCGCCAGACCCGTTCCGCGGGCATCCTCTGCGTCGTGCACATCTGTACCACGGCCGCCGCGCCGTCGACACCGTCATTTCTGCCGACTTGCATCAGAAATGGCACTCTGCGGTTCCCCCCTCGCGGGACGCGGTTCACGCCGCCGCTGCACCCGGGTGCTGGGCCGCCCACAGCGCGGCGTAACGTCCTTGGGCCTGCAGCAGCGCCTCGTGGCGGCCACACTCGATCACGCGTCCGCCCTGCAACACCAGAATGCACTGCGCGTGCACGACGCTCGCCAGGCGATGGGCGATCAGCACCGTGGTGGCCGAGCCCGCCGCCGCGCGCAGGCGGGTGAGAACCGCCTGCTCGGTGCGGCTGTCGAGCGCCGAGGTCGCCTCATCGAAAACATACACCAGCGGGTGGCGCAGTGCCGCCCGCGCAATCGCGATCCGCTGGCGCTCTCCACCCGAGATCCGCACCCCCCGCTCCCCGACGACGGTGTCGTATCGCTCCGGCAGCGCTGCGATGAACTCTTCGAGCTGCGCAATCCGCACCGCGTGCTCAACCTCCGCTCGGCTCGCCTGCGGCTTTGCGACCGTGATGTTGAACTCGATCGTGTCATCGAACAGCACCACATCCTGAGGCACCACCGCGATCGCACCGCGCAGCGCCCCCGGGGAAACCTCGGTGAGCGCAAGACCGCCGAGGCGGATCACGCCGCTCTCCGGCTCGACCAGCCGCAGCAGCAGCCTCACGATGGAAGACTTCCCCGAACCACTCTCTCCGACGATTCCGAGGGTCGCGCCCGCGCCCACCGTGAAACTGAGCGATTCGAGCGCCGCTCGGCCCGGGGCATAGCGCAGCGTCACCCGATCGAACTCGATCCCGCCGTCGAGCGTCCGCGGCACCGGCGCACCGCTCACCGACTCCGGCACGACCGAGAGCAGCACCATTGCCTTCTCCAGCAACGCGGCGCCTTGCGCGAACCCCTGCACCCCGAAGCCGAGCATCTCGGCCGGGCGCACCAATTGCAGCATGTAGGTATTGACGAGTACGAAGCCCCCGAGGGTGAGGCTGCCCACGTGCACCGCACGCACCGCATAGGCCAACGTCGCCGCCAGGAACACCGCGAACACCGCGGCCACGGCCAAACCATTGCGCGCGTAGCGACGATAGAAGTGAATCCACGCCGCCTCGCTGCGCTCGAGCGCTCGACCGGCCTTGCCGCGCACCAGCGATTCCGCCCCGAAGGCCTTCACGGTCTCGAAATTCATCAGTCCGTCGGTCATGACGGCACCGGCGGCGACCCGCGTGGCGGCCGCCTCGCGAGCACTGTCGCCGATGTGGCGCGCGGATCGACCGAAGACCACCGCATAGCAGAGCGCGGCCCCGGAGAACAGCCCGAGGAACACCGGCTGGTGCAATCGGTAGAGCACGAACCCGGCGAGCATGAGCTCTGCGCACACCGGCAGCACGGTGAACACCAGGTGATGCAGGATCAGCCGCACGCCTTCGAGCCCGTTCTCGATCGTCTGACTCACCGCACCGGTCTGACGCGTCAGGTGATAGCGCAACGGCAGACACAGCACGTGCGCGAACAGCCGCTCGTTGAGGGTTCGAAGGATCCGCCGCTCCGCCCGGGCGTATTGCAGCGCACGCAGTTCCGCGCTCGAACGACCTAGCCACTGGCTCCCCGCATACAGTCCAACGAGCACGCCGACCGCGAGCCGAACGGGTCTCTGTCCGCTCACGCCATCGATGAGCCACTTGAGCGCAAGAGGTCCCACCGCGTTCATCGCTGCGCCGAACACCACCAGCGACAAGACCTGCACCAGTCGCCTCGCGACGTACGGCGTCACCTCGGCGCGGACCACCTCGACCGCGTCCCGCCACCGTTGCCGGCGGGACAGAGAGGTCACCGGCCACCCTTGGGTCGGCCGGGCTCGAGCGCCTCCTCATCCTCGGTTCCCTCCGCCGCCTCCGATGTCCCGCCGTTCTCCGGCTCGGTCTTCTTTCCATCCTTCGCCGCCGGATCATCTTCCGCCGCGTTCTTCTCCCGCGGCGCCCGAATTTGCGCCAAGATCGCTTCCGCCGCACTCAGCAGCCCGCGCGGATCCCGCGCGCGCAGCGTCAACACCGTGCCCTGCAGCGTGCTCTCATCCCGTGCCAGCAGTTCACCGATGGCCGTCAGCGAAACCCCGCAGCGCACCGCGACCAGAGTAACGAGCGCGCGTGCGCGACAGATCCGCCGCGATCGGGATCGCTCCGGCATCCGCTCCGGTGCAAACCCCGCGTGACGGGCCACGAACCGCACGACAGACCGCAGCAGCACCTGTTGCTGCCGCTTGCGCAACGCACGCGCTTCGCTGAACTGCGCGCGTATCTCTGAATTCGCCCCGCTCTGAGACGCAAATGCCCGCATCAGCTCATCCTCCACGCCCCGTGCCCTGAGCAGCCGATACTCGCGCAGCGCACCCGGCCCCCGACCGAGCTGCTCGAGTACGGCTCGGGTATCGACCCATGGAAGCACTGCGGTGCCCTGATATGCGGGATCTGCCGTCCAGCCCGTCCCGCGCAGCGGGCGATGCAACCACAGCACGAACTCCGTTCTGAAGGCGTCACGGACACGGAATGTGCGCAGCCGCTTGAACACCCGTCCCGTGCTGCCCCGCGTCCTGTTGAAATGAAGCGCGTAGGGCACCGTGACGTAACGGAACATTCGTCCGAGCGGAACCTGCGCAGCCTCTATCGCCAGATCGATCCGATCCGCCTCGCAGCGACAGCCGAATACCCGACCGCCGCACCAAAACAGCATCGAGTCGATGCTTTCAACCATCTTGCGCCAGTCGACTTCATCCCGGACCAGCGGCTCCGGGCGACAACCGCGCAAAACGACATGCAACAGTGCTGTAGACCGGTACTCCGATTCCACTCGAGCGCGCCTGGTCCTCATGCCGTCCCCTTTATTTGCGCGCCCCGTCCATTCTCAGGCCGATCGTGTGCGCGCACTCCGACAACTTCCTCTTCGCCGAACATCCGTTACCAACACGTACAGATGACGACCGCTCCTCTCTCCTTCCAAAAATACGTTACTCCGACCCTTGACACGATGCAACAGGACAACTCTGCGTTAGCTTCCGTGAATGCCGTCGGATCGGCGGTCGACATCAAACACTCGTCCCAATCCCCAACCTTCGCATCTGCAACTGCTGATTTCTTCGCAACTTTTCCCAACCTGCGCCATCGACACGGTTCGCCATCGACGAGACCGCCGCGTCGAAACTTGACGATCATAGTCATCAAAAATCCCGCTCTCGTTCCGGAATTCCTCAGTCAACATGGATCGTATGTTATTGATTATTCAAACTATTTATTT
>JAKBDK010000012.1:0-69043 GCA_021834525.1 Pseudomonadota bacterium | reverse complement strand
ATTGCGCAGCGCCGACAACCAGCGCTTGAGCAGACGGGCTGGCGCGGCCAGCACCCCGGTGTTGCACTCACCGATGCTCCGTTCAGCCGCGGAGGCATCCTTGTGCTCGACGATCCGGGCCACATGACCGGCCGCATCCCGCACGATCCGCCCGTAGCCGTTCGGATCGGCCGGCTGCATGGTGAGGACCGCGAGCGCGCCCGCCGCAGCGATGTCGAGGAGTCCGACGAGAGAGTGCGCCCGCAGCAGCGGCACGTCGCCGTAGAGCACCAGCACCGTGGCGGCATCATCGAGTTCGGGCGCGGCCTGCTGCAGAGCGTGCCCGGTGCCGAGCTGCTCGGCCTGATGCACCCACGTCAGCCCCGGCTCGGGGAAGGCGGCGCGCACCTGCTCTCCTCCATGTCCGTACACGACCTGGATGGCCGCGGGGGACAGTGCGCGCGCGGTCTCCAGTACGTGCGCCAGCAGCGGCCGACCCGCAAGGGTCTGCAGCACCTTCGGCCGGCGGGATTTCATCCGCTTGCCTTCGCCGGCGGCCAGAATGACGATCGAGAGCGTCGCACTCGACGCGGCGGCAGGCCTGTTCATGCGGCGATTATCGCCCGGACGGGCACGGTGCGCGATCAGCCGCGCACTTTGCGCAGCTTCGCGATGAGCTTCAGCTGGGCGGCAGCGCGAGCCAATTCGGCCAGCGCCTCGGCCTGACTGATGTGGCTGCTGCGATCCTTCAGCGCCTCCTCGGCGCGCTGTTTCGCCGCAAGCGCGGCTGCCTCATCGAGATCCTTGGCGCGCAGCGCCGTATCGGCGAGCACGGTCACGCGGTGCGGCTGCACCTCGATCGCGCCACCGCCGACGAAGAAGAACAGCTCCTCGCCCGCGGGCGTCTTCACCCGCACCTCGCCCGGCTTGAGCGTCGAGAGCAGCGGCGCGTGGCGCGGCGCCACGCCGATGTCGCCCTGTGAGGCCGGTGCGAACACCATGGTCGCCAGCCCGGAGAAAATCTCTCCCTCGGCGCTAACGACTTCGACCTGGAGCGTATGCGGCTCGGCCATGAAGGGCTCTCCTACTGAAGCGTCTTGGCCTTGGCCACGGCCTCATCGATGGTACCGACCATGTAGAACGCCTGCTCGGGCAGGTGATCGAACTCACCATTGATGATGCCCTTGAAGCCACGGATGGTCTCGGCGAGCGGCACGGTCTTGCCGTCCTGACCGGTGAACACCTTGGCGACGTTGAACGGCTGAGAGAGGAACCGCTGCACTTTGCGGGCGCGGTACACCGTCAGCTTGTCGTCCTCGGACAGCTCGTCCATGCCCAGGATCGCGATGATGTCCTGCAGCTCCTTGTAGCGCTGCAGCACCGCCTGCACGCCGCGCGCGACGTTGTAGTGCTCCTCCCCGACGACCAGCGGGTCGAGCTGGCGGCTGGTCGACTCCAGCGGATCGACCGCCGGGTAGATGCCGAGGGTCGCGATCTGGCGCGACAGCGCCACGATCGCATCAAGGTGCGCGAACGTGGTCGCCGGCGACGGGTCGGTCATGTCGTCCGCCGGGACGTAGACGGCCTGAATGGAGGTGATCGAGCCGGTCTTGGTGGAGGTGATGCGCTCCTGGAGCGCGCCCATTTCCTCCGCCAGCGTCGGCTGGTAGCCCACCGCCGAGGGCATGCGCCCGAGCAGCGCCGAGACTTCGGTGCCGGCGAGCGTATAGCGGTAGATGTTGTCGATGAACAGCAGCACGTCGCGACCGCGGGTGCCATCCGGATGTTCCTCATCGCGGAAATGCTCAGCCATGGTGAGGCCGGTGAGCGCCACGCGCAAACGGTTGCCCGGCGGCTCGTTCATCTGGCCGTAGACCATCGCCACCTTGGAGTTGCTGAGCTCCTGCGCGTCGATGACGCCCGCCTCGATCATCTCGTGGTAGAAGTCATTGCCTTCGCGGGTGCGCTCGCCGACGCCGGCGAACACCGACAGACCGCTGTACTGCTTGGCGATGTTGTTGATCAGCTCGAGCATGTTGACGGTCTTGCCGACACCGGCACCCCCGAACAGCCCGACCTTGCCGCCCTTGGCGAACGGCACCAGCAGGTCGATGACCTTGATCCCGGTGACCAGCAGATCCTGACCACCCGCCTGCTCCTCGAACGACGGCGGCGGTCGGTGGATCGGCAGGCTCTGCTCGGACGTGACCGGGCCCCGGTTGTCCTGCGGCGCGCCCAGCACGTCCATGATGCGCCCGAGGGTCGGCTTGCCGACCGGCACGGTGATCGGATTGCCGGTCGCGAGGACCGCAAGGCCGCGCTTGAGTCCCTCGGACGGGCCCATGGCGATCGTGCGCACGATGCCGTCGCCGAGTTCCTGCTGAACCTCGAGCGTCAGGTCAACGTCCTTGAGCTTCAGTGCCTCGTAGATGTGCGGAATCGCGTCGCGCGGAAACTCGACGTCGATGACGGCACCGATGATCTGGGTGATCTTGCCTTCGGCCATGCTTGCCATGTGTTGTCTCTCTCAAACCGCGGCCGCGCCGCCCACGATCTCAGCCAATTCCTTGGTGATCGCGGCTTGACGGGCCTTGTTGTAGATCAGCTGCATTTCGTTGATGAGTTTGCCGGCGTTGTCCGTGGCCGCCTTCATGGCGACCATGCGCGCGGCCATTTCCGAAGCCACGTTTTCCACCGCCGCGCGATAAACCTGCGACTCGATGTAGCGCATCAGCAGCGCATCGAGGATCTGCGCCGCTTCCGGCTCGTAGATGTAATCCCAATGTTCCTGCAGATCCTGCGCCGGCGGCTCGGCGACCGGCAGAAGCTGCGTCACGACCGGACGCTGGGTCATCGTGTTGACGAATTCCGAGCCGACCAGGAACAGTCGGTCGATCGTACCGTCGCTGTACTCGTCCAGCATCACTTTGACCGTGCCGATCAGATCCTTCACGTGCGGCCGATCGCCCAGATGCGACACGTTGGCCACAATCGGCGTGTCCAGCCGGCGGAAGAACGTCATGCCCTTCGCGCCGATCAGGCACAGCTTCACCGCCGCGCCTTGGTCCTGCCATTCGCGCATCAGCAACAGCGTTTGCTTGAAGACGTTGGCGTTGAGCGCCCCGGCAAGCCCGCGGTCGGTCGACACGACGATGATGCCGATCGCGCCGACCGTCGGCCGGTCCTGCAGGAACGGGCTGCGGTAGTCCGGATTCGCGGCGCTCAGATTGGCAATGACGCTGCGCATCTTGTCCGCATACGGGCGAGCGGCCCGCATGCGCTCCTGCGCGCGGCGCATCTTGCTGGTCGCCACCATTTGCATGGCGCGGGTGATCTTCTGAGTGTTCTTGACACTCGTGATCTTGGCGCGGATTTCCTTGGTGCCTGGCATCAGCGGTCTCGCTCAGCGTGTCGGGCGACGGACAGCACCGTCAGTAGGTCCCGGTGGCGACGAAGTCCTCGACGCACTTCTTCAGCTCCGCCTCGTTCTCCTTGCTCAACTTCGGCTCGCGGTTGATCCGATCGAGCATCGTGGCGTAGTTCGAATGGGCGAAGGCCTGCAGGGCCGCCTCGAACGCGACCACTTTCTTCAGTTCCACTTTATCCATGTAGCCGCTGTTGACGGCGTAGATCGACAGCGCCATCTCCGCGACCGACATCGGTCCGTACTGCTTCTGCTTCATCATCTCGGTGACGCGCTGACCGCGTTCGAGCTGCTTGCGGGTCGTCTCGTCGAGGTCCGAGGCGAACTGCGAGAAGGCCGCCAGCTCACGGAACTGGGCGAGTGCGAGGCGAATGCCGCCGCCGAGCTTCTTGATGATGTCGGTCTGCGCGGCGCCGCCGACACGCGAGACGGAAATACCGGCGTTCATGGCCGGACGCACGCCGGCGTTGAACAGGTCGGTCTCGAGGAAGATCTGCCCGTCGGTGATCGAGATGACGTTGGTCGGCACGAACGCGGTGACGTCGCCGGCCTGGGTCTCGATGATCGGCAGTCCGGTCAGCGAGCCGGTTTTACCCTTCACCGCGCCGTTGGTCTGCATCTCGACGTACTGGTCGTTGACGCGGGCACTGCGTTCGAGCAGGCGCGAGTGCAGGTAGAACACGTCGCCCGGGAACGCCTCGCGGCCCGGCGGCCGGCGCAGCAGCAGCGAGATCTGGCGGTACGCCACGGCCTGCTTGGACAGATCGTCGTAGACGATCAGCGCATCCTCGCCGTTGTCCATGAAGTACTCGCCCATGGCACAGCCGGAGTAGGCGGCGATGTACTGCATGGCGGCCGGCGCCGACGCCGGCGCGGCGACGATCACGGTGTGCGCGAGAGCACCGTGCTCCTCGAGCTTCTTCACCACGCCGGCGATGGTCGATTGTTTCTGACCGATTGCGACGTAGATGCACTTAATCCCGGAGGACTTCTGGTTGATGATGGTGTCGACCGCGAGTGCCGTCTTGCCGGTCTGGCGATCGCCGATGATCAGTTCGCGCTGCCCGCGGCCGACCGGCACCATCGAGTCGACGGCCTTGTAGCCGGTCTGCACCGGCTGGGTCACCGACTTGCGGTAGATCACGCCCGGCGCGACGCGCTCGATCGGCGCGGTGCGCTTGGCGTTGATCGGCCCGCGGCCATCGATCGGCTGGCCGAGCGCATCGACCACGCGGCCGAGCAGCTCAGGTCCGACCGGCACCTCGAGGATGCGCCCGGTCGTCTTGACCGTGTCGCCTTCACGCAGGTGCTTGTAGTCGCCGAGGACCACGGCGCCGACCGAGTCCTGCTCGAGGTTCAGCGCCAGGCCGAACACGTTGCCCGGATACTCGATCATCTCGCCGTAGCGCGCGTCGGCCAGACCGTGGATACGCGTAATGCCATCGGTCACCGAGATGATGGTGCCGACATCGCGTGCCTCGGTCGCGGACTTGAAGGTCTCGATCCGCTGTTTGATCAGATCGCTGATTTCGGATGCCTTGATGGCCATAACAATGTTTCCCCGGAAAATTCGCTTACGTGGTCAGCTGATGGGCGATGCGCTCGAGCTTGCTGCGCACCGATCCGTCGATGACCAGATCGCCGGCGCGCACGGTGGCGCCGCCGAGTAGGGCCGGATCGAGCTCACAGCGCAGTTGCACCCGGCGACGCAGCCGCCGCTCCAGTGCCTCGGCGAGCGCGCGCTGCTGCGGCTCGGAGAGCGGCGCGGCGGAGGTGACTGCGACTTCGATGGTGCCTTCGGCCTCGGCCTTCAACTCATCGAAGCGCACCGCGACCTCCGGCAGACACTCGAGCCGGCGGTTGTCGGCGAGGGCGCGGATGAAGTTGCGCCCGGTCTCATCCAGATGCGGCTCGGCGATCGAGGAGATCAGACCGGCGAGCTGCTCTGGCGTGACGTTCGGATTGTCGAGGAGCGCCGCGACGCGCGGGTCGAGAACCGCGGCCGCTGCGCGCCGCAGGCCTTTGGACCACTCCCCGAGACGCCCGCCGGCGGCCTCGAAGGCAGCCTTGGCGTAGGGTCTGGCGATGGTGCTCTTGTCCGGCATCGGGTCCTCCGCCTACAGCTGCGCGGCGAATTCGCTGAGCAGCGCTTCGTGGGCGCGCGCATCGATCTCGCGTTCGAGCAGCTTCGCGGCAGCCGCAACGGCGATCGCCCCGACCTGCTGGCGCAGTTGCTCCTTGGCGCGTGCCGCGTCGAACTCGATCTGCTCCTGTGCGGCGGCGACCAGGCGTTGGCCTTCCTGCGTCGCGGCGCTGCGAGCGTGGTCGAGGATCTCGGTGGCGCCGCGCTGGGCCTGATCGACGATCACGCCGGCGCGCTCGCGCGCCTCGCGCAGAATCGACTCGGCACTGACACGAGCCCGCTCGAGCTCCTCTTCGCCCTTGTCGGCGGCGGCCAGACCCTGAGCGATTCGCCGCTCACGCTCCTGCATCGGGCCGAGAATCATCGGCCAGACGAATTTCATCGTGAACCAGATCAAGACGGCGAATACCGCCATCTGGATGACGAGCGTCAGATTGACGTGCACGTTCGCCTCCTTCCGAGGGGTGCGCTAGCAGAGGTCCGCAACCGACTCAATGCGCTACAACGTGCAGAGCATTGAGGAACGGGTTCGCGAAGGTGAAGAACAGCGCGAAGCCGATGCCGATCATGGCGACGGCGTCGAGCAGGCCGGCGACCAGGAACATCTTCACCTGCAGCGCGGGCATCAGTTCGGGCTGGCGGGCCGAGCCTTCGATGAAGCGGCCGCCGAGAATGCCGAAGCCGATGGCGGTGCCGAGGGCGCCCATGCCGAAAATGATGCCCACGGCCAGCACGGTCATGGCTTGGATCAGTGCAACGTTATGCATTCAAGTCTCCTCGAGGATCAATGGGTCGAAAAATGGAATCGGTCAGTGATGCTCGTGCGCCATCGCCAGGTAGACGATGGTGAGCACCATGAAAATGAACGCCTGGATGGTGATGATCAGCAGGTGGAACACACCCCAGACGAAAGTCAGCAGCGCCTGCAGGAGCATCAGTCCCCAGCCGGAGATGCTCGCCAGCCCGGCGTAGCTGTGCTCGAGCGTCAGCAACGCGAGCAGCACGAAGATCATCTCGCCGGCGAAGATATTGCCGAACAGTCGCAGCGCCAGGGACACCGGGCGGGCGACCAGCGTCACCGACTCGAGCACGAAATTCACCGGCACGAACAGCGCCTGCACGAGTTTGTTCTTGCTGCTGAACGGATGCAGGGTCAGCTCGCCGAGAAAGCCGAGCGGCCCCTTCACCTTGATGCTGTAGAAGATCGTCAGCAGAAAGACCGTCAGCGACAGACCGAACACGCCGTTGAGGTCGGTGCTCGGCACGACCTTCAGGTGCGCCAGGCCCACGGTCTTGGCCAGATCAGGCAGCAGATCCACCGGCACCAGGTCCATGAAGTTGAACAGGTACACCCAGCAGAAGATGGTGAGCGCGAGCGGCGCAATCAGACGGTTGGTGCCGTGGTAGACGTCCCGTACCTGCGAGTCGACCCACTCCACGATCATCTCGACGAAGCTCTGGAAGCCGCGCGGGGCGCTTCTGACGCTGCCGGAGGCGCGGCGCGCGACCCAGTAGAAGCTGCCGGCGAACACGACCGCGAGCAGCACGGAGAAGAACACCGTGTCGTAATCGATCACGGTGAAGTTCACCAGCGACGTCTGCGGTTTGTTGGTCAGAAAGGTGAGGTGTTCGAGAATGTACCCACCGATCTGTGGCTTCGCTGCTGCCATGAACTTCAATCTCTCACTGTGTGCGTGGCGTCCGCCGTTTTCTTGGGCGGCGCCGGTTCGGCAATTCTCTGGTCGCGCGCGCGGTCACTCGGCCACA
This sequence comes from Pseudomonadota bacterium, assembly GCA_021834525.1. Lineage (GTDB taxonomy): Bacteria > Pseudomonadota > Gammaproteobacteria > Steroidobacterales > Steroidobacteraceae > 13-2-20CM-66-19. The sequence continues at coordinate 61,730 of JAKBDK010000012.1, read as the reverse complement.
AGGCGGTGGCGAGCGCGATCCAGTACACGAAAAAAGTCGCAGCGAAGGCCGCGAACATCGCCAGCGGCACGACCTTCGTCAGTCTGAAGGTCGCCGTAAACAGCCCGACGACGACGACGAGCTTCAGCGCCTCCCCCCGGTAAAAGGCCCGCAACGCCCCTTCGGGACCTGCGGCCCGCCGGCTGAAGCCGGCCAGCGCCAAAATCAGGCTCGACGCGGTTCCAATGCCGCCGCCGAGCAACGCGGAGAAAGCCGCACGCTCGCCGGAGATCGCCCAAGCGAGCAATCCGGCCAGTACCGTTGCAGCCGCCTGGCCCAGCACGACGCCGAAAGCCAGCCGCCGCGCTTGGGGCAGGTCGATCACGGTCACCGATGTCTCACTCGCGGGCGTACGCTGCGCGCCGGATCGCTCCCAGCCCGTCGGCACATTTTTCCGCCGGGCCGCAAAGCCGCGCGATTATATTGACCGCTCTGCAGGGAGTCCACTCCATCCGCAGCTGTTCTAAGCCTGTGAAATTGGTGTGAAATTTTCGCCGCGAAGGGTGCCGGATTAAAGACCGGGCAGCCATTGCGGAAGATCCTAATGGATATGGGCGAGGATCCCGTCCAGTTCGTCGAGAGTATTGTAGTTCACCGTGAGCGTGCCCTTGCCGCCCGCGCCGGAGTGAATGGCGACCCGGGCGCCGAGTTTTTCCGACAATTGCTGCTCCAGCTGGCGCACGTCCGGGTCACTGCGCCGCGGTGCGTCCGCGTGAGGCACCGGCGGGCGCAGCATCCGCCGCACGAGCGCTTCGGTTTCCCGCACCGAGAGCCCCTTGGCGATCACCTCGGCGGCCGCCTGACGCTGCTCCCCGCGCTGCGCCAGGCCGAGCAGCGCGCGCGCATGACCCATCTCGATCTGGCGCCGCTCGATCAATTCGCAGACCTCGGCGGGCAGCTCGAGCAGCCGCAGCAGGTTGCTGACGCCGGCGCGGGAGCGCCCCACCGCTTCGGCGGCCTGCGCGTGGGTGAGCTCGAATTCGCTGATCAGACGCTGCAGCGCGCGAGCTTCCTCGAGCGGATTGAGGTTCTCGCGCTGGATGTTCTCGATGAGCGCCACGGCGATCGCGGCCTCATCGGGGATGCGCCGCACGATGGCCGGGATCTCCTCGAGCCCGGCCAGCTGCGCGGCGCGCCAGCGCCGCTCCCCGGCGATGATCTCGTAGCGCAGCGGCGCCCCCGGGGCGCCGGCGAGCGGCCGTACCACGATGGGCTGAACCACGCCCTGCGCCTTGATGGAGCCGGCCAGCTCCTCGAGCGACTCCGGATGCATGTCGGAGCGGGGCTGGTACTTGCCGCGCTGCAGCACGTCGAGTGGCAGGCGCTTCAGTTCATCGCCCGCCGGAGCAGGCGCGGGGGTACCGGCCGGCACCACCGGTGCGCCGCGGGTACCCGGGCCGAGCAGGTCGGCCAGCCCCCGGCCCAGCGTCGGCTTCTTCTGCGTCACGGCGCGGCCTCCCCGTTCACCGCCGCGAGTTCATCCGATCCCGGTGGCTCGGCCGTGCCCTCGGCACGGCGGATCATCTCCCCGGCGAGCGCGAGATAGGCGAGCGCTCCGCGCGAGTCCTTGTCGTGAAACAGCACCGGCCGGCCGAAGGACGGGGCCTCGGCCAGGCGGATGTTGCGCGGAATGATGGTGCGGAACACCTTGTCGCCGAAGTGCATGATCAGCTGGGCGCTCACTTCATTGGCCAGGTTATTGCGCGGATCGAACATGGTTCGCAGGATGCCCTCGAGGTCGAGCGTGGGATTCACCGCCGCGCGGATCTGCTCGACGGTGCCGAGCAGCGCCGAGAGTCCCTCGAGCGCGTAGTACTCGCACTGCATCGGGATCAGAACGCTGTCGGCGGCCACGAGCGCATTGACGGTGAGCATGTTCAGCGCCGGCGGGCAGTCGATGAGGATGACGTCGTACGCCTCGCGCACCGGCGCGAGCGCCTGGCGCAGCCGCGTCTCGCGCCCGACGGTCAGACCGAGCAGGCGAACCTCGGCGGCGGTGAGATCCTGGTTGGCCGGCAGCAGCGCATAGCCGCCCTGCTCGACCGTGCACAGCGCCCCGGCGAGTTCCGCCTCCCCGAGCAGCACTTCGCAGGCGCTGCGTTCGAGCTGCGCCTTGTCGATGCCGCTGCCCATGGTGGCGTTCCCCTGCGGATCGAGGTCGAGCAGCAGCACCCGCCGCCGGGTGGCCGCGAGCGAGGCGGCCAGATTGACCGCAGTCGTGGTTTTTCCGACGCCGCCTTTTTGATTGGCGATCGCGATGACGCGTTTCATGAGAGCGACAGTGTACTTCACTGTCGCCCTCCCCCGGGGCCGGGGCGCTCGCGCGGGCCTCAGGCGCGCCGGCCGGCCTGCAGCCGCTCGCGCGCCATCTGGTCGGCCACCGTGCTGGTCGGCCGCGATTCCTGCCGGGCACGCTCGAAAATCGCGGTGAGCCGCTCGGGAATCTTCTTGATCGCCGCGTGCACCGCCGCCTCGGTCGAGCCGCCGCGGTACTCATGGGCCACATTGATGATGCCGCCGGCGTTGATCACGTAATCCGGCGCGTACAGGATGCCCGCCTTCATGAGCAGCTCACCGTCGGATTCGCGCGCCAGCTGGTTGTTCGCCGCACCGGCGACGATCCGCGCGCGCAGCCGAGGAATCGACTGCGCGCTCAGCACCGCGCCCAGGGCGCACGGAGCGAAGACGTCCGCGTCCTGCTCGAGAAGAGTCTCGACCGGTACGACCGCCGCGCCGAGTTCCTCGCGGACCCGCTCGGCCAGTTCGGCACGGGCATCGGCCACCTTCAGGCGGACGCCTTCGGCGGCCAGCAAGCGGCACAGCGGATGACCGACGCCGCCGAGTCCCTGCACGGCGACCGTCAACCCCTCGAGGCTGCGGCCCAGCTGAAACCGCACCGCCGCCTGGATGCCGAGGAACACCCCGAGCGCCGTCTTGGGGCCCGGATCGCCGCCCACCTCGCCCGAGGCGCGCTTCAGGCCACTGACGTACGGCGTGACGCCGGCCACCTGTTCCATGTCCGTGGTACTCGTGCCGACGTCCTCGGCGGTGATGTAGCGCCCGCCGAGCGCATCGATGAGTCGGCCGAACGCCTGAAACAGTGCCGGCGTCTTGTGCGCCCGCGCATCCCCGATGATCACGGCCTTGCCGCCGCCCAGATCGAGCTCCGCCATGGCGTTCTTGTAGCTCATGCCGCGGGAGAGACGTAGCGCGTCGGTCAGCGCCTCGTCACTCGACGGGTAGGCCCACATCCTGCAGCCGCCGGCGGCAGGCCCGAGCGCAGAGGAATGTATCGCGATGATGGCGCGCAGACCCGTGGCGCGGTCGTGACCGAACACGACCTGTTCGTGACCGTCGAAATCCGGCAGAGAGAAAAGATCCATGAGGGCTCCCAAACGTCTCCGGGGCTGGACCCGGCCGGCGCCACCTTACGCCCGAGAGGTGCACGGCGCGTCACAAAGCTTGCCCTTCGGGCCACTCCGGTGAATGATTCATTCCATCATCTGCGGATTCAATGAGATATTTTATGCAGACCGATCTCGACCGAAGCGACGTGCGCATCCTGGATCTGGTCCAGGAGCACGGCAACCTGTCGGCAGCCGAGTTGGCCGAACGGCTCGGCATGACCGCCTCGACCTGCTGGCGGCGCATGAGTCGCTTGGAGGAAACCGGCGTGATCCGGCGGCGCGTGGCGCTGCTCGACCGGGAAAAGGTCGGCCTGAACGTGCTGGTGTTCTCCCAGGTCAAGCTCAGCGGCCACGGCCGCGATGCGCTGCTGAAGTTCGAGCAGGCCGTGCGCCAGCACCCGGAGATCCTCGAGTGCTACACGCTCATGGGCGAGACGGACTTCCTGCTGCGCATCGCCTGCCGCGACATCAAGTCATACGAGGCGTTCTTCCTCGATCACCTCTCGCGCTTCCCCGGCGTGCAATCGGTGCACTCCTTCATCGCGCTCTCGGTCATCAAGGAGACCACCGCGCTGCCGCTCAGTGCCGGACCGAAGGGGACCCCGCGCTGAGGATGACGAGACAGCGCTCCTCTGCCAAACCCGGCACGCTGAGCGGCACGGTCTCGGCCTGCCAGTCACCGGGCAGCGCCTCGAGCTCGGCCTTCGGCCACTTGCCCTTCAGCGCAAGGATGCGCGTGCCGGGGCCGCAGAGCGGCTCGACGGCGCTCACCAGCCCCGGCAGTGCCGCGAAGGCGCGCGCCAGCACCGTGTCGAACGGAACCTCCGGGCGCAGCGCCTCGACGCGCGCCTGAACCGCCTCGACGTTGACCAGTCCGAGCGCATGGGCGGCGTGCGAGACGAAGCGGACCTTCTTGCCGTTCGAATCGAGCAGCGTAAAGCACCGCTCGGGGTTGGCGAGCGCGAGCGGCAGCCCGGGAAATCCCGCTCCGGTCCCGACATCGGCGATGCGGGCACCGTGCAGATGCCGGTGCACGGCCAGACTGTCGAGCAGGTGATGCGTTACCATGTCGGCCGGCTCGGTGATCGCCGTCAGGTTGAAGCGGCGGTTCCAGTGAGCCAATTCCTCCAGCAGCCGCAGCAGCCGCAACGCATCATGCTCCGTCAACGCCACACCCAGCGCGGCGGCGGCGTGGATGAGCGAGCGGGCGGTGTGCTGGGCGTCGGGCGCCCCGAACGTCGGCTGGGAGGAACTCATGGCTCGAGCGGCCTCGGAGAACCACGATTGTGGCAGAGGCCCGGAGTGCGCGCTGAAGAAATTTTTTCCGCCGGCGAGGCCGGCCGAGGCATCGACGTGAGACTGCTGCTCGTGGAAGACGACACCATGATCGGCGAGGCGATCCGCGCCGGGCTGCGGCGCGAGGGGTTCGCGGTCGACTGGGTGCATGACGGGGAAACGGCCGAGCAAGTGCTCAAGAGCGAGCCGTTCGACCTGCTGCTGCTTGACCTCGGCCTGCCGCGCCGCTCGGGACTGGCGGTGCTGACGGGGCTGCGCACCCGGGGCGATGCGCTCCCGGTGATCATTCTGACGGCGCGCGATGCCGTCTCCGACCGCGTTCAGGGCCTGGATGCCGGTGCCGACGATTACCTCGTCAAACCCTTTGACCTCGATGAGCTCGCCGCGCGCATCCGCGCGCTGCTGCGGCGCAAATCCGGCCAGGCCGCCCCGGCGATCGAGCATCTCGGTGTGATTCTCAACCCGGCGGCGCACACCGTGCAGCGCGACGGGAGGGACGTGGCGCTCTCGCCGAAGGAGTTTGCGCTGCTGCAGCTGCTGATGGAGCGTCCCGGCACTCTGCATCCGCGCGCCCGGATCGAGTCGCGGCTCTACGGCTGGGGCGAGGAAGTCGAGAGCAACGCCGTGGAGGTCCACGTCCACGGCCTGCGCCGCAAGCTTGGCGCGGATTTCATCCTGACCGTGCGTGGCGTCGGCTACCGGGTGCGGCCCGCATGACGCTGCGCTCATTGCGGGCTCGGTTGCTCGCCTGGCTGCTCGGCGGCATCGCGGTGGTCTGGCTGATCGGCGGATTCGTCGTGTACCGCAACACGCTGAAGCAGGCCGACACGTTCTTCGACTACCACCTCGAGCAGATGGCGCTGCTGCTGCGCGATCAGCCGGTGGAGTATCTGTTGCCGCTCGAGATCCCCTCGCGCGTCGCCGAGTACGGCTTCGTGGTGCAGGTGTGGACCGCCAACGGCCGGCGGATCTGGGCGCCCCCGCACACGGTGTTGCCGAATTACACGGCGCTCGGGTTCTCCACGGTCAAGACCAGCGAGGGGCGTTGGCGGGTCTTTGGCGTCGCCTCGCCGAGCCGCGTGATCCAGGTGGCGCAGCTGATGCGGGTGCGCCGCCAGCAGGCCGTCCAGCTGGTGCTGAAGACCCTCGAGCCGTTCATGCTCACGGTGCCGATCCTCGGCATCCTGGTCTGGTTCGCCGTCGGTCACGCGCTCGAGCCCCTGCAGCGGCTCGCCAGCTCGGTCAAGGCGCGCAGAGTCGCCGCGCTCGAGCCACTCGCGCACGAGCAGCTGCCGGAGGAGGTGCAGCCATTGGTGGCGGCGCTGAACGATCTGCTCGGCCGACTCTCCTCGGCGCTCGAGCGCGAGCGGGCCTTCCTGGCGGATGCGGCACACGAGCTGCGCACGCCACTCACCGCGCTGCATCTGCAGCTCGACGCACTGGCCCGCGCCGGCACCGACCACGAGCGCGCCGACGCCATGGAGCGTCTCTCGGCCGGCGTTCAGCGTTCGATCCGCTTAGTCGAGCAGCTGCTCGCGCTCGCCCGGCAGGAGCCGCGCGCCGAGCCGGCGCGCGAGGCGATCGCGCTCGATGAGCTCGCGCGTGACGTGGTCGCCGAGCTCGTGCCCCTCGCCGACGCCCGCCACATCGACCTCGGCATCGCCGATGCGCAGCCCGTGGTGATCCCCGGCGAGCGCGAGGCGATCGCGACCCTGGTGCGCAACCTGGTCGACAACGCGGTGCGCTACACGCCGCGCGGCGGACGCGTCGACGTGACGGTCCTCGGCAGCCGCGAGCCGGGCCGGGCCGTGTTGAAAGTCGCCGACAACGGGCCGGGCATCGCACCGGCGGAGCGGGCCCGAGTCTTCGATCGCTTCTACCGTCAGCCGGGCGCGAGCACCCCGGGCAGCGGTCTTGGCCTCGCCATCGTCAAAACGATCGCCGCGGCGCACGGGGCGCAGGTGGAACTCAGCGCGGGCGAGGATGCACGCGGACTGACCGTGACCGTCACGTTTGCCACCGCGCCGGTCTGAGCGGCGCGGTTCACTTGGCCCGGCGTGACCTCTGCGCCTGCAGGAACTTCGCCGCAGCCCAGTGCAGGGCATGCTGGCCGGCCGGCGTCGCCAACCGCCGCCCCGCGAGCGCGACCGTCACCAGCTGGACGCGCTCGCCGTGGAAGCGCAGCAGGTAGGCGAGCTGCTGCTCGTCCGCGGCGCGGATCGGGTCGCCGGCCAATCCCTGCACCATCAGCAGCGGCGCGCGGATGCGTGCAACCTCCCCAAGTGGGGAGATGCGCCGCAGGAAGTCCGACATGAACCCGCCGCCCGGGTCGCCGAACGCCGCGCGCCGGAACGCCTGCTCGGCCGTGGGCGCGCGCGCGATGTAATCATTCAGACTGGCGATGCCGTCGACATCGATCGCACCGAGCAGGTGGCCGTCGAACGTGGCGAGGCAGTTCAGCGCGAGCCACCCGCCGTAGCCACGACCCATCAGCACCACACGATGCACATCCAAGCCCGGCTGCATGCCGATCCACACGAGCAATGAGCCGATGTCGCGCACCGCATCGTTGCGGCGCATCCCGTCGGTGAGGGCCCGGAAACTGCGCCCGTAGCCGCCGGAGCCGCGCACGTTCGGGGCGATCACCGCATAGCCGAGCGTGTTGCTCACGAATTGCAGGAACGGGTGCCAGCCGGGCCGGAACTGCCCGGCCCGATGCGCGTGCAGCACGATCAGCACCGGAGCGGGGCCGGCGCCCGGCGGCAGGTACACATACGCCGAGAGCTGCCGCCAGTGCCCCCCGATGCGGTCCCAGGTCGGAAAATGCACTCGCTCGGCGTGCACCGAGGCGGCGCCACCGAGTGGCGCCGGCGGACCGGCGAGCCAGCGCTGCAGCCGTCCGCTGCCGGCCTGATACACCTCGATGCGAGGCGGCCGGCGACTGGCCTCGAAGGTGAACGCCAGATGGTGGCCGGCATCGAAGCGCAGCGTATCGATCACGCCGTGACGCAGCCGCGGCACGGCCACATCGAGTTTCAGCCGCCGATCGCGCACGTGCAGACGGCTGTAGCCGTCGTGGTCGAGGGTGTAGGCGAGATACCGTCCGTCGGGACTGGCGGCAAACTGGCGCACGTCCCAGTCGCTCGCGACCGACTCCGCCCGGACGCGTCCGCTCGCCGGATCGAGACGCAGCAGCCGCTCGTATTCGCTATTCGCGTTCGAGATCAGATAGATCGCGGTGCCATCCGGCGCGAAGTGCGCCGTGCGGATGCGCGCCGCCGGCAACGGGATGCGGGTCAGCTCGCCGTCGTGCAGATGCAGCAGGTACAGCGAATCGGCGTCGGGCGCCGTATCATGGACGAGCAGCAGACGCTGACCGTCCGCGGACCAATCGAGCAGGCGCCAACGCCCCGTGAGGGCACCGGCGACCAGACGGGGCACGCCACCGCGCACGATGTTCTCGACGTAGACCGCCTCACGATCTTCGTGCGGCACCGCACTGAGCAGCGCGACGCGCTGCCCACTCACGGACCAGACCGGCGGGCCGATGATGGTCTGGCCGGCGGCGAGGGGGTGCGGCACCGCTCCGGCCAGCACGGTCCAGGCGGTCACGCCGTCGGCTCGCTGCGGGAAGAGCACCGCGGTCCCGACGCGCGGGGCGAGGGCTGCACGGATTCCGTCGTCGAGTGGCGTCAGCACCGTGGGCTTCGCGGTAGGCGAGGCCACGCGCTCGAGCAGGATCCGGCGTCCGGTGTGCGCCTCGAAGAGCAACTGTCCGCTGGACAGCCAAGCGAGGAAGCGCTCACCGCGCCAGTGCTCGGCGCGACGCAACGGCTGCGCGAGCGGGACCGCCGCGGGCGCAGCGGCGGCAGGCGCAACGCCCACGACCAGATAAAACGTCGTCAGTGCCGCGGCGGCGAGCGCCCGGCCGGCCAGTGTCGGGAAGGTCATATCGCTATGCTAGCGCAACCGGATACCATCGCTGGATGAGAGATGAAACGCCGGCGTTGCCCACCCCCAGGCTGTGGCGCCATCCCGACGGCATCACCGCCGTCGATACCGAATATCTGCACCCCGGACATGCCGCGGCCCACCTGATCGAGGAGAACGGGCGGGCGGCCTTCGTCGACGTCGGCACCAACGATTCGGTGCCGTATCTGCTCGCGGCACTGCGCAGCCTCGCGCTAGCGCCTGAGGACGTCGAGTACGTGCTGCTCACGCACGTACATCTGGATCACGCCGGCGGTGCCGGCCGGCTGATGCGGGCGCTGCCGAACGCGGTGTGCGTGGTACATCCGCGCGGCGCGCCGCACATGATCGATCCGTCGCGGCTCAGCGCCGGCGCCGAAGCGGTCTACGGCCGGGAACGCTTCGCACAGTTGTACGGACGGATCGAGCCGATCGCCGCTGAGCGCGTCCGGCGCACGCAGGACGGGGAGCGGCTCACGCTCGCGGGGCGGGCGTTCGACATCCTGCATACGCCGGGCCACGCGCTGCACCACCAGGTGTTCGTCGACCGCGCGCACCGCTGCATCTTCACCGGCGACACCTTCGGCATCTCGTACCGGGAACTCGACAGCGCGGCGGGGGCCTTCATCACGCCGACCACCACGCCGACGCAGTTCGACCCCGATCAGATGTGCGCCTCGATCGAGCGGCTGCTCGCCTGTGCGCCCGAGGCGATGTACCTGATGCACTACAGCCGCGTCACGGACGTGCCGCGGCTCGGCGCGGCGCTGCTCGGCCAGGTGCGCGAGCTCGAGCGCATTGCGCGGCGCAATGCCGCGGCGGCGGACCGTGCCGGTGCGATCCGCGCCGAACTCTGGTCGCTCTGGCGCTCCCTCGCCGAGCGCCACGGCTGTGCGCTGAGCGAGGCACGCCTGGCGGAGCTGCTCGCAGGGGACCTCGAACTGAATACCCAGGGCCTGGTGCACTGGCTGGACACCCGTGCCGGATGAGCGGATAACGGCGACGCAGCGCGCAGACGGCCCGGTCTTAAGGGTTGCTTAAGGTTGCGCGCGTATCGTCAAACTCTAGATTCGTTCGTGTCCAGACCATCGGATGTGCAGAGGCTGATATGACCATGAGGAATGTGATTCGAAATCCGCTGATCGCCGCCGCGCTGGGTGCACTGATCGGTGCCGCCCCGCTGGCCGCCCTCTACGGTGTGCGGGCCGCACAGGCCACGACGCCGCCGGCGGGCCTGACCTCGAGCGCCGCCCAGGGTGGTGTCGCGGTCGTGCTGCCGGACTTCTCGACCCTGGTCAAGCGCTACGGCCCGGCCGTGGTGAGCATCCGCGTCATCGAGAAGTCCCCGAGCGCCAGCACGCAGGGCTCGCCGTTCGGTCAGAACAGTCCGTTCGCGCCGTTCTTCCACAACTTCCCCTTCCAGGCGCCGCAGCAGGGACCGATCGAGGGTGAGGGCTCCGGGTTCATCATCCGCCCCAACGGCCTGATTCTGACCAACGCGCACGTCGTGGCGGGCGCGAGCAAGATCACCGTGCAGCTGCGCGACCGGCGCCAGTTCCCCGGCAAGGTGATCGGCATCGACAAGGTCTCCGACGTGGCGGTGGTGAAGATCGCCGCCAATGACCTGCCGACGGTGAACGTCGGGAACTCGAACAAGCTCGAAGTCGGGCAGTGGGTGCTCGCCATCGGCGCGCCGTTCGGTCTGAAGAACAGCGCCACCGCCGGCATCGTCAGCGCCAAGGGGCGCATGCTGCCGCACTCGAACTACGTGCCGTTCATCCAGACCGACGTGCCGATCAACCCGGGCAACTCCGGCGGCCCGCTGTTCAACATGCAGGGCCAGGTGGTCGGCATCAACTCGCAGATCTACAGCCGTTCCGGCGGCTACATGGGTCTGTCGTTCTCGATCCCGATCAACGTGGCGATGCACGTCGCCGACCAGCTGATCGCCACCGGGCATGTGCGCCGCGGCGAGCTCGGCATCTACATCCAGCCGGTCGACCAGGGGCTTGCGGATTCCTTCGGCCTGCCCGAGCCGGAGGGCGCGCTGGTCTCGAGCGTCAACCCGGGCAGCCCCGCGCAGGCCGCCGGCATCCAGCCCGGCGATGTGATCATCGCGCTCAACGGACAGAAGATCGAGAACTCGAACGATCTGCCGGTGCGCGTCGCGAGCCTGATGCCGGGCAGCAAGGTGAACCTGACGATCTGGCGCAACCACGCCGAGAAGCACGTCATCGCGACCCTCGGGGCCATGGGCAACAACCTGGTGGCGGCCGCCGGCAGTGCCGCGCGGCCGGGCGGACGACTCGGACTGATCGTGCGGGCGCTGACGCCGGATGAGCAGCAACAGGACAACACGCACGGCGGGGTGATCGTGCAGGGCGTGAGCGGGCCGGCCGAGGATGCGGGCATCGAGCCGGGGGACATCGTCCTCTCGGCCAACGGTGCGCCGGTGTCCACGCCCGCCCAGCTGGCCGGCGCGGTGGCCAAGTCCAAGGGTCACGTGGCGCTGCTGATCCAGCGCGGCGACTCGCGGATCTTCGTCCCGGTCGGCGTGCAGTGATGCGATCCCGGGGCGGCCACCCGGCCGCCTCGGGACCTGCGATGAGAGACGAGCGGAGCAGGGACGAACGGCCACGGCAGGAGCAGGACGCGGGCGGCCCGCGTTCATCGCCGTGAACTGATCCAGGGCGCGGGGCGCGCCCAGCCGACACCGGTTCCCCGGCCGGTGTATTGCGGTCCGGGAAGGGTTCAACCCTTCCCGGACCGTGTTGTCTCAGAGGACGATCAACCTCAGCGGCCGGACCAGCGCGTAGAGGGCCGCGGCACGGTGTGCAGCCCGGGCTTGAGGTGACTGAAGTACGCCGCCACGGTGCGGATCTGCGCATTGGTGAGGGAATGCGCGATACCGTCCATGATGGGACTCTGGCGGTAGCCGCTCTGGTACTCGTGCAGGACCCGGATCAGATAACTCTCGTGCTGTCCGGCCAGGGTCGGGTACATCGGAGCGATCCCGATGCCGTTGCTGCCATGGCATGAGGCGCACAGGCCCGCCGCCGCAGGTACCGCGGCGGCCGCGACCGGCTGGGCCGTCACGGGTTTCCCGCCGAGATAGGCCGCCACGTCGGCGATCTGCTGCGCCGAGAGCGACAGCGCCTGCAGATGCATGGTGGGATAGGCACGCTGTCCGTCGCGGTATTCCTCCAGGGCGCTGATCAGGTACGTCACCGACTGTCCCCGCAGCCGCGGCACGGCATAGTCGGGGTAGGCGTTGCGGTATCCTTCGATACCGTGACAGCCGAGGCAGGTGTACCCGATGATCTTGCCCTGCTGCGCGTTGCCCACGGGAGGCTGCTGGGCCGGCGCCGGTGCCGCGAGCAACGCGCACACCCCGAAGGCCGCCGCCATGGCAACCCGCCGACCCAAACGCACGTACGAATCCAGCCAAAGTTCCGACATGGTGATCTCCGGCCCAGTACGCAAAGCAGTCTCGGATCTTATCGGAGCGGCCACCTCGGACGCCAGCCGGGCGAAAACGGCGTGATCGCACTGATCCAGCGCGTGACCCGCGCCGAGGTCCGCGTCGCGGGCCAGAGCGTCGGGGCGATCGGTCCGGGGATCCTGGCACTGATCGGGATCCGGCGCGGGGACGAACCTGCCGCGGCGGACCGGCTGCTCGAGCGTCTGCTCGGCTATCGGATCTTCCCGGATGCTGCGGGCCGCATGAACCGCTCGCTGCGCGAGCACGGCGGTGGGCTGCTCCTGGTGCCGCAATTCACGCTGGCGGCCGATACTCACCAGGGCACCCGGGCGAGCTTCAGCACGGCCGCGCCGCCGGCGCCGGCGCGCGAGCTGTTCGCGCATCTTTTGCGCCAGGCCGAGGCCTGGCACACGCCCGTGGCCCGCGGGGAGTTCGGCGCGGACATGCAGGTGGAGCTGGTCAATGACGGCCCGGTGACGTTCTGGCTGGAGAGCTGAACCGGACGCGCATTGCGGTTTACACGGATCCGGATAGGCAGAAACTTTCTCGGCCCGGGCACGCCAATTGGCCTATGATGGGGCGTTGAGTTTTTCGTTAGTCTACTCGCGCAAGCGGAGTCCAGAACGTATGGATTTCGATTTCAAAACCCTGCTGGTCATCCTGGTCGTCGTGCTCCTGATCTTCGGCGGCAAGAAGCTGCGTACGATCGGCGACGATCTCGGCCATGCGGTGCGGGGTTTCAAGAAGGCGATGAACGAGGGTGACAAGGAAGGGTCCGCCCCGAGCACCGAAACCCGGCAGATTCGCGCCGATGAGGCCGACGCCGAATTCCCCGAATCGCTGAAGGGCAACGCCCAGGCCTCCAAGGGCGGCCGCAACACCTGAGGCCCGCGGCGCATTAGGGGTCCGGACGGACCGGCGGCAGCCGGCACCCTCCCGCTCTGCGCCCGAGGCATGCGCTGAGAGGCCATGTTCGACTTCGGCTTTTCCGAAATCCTCGTCATTCTGGTCCTGGCCCTGATCGTGCTCGGCCCGGAAAGGCTCCCCGGCGTCGTGCGCCGCGTCGGCCGCTGGGTCGGCCGGGCCCGCGCCATGGCGAGGCAGTTCCAGGATCAGCTGGAGGAGGAACTGGATCTCGAGGAACGGCGCCGCGCCGCGCCGGCCGACCCCGAGCACGCCGAGCCGGTGGCGCCAGCGCCCCACGCCGAGCCGGCCTACCCGGACTTCACATCGCCCGCGGCCGCCGTGGAGCCGGCCGAATCGGCCGAGCAGCCGGCACCGCCGGCGACGACGAACCCGCCCCCCGACGCCCCGCAGATCCATGAGCCCAGAGCCTGACAGCCTGGCCGAAGGCACGCTGATCTCGCATCTGCTCGAGCTGCGCGAGCGCTTGATCCGTGCGCTGGTCGCCATCGGCATTCTGTTCGTACCGTGCGCGCTGTACGCCAATCAGCTGTTCACCTGGCTCGCCGACCCGCTGCTGAAGATGTTGCCGAAGGGCGCGAGCCTGATCGCCACGGGGGTGGCCGCGCCGTTCACCACGCCGTTCAAGCTCGCCTTCTTCGTCGCACTGTTCGGCGCCATGCCCTACGTGCTCTACCAGGTGTGGGCATTCATCGCCCCGGGGCTGTACCGGCACGAGAAGCGCTTCGCACTGCCGCTGCTCGTCTCCTCGATCGTGCTGTTCTATGCCGGTATGACGTTCGCGTACTTCGCGGTGTTTCCGGCGATCTTCCACTTCTTCGCCGCGACCACGCCGAAGGGCGTCGCGATGATGACCGACATCTCGCAGTACCTGGATTTCGTGCTGGTGTTGTTCTTCGCGTTCGGGGCCGCGTTCGAAGTACCCGTCGCGGTGGTGCTGCTGGTGGTGATGAAGCTGGTCACGGTGCAGAAGCTGCGCGCGATCCGCGGCTACGTGCTGCTCGGAGTGTTCATCGTCGCCGCGTTCATCACCCCGCCCGATGCCGTCTCGCAGTCCATCATGGCCGTGCCGATGTACCTGCTGTTCGAAGCCGGGGTGATCATGGCGCACATCCTGGTGCGCCCGGTACCCACGGCAGCCGAGGAGGAGCCGAGCACGACGTCGTAAGCGCCGCGACCGCACGATGAGGCGCACAACAAGAACACCAGGCGGGGGATGATGAGCACAGCTGACAATGACACGCGCACCAGCGGCGCGGCGGGCGGGCCGACGCTGTTCGGCCACCCGCGCGGACTGGCGACACTGTTCTTCACCGAGATGTGGGAGCGGTTCACCTACTACGGCATCCAGTCCATCCTGATCCTGTTCATGGTCGCCGCGAGCGGTCGCGGCGGTCTCGGCTTCAGCGACCGCAACGCCAGCGCCATCGTCGGGCTGTATTTCGGCGGCACCTACCTGCTCTCGCTGCTCGGCGGCTGGATCGCCGACCGACTGATCGGCGGACAGCTCTCGGTGCTCGGCGGCGGCATCCTCATCACGATCGGCAACGCGCTGCTCGCCGCCGGCAGCCGGCGGGCCTTTTTCCTCGGTCTGGTCTTCAACGTACTCGGCGTCGGGCTGCTCAAGCCCAACGTCAGCGCCACGGTCGGGGAGCTGTACCCGGAGGGCGGCTCGCGCCGCGACGCGGGCTTCTCGATCTTCTACATGGGCATCAATCTCGGCTCGCTCCTCGGTCCGCTGCTGGTGCCGATCGTGGCGCGCGATGTCGGTTGGCACGCCGGCTTTGCACTGCCGGCGGTGGGCATGCTGTTTGGTGTCGTGCAGTTCCTCGCCACGCGCCGCTATCTCGGGGACCGCGGTACGGCGCCCGCGGTCACGCAGCGGCGCTCCTGGTTCGCCCTCGCGGCCATCGTCGCGCTGATCGTCGTGCTGATCAGCGTGACCCTCGGCGGCTGGGTGCGCTTCGACCCGGTGGCGCTCTCGGCCGGACTCTCGTGGGTGGTGGCCGTGCTGATGGCGCTGTACCTGCTCTACATGGCGCTCTTTGCGGGCCTCTCGCGCCAGGAGCGTCGGCGCGTGTTCGCCATGCTGGTGCTGTTCGGCGCATCCACCGTGTTCTGGATGGGCTACATGCAGATGTTCGCCTCGTTCAACCTCTTCGCCCAGCAGTACACCGACCGCTACATCTTCGGCTGGAAGATGCCCGCCGGCGACATGCAGATCATCAACCCGGTGTTCGTCATCGCCCTCGCCCCGGTGTTCGCGGCGCTGTGGGTATGGCTCGGGCGGCGCGGCCGCGACCTGTCCTCGCCGGGGAAATTCGCCTGGGGGCTGCTGCTGCTCGGCGCGGGCTTCTGGGTGATGTACGTCGCTGCACTGCGCGTGCTGCACGGGGAGCAGGTCTCCCCACTGTGGCTGACGGCGACGTACTTTCTCGATGCCTGCGGGGAGCTGTGTCTCTCGCCGGTCGGATTGTCCTCGACCACCAAGCTCGCACCGCGCCGCTTCGCCGGTCAGACCATGGGGCTGTGGTTCCTGACGCTCGCGCTCGGCAGCATTCTCGCCGGGCTGCTCTCCAGCGATTTCAACGCCGCGCACCTGACGACGCTGCCGGCGCTGTTTCTGAAGCTGTTCTGGTGGGGCATGATCGGCGGCGTGGCGATGCTGCTCGCGACGCCCGCAGTGAAGCGTCTGATGAGCGGCGTTCAGTAGCGGGCGCTGCGCGGCACGACGATGAAACTGATCCGCAAATTCACCGAGCTCACCGGAGCGCAGCGGCACGCCTACTTCGCCGCACTCGGCGGCTGGACGCTCGACGCGTTCGATTTCTTCATCTTCATCGTCGCGTTGCATGCGATCGGCGAGGACTTCCACGCCAGTCTCACCGCGGTGAGCTTCGGCATCACGCTGACGCTGGCGATGCGCCCCGTGGGTGCGCTGCTGTTCGGCGCGCTCGCGGAGAAGTACGGCCGTCGACCCATCCTGATCGCCAACGTGCTCTCCTACGCCTTGATCGAACTGGCCTCGGCGTTCGCACCGAACCTCACCGTGTTGCTGGTACTGCGTGCGGCGTTCGGCCTCGCCATGGGCGGGGAGTGGGGCGTCGGTGCGGCGCTCGCGTTCGAGACGCTGCCGGCAGAGGGCCGCGGGTTCTTCTCCGGACTGCTGCAGGAAGGCTACGTACTCGGCTTCCTGCTCGCCGCGCTGGTCTCGCGGCTGTTCTTCGCCACCGTCGGCTGGCGCGGCCTGTTCGTCATCGGCGCGCTGCCGGCGCTGCTGGTGCTCTACATTCGCCACGGCGTCGCGGAATCCCCGACCTGGCTCGAGGGCCGGCACCGGCGCCGCGCCTCGCTGCGCGAACTGGTGCGCATCGTCGCGGCCAACGCACCGGCGCTGCTGTACATGATCGGGCTGATGGCGCTGTTCAACGCCTTCTCGCACGGCTCGCAGGATCTGTACAAACCGTTCCTGCTGCAGCGCTACGGCCTCGGTGGCGCGCGCGCCGACGACGTGCTGATGCTGATGAATGTCGGGGCGCTGTTCGGCGGGATGCTCTTCGGGGCGCTCTCCGAGCGCATCGGCCGGCGCAAGGCGATCGCCTGCGCGGCGCTGCTCGCGCTGCCGGCGATCCCACTGTGGGCGTATGCCCCGACCGTACCGCTCGTGGCGCTCGGGGCGTTCCTGATGCAGTTCATGGTCCAGGGCGCCTGGGGCATCGTGCCGGCGCACCTGAACGAGCTGTCCCCGCCCGGGGTGCGCGCCGTGCTGCCCGCTTTTGCCTATCAGTTCGGCAATTTCGCCATGGCGCTGCTCGCGCCCCTGCAGTCGAGCATCGCCCGCCACGGGCACGATCTGGGCACCGTCCTCGCCTGGACCATCGGCATCGTGGCGGTGGCGCTCAGCGCCGCGACGCTGCTCGGCCGGGAGGCCAAGAGCAGCGCATTCACCGGCGCGAGCGAAGAGCGCTGAGGGGGCCGGCGCCGCGCCGTCCCCCTCAGCGGCGCTCAGTCGGCCGGCTTGACGAATCTCAGCGTGTAGTCATCGGCGTACCCGATCGCCGCGTAGCGCCGACGCGCCGCCGCCGAGCGGTCCGCCAGACTCGGCGGCAGGAAGAACACCGGGATGTTGCGCGGGTCCTTGGGGTTGGCGAGGATCTCGGACGTCGCGGCGAGCCGGAAACCGGCCGCCTCGGCCTCGTGGATCACGAACGCCTGCGGCAGGCGTGCCATCGGAAAGCACGTCTCGAGCGGCGTGCCGGGCGCGCAGCGATGCCCGACGATGCCGAGCACTCCACCGGGCTTCAGCACGTGATAGGCGCTGCGCATGAAGGTCTCGAGGAAGATCGGCGTCACCTCGTGATGCACGTTCTCGAACATCAGGTCGTGCATGTTGTTGAACGTGACCACCATGTCGGCCGAGTCCGGCGCACCGAGGTGCAGGTAGCCGGGCAGCTCGAACGGTTCGAGCCGCACGGTGCCGTAGACCGCCGGGTCGGCGGCCAGTTTGTGCTCGTACGCGAGCGCCGAGCGGTGAGCCCAGCCGCTCGTGCCCGCCACCGGTGAGGTGGCCTCGATCAGCTGGCCGTGGGCATGCAGGAACGGTGCGAGGATTTCGGTGTACCAACCACCACCGGGCAGCACCTCGATGACGCGCATGTCCGGACGGATGCCGAAGAACTCCAGAGTCTGCAGCGGATGGCGATACGGATCCCGCTTCTTGAAGGCCGGGGTGCGCTGCGGGCCGTTGATGGCGGCCTCGAGTGCACGCCGCACCGCCGGAGGCGTGGCGGCGTAGACCGCCGGCGCCAGCGCGGTGAGGCCGACGGCCGCCCACAGCAGCAGTCGGACGGGAGCGGAAGCGAAACGGTGCAGAGCGATCGGGGCGGATGAGCGCATGGAACGGCCTCCGAGGGGGGTGAAAGACGGCCACGATAGCGCGGCGCCGTGCGCCGACCAAGTCCGCCGTTCAGGCCCCGCGGCGCAGCAGCGCCCGCAGGTACGGCCAGACGTTGTCGAGCACCAGCGGTTCCCCGCGCGCGTTGGGATGCAATCCGTCGGATTGCATCAGACCCGGCGTCAGCGCCACGTGCGCGAGCAGAAAGGGCACGAGCGGCACGTGCAGGCGGCGTGCCAGCTGTGGGTAGAGGGCCGCGAACTGATGGGTGTAGCGCGGACCGTAGTTCGGCGGAATGAGGATGCCGAGCAGCAGCACGCGCGCGCCCGCGGCGCGCGCCAGGCGCACCATGGCAGCGAGGTGATGCGCCGCGAGCGGGACCGGCAGACCGCGCAATCCATCGTTGGCGCCGAGCTCGAGGACGACGATGGCCGGATGGCAAACGCGCAGCTCGTGCGGCAGGCGCGCCAGCCCGCCGGTGGTCGTCTCGCCGCTCACGCTGGCGTTGACGATGCGGTATCGGTACCCTTCGGTGCGCAGGCGCTGCCCCAGCAGCGCCACCCATCCTTGTTCCGGACGCAATCCGTGCGCGGCGCTCAGGCTGTCGCCGAACACCAGGATGGTGCGCGCGGCGGCCCGGGCCGTCGAGAAGACCCCGAGCAGGGCGATGCCCACCACGACAGCGAGCCACGACGGCGTGATGCGGGAGTGCGTTCTCAAAGCCGAGCACCTCACGAAGACGGTCGACAGTCCGGCCGGACCGCTCACTATTGTGCATGAGGTGTCGCTCGAGGTCGCTGCGGCGGAGACGCTGGCGGTGACCGGCCCCTCGGGAGCGGGCAAATCGACGCTGCTCGCGCTGCTGGCCGGCCTCGACCTGCCGAGCAGCGGCCGGGTGCTGCTCGCCGGCGAGGACCTCGGCGCGCTCGATGAGGATGGTCGCGCCCGGGTCCGGGCGCGCCACGTCGGGTTCGTCTTTCAGGCGTTCCATCTCGTCCCGGCCCTGACGGCACTCGAAAATGTCGCATTGCCGCTCGAGCTGCTGCGCCAGCGCGGCGCGCGCACCGCGGCACTGGCGGCACTCGAGCACGTGGGACTCGCGGCCCGCGCGGCGCACTATCCTCGGCAGCTCTCGGGCGGCGAGCAACAGCGCGTGGCGCTGGCCCGTGCGTTCGTCGCCCGACCCCGAGTGCTGTTTGCCGACGAACCGACCGGCAATCTCGACAGCCTGACCGGCGCCAACATCATCGAGCGTCTGTTCAATTTGAACACCGAGGCGAATACCACGCTCGTGCTCGTGACCCATGACGCCGAGCTCGCCGCGCGCTGCGCTCGCACGGTGCGCATGGACGCCGGTCGGATGCTCTGACGATGCGTACGGTGCGCTTCGCACTGCGCATGCTGAGCCGCGAGTGGCGCGGCGGGGAGCTCGGCGTGCTGCTGCTGGCGCTGACGGTCGCGGTCGGCGCGATCTCGGGTGTCGGCTTCCTGGTGAGCCGGATCGGCGCGGCGGTGACGCTACAGGCCTCATCGGTGCTGGCGGCGGACCTGCGGGTGGACTCGGCCCAGCCGATTGCCCCGGCGGTGTTCGCGGCGGCCGCCCGCCACGGCCTGCGCAGCGCGCGCACCGTCGGCATGTTGAGCGTGGTGTTCGCGGGACAGCGCAGCCAGCTCACCGACCTGTACGCGGTCACCGCCGGGTATCCGCTGCGGGGCCGGGTGCTCACCGCGGGGGCACCGTTTGCGCCGGGGAGCACCACGCGCGGCATTCCGCCACGCGGCGTGGTGTGGGCCGATTCGCGGCTGCTCACCGCACTCGGTGCGCGTCCCGGGGCTCACCTGACGATCGGCGCGGCCACCTTCACCGTCGGCCGGGTGTTGATCACGCGGCCGGACCAGGCCGGCACCTTCTCCGGGCTGGTGCCGAGCCTGCTGATGAACGCGGCGGATTTGGGCCGCACACAGCTGATCGAACCGGGCAGCCGCGTGCGCTACAGCGCTCTGTTCGCCGGCAGCGCACGGCGCGTCGAGGCGCTGCGCGCATGGCTGCACTCGCACCTCGGGGCCGGGGAGCGGCTGCGCACGATCGCGCAGGCCAGCCGGCAGATCCACAGCGCCGTGCAGCGCTCGGGACGGTTTCTCAACCTGGCGAGTCTCTCCGCGTTACTGCTGTGTGCCGCCGCGGTTGCCATGGCCGCGCGCCGTTACGTCGCTCGGCATCTGGACACCGTGGCGCTGCTGAAGACCCTCGGTGCGACGCGGCGCTTCGTCCTCGCCATGGCGCTCGCGCAGTTGCTCGCGATCGCGCTGCTCGCCGGCGCCGCGGGCACGGGGCTCGGCTACCTGACGCAGATGTGGCTCGTGCATGCGTTGCGCGGGTTGCTGACGCCGCAGGCACTGCCGCCCGCCGGCCTCGCACCGGCCGGCCTCGGCATGCTGATGGCATTCGCACTGCTGGCCGGGTTCGCGCTGCCGCCGCTGCTGCAGCTGACGCGCACGCCGGCGCTGCGGGTCCTGCGGCGCGACCTCGATCCACCGCGCCCGGGAATGCTGCTCGCCTTCGGCCCGGCCGTCGCGCTCCTGGTCCTGTTGATTCGGTGGGTGATCGGACCCGGACGACCGTTCGTGATGCTGTCGCTGGGGTTGGCTGCATTCCTCGCCACATTGGTCGGCGCGGCCTTGCTGCTGGTGGGGATCGCGAACCGCTTGCGCGGCCGGGTCGGCGTCGCGTGGCGCTACGGGATCGCCAACCTCGCGCGCCGCCGCATGGACAGCGTCGTGCAGATTGTGGCCTTCGGCACGGGCATCATGGCGCTCTCGCTGCTCGGGATCATCCGCACCGATCTCACGGGCGGCTGGCGCCATACGCTGCCTAAGGATCTGCCCAATTATTTTTTCATCAACATTCCGGCGGCCCGTCGCGCGGAGTTCACCTCCGCGCTCACGAGGCTGGGCGCGCGACCGCAGCGCATGCTGCCGCTGCTGCGCGGCCGCCTGCGTGCGATCGACGGCCGGCCGGTCGAGTCGATTCATTTCGCCAACCCGCGCGGGCGGCATTTCGCGCTGCGCGAGCAGAATTTCACCGATGCGGCGGTGCTCGGCAGCAGCAATCGCATCCTCGCCGGCCGCTGGTGGAGCGCCGCTGACGCCGGCCGACCGCTGGTGTCGGTAGCGAGTCAGTACATGCGCTGGCTGGGTCTGCGGCTCGGGGAGTCGCTGACCTTCGAGGTGGGCGGCAACACCCTCACCGTGCGCATCGCCAGCGTCCGGCGGGTTCGCTGGGACAGCTTCAAGCCAAATTTCTTTCTCGTCTTCGCCCCGGGTCTGCTGCGCCAGGAAACCGGCACGTACATCACCAGCGCCTATCTGATGCCGCAGCAGGCGCGCGCCCTGGCGCACCTCGCACAGCGCTTCCCGAGCGTGTCGATTTTCGACATCGACGCGCTGTTGCAGGATGTGCGCTCCATGCTGACGAAGGCCATCCTCGCGGTGCAGAGCGTATTCCTGTTCACGCTGGCCGCCGGACTGATCGTGCTGCTCGCCGCGGTGCACTCCAGCCGCGAGCAGCGCCGCTTCGAGAGCGCGATGCTGCGTGCGCTCGGGGCGAGCCGGGCCACGGTGGCCCAAGGGATTTGGGCGGAGTTCGCCGCGCTCGGGGCGCTCGCAGGTCTGATCGGAGCGGCCGGCGCGAGCGCCGGGGCGTGGTACGTGACGCGCGAGGTGCTCAATCTGCCCTACGCGTTCGACCCGCTCGCGTGCGCCGCGGCACTCCTCGGTGGCACCCTGCTCGTGGCGATGAGCGGGTGGCTGGCGAGTCGCACCGTGCTGCGCGCCGCGCCGCTGGCGGTGCTGCGCGAGGGCTCCTAGGGCTGTTCGGTTCCGAGTGCCTGCAGCAGCGCCGCGGTGAGCGGTTTGAGAAAATACGACGCGGCGGGTGTCAGTTGCGGCTCGATGCCGCGGCGCCGCAGGGCCTCGGCGGTGACCGGTCCGATGGCCGCGACCAGCGTCTGGCGCAGCGCACTGCGCACCGCTTCTTCCCCCGCGACGCTGATCAGCCGTTCGAGCTGCGTGGCGCTGGTGAATGCGAGGGCGTCGATCTGCCCGGTGCGTATTCGCCCCAGCAGTGCGCGGACTGCTTGGTCATCCGCATCGTTCGCATAGACGTAGGGCGCGACCGTCGAGACGAGCGCACCGGCGCCGTGAAGGAACTCGATCAGCGCCCGATTCGGCTCGCTGCCGTAGAGCTGCACTCCGATGCGCCAGCCGCCGAGTGCGCGGCCCGAGAGCGCCTCGATCACGCCGCGGCTGGTCGGCTCGGACGCCGCCAGATCGGCGGCGAGCCCGCACTCGCGCAGTACCTGCGCGGGCTTCGGGCCGCGCGTGATCTTGTACGCACGCGCGAGCGCGGCGAGGAAGGCCGGGCGCAGGGTGGGCTCGTGCCGCTCGAGGGCCCCGAGCAGACGGCGCAGGCCTTCCCCGGTGAGCAGGATGACCGCATCGAACTGGCCGCGGGCGAGCGCGCGGCACCAGTCGAGCACCGGGGCCGGATCCGGCGCATCGTGGATGGCGAGCAGCGGGCAGCGGATGACGTGCGCTCCGCGCCGCTCGAGCAGGCCGGCGAAAATCTCCAGCGCCCGTGCTTCGGGAAGGGCGATGGTGCGACCGGCCAGCGATATGGAGCTCATCGGCGCAATGCTACCCGCGCCGCGGTGAGCCTGCCGGCCGCCAAGGCCATGCTTCTGATCCCGCTGCCGCTTGACGCGGAGCGCAATTGCCATTCGAATGGCGGCGTGCGTGCCCAAAGTGCGGCCGCACCGTCGGGGTGCATTTGCCGCCGACTCGCCAGATTTCAAGGAATTGCACGTGCCCAAAGGTTTGACCCCGTACGGTCCGTTCGCGCGGACGGATGAGTTTCGCAGCGCACCGCTCAGCTCGCCGTCCGCACCGGGGTCGGGCGTTTAGACGCCACGACGTGACGGCTGACGGCACACACACCCGCGCGGTGCGGCGATGAAGGCCCGGCGCGCGCTGCTCTGGGCCCTTGCGCTCGATGGGCTCATCGCGGTCGCCGTGGTGACCTGGCTGCACTATGGGTACGTGCGCCAGGCGCAGCGCCAGGCGCTCATCGCCACGGTCCGGCAACTCGGCACCGAGGCGGACGCGTTCGTGGACACCGCGACCCAGGCGGCGGTGGCGGCGACGCAGGGCGCGATCGCCACGACACGCCCGGACACGCACTCGATGCGGCTGATGCCGAGCGCGTCCCCATCATCGGTGAGCGGCCCGGGGTGTCCGACGGCCTCCCCGGCGCTGACCGCGCCCCGGTACCCGACCGCACCACTGTCACAGTCCTGCGTGCGCCGCCTCGCGCGCCACCCGAGGCGCATGTTTCGCGACATCGAGCGGCGGACGTTCGATTACTTCTGGATGACGGCCGACCCGGTCACCGGTTTGACGCCGGACCGCTGGCCCTCACCGCACGGTCCAGCGAGCATCGCGGCGGTCGGTTTCGCTCTGACGGCAGACGTGATCGGCGCCTACCGCGGATACGTCACTCGGCACGCCGCGGCCCAACGGGTGCGCAAAGTACTCAAGTTCCTGCTCCATCTGCCACAGGGCCCCGGAGCGCACGGCTACGCGGGCTATCACGGGTTCTTCTACCACTTTCTCAACATGCACACGGGTCTGCGCTTCGGCCACAGCGAGCTGTCGACCATCGATACCGCGCTGCTCATGGCCGGGGTGCTGACGGCCGGGGAATATTTCGATCACGATACCCCGACCGAGGAGCAGGTGCGCTCGCTCGCCAATCGCCTCTACCGACGCGTCGATTGGAGCTGGTCGGCGCCCGGCGGGAACGCCCTGGTGAGCATGGCGTGGATGCCTCGCACCGGGTTCTCGAAGCTGCGCTGGCACGGCTACAACGAAGCGTCGATCCTCTACATCCTCGGCCTCGGCTCCCCGACTCACCCGCTCGGTCACAACGCCTGGAGCGCCTGGACCGCGACCGATCACCACGACCTGCGACGCGTCGGCGGACTGACGCTGCTGTCCTTCGGGCCGCAGTTCGGCTACCAATACACGGCCGTGTGGGTCGATCTGCGCGGCATCGCCGACCCGTTCATGCGGGCGCAGGGCGAGACGTACTTCCTGAATGGGGTGATCGCGACACTCGTGCAGCGGCGCTACGCCATCATCAACCCGCACGGCTGGGCGGGATACGGCCCGAACATCTGGGGCCTGACGGCCTGTGACGGCCCGGGTTACGTCCGCGCGCGCTTTGACGGACGGATCCGACAGTTCTACGGTTACTCGGCACGCGGCATCAGCAAACACAGCGTCGATGACGGCACGCTGGCGCCGACGGCGGTCATCGGCTCGCTCATGTTCGTCCCACGCTACGTGACGCAAGCCACGCAGGCGCTGCTGCGCCGCTACGGCGACATGATCTACACCCGGTACGGCTTCCTCGATTCGTTCAACCCGAGCTTCCTCAATGCCCGTCTGGCCCGCACCGGCCACGTGGTGCGGGGTCGCGGTTGGGTCGACAACGCCTTCCTGGGGATCGACCAGGGTCCGATCATCGCCATGATCGAGAACGAGCGCAGTCGGTTGATTTGGCGGCTGATGCGCCACAACACCTATATTCGCGTCGGGTTGCAGCGTGCGGACTTCACCGGGGGGTGGCTGAGCGCCGCACGGGCACGCGCGGCGCTCAGCGGGACCCGCAAGCGCGCGCTGCGGGTGCTCGGTGGCAAAGCGCACGCCGTGAGCGGCCCTCAGCGAAAGCAACGGGCGCTGCGCGAGCTCGGCAAGCTGGCGCGCACGCGGCCCTGAGGCCCCCGCGGGGCGCGCAGCGACGGCTTCAGGGCGCGGGGCGCGCGCCGAGAATCAGATCGGCGGCCTTCTCTGCGATCATGATCACCGGCGCGTTGGTATTGCCGCTCACCAGCGTCGGCATGATCGAGGCATCCACCACCCGCAGGCCCTCCAGGCCGTGCACCCTCAGCTGCGGATCGACCACCGCCGCGGCATCCGTCCCCATCTTGCAGGTGCCGACGGGGTGGTATTCCGTCTCGGCGGCGGCGCGGATGAAGGATTCGAGGTCGGCATCGGTGCGCCGCGCCGCGCCGGGGAACACCTCCTCACCCAGATCCGCGCGCAGCGGCGCCTGCGCATAGATGTCGCGGGCTCGCCGGATGCCGGCGATCAGCGGCGCCAGATCGGACGGATCGGTGAGGTAACCCGGATCGATGCGTGGCGGATCGGTCGGCCGCGCCGAGGCGAGCCGGATCGCGCCACGACTGCCCGGGCGGAGGTAACACACGTGCAGCGTCATGCCGTAGCCCGGCATCCTGCGCCGTCCGTGATCGACGACGTAGGCCGGTATGAAATGCATTTGCACGTCGGGCGTTGAGGTCTGCATCGACGTGCGCAGAAAGGCACCGGCCTCGGCCACGTTGCTCACACCCGGCCCGTCCCGCAACAGCGCATACCGCAACGCCGTGCGCAGCGCACCGAAGCCCCGGGCGCGAGAATCGAGCGTCACCGGCCGGGTGCACGCGTGAATGACGTGCACATCGAGATGATCCTGCAGGTTGCGTCCGACGCCGGGCAGGTCGTGGTGCACCGGGAGATCGTGCGCCCGCAGCTCATCGGCCGGACCGATCCCCGAGAGCAGCAACAGCTGCGGAGAGTTGATCGCCCCGCCGGCGAGCAGGACTTCGCGCTGCGCGCGAATCTCGGTCCGGGTGCCGCCGCGCACGTATTCGATCCCGACGGCGCGGCGCCCCGCGAGCACGACTCGCAGCGCCAGCGCACCCGTGAGCACCGTCAGGTTGGGCCGGCGGGCGATCGGGTGCAGGTAGGCACTGGCGGCACTGCAGCGCCGACCCGCCTTCTGGGTGACCTGATACAGCCCGGCCCCCTCCGGGTCGCGGCCGTTGAAGTCGGGGTTGGCGGCGAGACCGGCCGCACGGGCAGCCGCCACGAACTGCAGACTGAGCGGGTTGGTGTACCGACGCTCACAGACATTCAGCGGACCGCCACGGCCGTGCCACTCGTCCTCGAACGACTCGTTGTGTTCCGCCCGGCGGAAGTAGGGCAGCACCGACTCGAATCCCCAACCGGGATTGCCGAGGCTGCACCAGTGATCGTAATCCGCGCGCTGACCGCGGATGTACACCATGGCGTTGATCGAACTCGAACCGCCGAGCGTCTTGCCGCGCGGCCAGAACAGGCGACGGCCAGCGAGCTCGCGCTGCGGTTCGGTCTGATACAGCCAGTTGACCGCCGGTGTGGTGAGGCGTGCGATGCCCGCCGGCATGTGGATCAGAAACGACGTATCGCGCCCGCCGGCTTCGAGCAGCAGCACCCGCGCGGCCGGATCGGCGCTCAGGCGGTTCGCGAGCACGCAGCCGGCCGACCCGGCGCCGACGATGATGTAGTCGTATGGGGCAGCCATGTTTGGTCGCGCCGATGCGCTCAACCCCATGGCCGAGGGCGTTTGCACTCGGCGCGTGCCGCTTCGCACGGGCGGTCGCGGTACGGCTCGGCCGGCGCGCGGCGGCCGAGCCGACTCGGCGCAGCGCCGGCGGCGAAGGCCGCGGGCGCTCGCTCGGCGTGGGTGCGGAAAACCTGGATCGGCAGTGGTCTCATGGACGTGCGCGGCGCGGAGCGCCCGGGCGCAGTGCAGGGCACTCCTTCGACATCATAACGCCGCGCCACCGGACGGCGGTACCGCGATCTGGGCGCGCCTCAGGAAACCTCGGGATGCGGGCGGTGACGTCTGAGAAATGTCAGCGCCACCGGCACCATCGACACGCCGATGATGAGGAGGGTGACGAGGCCGAAGTGGCGCTTCACCAGCGGAACGTTGCCGAAGAAGTACCCGCCCCAGAGAAACAGCGAGACCCAGGCGAGGCCGCCGAGGACGTTGTAGCCCTGGAAGCGCCCGTAGGGCATGCGTCCGACGCCGGCCACGAACGGCATGCAGGTACGAATGATCGGAATGAACCGCGACAGCGCGATCGCCCGACCGCCGTGGCGCAGAAAGAAGGCCTCGGTGCGGCGCAGGTAGTCGACCTTCAGCAGCCGGTAGCGGCCGCTGAAGGCGGGCGGACCGATCCGGCGGCCGACGGCGTAATTGACCGTATTGCCGAGGATGGCCGCGGCGGCGAGCACCAGCGTCGCGAGTGGTGCGCTCAGGGTGCCGCTGGCATCGACGGCAGCGACGGCGCCGATCCCGAAGAGCAGCGAATCGCCGGGCAGGAAGGGCGTCACCACCAGACCGGTCTCGGCAAAGATGACCGCGAACAGGATCGCGTAGGTCCAGGCACCGACCTGCGCGAGCAGGGCCGTGAGGTGGTGATCCAGGTGCAGAATGAAGTCGATGAGCCAGTGCAGCATGATCACAGTCTAGCGGGCATGGTGCTCGAGCCACAGCCTCGGATCGATCGGACGGGTCCCGAGGCGGATCCCGAAGTACAGCTCCGGGCGGCTCGCCCCGCCGCTGTCCCCCGCGGCCGCGATCAGTTGTCCGGCCGCGACCTGCTCCCCGACGCGGGCATACAGATGGTCATTGTGCCCGTACAGACTCATGTAGCCGCCGCCGTGATCCACGATGATGAGCAGGCCGAGGCCGGCCAGCCAGTCGGCGAACACCACCCGTCCGGGTGCAACTGCGTGCACGGGCGCATCGAGCCGCGTCGCAATCAGGTCTCCATCCCAGCGCAGGCCGCCGGCACGCGGCTGGCCGAACCGCGCGATCAGCTGCCCGGCGACCGGCCAGGGCAGATGGCCGCGCAGGCGCGTGAAGTGCTGCAGCCGCTCGGCGGGCAGCCGCGCCTCGGCGCGGCGCAGCGCCGCGAGCAGCACGAGCAGGCCATGCTGTTCGCGGCGCAGGCGCGCCAGGCGCTGCGTCCCGGTGCGGGTGCGCGCGGCGATCCGCTCCAGCACCTGGCGGCGCTCGACGGTCGCGTGCTCGAGGGTCGTGACCTGCGCGTTGCGCTGCTGCTCGAGCCCCTGCAACTGGGAATCGGCCGCCCCCAGCTCGGCTCGCAGCTGCGCCAGGCCCTTCAGGTCCGCCTCGATGGCCGCGATGTCCGCGGCACGCTGGCGGCCGAAATAGCTGTAATACGCGAACATCCGCTGCATCCGGCCCGGGTCGCCCTGGTTCAAGAGCAGCTTCAGCGGCCCCTGCCGCCCGATCAGATACGCCGAGCGCAGCTCGGCGGCGAGGATCTGCTGCGCATGCGCGAGATCCGCCTGGCGCGTGCGGCGCCGCGCGGCCAGGCGGGCGCGACGGGCGGCGAGCGCGGCGCGCTGGCGGCGGATGGCCGCGAGCGCCGCCCGGGCCGCCCCCGCCGACTGCTCGGTGCTGCGCAGCGCCACGGTGAGGCGGCTCTGTTCGAGGCGGGACTGCTCGACCTGGTGCGCGATGCGGGCAATCTGTCCCTGCACCGCCTGCAGTCGGGCCTGCGCCCGGTGCGCGGCGATCTGGGGGGGCACATGCGCCTGGCCGCGCGGCAGCAGGCCCAGCACCAGCGCCAGCGCAACCATGAACGGGGCCGGACGGGGCCGCCGTGCGCTTCGGGTCATGCCGGATTGCATAGGGGCGCTATAATGCGCGACCTTTTGGCAGGCGATACGGTCTTCTGGCCCCAGTGTTCACGGATCATCTTTCCCAATACTTCCACCTCCACCCCTGGCTGGTCGCAGCGACCGCCGCCGTGGCGATGTTCGCAGTCCTGATTGAGATACGCGCGCGCAGCGAGAGTTTCGCGTCGATCTCGGCCCAGGAGGCGATCCAACTGATGAACCGCGGTGCGCTCACCATTGATCTGCGTTCCGCCGAGCAGTTCACGGCGGGCCATGTCGCCGGCGCCCGGCGCATGGACGGGGAACAGATCCTCAAGGCCGAGGAGCTGCTGAAGAAGCACAAGCAGAAACCGGTCATCGTGTACTGTAACAGCGGCTCGCTGGCCGCGGCGGCGGTGCGCAAGCTGCGCGAACAGGGCTTTGCGCAGGCCGTGAATCTGCGCGGCGGCATCACGGCGTGGCGTACGGAGAATCTGCCCGTCGAGAAGGGCGCGGGAAGCAACGCATGAGCCCACCGAGGGTGCTGATGTACGCCACCCGCTGGTGTCCGTACTGCGCTCGCGCGCGGCAGTTGTTTGAGCGCAAGGGCATCACGGTCCAGGAAGTCGACGTAGAACAGTTCCCCGAGGCGCGCGCCGAGATGACCGCGCGCAGCCATCGGCAGACCGTGCCGCAGATTTTCATCGGTGAGACGCACGTCGGCGGCTGCGACGATCTCTACGCGCTCGAGGCCCGCAACGGGCTCGACACACTTTTACAAAGCGGAGTCTGAATCATGGCGAATGAAGCGGCCGGCACCGTGCCGGCACCCGAAGAGACCAACGGCCCGGTCCTGCAGTTGCAGCACGTCTACCTGAAGGACTGCTCATACGAGGCCCCGAATGGTCCGCGCGGCGACGGTAACTGGAACCCGCAGATCAACCTGGATCTGCAGACTGCGGTGACGGCGCTCGCACCCGATGTGCAGGAAGTGGTGCTGACGGTGACCGTGTCGGCCAAGCAGGGTGAGACCACGGCGTTCCTGGTCGAGGTGAAGCAGGCAGGGGTGTTCCTGCTGCGCAATCTCGCCGAGGAAGACACCAAGCGCGCCATCGGGGCGATCTGCCCCGGCGTGCTCTTCCCGTACGCCCGCGCCGAGGTCTCGCACCTGATCACCCAGGGCGGCTTCCCGCAATTGCTGCTCCCGCCGGTGAACTTCGACGCGCTGTACGCGGCGAACCAGAACCCGCAGGGAATGCCGGCGAACCAGCAGGCCAACTGAGCCCCCTGCCCGCGCTCGATCATGAACGCCGAATCCGGTGATCACCGGCCGGTGGCCGTGCTCGGCGCGGGGTCCTGGGGGACCGCGCTGGCGGTTCAATTCGCACGCAGCGGTCGCGCCACCCGGCTCTGGGGCCGGGACCGCGCGCAGCTGGCGCACATGGCCGAGGCGCGCTGCAACGAGCGCTACCTTCCCTCGGGCATTTTCCCCGCGGCCTTGCGCATCGAGGCGGATCTGGCTGCGGCGGTCGACGGTGCGGCGGATGTCCTGATTGCCGTCCCGAGTCACGCGCTGCGCGCCTTGCTGGTGCAGATCGGCCCGCTGCTCGCGCCCTCGACGCGGCTCGCCTGGGCCACCAAAGGGTTCGAGTTGCCCTCCGGATTGCTGCCCCATCAGGTGGCCCGCGAGGTGCTCGGCGCCGGCCGCTCCGTGGCGGTGCTGTCCGGACCGACGTTCGCCCGCGAAGTCGGCGCCGGACTGCCGACCGCGATGACCATCGCGGCGGTCGACGCAGCCTTCGCGACCGCGTTGGCGCAGGATCTGTCGGCAGATAACTTCCGCGCCTATACGTCCACGGACATCGTCGGCGTCGAGGTCGGCGGTGCGGTGAAAAACGTGCTCGCGGTGGGCGCGGGCCTGTCCGACGGGCTCGGGTTCGGTGCCAACACCCGCGTGGCGCTGATCACGCGTGGGCTGGCGGAGATGATGCGCCTCGGCGTTGCGCTCGGTGCGCATCGTGAGACCTTCATGGGGCTGGCCGGACTCGGCGATCTGGTGCTGACCTGCACCGATGATCAGTCGCGCAACCGGCGCTTCGGACTGCGACTGGCCGCCGGCAGCACCCCGGCCGAGGCGCTCGCCGCCATCGGCCAGGTGGTGGAGGGTTACCCGGCGGCGCGCGCGCTGCACGAAGTGGCGGCCCGCCACGGCGTGGAAATGCCCCTCAGCCAGAGCGTCTACCGCGTGCTCTACGAGGGCGTCGCGCCGCGCGAAGCGGTCCGCGACCTGATGCGCCGGCCGATCAAACCCGAGACCGAGTGAGCGGCCCCGGGGCGCCGGCTCACCCCCCGTGCAGCCACACGGCGCGGACCGCGCCGAACAGCGCTCCGAGCAGCAGCAGCACGATCGGACCGCTCGAGAGCGCGAACCCCAGTGAGCGCGTCTTCGGATCCTTCACGTAGGACACGAAGTAGACCCCCCGCCCGATGAGGTAGAGCGCCCCGAGTCCGGCGGCCGTGGCGGGACTGAGGTCGCGGGCGAACAGCCACAGCGCCGGAATCAACAGCACCAGCAGCTCCAGGGTGTTCATCTGCACCCGGTAGTAGCGTTCGAAGATCTCGTTGCCGGTGGTCGCAGGCGCCACGACGCCGTAGGTCTCACGCGCCTTGCCGACGGCAACGGCAAAAGCAAAGAACTGCACCAGAGCCAGCACGATCACCAGTTGCACGAGCGCCATCGAGACCTCCACGGACGGCCGCACGTGCGGCCGCGCGTATTGTGCCCGGCGGCGAGG
The DNA here is from genome assembly GCA_021834525.1 of Pseudomonadota bacterium. GTDB lineage: Bacteria > Pseudomonadota > Gammaproteobacteria > Steroidobacterales > Steroidobacteraceae > 13-2-20CM-66-19. The sequence continues at coordinate 30,347 of JAKBDK010000012.1, read as the reverse complement.
CGGCGCGCGATCGCGCCACGACCCGCGTCCTCTGCAGGCGCGCCGCCGCGATGGCACAATGGCCACCATGGAGAAGACCCGGGGCTATGCCCATCGGCTCGACCTGCGCACCGGCCTCACCCCCGTCTGGGCCGCGCTGACCGAGTCACGCCTGCTGGGGCAGTGGTGCTCACCGGGCGCGGCCATCAGCGCGCGGCCCGGGGGACTGTTTCGCGCCTGCGTCGATCGGGTCACGGAACTCGAGGCCTGCATCGACGTGTTCGTGCCCGGCCAGCGGCTGCGGCTCATCTATCTGCCCTGCGCAACCTTGCCGCCGGCCGAGAGCGCGCTGGTCGATGACTTCATCCTCGAGCCGGCACGCACCGGGACGATCCTGCGCCTCCTCGGGTCCGGCGTCCCCGGCTCCTCGGAGTGGGACATTCCTTATCTGCGCCAGCGCACCGGCTGGCAGGCAGCGCTCGTGCGGCTGCGTGCGCTGCTCGACGCCTCGGATGCGGAGGCGCCGTGACGACATTCGTGCTGCGCGCGGTCGTCAGTGCGCTCGGCCTGTGGCTGGCGACGCGGTGGGTGCCCGGCATCCGCATCGATGACGCCGGGACGCTGATCCTGGCCGGCGTGCTGCTCGGGGTCGTCAACGCCATTGTCCGTCCCGTCGTCATCCTGCTGACGCTGCCGCTGACGCTCCTCACCCTGGGGGTGTTTCTGCTGGTGGTCAACACCGCCATGCTGGCGCTCGTCGCCTGGATGCTGCCGGGCTTTCATCTCACGGGCGGGTTCTGGACGGCGTTTGAAGCGGCCCTGATCGTCTGGCTCGCCGGGTGGCTCGCCGCCTGGCTGATCGGGCCGAAGGGCCGCATCCAGATCCACATCCACCGGGAGTGAGATCGTGGCGGGGCGCGCGGGATGCGATAATGACCGGCCACTCCGGCGCGCGCGCCGGGCCTCGGACCTGATATCGCAATGACCGACTCATCGACCTCTGCGGCCGAATCGCTGCACGTGACGTTCTGCGGCCTGCCGCTGGCCTCGCCCATCGTGCTGCTGTCCGGCTGCGTGGGCTTCGGCGAGGAATACACCCGCATCGAGGGCTTCTCCAATCGCGATGCCGGAGCCGTGGTGCTCAAGGGCACCACGCTCGCCGCCCGCCTCGGCAATCCGGCACACCGGGTCTCTGAAACCGCCGCCGGCATGCTCAACGCCATCGGGCTGCAGAACCCCGGCACCGCGCACGTCATCGAGCGCATCCTGCCGGAGCTGGATTTCAGCGAGACCCGGTTCATCGCCAACGTCTCCGGCTCGACGATCGAGGAGTACGCCGAGGTCACCCGCCTGTTCGACCAGTCGCCGATCGATGCGATCGAGATCAACATCTCCTGCCCGAACGTGAAGGAGGGCGGGGTGGCCTTCGGCAACTACCCGGACATGTCCGCGCAGGTGGTCGAGGCCTGCCGGCGCGTGACCGGCAAGCCGCTCATCACCAAGCTCTCCCCGAACCAGACCGATATCCGCGAGAACGCGCGGCGCTGCATCGAGGCGGGCACGGACGCGCTCGCCGTGATCAACACCGTGATGGGCATGGCGATCGATGCGAACACGCGCCGGCCGGTGATCGGCAATATCCAGGGCGGGCTGTCCGGGCCGGCAATCAAGCCGATCGCGCTGCTGAAGGTGCACCAGGTGTACGAGGTGGCCCGCAAGCACGGCATCCCCATCATTGGTCAGGGCGGAATCACCACCGCCACGGACGCGATCGAATTTCTCATCGCTGGGGCGAGCGCGGTCGGCATCGGTACGGCCCTGTTCTACGATCCGATGGTGTGCAAGCGCATCAATGCCGGCATCGCGCAGTACCTGCGCGAGCACGGCATCGCCAGCGTGACCGAGTTGACCGGCACGCTGCGCATCTGAGGGAGCGCTAGAGCGACTCCTCGCCGCTCTGACCGGCGTCGGTCGGCGGGATGTCCAAGCGCAGCTCCTTGAGCTTGCGTGTCAGGGTGTTGCGGCCCCAGCCGAGCAACCGGGCCGCCTCCTGCCGATGCCCCTGTGTGCGCTTCAGCGCGGCACAGATCAGCACCCGTTCAAATTGCGGCAGCGCCACATCGAGCAGGGCGAGCTCGCCGCTGGCGGCCTGGCGCGCCGCCCACTCGGCGAGCGCGCTCTGCCATTCACCCGGTGGGTCCGACGCGGCCACGCCGATTTCCATCGGCAGGTCCTCCGCCCCGATTTCGCGGCCCGGTGCGAGCACCGAGAGGCGCCGGCAGATGTTGACGAGTTCACGCACGTTGCCCGGCCAGCGATAGGCGAGCAGCCGCTGCTCGGCCTGAGGGGCGAGCGCCTTGGCTTCGACGCCGAGGTCACGCGCCGCCGTGCGCAGATAGTGCCGCAGCAGCAGCGGGATGTCCTCGGCCCGCTCGCGCAGTGCCGGCAGCGCGAGGCGGATCACGTTCAGGCGGTGGTACAGATCCTCGCGGAAGGACCCCTGCGCCACCCGTTCCTGCAGGTTCTGATGGGTCGCGGCAATCACGCGCACGTCGACTCGGATCGGCGTCTGGCCGCCCACGCGGTAGAACTCGCCCTCGGCCAGCACCCGCAGCAGACGGGTCTGCAGCGGCGTGGACATATCGCCGATTTCATCGAGGAACAACGTGCCGCCGTCGGCCTGCTCGAAGCGGCCGCGGCGTTGGGCATCGGCGCCGGTGAACGCGCCGCGCTCGTGGCCGAACAGTTCGGATTCCAGCAGGTCACCGGGAATGGCGGCGGTGTTGAGCGCGATGAACGGCCTGCCGGCGCGCGGACTGTGTTCGTGCAGGGCGCGCGCCACCAGTTCCTTGCCCGTCCCGGACTCCCCGGTGATCAACACCGTCACGCTGGAGCGCGACAGCCGGCCGATGCCGCGAAACACCTGTTGCATCGCCGGGGCGGTGCCGAGCAACTCGGACATGCGCGGCTCGGCGGCGCCCTCGTTGGCCGCGGTGGCCGGCACGCGCGCCGCGCGGCGCGCCAGAGCCACCGCCTGATCGATGTCGAACGGCTTCGGCAGATATTCGAACGCACCGCCCTCGTAGGCCGACACGGCACTGCCAAGATCAGAGTGCGCCGTCATGACGATGACCGGCAGCAGCGGGCGCGTGGTCCGCACGCGTCGCAGCAACTCCAAGCCCGACTGCCCCGGCATGCGGATGTCGGTCATCAGCACATCGGGTGCATCGTGCCGCAGCGCCTCGAGCGCCGTTTCGGCCGACTCGAAGGCGCGCACGGCCACCCCGTCGTTGCGCAGGGCGCGCTCGAGCACCCAGCGGATCGAGGCGTCGTCGTCGATGATCCACACTCTCAGCGCGGCGCTCACCCGTCCTCCAGGAGCGGCAGCAGCAGAGTGAAGATGGTGCGGCCCGGTTCGCTGTCGAATTCGATCAGGCCGCCGTTGCGGCTGACCAGCTCCTGGGCGACCGCGAGCCCGAGGCCGGTGCCGTCGGGACGGCCCGTCACCAGCGGATAGAAGAGGCTCGTGTGCAGTTGCGGTGGCACGCCCGGCCCATCGTCCTGAACCTGGACGCTCGCGACCCACCGATGTCGGGCCGAACCGATGCGCACGTTGGTGAGCGCGCGCGTGCGCAGCACGATGCGTCCGCGCCCGCCGAGCGCCTGCAGCGCGTTGCGGGCCACGTTGAGCAACGCCTGGATGAGCTGATGACGGTCGAGCATCGCGCTCGGCAAACTGGGGTCGTAATCGCGCTCGATCAGGACCTCGGCGGCCGCCTCGGCGCGCAACAGCCGGAACACGTGCTCGCAGATCTCGTGCACGTTGAGCGGCGATTTCTCCGGGGCGCGCGCCGGGCCGGCGATCGAGTCGACGAGCGCGGCCAAGCGATCGGCCTCGCCGATGATCACCTGGGTGTATTCCTTCAGAGCGGCGCCCGGCAGTTCGCGCTCGAGCAGCTGCGCCGCGCCGCGCAGGCCCCCGAGCGGATTTTTGATCTCGTGCGCGAGCTGTCGGATCATCAGCCGGCTGCCGTCGAGGCGCGCGAGCAGGTCGTTCTCGCGTGTGATGCGCTGGCGCTGCGTGGCGTCGGCGAGCTCCAGCAGCAGGTGATTGCCGGTGATCTGGCCTTCGAGCGGTGTCATCGTAATGTCGAGCGTGCGCGTCTCGCGGGGCGTTGCCGCGGGCCGCACGGTGAGCTCCCGTTCCGCGATGCCCTCACCGCTCGAGAGGACGCGGCGCAGCAGCGTGCGCAACGCGCTGCTGTCGTGCAGAAAGTCCGTGAAGGGTCGGCCACGCGCCTGGTTCAGGCTGAAGGCGAGCAGGTCCTGCGCCGCCACGTTGGCATAGATGGCGCACAGCTGCGCATCGAGCACGATGATCCCCGTGGAGAGCGCATCGAACAGACCGGCCGGATCGAAGTGCTCGAGCGCCGAGGCGCCGTTGTGCTCACGGGCCACGGCACACCCCCGGAGAGCCGTGCGCTCGAGCGGCGGCGTGCCTCAGTGCGGATGAACGGGGTTGTGCGGATTCTGGATCGACGGTTGATGGACGAAGAAGGTCACCGTCGGGGTCTCGCAGAGGATCTGTCCGTAGCCGTTGACGACCACGGCCGACACCGAATGCTGCCCGCGCACGATGGGAAAGGTGAACGACGGGCCGGCGCCCGGCATGCGCCGTCCGTCGAGGAACAGCTGCACACGGTTGCCGGGCAGCAGACCGGGCTGCGTACTGACGACCGCCGTCGCGCGGTAGACGTTCATCAGCATCTGCTGATCGCGCGGCTCCACCACCTCGCAGCTGCTGTAGGCGTGCCTCGAGTGCGTATGCTCCCGGGTCTGCGCGGCGCCGAAGTCGGCGGGCGGCGGCGGCGGTGGCGCATAGGTCTGCGCGCCGCGGATGCTGAGCTTGGTGGCGTTCGCGTGAGGCTGATCGCTGTAGTGGATCACGCCGTGCGCGTCGACCCACTTGTACACCGTGGATTGGGTGCCGTTGCCGGCCCAGCCGACGGTCGGCAGGCCCGCGCACAGCAGCGCGGTCAGGGCCGTCCGGGCAATCAAACGGGAGACGCTGCTCATGGAGCGGCAGCATAGCCCCTCGGCCGTCCGAGCACAAAAGTACAGGAGCCTGTCGCCGTGTTGCGACGCCTGAGTCTCCCCCTGCACCGCGGCGCGCCCCCGGGACGGGGGCGGCCACGGCGCAGATTGAGAACGGCTCGGTCACGCTCGCTCAGCAGCTGTAGTAGAGGTCGAGCTCCACCGGGTGCGTGGCCATCCGGAAGCGGGTGACCTCCTGCATCTTCAGGTTGATGTAGGCATCGATCACGTCGTCGGTGAACACACCGCCGCGGGTCAGGAACTCGCGGTCCTTGTCGAGGTGCTCGAGCGCCATGTCCAGGGAATGGCACACGGTCGGGATGTGCTTCGCCTCTTCCGGCTCCAGGTCGTACAGATCCTTGTCCGCCGGCTCGCCCGGGTGGATCTTGTTCTGGATGCCATCGAGCCCCGCCAGCATCATTGCGGTGAAGGCGAAATACGGGTTGGCGGTGGAGTCCGGGAAGCGCACCTCGATGCGGCGCGCCTTCGGGTTCGACACCCACGGAATGCGGATCGAAGCGGAGCGGTTGCGCGCCGAGTAGGCGAGCATCACCGGCGCCTCGAACCCGGGGACCAGTCGCTTGTAGCTGTTGGTGCCGGCGTTGGTGAAGGCGTTGAGCGCCTTGGCATGCTTGATGATGCCGCCGATGTAGTACAGCGCGAGCTCCGAGAGTCCGCCGTACTTGTCCCCGGCGAACAGCGCCTTGCCGTCCTTCTGCATGGACTGGTGCACGTGCATGCCGCTGCCGTTGTCGCCGACGAGCGGCTTCGGCATGAAGGTCGCAGTCTTGCCGTAGCGCTGCGCGACGTTGAGCACCGCGTACTTCAGCAGCTGCACCTGGTCGGCCTTCTGCACGAGCGTGCCGGCGCCGATGCCGATTTCACCCTGACCACCGGTGGCCACTTCGTGGTGGTGCACTTCGACCTTCAGGCCGAGTTCCTCGCAGGCCAGACACATCGCGGAGCGGATGTCCTGAAAGGCGTCGACCGGCGGCACCGGGAAATAGCCGCCCTTGACGCCCGGTCGGTGTCCGGTGTTGCCTTCGGGGAATTCGCTGCCCGAGCTCCATGCGCCCTGCACCGAGTCGATGGAGTAGAAGCAGCCGCGCATCTCGTTGCCGAAGCGCACGCTGTCGAAGATGAAGAATTCGTTCTCCGGTCCGAACGTCGCGATATCGGCGATGCCGGTGGACTTCAGGTACGCCTCGGCGCGCTTGGCGAGCGAGCGCGGATCGCGCTCGTAGCCCTGCATCGTGGCCGGCTCGATGACGTCGCAGCGCAGGTTGACCGTGTTTTCCTCGAAAAACGGATCGAGCACCGCGGTGGCCGCCTCGGGCATCAGGATCATGTCGGACTCGTTGATCCCCTTCCAACCGGCGATCGAGGAGCCGTCGAACATCTTCCCGTCGCGGAACAGGTCCTCATCGACCAGGCGCGCGGGGATGGTGACGTGCTGTTCCTTGCCGCGGGTATCAGTGAACCGCAGATCCGCGAACTTGACGTCTTTGTCCTGGATCAGCTTCAGTACATCGCTCGGTGTCATATCGCCTCCGAAGGAATAAGGTAGGCCCGCCGCATCGGGACAGCCCGAGCCGCCGCTGGAGCCGGTCGTTCCCGACCGCCGGCGGTCTTGCTCGAGGTTCATCCGCAGGTGCGCCGCGTGGCGGAGCACCTCCTGAGTGCAGGCGCCGTGCCAGCCCGAGACCCGCCGTAAATCAACGGGTTGCGCCGGCATGCGGCCAAAACTGCACGATAACGGTGCACGCGAGACGATCATAGCACCGTTATGGTGCAGGACGCCGTCGGGAGCGGGCATGCCGCCGGTATGGCCCGAATCGACGGCCCCGTTTTGGTGCGGGATCCGCCCGTCTGCGACGCTTGGTTATACTCCGCGGCTGTTTTGCACCACCGGCCACGTCATGAAAATTCTCTCCGCGCCCCGGACCTTCCAGGAGCTCATTTTCGCGTTGCAGCGCTATTGGTCAGAGCGCGGCTGCGTCGTACTGCAACCCTATGACATGGAGGTCGGCGCCGGCACGTTCCACACCGCGACCTTCCTCAGATCGATCGGGCCGGAGCCCTGGAGCGCCGCCTACGCGCAACCCTCGCGGCGCCCGACCGACGGACGGTACGGGGACAATCCGTTCCGCCTGCAGCACTACTACCAGTTTCAGGTGATCATCAAACCGTCCCCGGCGGACCTGATCGATCAGTACCTCGGCAGCCTCGCGGCGCTCGGACTCGATCCGCTGGTGCACGATGTGCGCCTGGTGGAGGACAACTGGGAGTCCCCGAGTCTCGGGGCCTGGGGACTCGGCTGGGAGGTGTGGCTGAACGGGATGGAGATCACCCAGTTCACCTACTTCCAGCAAGTCGGGGGGCTCGACTGCCGGCCGGTCACCGGCGAGATCACCTACGGGCTCGAGCGCCTGGCGATGTACCTGCAGGGAGTGGAGAGTCTCTACGACATCGTGTGGACCGACGGACCGCGCGGCCAGGTGACGTACGGTGATGTGTTCCATCAGAACGAAGTCGAGCAATCCCGCTACAACTTCGAGTGCGCCGACGTCGCCACGCTGCTGCGGCATTTCGAGGACCACGAGCACGCCTGCCAGGCGCTGCTCGCCGATGGCCTGCCGCTGCCGGCGTACGAACAGGTGCTCAAGGCCTCGCATACCTTCAACCTGCTCGATGCGCGTCGAGCGATCTCGGTGACCGAGCGGCAGCGCTACATTCTGCGCATGCGCACTCTGGCGAGCGCCGTGGCGCGCGCGTATTACGAGCGGCGCGAGGCGCTGGGCTTCCCTCTGCTGGGGCGCACGGCGGCCGGAGCTGCGGCATGAGCGTGCAGAAGCGGGATTTCCTGGTCGAGATCGGTACCGAGGAGCTGCCGCCGAAAGCACTGCGGCAGCTGGAGCAGGCCTTCGCGGCGGGGATCGAATCCGGCCTCACCAAGGCGGCACTCGCCCACGGCGTGCTGCGCTCCTTTGCCACGCCGCGGCGGCTCGCGGTCCGCGTGCAGCGCCTCGCGGCGCGCCAGGAGGAGCAGCGCATCGAGCGGCGCGGGCCCGGGGCGAGCGCCGCATTCGATGCGGCAGGCGCACCGACGCGCGCCGCGGTGGCGTTCGCCGCCAGTTGCGGCGTGCCGGTCGAGGCGCTCGAACGGCGGACCGAGCCGAAGGGCGAGTTCATGTATTACACCGGCGTACGGGCCGGTGCCGAGGCCCTCGAGCTGCTGCCGGGCATCGTGCAGAGCGCGCTCGAGAACCTGCCGATCCCACGGCGCATGCGCTGGGGAGCCGGGGAGGCGCAGTTCGTGCGCCCGGTGCACTGGGTGGTGATGCTGTACGGTTCGCAGGTCGTGCCCGCAGTGCTGCTCGACACGCCGGCCGGCTGCCTGACACGGGGCCACCGGTTTCACGCACCGAAGCCGATTCGTCTCAGCAGTCCGGGCGCGTACGAGCGCACCCTCGCCGGACGCGGCCGCGTCGTTGCTGATTTCGCGGCACGGCGCGACCAGATTCGCGCACAGGTCAGTGCGGCCGCGGAGGCTCTCGGCGGCCGCGCGCTGCTCGGCGACGCTCTGCTCGAGGAGGTGACGGCGCTCGTGGAGTGGCCGGTCGCGTTGAGCGGGCGCTTCGAGCCGCGCTTCCTGGAACTGCCGCGCGAAGTACTGATCTCGACGCTGCAGGATCACCAGCGCTACTTCCCGGTGGAGGATCGCGACGGGGCGCTGCTGCCGTGCTTCGTCACGGTCGCCAACATCGAGAGCCGCGACCCGGCAAAGGTCATCGAGGGCAACGAGCGCGTCGTGCGTCCCCGCCTGGCGGATGCGGCGTTCTTCTGGGCCCAGGACCGCAAGAGTCCGCTCGCGGCACGCATCGAGGCACTCGATGCCGTGACGTTCCAGGCGAAACTCGGCACTCTCGGCGAGCGCGCCCGACGCATCGGTGCGCTCGCGGTGCACCTCGGGGCGGCGCTCGGTCAGCCGGTCGCGCCGCTCGAGCGTGCGGCGTTGCTGTGCAAGTGCGATCTGCTCAGCGCCATGGTCGGCGAATTCCCCGAGCTGCAGGGGACGATGGGCACGTATTACGCCGCCGCGGACGGCGAGGACCGCGAAGTCGCCGCGGCGATCGGCGAGCACTACCTGCCGCGGGCCGCCGGCGATGCGCTGCCGCTCACGGCCACGGGCACTGTGCTCGCGGTCGCCGACAAGCTCGACACGCTGGCCGGTATCTTCGCGATCGGCGAGAAGCCCACCGGCACGAAGGATCCATTCGGCGTGCGCCGCGCGGCCATCGGGCTGGTGCGCATCCTCCTTGAGAAGCGCCTGGAGGTCGATCTGGCCGCGGTGCTCGAGTTCGCCGCGCGCGTGGCGCGCGCGGACATCGAGCGGGTTGCCGAGCGCACCGGCAAGAGCGCACCGGTGGCGCCGCCTGCGGCCACGGAGCTCTACGATTACGTGTTCGAGCGGTTGCGCGCCCATTACCTGGAGGGCAGCGAGCCGCGCATCGTCACCCCGGAGATGTTCGACGCGGTGCTCTCGACACGGCCGCGCTCGCCCCTGGAGTTCGATGCCCGCCTCGGGGCGCTCGGGGCATTCCTGGCGTTGCCCGACGCGGCGAGCCTCACCGCCGCCAACAAGCGCGTCGCCAACATCCTGAAGAAGGCCGGCGACCTGCCGCTGCAGGCGCCCGATCCGCAGCTGCTCGGCGCGGGCGCCGAGCGGGGCCTGTACGAGGCGCTGCAGGCGCTCAGCCCGACGGTGCTCGCGGCCATCGAGCGACGCGACTACGCCGGGGCGCTCACCGAGCTCGCCGGACTGCGTGCGGCGGTCGATGCGTTCTTCGACGAGGTGATGGTGATGGACGAGGATGCACGTCTGCGCGCCAATCGCTTGGCGCTGCTGCGCGAGATGCGCACGCTGTTCAGCGGCGTCGCCGACCTGTCGCGTCTGCCGGGCTGAGGGGCGCACATGCAAATGCTCGGTTCGCTGTTCTTCACGGTGTTCCTGTTCGCCTGGACGTTCTGCTACTCGATCTTCTTCGTCATCGCCTGTTCCTTGCTGCCCTTCGAGCGCCGCTACGCGCTGGTGCGGGTGTGGTCGCGGGTGCTGCTCACGGTACTGAAGTGGACCTGCCGGCTCGATTACCGCATCGAGGGCGCCGAGCATGTGCCGGCCGGTAACCACATCGCGCTCTGGAAGCACTCCTCTTCCTGGGAAACCATCGCGATGGCGCTGGTGTTCCCGCGTCAGGTCTGGGTGTTGAAGCGCGAGCTGACCTGGATTCCGGCGGTCGGCTGGGGTATCCGCCAGATGCACGCCATTGCGATCGACCGTAAGTCGGGGCACTCGGCGGTGAGCCAAGTGGTCGCCCAGGGCCGGCAGCGACTCGCGGAGGGCGACTGGATCATCATCTTTCCCGAGGGCACGCGCATGCCGCCCGGCCAGACCCGCCGCTATGGTGTGAGCGGCGCGCTGCTCGCCGCGGAGTGCGGCAAATTCCTGGTGCCCGTGGCACACGATGCCGGTCGCTATTGGCCGCGCCGCGGGTGGCGCAAGCGGCCGGGCACCATCCGGGTGGTCATCGGCCCGCCGGTGAGCGCCGCCGGGCGCGACCCGCGCGAGGTCAACCAGGAAGTGCAGGCGTGGATCGAGAATACCCTCGCGCAGCTCGAGGGCCGCGCCCCTTCGGCCTGAGCGACACCATGCGCAGCAAAATCTTCAAGCTCGATGCATTTTCGCACCAGGCATTCGGCGGCAACCCCGCAGCCGTCATGCCGCTCGAGGCGTTTGCGCCCGATGCACTGCTGCAGGCGATTGCGGCGGAGAACAATCTCTCCGAGACGGCGTTCCTGGTCGGCGGTGAGGGACAGTACCAGCTGCGCTGGTTCACCCCTCTGGTGGAAGTGCCGCTGTGCGGGCACGCCACTCTCGCCAGCGCCGCGGTGGTGTTGGAGAAGCTCGAACCGGGGCGCACCGAGGTGACGTTCCACACCGCCAGCGGGGCGCTGCGGGTCACGCGCGCCGCGCACCGTTACATCATGGACTTTCCGGCCCGGCCGACGCATCGGGTCGAGCCACCCGCGGCGCTCACGCGAGCCCTGGGAGTGGCTCCGATCGAAGTGCGTGCCGATGCGATCAATTATCTCGCCGTGCTCCCCGACGAGCAGGCCGTGCGCGCCCTCGCGCCCGATATTGCGGCGATCGCCGCGCTCGAGCTGCCCGGAGTCATCGTCACCGCGCGCGGTCGCGGCCCGTACGATTGCGTGAGCCGATATTTCACGCCGGCACGAGGCGTTGCCGAGGATCCCGTGACGGGCAGCGCGCATTGCGCCCTGGCGCCGTACTGGGCCGAGACGCTCGGCAAGACGCACCTGCGCGCCTACCAGGCCTCTCGGCGCGGCGGCGAACTGCTCTGCCGGGTGCGCGGCACCCGGGTGGAACTCGAAGGCGAGTGCGTCTTCTACCTCGAGGGCGTCGTACAGTTCTGAGCGCCGCTCACACCCCGGGCAGGGCGGCGATGCGCGCCCCGAGCGGGCTGCCGAGACCGGTGCAGGCGTCCCAGCCCGGGGAGGCGCTGTAGCCGCCATTGTTGCCCCGTGTGATGTCGCGCAGGGCCGTAGGATGCGCATACAGGAGCGGATTGAGCCAACCCGCGGGGGGGCCACCGGCCGCATTGAGGCGGGCGATCAATCCAGCCCACAGCGGCGCCACCGCACTCGTACCACCGAAGACGGCTGACACCCCGTCGACCACGACTTGATAGCCCGATCGCGGGTCGGCATCTGCGGCAACGTCCGGAACGCCGCGGCGGGGAAGGAGTTGGGTGGCTCCCTGAACGTCCGTCGTCTGCAGTCCCTCCTGCCATGCCGGCAGCGGGAAGAAGCTGCTGACGCCACCGCCGGTCGCACCCGCAGCCGGGGTCCCGTCATTCCACACGGTCTCGCTCACAATGGCGTTCACCGTGGCCGTCACCCGGGTTCCACCGCAGGCGAGCGCGTGCGGACTGGACGCAGGGAAATCCACTTCGTTGACGCCGCCGGCCGCTCCATCGGTGGCGCCGCCGTCGCCCGCCGCCACGCACACCGTAATACCGAGTGCCGCGGCGGCCTGAAAGGCCTGGTCCATCGCGCGCAGCGCCTGCGTCGACCACGACGGCTCCGGACCGCCCCAGCTGATCGAGATCACCGACGGCCGATGCGTCGTGTCGTGCACAGCAGTGGTGATGGCGTTGAAAAATCCCGCGTCGGTGTTGGGTGCGAAATACACCGCGATCGTCGCCGCTGGAACGATAGAGCCCGCCACCTCGATGTCGAGCATCACCTCCCCGTCGGCGCTGTTGGGATTGCCGGTAGGGGCATTGAGCGCGTGGTCGACCGACACGGCAACGACGGTGGGCAGCGGCAGCGAGAGGGCGCCGAAGTAGGTGCGCAGGTCCACCGGGCGGAAGCCCCCGCCGAGTTCGATCAGCGCGATGCACTGACCGGCGCCGTTGCCGGCGGGGAACCCATAGAGCGCCGCCAACTCCACGGCCGAGAACGCCGCAGCCCGCGGGGCCGCGGCACGTGAGCGGCGCGGCTTCGGGCCGCTATGGATGCGAAAGTGAGGTCGAGCCTGCGGACGGCTGTCGAGTCCGAGCACTGCCACGACACCGTCTGCGAGCGCCGTCGGCAGGAGCACCGGTCCGTGCAGACCGCGATACGTGCCGCCCGGGTGCTCGAATTGCCACAGCTCGACGCCAAACGCGGCATTCATCTGCTGCACGGTCCCGCCGAGCGTGATCGTGTGCCGCGCGGCGTGCCGGGCGAGAACGGCGATCCCGTGAGTCGCGGCGAAGGTACCGAGGGCGTCGAGATCAGCCGCCGTCGCACCGTGGATCTCTGCGAATGCCTCGCGAGTCAACGGAGTCGGTCGCGCCCCGCGCGCGAGCTCATCGAGGCGCCCCTGCCACGCCATGGCGCCCCCCGGGCGCAACACGACCGTCACTTCCAACCGTTCGTCCGCGGCGGCCGGTCGCAACGCTCGGGCTCCCGGCAGAGGTTTGCGTTCACTGCCCTGCAGTGCAACTCGGGTCATGAGCACTCCTTCGGCCCGTGGTCTGCCGGGCCGCTTCAAACCCTAGCGCGCTCCTCAGCCCCGCGCCACTTGTGACGACGATTGGCGACAATGGGAGTGGTGCGCGCGGTCAGATCCGCGCCCACCGTGGCACGGTCGCCGGCGAGCCGCCCGGCGTGGCGTTCGATCACCGCACCGGTGTTGGCCTCACGAATGACGGTCGTCATGGAGGGGACGTACTCTTCAGTCTCGAGATGCTGCGCGTGTTGAGGCGTCGGAAGATTCAGCGCGGCACCGGGCGACAATGGCGAACTCAACGTCGACGGGGTCGGGCATCCGGGGAGTTTCTGCCTCGACAGTGCGCCACATCGGCGGTTCGCGAGCGGCGGGACGGACCGTCCGGTCAGGGTGAACGTCGGCGATGGCGCGCAGCTCGCCCCCGGTGCCGATTGGGGCGGTGGCGGATCACGTTCCGGGGCGCGGCCTTGTCGGCCGCGCCCCGATCCCGTTCACGCCGCGCAACGCGCCGCGATCCAGCGGCGATGCACGTCCGTGTACACCTCCTGATAGATCTCATTGAGGCGTTCACGCCCGGGGAAGCCCGCGGCAAACTCCGGATCGGCGTCGCCCGCGGCAATCGCGGCGGCCTGACGCAAGTGCTCGAGCAGGTACCGCGGGTCCTCATCGCCGACCGAAATGCGCAGCGTCGTCGGCGTGATGCCGGCAGCGGCAAGGGCCTGCTCGGACATCTCCGAATGACTGGTCAGCGCCGGACACAGCACCACGGTGTTGGTCTGTCCGAGCGTCACCTGCAGTCCGAACGCCGGTTCCAGACTGTCGAGCAGACGCTCGAGTCGGCTCGACTCGAGCCGCCCGGGATGACGCGCAGTGCCCTCGAAATCAATCGTGAAGAGCGGCGCGGGCAGGCCCTGCGTCATCAGTTTTTCGCGCAACGCGCCATTCGGATGACCCTGCACCGCCGAGCAGTGCACGTTGATCATCGGATGCAGCGCCAACGCACGCGCCAGCACGATGGTGTTGATGCATTTTTGCACGATGCGCAACTCCATCGTGCGCATGCCGCTCAACACCTCGAAGGCCTTGTCCGCATCGAGGAACGCGCCTTTGACGTAGTACACGTTCCAGAACATGGTTTCGTCCCAGCGGTAGTCCCGCTCGTGCCCGTCGTGGCCGACTGCCCGTACGCTCTGGCCCTTGGGCAGAAACATCCGCTCGGTGCGGCCGATCACCACGCCGGCGGTGGTGTTGCCGGAGCCGCAGATATCCTTGGTGTAGGAGTGAATGAGGAAGTCCGGCCGCTCGGTGCGCTCGGGGGTCTGCAGGAGCCGCTGCAACACCGGGGTACCGACGGTCGCATCGCAGATCACGGTCAAACCCTTGGCATGCGCGGCGCGACAGATGGCCGGGACGTCGAGGATGTTGCCGTGCGGATTGCACGGTGACTCCAGATAGATGTAGATCTGACGGCCCTGGGCGAGGCGCTCGGCGTAGCGCAGTTCGAGTTCGGCGAGCCGCGCGCTGAATTGCGCGCCGGTTTCCCCATCGAACCACTCGACCGAGACGTTGAGATTGCTGCGCTTGCCGTACCAGTCGTGCAACAGCTGGTAGGTGCCGCCGTACACGTTGCGGCTGGCGAGGACGATGTCCTCATAGCCGACGAGATTCGCGAGCGTCGCATCGATCGCCGCCATGCCGGAGTTGAAATTCCAGGCGAAATAGTGGGCGGCATCGGGTCCGGCTTCCAGATCGACGATGTGGTTGGCGAGGCAAATCGAGGTGGGATTGAGCAGCCGGGAGTAGATCTCGTGCAGCAGCTCCTTGCCCTGAAAGGCATCCTCGACCCACTCGGTGCAAGCGTAGACGTAGGTTGCCGTGCGCGTGATGACGGGTGTGGCGCTGAACAGCGCGGTCACATTGTCGAACAGCGGGTTCGGTCCCTTGGCGATCGCGGTGGGCGCGTCGTCCATGATCGACTGGTAGGTGGCGCGCAGCGGATTCTGCAGAGTGTCGAGCACCTTGGCGAGCTGGAAGCAGGCGAATCGCTTGGCGTTAAACCACGCGATGCGGTCGCGGCGTTCGAGCTTGGCGAGCGTTTCGCTGGTCAGGCGCCAGGCATCCTGTGCCGCGCCGTTGGCCTCGATCAGTGCGCGCGTCAGGCGCGTCAGCGCCTGGCCATGCGCGGAACCTGCGGCGATACCGAAGTGTTCGAGCTGCTCGGCCACCAGCTGCTCGACGGTGCGCGCGCTGCTGGTGTGGCGTCTGGGGCTGAGCTGCAGCGCCTCTGGGGCTAGGGTCTCGGTGGACATGCGTGCGATCCCTTTCGGGGCGGTGAAAAGTGAAGGGCGGATTCTGCCACCACTGCACCGTGATGGTGCGGCTCCTCGGGGCAGGGGGGTGGGCAGTGGCGGTATACTGGGCGATCACCCTGGCCTGACCCGCGCCTGCGCGCAAGGAGTTTCCCATGCAGACCCGAATGCTCGGCAAGAACGGTCCCCGTGTCTCGGCGCTGGGACTCGGGTGCATGGGAATGAGTGAGTTCTACGGGGTACGCGACGATGCCGAATCGATCGCGACGATCCACCTGGCGCTCGAACGGGGCGTCACCTTGCTCGATACGGCGGACATGTACGGGCCGTTCGTCAATGAAGAACTGGTGGGGCGGGCGATTCGCGGTCGGCGGGACGGGGTCTTCCTGGCGACGAAATTCGGGATCGTGCGCGATGCGGCGGATCCGGCCCTGCGCGGCATCAGCGGCCGGCCGGAATACGTGCGCAGCGCCTGCGAGGCGAGCCTCAAGCGGCTCGGGGTCGAGGTCATCGATCTGTACTACCAGCATCGCGTCGATCCGCAGGTCCCGATCGAGGAGACCGTGGGCGCCATGGCCGAACTGGTGCGCGCCGGCAAAGTGCGCTATCTCGGGCTGTCCGAGGCCGGTGCGGCGACGATCGAGCGGGCGGTGAAGGTGCATCCGATCGCGGCACTGCAGAGTGAGTTTTCGCTGTGGTCGCGCGATCTGCAGGACAACGGGGTCCTGGCGGCCTGCCGGCGGTGGGGGATGGCGCTCGTGGCGTACTCACCGCTCGGGCGTGGATTTCTGACCGGCGCCATCCAGCGGCCGGAAGACCTCGGTGCAGAGGATTTTCGGCGCAATCATCCGAGATTCCAGGGCGAGAATTTCGCGCGCAATTTGCGTCTGGTCGAGGCCGTGCACGCGCTCGCGGCGCAGAAAGGCTGTACATCCGCACAGCTCGCACTCGCCTGGGTCCTGGCCCAGGGCGAAGACGTCCTTGCGATTCCCGGCACCAAGCGGCGCTCGCGCCTCGAGGAGAACCTCGACGCACTGACGGTTCGCCTGGAGGCCGCAGACTTTGAGGCGCTCGATGCGGCATTCCCGCCCGGCGCGGCCGCGGGCACACGCTACCCGCCGGCCGGCATGGCGGCCGTGAACCTGTAGCGGCCGGCCGCCGACGCGAATCAGATGTCGAGGTTGGTCACCGAGAGCGCGTTCTTTTCGATGAATTCGCGGCGCGGTTCGACCTGATCGCCCATCAGCGTGGTGAAGATGTCGTCGGAGGCCACGGCGTCGTCGATCCGCACCTGCATCAGTCGGCGCGTCTCGGGGTTGATCGTCGTTTCCCAGAGCTGCTCGGGGTTCATCTCCCCCAGTCCCTTGTAGCGCTGAATGCTCTGACCCTTGCGAGCCTGATCAAACAGCCACTTCATGGCTTCCTTGAAGGAGCCGACCGGCTGGCGAGCCTCCCCGCGGGTGACCATCGCGCCCTCCCCGATCAGGCCCGCGAGGGTGCGGGCGAGATCCGCGATGCGCTGATACTCGGCGGATTCGAAGAATTCGCGTGTCAGGTACTTGGTGCTGTCGGTGCCGTGTTCGGTGCGGCGGATCACCACCCGCGGTCCGTGACCCTGCGCGGGCGCATCGCGCAACTCGACCGTATACGAGCGGGTCACATCATCGAGGGCGTTGAGACTCTGGTGCAGCTGGGCGGCCCAGGCCCGCAGCCAGTCGGCCTGATCGAAGTCCTGGGGGCGTACCACCGGCAGGTAGATCAGCTGTTCCAGGAGACGTTCGTCGTAGCGGCGCGACCAGCGCTTGAGGATGGCCTGGACTTCGGTGTACTGACGGGCCAGCACCTCGAGACCGGGTCCCTGCAGCGGCGGCGCTCCGGCGTTGACGTGCAGGGCTGCATTTTCCAGCGCGGAATTCAGCAGGACCGCGTCGAGTTCAGCCTCGTCCTTGACGTACATTTCCTGTTTGCCGCGTTTGACCTTGAACAGCGGCGGCTGGGCGATGTACACGTGCCCGTTCTCGATCAGCGCCAGCATCTGGCGGTAGAAGAACGTCAGCAGAAGCGTTCGGATGTGGCTGCCGTCGACGTCCGCGTCGGTCATGATGATCACGCGGTGATAGCGCAGTTTGCCGAGGTCGAAATCATCCTTGCCGATGCCGCAGCCGAGGGCGGTGATCAGCGTGCCGACTTCCGCTGAGGAGAGCATCTTGTCGAACCGCGCCTTCTCGACGTTCAGGATCTTGCCCTTCAGCGGCAGAATGGCCTGCGTCCGGCGGTCGCGACCCTGCTTGGCGGAGCCGCCGGCGGAATCGCCCTCGACGATGAAGATCTCCGAGAGTGCCGGATCCTTCTCCTGGCAGTCGGCGAGCTTGCCCGGCAATCCCGCGATATCCAGCGCGCCCTTGCGCCGGGTCATTTCACGGGCCTTGCGCGCCGCCTCGCGCGCCCGAGCCGCCTCGAGCATCTTGGCGATGATCGCTTTGGCGTCCTGCGGGTGCTCGAGCAGAAAATCCTGCAGCTTGGCGCTCACCGCCGCCTCGACGATGCCCTTGACCTCGGAGGAGACCAGCTTGTCCTTGGTCTGGGAGGAGAATTTCGGATCGGGCAGCTTTACCGAGAGAATGGCCGTGAGCCCCTCACGCGCGTCGTCGCCGGTGGTGGGGGTCTTGTCCTTCTTGGCCGACATTTCCTTTTCGATGTAGTCGTTGAGCGTGCGCGTCAGCGCACTGCGGAACCCGGCCAGGTGGGTGCCGCCGTCCTTCTGCGGGATATTGTTCGTGTAGCAGAACATGCTCTCCTGGTAGGAGTCGTTCCACTGCAGCGCGACCTCGATGGTGACCGGCCCGTCCTGGGTCTTGAACCACGGCACTGACTCGTGCACCGGCGTACGGGAGCGATTGAGGTATTTCACGAAGGCCTGGAGGCCCCCTTCGTGCTGAAAGACGTCCGAGGTGTTCTCACGCTCGTCGATCAGCTCAATGCGCACGCCGGAATTCAGAAACGACAGCTCGCGCAGTCTCTTGGCGAGAATGTCGTGACTGAACTGGATGTGCGTGAAGATCTGCGCGCTCGGTTTGAAGCGGATGGTGGTCCCCCGCTGTTCGGACGGTCCGACCGGCGCGAGCGGTGCGACCGGGTCGCCGAGCCGGTATTCCTGCCGGTGGACTTTGCCGTCCCGATGAACGGTGAGCAGCAGGTAGTCGGAGAGCGCGTTGACCACCGAGACGCCGACCCCGTGCAGACCGCCGGAGACCTTATAGGAACTCGCGTCGAATTTTCCGCCGGCATGCAGCACGGTCATGATGACCTCGGCGGCGGATCGCCCCTCTTCGGGGTGCATGTCGACCGGAATGCCGCGGCCGTTGTCCGAGACGGTGATGGACTCGTCGGCGTGAACCGTGACGACGATTCGGTCGCAAAACCCGGCCAGCGCTTCGTCGATGGAGTTGTCGACGACCTCGAACACCATGTGGTGCAGGCCGGTGCCGTCATCGGTATCGCCGATGTACATGCCAGGCCGTTTCCGTACGGCATCCAGACCTTTTAAGACCTTGATTTTACTCGAGTCGTAGACGTCTTCGGCTGCCATGAACGGTCCCGTGATGCAATGTCACATTATACCGGTCGGACGGCGCCATGTTCCACGTGAAACACCCGATCCGGCTGCGTAAAGCCCGGAATGTGCGGTTGAAGTGCCGTGATCACGAGCTGGCAGTTCAGCCGCAGAATTTCTGCCACAAAACCGGCCTGATGTTCGGCGTCCAGTTCGGCCGCCGGGTCGTCCAGGAGCAGCGTCGGCATCATGGCGGTCGAATCCGCCAGAAGGCGCAGCTGCGCCAACGTCAACGCGGCGGCCGTCAATTTCTGTTGCCCGCGCGAGAGGATGTCGCGAGCCGGTTTACCGTCGATGGTGATACGCAGATCCGCCCGGTGCGGCCCCACGGTCGTGGTCTGACGGGCTTCATCCCGGGACCGCGCCGATTCGAGGGCCTCCGCCAGCGAAAGGCTCTCCGTCCACCCTTGTGCATAGCCGATGCGGGCCTTGGGGCAGTCCACCCCTGCCACAATTGCCGTCCAGTAGGGCTCGAGCCGCTCGAGCACGGCCCGGCGCGCAGCGGACATGCGGGCACCCTGCTCCGCGAGTTCCGCTTCCCAGGGCCGCGCCTGCGACGGCCGACCCTTGAGTGCCGCATTCCGTTGCCGCAAGGCGCGAGCATATCGGAACCAGGCCTCCCCGAACTGAGGTTCCACGTGGAACACGGCCCAGTCGAGCCAGCGACGACGACGACGGCCCCCTTCTTCGATCAGTTTGTGGATTTCCGGATCAATGACCTGGACCGGGAAGGCCAGACTGAGATCCGCCAGCGATTGGACGTTCTGGCCGTCCACTCGGGCCGTGATTCCCTGGTCACGATCGAATTCGACCCCGACGGCATGTGGGAGGGGGCCGACAGTTCGGCCAAAAACCGTCAGCTTCGGAGCTGCTCTGTGCACCAGCTGTTCGGTCTGTCGAGATCGAAACGACCGGCCGCGACCCAGGAGAAACGCCGCCTCGAGCAGTGATGTCTTACCTGCTCCGTTGCCACCCCAGATCAGCGTGCAGCGCGAATGCAGCTCCAGATGTGCGCTGACGATGCAGCGCACGTTCTGAACCTGGAGCTCACCCAGACTCATGATCGACACTGCCAGCGGCGTGGCTGGCGACTCGGCTCTGCACGAGACCGATGCGTCCGCTCAGAGCCGCATGGGCATGACGACGTATCGCGCCTCCGTCAATCCCGGCGCGCGGATCAGGCAGCTGCTGTTTGCGTCGGTAAACCCGAGCTCGACGCGATCCGTCTCGATCGCGCTCAGTGCGTCGAGGAGATAATTCACGTTGAAGCCGATCTCGATCTCCTCGCCTTCGTACTCGATCTCGATCTGGTCTTCCGCTTCCTCGTGTTCCGGGTTATGCGCCTGCAGCGACAGCAGTCCCGATTTCACGCCGACCCGGATTCCTCGGTACTTCTCGTTCGACAGAATCGCGGTCCGCTGCAGCGCCTGGCGCAGCAGGTCCCGATCCGCCAGCGCGACGCGCGGTGGCTCGTGCGGAATGACCCGCCCGTATTCCGGGAAACGTCCATCGATCAGCTTCGATGTGAACCGAATGTCGCCGATCTGAGCACGAATATGATTCGTTCCGATCGCCAGTTCGATTTCCCCTTCCGTCCCCAGAATGCGCTGCAGCTCGAGGATCGCCTTGCGCGGCACGATCACCTGACCGGCGCGTCCCGGGGCGGTCAGGGTCATTTCACACAGCGCCAGCCGGTGACCATCGGTGGCCACCGCGCGCAGGATGCTGTCCTGGGTCTCGATGAGCAGACCGTTGAGGTAGTAGCGCACATCCTGCTGCGCCATGGAGAAGTGCGTCTTGTCGATCAGCCGGTGGAATGCACCTTGGCCGAGCGTCAGCGTTTGCTGGGCATGAATCTCCTCCAGCACGGGAAACTCCGCCGCGGGCAGCGTGGTCAACGTGAAGCGGCTGCGGCCGGCCCTCACGGTCACCTTTTCCCCTTCCGTGGTCAGCGTCAGGTCCACCCCGGGCGGCAGCGCACGCAGGATGTCGAGGAACTTGCGCCCTGGGACGGTGATGTCACCGGCGGTCTCGAGCTGTATAGCGCTCGTAGCGGCGAGTTCGACCTCGAGGTCCGTCCCGGTCATGACCAGGTGTTTGTCCCGCGCAGAGAGCAGTACGTTCGCCAGGACCGGCATCGTCTGGCGACGTTCGACCACACCGATCACGCTTTGCAGGGGAGCGAGCAGTTCTTCGCGCTTAGCCGTGAGCTTCATAAGTCTTATCTTCTTGTCTTGAGATCTTAAGAATCCGATTGTAGTTACGATTAGGCCTGTGGATAAGGCGCATTATGCCGCCACTCGAGTCCGAACAAGCGCTTACGCTCCGTTCTAGCCCGCGCTTCGCGGGGAGTGCCTGGGTGTGAGCTGTGCATCGACTGTGCATAACTTTATCCCCAGATTCATCCACAGCTCATCCACAACCCTGTCCACTCAGGCGGTCAGGGTTCTCAACAGGTTCGAGTAATCCTCGCTCATGCGGACGTCGATGTCCCGCAGCTCCTTGATTCGCTTGCAGGCGTGCAGCACCGTGGTGTGATCACGGCCGCCGAACGCATCGCCGATCTCCGGCAGGCTCTGGCTGGTGAGCTCCTTGGCGAGCGCCATCGCGACCTGTCGAGGCCGGGCCACCGAACGGCTGCGCCGCTTCGAGAGCAGCTCCGCGACCCGCACCTTGTAATAATCGGCCACCGTCTTCTGGATGTTCTCGATGGTGACGAGTTTCGCCTGCAGCGACAACAGGTCCTTCAGCGCCTCCTTGGTGAACTCCAGCGTGATCGGATGTCCCGTGAAGCGGGCATTGGCGATCACGCGGCGCAGGGCGCCTTCGAGCTCGCGGACATTCGAGCGGATGCGCTTGGCGATGAAGAAGGCGACCTCCTCGGGCAGCGGCATGCCGAACTGACGGGACTTGCTGATCAGGATCGCCACGCACGTCTCGAGTTCCGGCGGCTCGACCGCCACCGTGAGGCCCCAGCCGAAGCGGGACTTCAATCGCTCCTCCAGGCCTTCGACCTCCTTCGGGTAGCGGTCGCAGCTGAGGATCACCTGGTGCTGCCCTTCGAGCAGGGCATTGAAGGTGTGAAAGAACTCCTCCTGCGAGCGCTCCTTGCCGGCAAAGAACTGGATGTCGTCGATCAGCAGCGCATCGAGCGAACGGTACGCAGTCTTGAACTCGTTCATCGAGTTGTGCTGCAGGGCGCGCACCATGTCGCTGACGAAGCGCTCGGAATGCACGTACGCGATCCGCGCTTCTTCATTGTGCTCGCGGATGTGATGCGCGATCGCATGCATCAGGTGCGTCTTGCCGAGGCCGACGCCGCCGTAGAGGAACAGCGGGTTGTACGCCTTACCGGGATTCTCCGCGACCTGCAGCGAGGCGGCCTTGGCCAGCTGGTTGCTCTTGCCCTCGACGAAACTCGCGAAGGAAAAATCGGCGTTCAGGCGTGCGCCGATCACCAGGCCTTCACCGCGCCGCGGCCGTTTCGGCGCTTCGGGCATTGGGGCTTGCGCAGGCGGCGGTTCCGGTGCGCTCGGGCGCGAACCGACCTCCACGGTCACGATCGGCACGTCCCCGGTGCTCTTGTCGCGCAGCAGCTCGCCGATGCGCGGCAGCAGCCGCTCATTGATCCACTCGACCACGAAACGGTTCGGCGCGAGCAGCTTCAGCGCACCGGCGCCCTCGAGCGCCTGCAGCGGCCGCACCCACGTATTGAACTGCTGCTCCGGGAGCTCGGCCTCCAGGGCACATATGCACCGAGCCCACAGCGACGCTTCCAAGCCTTTTTCCCCCGACTGCTGCTAAGAGCCGAGGCCGGCCCGACGCGCCGCACGCCGTGCGCGCCGCTCGTCCACCTCGCGCTCCCGGAGCAATTGCGGCAAGATGCCGCTGCGGGGCGACCGCAGAGTGTGCATCGGGGAGGGCTCCAGCTTGGTGGAAAAGGCTGGCGAGTCTATACCGATCGGCCGGCCCGCTGAAGATTTTCACGCGATTAAATATTGACACCTTGGCGGTCAACGGCTTAGCCTTGCCGCCCCTTTTTGGACCCCACTGGAACCTTCTGGAGCCCCGGTATGAAGCGTACCTATCAGCCGAGCAAAGTGCGCCGAAAGCGCACGCACGGGTTCCGGGCCCGCATGGCGACCCAAAACGGCCGCAAAGTGCTGGCCCGTCGCCGTGCCAAAGGACGTAAGAAGCTGATCCCGTAACACGGGACGGCGCTGACGACCGCTGCCCGGCCGGCGCCGATGCGTCTCCGGGGCCGGAGCGACCCGGCCCCGGCCTGCATTCTGGCGTAGAACGAGATGGTCCGCATGTCCCGTGAGCCTCGAGCGCGGCTGACGTTTCCGCCGTCGAGGCGGGTGCGGCACAAATCGGATTTCGATGCCGCGCGCCTGCGCGGCCGGCGCTTTGGCAACGGATTTTTCGCGGTGACAGTGATCAGCAACGACAAGACCGGTCCCCGCCTCGGCCTGGCTGTCGCGCTGCGCGTCACCCGTACGGCGGTGGAACGCAACCGCATCCGCCGCATCATCCGCGAATCCTTCCGGCGCCATCAGCAGAGTCTGCCCGGCATGGATCTCGTGGTGAGTGCCCGTTCCCGAGCGCTGGGTGCCCCGGGACCCGAATTGCATGCCAGTCTCGCGGCGCTGTGGCGCCAGGTCATTGAACGATGCGCGCCCTCGCCCTCGTGCTGATTCGCCTGTATCAGTGGACGCTCAGTCCTCTGCTCGGGCCCAACTGCCGGTTCCACCCGTCCTGTTCCCACTATGCCGCCGAAGCGATCGAACGCTTCGGCATCGTGCGCGGTGGCTGGCTGGCGCTGAAGCGCATCGGCCGCTGCCATCCCTGGCATGCGGGCGGCTACGATCCGGTGCCTGTCCATGGCTCGACTCCGATTGCTCACCGACATGACTAATCAACTGCGCTACTTCGTCTGGCTGGGACTCGCCCTGCTGCTGTGGTTCAACTACACGACCTGGACCACGGATTTCGCCGCCGCGCCGACCGCAGTGCATACGCAGGCCCCTGCCCCGGCGACCCTCGCCGAGAACGTCCCGCAGACCGCGGCGAGCCGCCCTGCCGCGAGTGCACTCCCCAGCGCGGCGCCGGCGCTCGCGCCGGGCGCGACGCTCCCTGTGGGGCCGGCCCCCGAGGCAGCGACGGTGCAGGTGCACACCGACGTGTACGACCTGACGATCAGTACCCAGGGCGGCACGCTCGAGCACGTGCAGCTCCTGAAGTACGCGAAGGTGAAGGGCAAATCCGAGCGCGTCGTCCTCGAGAACCCGAACCCGGCGAGTGAGTACCTCCTGCAGACCGGCCTGACGGGACCGGCGGGAACCGCCTACCCGACCCAGACGGCCGTGTTCACCGCCCCGCAGCTCGACTACCACATGGGTCCGAGCGGTGTGCTGCGCGTGCCGCTCACCTGGTCCGCCAACGGCATCACGGTCACCAAGACCTTCATCTTCCGCAAGGGTTCCTACCGCATCCGACTGCAGTATGCGATCCACAATGGCAGCGCGCAGCCGTGGCCGTTTACGCAGTACGCACAGCTGTTCCGCAACGATCCGCGCACCAGCGGTAGCTATTTCGATCCGGGCAGCAAGGCCTATCACGGTCCCGCGATCTGGAACGGCCACGAATACGTGAAGCTCGACCCGGCGAGCAGCGACTACCAGCACTACACCCGGACGGTGACCGACGGCTGGATCGCCGTGCCGCAACACGACTTCGTCAGCGCCGTCGTGCCGCCGAAGGGCGCCGCGTACCGGTTCAGCTCACAGGTCTCGGGCACCGGGTATCTGCTGGCGGCCTCCGGCCCCGACCATTCGGTCGCCCCCGGGGCGGTCCTGACGCTCGGCCAGACGCTGTTCGTCGGACCGACGCTGCATGCGCAGCTGGATCAGACCGACCCGACCCTCACGTACCTCGACGACTACGGCAAACTCACGCTCCTGGCGCGTCCGCTGTTCTGGATGCTGAGCGAGGTCCACAAGCTCACCGGGAACTGGGGCGTGGCCATCATCGTCGTCACCATCCTGCTGAAGCTGCTGTTCTATCCGCTCTCGGAAACCAGCGGTCGCTCGATGGCCAAGATGAAGGCGCTCGGACCGCGCATCAAGAACCTCCAGGAGACCTACAAGGACGACAAGGAACAGCTCGGTCGCGCCATGATGGAGCTGTACAAGCGCGAGAAGGTCAATCCGGTCTCCGGCTGCCTGCCGATGCTGCTGCAGTTCCCGGTGTTCATCGCCT
This sequence comes from Pseudomonadota bacterium, assembly GCA_021834525.1. Classification (GTDB taxonomy): domain Bacteria; phylum Pseudomonadota; class Gammaproteobacteria; order Steroidobacterales; family Steroidobacteraceae; genus 13-2-20CM-66-19. Next base: position 5,014 of record JAKBDK010000012.1, on the reverse strand, counting down.
TCTATTGGGTGCTGCTCTACAGCGTCGAGCTGCGTCAGGCGCCCTTCATGTTCTGGATTCAGGACCTCTCGGCGCGCGACCCATACTTCATTCTTCCGGCCATCATGGCCTTGACCGGCGTGCTGCAGTACAAGCTCAATCCTGCGCCACCCGATCCGGTGCAGGCCAAGATGTTCATGTTCATGCCGCTGATCATGGCGGGCCTGTTCGCGTTCTTCCCCTCGGGCCTGGTCCTGTACTACGTGGTGAACAGTCTGCTGTCGATCCTGCAGCAGTGGAACATCAACCGACGCATTGCGGGAGCCGTGGGAGCCCGCAAGTAACGGACACTTCTATCGGCCGGGCCGTGGGCGTACTCTTGAGCCCATGACGCGTACGGATACCATCGTGGCGCCGGCAACCCCGCCGGGACGCGGCGGGATCGGCATCGTGCGCGTGTCCGGGCCGAAAGTCCCTGAGATCGCCGCGGTGCTCCTGGGCGAGCTGCCGCCCGCGCGCATCGCGCGTTTCGCACGGTTTCTCGACGCGGCCCAGGAGCCGATTGACGCCGGTCTCGGGCTGTTCTTCCCGGCGCCCCATTCCTACACCGGTGAGCACGTCCTGGAGCTGCATGGGCACGGCGGTCCGGCAGTCCTCGAAGCGGTGGTGGCGCGGATCCTCGATCTCGGTGCACGCCGCGCGCAGCCCGGAGAATTCACGCTGCGTGCGTTTCTCAACGAGAAGGTCGACCTCGCGCAGGCCGAGGCCATCGCCGATCTGATCGATGCCGGTTCGCGCGAAGCGGCCCGCGCGGCCATGCGCTCGCTCCAGGGGGAATTCTCCGCCATGGTGCACGGGCTGACCGAGGCGGTGATCGACGTTCGCATGTACGTGGAGGCCGCCATCGATTTTCCCGAGGAGGAGATCGACTTCCTCGCCGATCGCCAGCTGCAAGAGCGCTTTCACGCCCTGACGGATCATTTCGAGGGCATCGAGCAGAGTGCGCGCCAGGGTGCGCTGCTGCGCGAGGGTATGACGGTGGTGCTGGCCGGGCGGCCGAACGCCGGTAAATCGAGTCTGTTGAATCGGCTCGCCGGCTACGATGCGGCCATCGTGACGCCGATACCCGGGACCACTCGCGACATCGTGCGCGAGAGGATCGACATCGACGGGATGCCGCTGCACGTGCTCGACACCGCCGGATTGCGCGACGGCGCTGATGAGGTCGAGGCCGAAGGCATCCGTCGGGCGCACGAGCAGATGCGCCGCGCCGACCGAGTGCTGTTCGTGATCGATCTGCTGCAGGATCCGCAGGGCGCGGCCTACCGCGAGGAACGGGATCGTCTGCCGCACGACGTCCCGGTCACGCTGGTGCTGAACAAAAGCGATCTGGCCGCGGGGATTCCGCTTGCGGACACGGTGGTGGGCCCTCCGCGCGTCGCCGTATCGGCCCTCACCGGCAACGGTATCGATGGCCTGCGCGCGCACCTGAAAGAGTGCGTCGGCTTCAAGAACATTGATACCGGCACCGTCTCGGCTCGACGCCGCCACCTCGACGCGTTGCACCGTGCACGCCGGATGGTCGAGGAGGCCGAACGGCGACTCCACGAGAGCCGCAGCGGCGAACTCGTCGCCGAGGACTTGCGCGGGGCACAACAGGCGCTGAGCGAAATCACCGGGGAGTTCACCAGCGAAGATCTGCTGGGGCGTATCTTCGGCGGCTTCTGCATCGGAAAATAAACGGGCAGCGCACGGCATGCCTCGCCCCGGGGCATTCGCGGCCGGTCTCGAGGCAGACCGTGGCGGAATTCGAGGCATCGGCGCCGGCATGCGTGGGCCCGTCAGGCGTACCCGTCGCCGTCTCACCAGTCGCGAGCGAGGCCGGGCACTACCCGTTCATACCCCTCTTGCGATGCTGCATCAGGCGAGCGGCGCGTCGAAGACGTAACGGCCCGACCCCACTGTGATCAGCGTACGCCCTGCGCTGCGCCGCGCATGTAAGACGCCGTAAGCGTCATCGAGCGCGCGCCCTCCCTCGCGGATCCGACTCGCCTCGGCACACGGCACGGCGAGTGTCGCCAGCATGCCCGCCGGCACGCTCACGCGCAGCCGCAGTCGGCTCTCGGTGCGGTTCTTGACCCAGCGGACGCTCACCTCGCCGAACACCCCTTGGTAGCGCACCGCCGCGCAGCGCACCCCTTTGACCGGTTGCGGCTCGATGCGGATGCGTTCATGCGCCGCGCGGTGCTGATCGATGCGTAACCCGGCCAATCCGCCGTAAAGCCACGCCTCCGCCTGGCCGAGCATGAAATGGTTCTGCGAATTGTCGGGGTTCGCGTTCCAGGTTTCCGTCAATGCGCTCGCGCCGCGCGAGAGCTGATATCCATAGCTCGGCGCCGTCGTCTGCGTGAGGATGTCGAACAGAACATCGGCACGCCCGCCCTGCATCAGAGCCAGGATGACATACAGGAAGCCGATGTCTCCGGCCGTCACGTGATTGGCGTGGGCCCGGATGTCGGCCACCAGGTTTGCCAGGACCGCGCTGCGCTGCGGGGCCGGTACCAGGCCGATCGCCAGCGGCATGGCATTGGCGGTCTGACTGCCGCGTCCGTACGAATGAGTGGTCGGATCGAACAGCGCGCGGTTCAGGGCGCGGCGCACCGTCACGGCGCGCCGCGCGAAGCGGCCGGCATCCGCGCGCTGCCCGAGGACCCGCGCAATGGCCGCGAGCGTCATGAGCACCCGGCAGTAGGTCGCCGAGGCCGTCAAGCGCTTGCTGGTGAGCTGCGACTCCCCCGGCGGATTCGGTCCCCAGTCGAACCAGTCTCCGAGACCGTAGTCGAGCAGATCGCCCTGGGCGCGTGAGGCCAAGTAGGCCACGTAGCGGCACATCGCCGGGTAGCCGGTGGCGAGGATGCGCGTGTCGCCGGTATAGCGGTATGCGGCCCACGGTGAGAGCACGATCGCCGAACCCCATTCCGGGGAATCGCGGAACGCAGAATTGCGCCCATCGGCATCGATGAACGCCACGTACTCCGGGGCGATGCTCGGCACGAGGCCCGAGGCTCTCTGACTGTCCATCATGTCCCGCAGCATCTTCTCGTACACCGTCACCGCCTGTTCGTTGTAGAACACGGTGTCGGCGTTGAGGTAGGTCTGCTCCAGCCAGCCGAGCTTCTCGCGCTGCGGGCAGTCGGTGAGCACACTGAAACTGTTGCTGAGCAGGGCCTGCACAATCAGCTGATGGATGCGGCGCAACATCGGCTGACCGACCTCGAACGTGCCGATGCGCGCCAGCGCATCGTGCAGAAACTGCCCCTCGAGCGAGAGCAGCTCGGGGACCCCGGCGCGCGGCTCACCGCTCGGCGCGGCGCCCTCGACCTGAACATAGCGGAACCCGTAGTAGCTGAATCGGGGCTGCCAGCGCTCGAGGCCCGTACCGGCCAGGGTATAGGTGAACCAGACGGCATCGGCGGGCGTCGCCGCCGCGCTGCGCTGAGTGACGCAACCGTTCTCCTGCAACAGCTCGCCCGGCAGCAATCGCACCGTGGATCCGGCCGGGCCGCGCACGGTCATGACCGGCCAGCCGGAGAAGTTCTCCCCGAGATCGTAAACGAACACGCCTGGCTTTGGCTGCGTGACGGCCATCGGCCTCAGGGTGCGCGCCGATCTCACCGCGGGAACGGACTGCGCGCGCAGCTGCCCGCCGGGCTGGCGCACCGGCGTGGCGGGCCGCCAGCCGGCCGCTCGGAACCCCGGCTGATCCCAGCCGGGCAGGGCACGCCGCGCATCGAAATCCTCTCCGCCGTAGACCGAGGACAGCACGATCGGACCCGGGTGGGTGTCCCAGGACGCATCACTCACCACCCAGTCCTCGCTGCCATCGGCATACAGCAGGCGCAGCTGCACGATCAGTTTCGGGCGCCCGAAAGTGCCCACGAACTTGGTATACCGCCCGGGATATTTCTCGACATTGAAGAACCCATTGCCGAGCAGGATGCCGAGCACGTTCGACCCCTGACGCAAGCGCGAAGTGACCTCGTACGTGTCGTAGAGGACGGTCTTGGTGTAGTCGGTCCAGCCGGGATTGAGCACGCTCGCGCTCGCCGGCTCGCCATTGACGTGCAGCGCATACTGACCCAGCCCGCACACGGACAGCAGCGCGCATCGCAGTGGTTTGCGTACCGGGAACTCGCGGCGAAATAGCGGCATCGGACGCGGTGTGGACGGCGGGCTGCGATTGATCGCCGGCGGGGGCAGGGGGCTCGCCGGCCAGTCCGCACCGTCCGAAATCCATTGCGCACGCCAGTCGGCGGCCTGCACGATGCCGGTGCTGAATACGGTCGGCGGGCTGAACTGACTGGGGCGGCCGCGCTGGTCCCAGATGCGCACGGCCCACCAGTAGCGGCTCTGGGATGCCAGGGGTAGATCATGCTCCGGCGTGACCCGCAGGGCGGGCGAGCTGCGCCGGCCACTGTCCCAGATCTCCCCGCGCCCGGCTCGGATCGCAGCCGGAGAACGGGCTACGATCACCTGCCAGGCACTCTGGCCGAGCACTCGCAGCTCCACCGAGCGCGGCGCGAGCGTCCAGCCGAAGCGGGGCCGGGCTGCATCGATGCCGTGTGCCTCGCCGCGCCACTCGATCTGCAGGTCCATCGGACTGACGTCGCACGGTCCGCTCGCCTCGGTGGCCTGAGCGCTGCGCACGCGGGCCAGCCCGGCCGGTGTCCCGAGCGCCAGCAGGCGCAACACGGCGCGACGTGAGGTCATGTGGCGCGGGACCAACAGGCGCCGTCCAAGAATATGATCTTGCGTTTCATATTATGAGATTCCTCTTGCGCCCGCTGGTGCGCCAATGGTATTTATATTTATATACGAAGATATCATCCGCCTGTAAACAACGCTGCGGGCGGAGCCGCTGAAAACCGCGGTCTTAGGCGTTTGCGAAATTGCATCAACTGACTCGAGGGGGATCGATCATGAAGCTCACGTCAAGGCTCGTGTCCGGAGCCGTCGCGCTGGCATTGGCCGGCGC
>JAKBDK010000056.1:0-17277 GCA_021834525.1 Pseudomonadota bacterium | reverse complement strand
CACGGCACCGGCATGGGAACTCGGCGCTGGTGCTGCGTCACGCCCCCCGGCGGTTCCTGCGCGGGCTCGCCTCGCGGAGCGCCGCTGGTTCGATTTTGCTGCGTCACGGAGCGCCGCGCGGACCATACGCGGACTCACCTCTCGCAGCGCATCGGCGATCTGACCGGCCGTGTAGCCCTCCCCAGAGAGGGTCCGCAGCCTATCCCGCACCGCCTGTAGGACTGCTGCCTTGCCACCCCGTCCAGATTTCACGCCGGGCCTTTGCTCGGCCCTCAGTCTGTCGAGCGCGGCTCCCCATTTGGCCGCGGTCTCGGCGATGTCGTACGTCTCTCTCGGCTTTGCGGTCATGTCCATCTCCAGACCATCGCGGGCCCATTGCCCGCCACTGCCCATCCTCGGCGCGGTGGGCCCCTGAGCTACGGGCCCCGTTTCCGCCACGGACGTGAGAAGCGCAGCGCCGAACGTCCGGTCACGCGAGAAGGCGCAGCTGCCGAGCGCATGCGCCTGCACCAACTGGCCACGGAGTGGCAAGTTGTGTGACAGGTGCCGTCTTGTGAAACGACTCAAGACACGTCAGGGCCCATCTGGCGGAGGACAGATACGTTCAGAGGATCGAGGGTCTCGCGATGCCAACCACCGAAAAATCGCCGCTTAAGGGCACGCTCAACGTCCGTGTCACCGCCACGGAGCGGGCTGCAGTCGTAGCGCAGGCCCGCGTATGTGGAGTCACGGTGTCTGCCTATTGCCGCTCGCTCATCTTGGGCCGGGTGGTGACTTCCCGGACCGATTTGACCGTCGTCAATGAGCTGCGCCGACTCGGAGGTTTACTGAAGTTCATCCACACGGAGTCCAGGGGGGCATACAGCGCCGCCACCGCTGCGGCGCTCAATGACGTGCGCGCGGCGATCAATCGGATTGCAGGGGAAGCCAAGAAATGATCGGCAAGAAAATCCCTGCGCGCGGCGGCGGTGGCAAGGTCGCGCGCATCAACGACTTGGTGGCCTACGTCACCGACCCTGGGGGACGCGCTGACCCCGATGGCCGCGAGAAGTGTGTGTACTCCGGGTCAATAGGTTTCGTCGCTACCGATCCCGCCGGACGGCGTGCAGAAATGGCCGCCCTGGCACTCGCTGCCCCCCAGAGTGCCGACCCTATCAACCACTATGTGCTCTCCATGTGCGAGGGCGAACACCCGAGCCCCGAGCAAGTGGACGAGATGGTCCGCATCGTGCTCGACGAGCTCGGCCTGCGCGATCACCAGGCGGTCTGGGCACTGCACCGCGATACCGATCACGACCACGTGCACCTGGTGGTATCCCGCGTACACCCCGAGTCAGAGCGCGTCGTCCGCGCCGGTGGAGGGTGGGATCGACGGGCACTCCTGCAGGCAGTCGCCAAAATTGAACGGGCACAAGGATGGCAACAGATAGCAACACCGGCCGCGCGGCGTGAGGCTGCCGAGGCCGCACGCCGGAGCAAAACCAGCCGGGAGGAGCAGCGCCGGGAGCGCGCGCAGGCGCGTCCGCGCGCCAACGACCGTGCCCGGGACGGTGCTCACCGGCACGGGGAACGGTCGGCGTCGGGGATCGCGCGAGAGCGCGCCGGTCACTTATTCAACCCGCGGCGCGGGGCCCGGACATGGGCCGAGCTTCATGCCGAGCTGGCAAAGCTCGGCATGAAGTACGAGAAGAAAGGCAGCGGCGCAATTGTGTGGGTGGGCGATACCGCCGTGAAGGCCAGCGAGGTATCGAGGGACGCGAGCTTCACCAAACTCACGCAGCGCCTCGGGCCGTATCAGCCGCCGACGCGCGAGCAGGACGAGCAGTCCCGCGCTCACGCGCCCGGTCCCGAGCCGACTGACAGGGCTGCCGATTCGACGGACGGCGCGAGCTGGGCGGAATACCAGCGCGCCCGCCGAGAGCGGCAGGCCGAGGGGCGCGCAAATCGCGCAGCCCTCACCGCCCGGCACCGGCAGGAGCGGGCCGCACTCCAGTCCGCTCAGCGCGAGCGCCGCAAGGCAGCCACCGCCGGCAACTGGCGGGGACGTGGCGCACAACTCAACGCGATCCGCAGCCAGCTCGCGGCTCAGGATGCGCGTGAGCGTCTCGAGGTTCGCGATCGGCAGGCCCGCGAGCGGGGCGCGCGGGCAAAGAAATCAGCCAAGAGCTATGAGGACTGGCTGCGGGCGCAGGGGAAAACCGCGCAGGCGGACAGCTATGCTCGTTGGATTGCGCCGCGTCTCACGGGCGAGGACCAGCCCGCCATCCCGCGGGACCTCCGGGCGTTTTCTAGTCGCGTCGTCGGTACGACCGTCGAATATCGCCGCGACGCGGACCGCCGCCTCGCGTTCTTCGACACGGGGCGGGCAATCAGTATGGCATCGAGCCGCGAGGACGATGCAACACTCGCGGCCCTGCAGCTCGCTGCCGCGAAATGGGGTGGCAAGGTCTCTATCCAGGGCAGCAGCGAGTTTCGCGAACGAGCCGCGCGTACTGCGGCCCGCGAAGGCATCCGCGTCGCGGATGCCGATCTTGCCGACATCGTGCGGGACGAGCAGGAGCGCATGCGCCGCGGCGAGCCGCCACGGGCGCAGCCGGCTGCGGAGAAAGAGACTCTGGCGCAGGACCTCGCGCGCGCGCAGGCGACCTGCCAGCAGCTCATCCGCGATATGGTCGAGTCGGGGGACTATGAGTGCTCGGACGCCGAGTGGGCTCGGGCCTGCAGCGACGACATCGACATCGTCCGCGCCGAGTGTCGCTCGTGGGCCGAGGCGGCATTGGGGGCGGGGTGGGCCGTTTCCCCAGAGACGCTATCCGTCGCCGGGATGGAAGGTGCGAGCGGCGCGGCGGCGCGGCACACCAGCGAGGACCTCGGCAGATGAGCACGCAGGAGGCTCGTGAGGCTGCTGCAGCGGCTGAGGCACTGGGCGCGCTCTCGTGGTGCCTGCGGGCCGTGGCGCAGGGATGGTCCCTGGACCCCCGCGAGCGGGACGCCTGTCTCAGCCTCCTCGCGGCCGGCATCCCCGGCACGGACGCAGCCGACCTGGCGATGACACAGAAGATCCTCGCGGCCTCCCGCCGCCTCGGCAGCCGCCAGCGGGATCGGGCCGCCTCTCTGTCCGTCCGGTTTCGAGAAGCGGCCGAGTCTTTTCGACATTAGAATGGCGACAGCAGCTTCCGCGGTAGAATCAAGCGGGAATAAGAGACCGCGTTCTCCGGCGGTCGGCCCGAATAATCACACAAACGCCGCACACACCCGAGTCCACGATGTCACTCCACATGCCACTGACTGTCATTCGTTGGGGTTGTCGGCGGATACACATTAGGGGTCTTACAGAGCGTAGCCGCAGACCAGCGAGACCGCTGGAAGGCCAGGAACCGTGTTCTCTACACTCTCTTTCAAATCCATCATGAAGTTCGCGCCTCCAACCCCCGGGACGTTCTGCCACTCTTTGAAAGGTCCATAAGGAGAAGACTTGGCAAAGACGGCGAGAATGTAACCATACCCCCCGAGCTGAGAAGCACCCTGTCGAGTGTCCTGAGACAACTAACTGAACCAAGACTTTCCGATCTCGCAAAGTCGTTCACTGATGCCACGCAGGCGCTTGTTCCAATTGACCCGTTACTGGCATTGCGAATTGCAGGCGCAAGAAGTATTCGAGTGGATTCTTTGGTAAGGGATTATTACGAACGCATCAGCAATAGACCTGATCTGCTGATCGACCCGAACGCTCGACGTGTTCTGACGGCAATGGAAGAACACACTCTTGAAATGGCCTGCAAGAAGGCGATGGCCCAACTCGACTCTGACATTCGAGAGGTCGCAGGCAGCTTCTGGAAGTTCCGGCGCCATTGTATTCTTGAGGAACTCAAGAAGCGAAGTTCTGGTATTTCAGACGACGAATTTGAAAAGGAGTTTGGTCAAGATCTAGATGAAATCATGCGCACAGTTCAGAGCACAATGACATCCGCGCCCTTGCCGCCAGCGCCTGCTGGATAATCTCCCCTTACAAGTTCCAGCACAGTGTCCATCTCTGGGTGCTACACGTCCGCCCAGGCCGCCCGTAGCGCCGAGGCCCCTGCACCGGGATGCCCTGCGCGCGGAGAGCCTGCCCCGATGCCCGGCCTGATCCCGCCCGGGAGGGCGGGCGGAATCACCGAGAGATGACGGGGGCACCACTCGAGTCCGCCGCTCGCCTCCCGCCGCCGCGCACGCTGATTACCGGACGGGTTCCCCGTGGTGCAGCATTTTCTTCTATACTACGTGTATGGATGTCACCCCGCCGGAACAGTCGTCCTCCTTAGGCGCCGATGTCCCGTTGCCGCCGGGTGCACTTCCGTTCTTCCGGATCGACAACCCCAGAGTTCGAAGATTCGCCGACCTAGCACTTCATCGCAAGGACCTAGACTTTGCATTGAGGTCCCTCGAATTCATCGGCACTCAATCCAAAATTGACGAACACTTACGCGAGGCGCTTTGGCGCAGCGCCGTTGTTCATTACTTTAAATGCTTCGGACATTCCGCGGCGCGATTCCAGTTGCAAGCCAGGCAGGTCTATAAGGACCAACCCCCAACGGCATTACAGGCATTCGAGCACTTCCAAAACCTTCGCGACAAACACTACATCCACGACGAAAACGCATTTCAGCAATGCACAGTTGCTGTCGCGGTCGGAGACGGAAAGAAGTATTGCAAGGTGGCCGCCGTGATTCCCTTTATGGTCACCGTCAACGTCTGCACGGACGAAAACGTTGCCTGTATGCGTCAGCTAATCACTTGCGCAATCGCGTGGGTCGATGCCGAAAGCCGGAAGAGAGAGACAGAACTCCGCACTCATTTAGAAACCCTTTCTCATGAAGAACTTACCCGCCACCCGGGCATATCGGTTTACGTTCCCGGTGCAGACGACACTGGCAATAGACGATGACGGCTTTGACTCCATAGACTGCCCGCGACTTGGGTGAAAGAACTTGGAACCGACCAAACGATGCCCGTTCTGCGCCGAAGAAATTCTTGCCGACGCCATCAAGTGCAAACATTGTGGCTCGATGCTTGACCGGAAGGTACCCCCGTCCTCGAAGAACGCACCAAGAACCCGCAGCCTCCTAGCCACGATCCTTAAAGTCGCTGCGCTTGGCCTGCTTATCGCAATAGCGGTGTTTGTGGTTTCCGCGATATACGCTGGACACCTGGAAGGCGCGCGCGCAATTGCGGCAGTCCAAGAGCGACTGGGAAAGAACATCGACGTGGAAATATTTTCCTACAGGAAGGGCGTCGGCGAGAGATACATTTGCGGCATGGCCTTTCCTAAAGGCAAACCCGCCTCGGACGGCAAGTTATTTTATGTCGTAGAGCACGGCATGTTCCCACATGTAACTTCTGCGGGAATCGACGGCGACAAAAACTTCTCCGACCTCTACCTGTTTACATGCGGAAGCGGAAAATCCGGTCACAACTAACATTGCCAGTTCGGTATGGCAGACATTACCCGGAAATGCCGACATTCTCGAGTCGAACGACTCAGCAAACACCCCGAGACCCCACAGAGATGCCGACCGCGCGCGTCATCAGATGAACAGGACCCGCATGGGTTCTTTCTGGGTGTTTCAGCCGGATATGGTTCCGCCTCTCCTGCGCCGTCAGAGTCCGTGCTGAAACCACCCCGCAGGACCGCCTGTGGCGCCCTGAGAGCCGAGATCCGCCCCGATGCCATCCGGAAGCCCTGCTTGCCCGGCCAAAGCCCGTCCGGAAAGGCGGACGGAAATGCAGGGGGGTGATGGGTGGAGATTCCGGCCAGACCGTCACCCCGCCTGGGCCGACGCTGCACCTCCGATCATGGCGCTACCTCTTCCGCTGCATTTCTTTTGAGTCGTTCACACGGTAACCGGTCAGCCGGTGGCGTATTGGCTCAGGCTGGGAAATCGTGTAAGTCAGAACGCATGGGATGGGCAGCGAAGCGCTGCTTCCACAGGCGCGGGGTGAGTTCTGCGACGCCGCTGGCGGGATGCACGCCGATGCGCTGCAGGACATCGACGAGGTAGGTGTAGGGATCGATGTCGTGCAGGCGACAAGTGACGATGAGAGACTGGACGATGCCGACATGCTTGGCGCCGAGCTCGGTCCAGCAGAACAACCACGACTTTCTGCCCATGGGGATCACACGCAACGCGCGCTCGAGATGATTGGTATCGATCGGCACGTCGGGATCAGTGAGAAAGACCTCGAGGCCGGCGCGTCGCTCGCGCGCATAGGCGAGCGCTTTGGTGAGCGGGTTCGCAGGCGTGAGCCCCTGGCGCTCGAGCTGGGCATCGACCCAGTCGAAGAAGCGCTCGACGAGCGGCTTGCCGTGGGTGAGGCGATGCAATTGCTTGGCCTCGCCGGCCAGGGCGAGCGTGCGGATCTGGTCCTCGATCGCATAGAGGGCTTTGATTTGCTCGAGCCCTTGGTGGACTGCCGGTGGATCAGCCGCCTCGGCTTCGAACAGACCTCGCCTGGTGTGTGCCCAGCATTGAGCGTGAGTCACCCCGGTCTTGTTGGCATAGCGCTCGTAGGCCGCGTAGCCGTCGGTGATGAGCACCGAGCCGGCCGCGGGCGCAAGGCCCAGGGCCTCTCTGACGTATCCGTGCGAGCGGGACGGATGGAACGGGAAGCAGACCTCATCGAGTTCCCCGTACACGGGCCAGAAATACCCGGTCTTCATCTTGCCGTGACCGGCTCGGCCGGCCTTGATCGGGGTCTCGTCCATCGCCTTCACGCGCGAGGCGCGGATCGAGGCGAACTGCGCGGCGTGGATTGGTTCCAGCAGCCCGATCGTGCGCTGGGCGATCTGGGTGAGCCAGGGGCGGCTGACCGTGATGCCAGCCGCTTCGAGCCGCTGGTGCTGACGATACAGCGGCAGGTGCCAGGCAAATTTGTCGACCAGGAGGCCGGCCGCGAAGCTCACATCCGCCCGGCTGCCCTCGAAGATCGCCGCCGGGGCGGGCACGGTGTGGATCGCCTCGGTGGCTTTGAGCTTGACCACCGGGCGGCGGTACTTCAGCACCTGGTAGCTGCCTGGGCGCTGCGCCAGGCGGTAGGTGATCTTCTCCCCGATGATCTCGTACTGATCGGCCGGCAGTCGCCGCACCGTCTCGGGCATCAGCACGATGGTCTGCACCGGCACCTTCGACTCATCGAAGAACTTCAGCTCCTCGCCCTCGGCGCCGTCCGCGGCCGCCACCCGGCGGGTATGCGCCGCGATCGTCTCGCGTTGCTCGAGCGGCGGCTCGGGGACCGGAAACACCTCACCCAAATGCAACTGCGCCGGATCGGGCTCAGGGATGAACCGTTCGCTTGTTTGACCGAAGATCTGGCGGCGGAACCACTCGAGCTGGTGTTTGAGCGCGGCCACTTCCTCACGCAGCGCCGTGATCGCATGAGCCTGCGAGCGCTCGAGCGCGGTGAGTTCCGCCCGACCGTCCGTGACCTCTTGCAGCGCGCTCGACATGCGCGGCATCATAACATGACAGCGCACACCAAAGCGCTTCGTTTACAGGTTTTTGCTCGCTTGCAAGGGCAACATGAAACGCTTGCGCACCCGCTTGCCCTCCAGTCCCTCGATGAGCAATTTCAACCCCGTCCAGTCCATCTCCCGCGTGCGTACCGCGGACCAGTCGCCGATGAACTTCCCGCTCTCGAGCCGCTTGCCCCAGATGCAAAAGCCGCTGCGGTCGAAATACAGGCACTTCAGCTGCGAGCCGCGCCGGTTCACGAAGACATACAAGGCGCCATCCAGCGGGTTCAACCCCATGGCATGGCGGGCGAGGGCCTGCAGGCCGTCGTAGGACTTCCTCATATCGCAGGGCTGCCCGTACAGGTGCACCCGGATCTGTCCCTCGGCAAAGAACATCAGCCGCGCGCAATGCTCAACACGATCCCGCCGCCGAGCTCAAGGCGGATATCAAACCGTGATGTGCCTGCCGATCCGAGTCCACCGAGGTCAATGAACGAGGTCGTCGACGGGGTGACCGCTTCGGGCCTGCCCCTGGTTCGGCTCGCGCCGCCCCTACCCCTCTTTGGCTCCGCCAACGCCGCGCGCCAGCGGCGGAATAATCCCGCGTTGATCCCTTCCCGTCGGCAAAACTCCGCCGTCACCAAGCCGCTGCTCGTCTGCCGCCGGAACAGCTCCCGCCACATCGCCGCGCTGCGCTTCACTCGTCTCTTCGTCATCGCTCGCTCCAGTGATCAACACCAGAACGACCCTATCCGTGCCACCCCACGCGCCGCAATCACGCCGTCGGCTGACCGCTTACTTCACACGGCCTAGAATCCACATGCGTGTCGTCTCTTGAGTTATATCCTCCAGAGTTAATCGCGCGCGAGTTACGGCCGACCAGACAGGCAAAAATACGTACAAAAACAAATGCTTGGACTGAGTCGCGACGAATGAGCGTGGCTGAAATGACGAATTTGCGCGTGGTTGAAATGACGAAGGCCGCGTCACCGAGGTGTGGCTGGAATGACGTGCTAATCCACAGGGAGGCGCAAGTTATCCACAACGGCATGCACGCCGTCGGTAGTGGGGATCGGCGGCCGGCCGCCCCGCTCCTCGGGCCGCCCTCCGATCGCTCTCAGTGACCTACGGTCCGCAGGGTCCGGGATAACCGAGAACTCTCCATGCAGCACATCTCCCGCCACAGCGGCGTGTACGCTGTCAGTGGTCGCGATCGGTTGCAGGCCCCGCCGCTCTTCTGGGCGCAAGGCGCCATTGATGAGATCTTTGATCTGCGCGACAGTGCCGCGCGTCGCCCGCGGATAGAAGGCCACAGACCCCTGCTCGGTCAGCACAACTCTGTAGTCCGGCAGGTCGTTTCGCTTGACAAACACCCGCATCTTGCGGCGAAACTCTCGCGAACTGGCCGTGCTCCCGGATTTCTGACGGAGCACCTCGAGACTGACGCGCCAACGGCACTGGTAGCCGCAGTGTTTGCGCGCGAGCTCGTAGACTCGCCGCGCAAGAGGCGAGCGAATGTGGAAATACGCAGGCGAGAGAGTGAGTACCTTCGCAGACTGTACGGATCGATATAGCCACTCGGGCAGCGTCACCTCCACAGCCACCATGCGCCCGTCCGTATCGCGCTCGACCACGCGCCACGAGTCCACGAGTCCGAACCCCGTCCGCTCACGCTGTCCAGCCGTTTCGACGTTTGTTTCGACTCGAGTCCCGGCAAGACGCGCGAGCGTCTCACCCATGAGTCGGTATGCCTCACCGCTGGTTTGGCGCTGTGTGGTGGTAAAGAAATCATGCGCCGTAAATCGGACCGTGCGGCTCACATCTGCCCGGCCCCGATTCAGCGCCTCCATGAGTTGACTAACGGCGTAGATCCAGACGTCCTTATCATGGATTGTCGCCCGACCGTCGGGACCGGCTTTCACCACGACCTTTATTCCGCCGCGCTCGTATGTCCGCACACACGTATCTCCAGCGCGCAGCGCAAAGATCGGATGTTCCATCGAGGCGATATCGGCCTTCGGCACCCAGTCAAGGACGTCCGCGATGAAGTACGCAGCGGGAGGTGCTGCCGTAGGTGACGGCTCCTGACCGCCCCCGCGAGCAATGTCCGTCATCCGCTCGAGCCGGCGCATCAGACGCCTCTCGCGCGGCGAGCGAGCTGCTCCGCCTTCGTCGGTCGCCCCCGCTTCGGGGGCGCTGCGCCGCCCGCGGGCGCTACAGACACCCGAGGAAGGAACGGGGGTGCGTCGGGCGCTGCCAGGTGAGCTACCAGTGCAGCGGGCGCAGGCGCGGCGCGGCGCGCCTCAAGCCATGTGAAGACATCTCTGGTAATCCAAATGAGCCTCCGGCCGCCGGTCCTGACAGGCGGCGGGAGCTTTTCTGGCGCCCGCGAAGCATTGTTCTTGACGGTTTGTGGGGCGGCGTGCAGAAGCGCCGCTAAGCCTTCGACACCGAGCGTCGGGGGAAGGGAGGAAAAGTCCATGGGCGTGGCCTGATGCCGCGTAGCCACTTCGGCTACAGGGCTTCTCCCCTGGGTGGGCCCTAGTGGTACCCAGTGTTCCGCTCCACCACAAAACCGGTAATATATGCGCCTTGACTGTGGGGAAAATTACCGGTTTTGTCTTATGTCACCCAAACGTAGCCGTCACGTCATAGATCGAGAGCAGGCCCGTCGCGACTACCAACGAGCCTTTCGCCTCCGCAGTCGCCACGTCGGTAAGGTCCGCCTCGAGCTTTGGGTCCTTCCCGAAGCCCGCAGCGCCGCAGCCAGATTCGCAGTAGCCGCAGGCCGACCGCGCGGTGACATTCTCGAAAAATTGCTGGCGTTACGTGATCGTGACGCCCGTGCCGAGCCAGGATTCGACGTTGATGCGTATGCGGACGCCGCCACCCGGCGGCAACCGCGAGGTCGATCGCGCCCGGGCAATCACGCCGGCCGCGTGCGAATGGAGTTATGGGTGGAGCGCCCCGCCCTGCGCGCTCTGCGCTCCCTGGCCGCGCTGGACGGGCTCGATCATGGTGAGCTAGCCGGAAAGCTGCTGCTGGAGGCCGCCAAAGCCAGTGCAGAGTATTTGCCAGCGAGCGTTCCGGCCCGCCACCACGGGCGCTATCGCCCCTCCTACAGGCTGAGCTAGGTCGCAGAAGGCATCACAACGCCGCAATCGCGCTTTCTTCTGGCACCGCGGCTTGGCACTAATCTGGCACAGTGACTGTGCCATTTCGTGCGACCTTGTGGCACTCACTGGCACCTAGTACCAGCCGTTTTTGTTTTAATTTCCAGGACTTAAGTGGTGGGTGCTGAGGGATTCGAACCCCCGACATTCGCCG
Organism: Pseudomonadota bacterium; assembly: GCA_021834525.1. Classification (GTDB taxonomy): domain Bacteria; phylum Pseudomonadota; class Gammaproteobacteria; order Steroidobacterales; family Steroidobacteraceae; genus 13-2-20CM-66-19. Next base: position 6,458 of record JAKBDK010000056.1, on the reverse strand, counting down.
TGTAAAGGCGACGCTCTACCAACTGAGCTAAGCACCCGCGCCCGTGCCGCGTAACAGAACGCCGCGCCATGCTGCTGCGAGCATGGCGCGGCGTACATCATCGATCAATGCGCCGGCGGGACCTGCTTGCGACCGTTGCGTCGGCCGCGCCGCGCCTCGGCGGCGACGGGTGCTTCGGCCGCCGGTACCGGCGCCGCCGCCTCGTGCGCCAGCGGCACGGGTTGCTGCGTCAGCGCGAGCGCCAGCACTTCATCGATCCACTTGACCGGCTTGATCTCGAGATTTCCCTTGATGTTGTCCGGGATCTCGACCAAATCTTTGCGGTTCTCATCCGGGATCAGCACCGTCTTGATGCCGCCCCGGTGCGCCGCGAGCAGCTTCTCCTTCAGCCCGCCGATCGGCAGCACTTCCCCGCGCAGGGTGATCTCACCGGTCATCGCGACATCCGAGCGCACCGGGATGCGCGTCAGTGCCGAGACCAACGCGGTGCACATGCCGATACCGGCGCTCGGGCCGTCCTTCGGAGTGGCCCCTTCGGGGATGTGCAGATGGACGTCGAGCTTCTGGTAGAACTCGCTCTCCAGACCGAGCACCTGGGCGCGGCTGCGCACCACGGTCATCGCTGCCTGGATCGACTCCTGCATCACCTCACCGAGCTGCCCGGTGTGCTGCAGCTTGCCCTTGCCGGGCACCACCGCCGCTTCGATCGTGAGGAGCTCTCCGCCGACTTCGGTCCAGGCGAGCCCGGTGACCTGTCCGACGCGGTTCTGATCCTCGGCCTTGCCGTAGCGGAACCGGCGCACCCCGAGATACTTCTCCAGGTTGCGCGGCGTGACATTCACCTGCCGCTCGTCCTTCTTGTGCAGCAGCAGCTGCTTGACCGCCTTGCGGCAGATCTTGGCGATTTCGCGCTCCAGATTGCGCACCCCGGCTTCGCGCGTGTAATAGCGCACGATGTCGAGCAGCGTCGCATCGGAGACCTTCAGCTCCTGGTCCTTCAGGCCATTGCTCTTGATCTGCTTCGGCACGAGGTAGCGCCGCGCGATATTCATCTTCTCGTCTTCGGTGTAGCCCGGCAGACGGATCACTTCCATGCGATCGAGCAATGGCGCGGGAATGTTCAGACTGTTGGCGGTGCAGACGAACATGACCTCCGAGAGATCCAGGTCGACCTCGAGGTAATGGTCGTTGAACGTCGAGTTCTGCTCCGGGTCGAGCACCTCGAGCAGGGCCGAGGACGGATCGCCGCGGAAGTCCATCGACATCTTGTCGATCTCATCGAGCAGGAACAGCGGGTTGTGCACGCCGGCCTTGGACATGTTCTGCACGATCTTGCCGGGCAGCGACCCGATGTAGGTGCGCCGGTGACCGCGGATCTCGGCCTCATCGCGCACCCCGCCCAACGACATGCGCACGAACTTGCGGTTCGTGGCCCGCGCGATGCTCTGACCGAGGGAGGTCTTGCCGACACCCGGCGGTCCGACCAGGCACAGGATCGGACCCTTGAGCTTCTCCACGCGCTGCTGCACGGCGAGATACTCGACGATGCGCTCCTTGACCTTCTCGAGCCCGAAATGATCCTCATCGAGCACCTGCTCGGCGCGGGCGATGTCCTTGATGATCTTGGTGCGCTTCTTCCAGGGCACCTTGACCAGCCAGTCGATGTAGTTGCGCACCACGGTCGCTTCGGCCGACATGGGCGACATCATCTTCAGCTTGTTCAGCTCACTGGTCGCTTTCTCGCGCGCCTCCTTCGGCATGCCGGCGCGCGCGATGCGTCCCTCGAGGTCGGCGAGCTCATTGCCGCCCTCGTCCATCTCACCGAGCTCCTTCTGGATGGCCTTCATCTGCTCGTTGAGGTAGTACTCGCGCTGGCTCTTCTCCATCTGCGCCTTGACGCGACCGCGGATGCGCTTCTCGATCTGCAGCACGTCGAGCTCGCCTTCGATGGCGACCAGGATGTGCTCGAGACGCTTCTTCACGTCCAGGATCTCGAGCACCTTCTGCTTCTCGGCGAGCTTGACCGACATGTGCGCCGCGACGGTGTCGGCGAGGCGCCCGGCCTGCTCGATGCCCGCCAGTGCAGTGAGCACCTCCGGCGGCACCTTCTTGTTGAGCTTGACGTACTGCTCGAACTGCGAGACCACCGAGCGGGACATGACGTCCATCTCGCGCTCGTCGTAGGACTCCACATCGGGCAGCGCCTCGATCTCGGCCGAGTAGTACTCGCCCGGGTTCAGCCGCTCGATGCGGGCCCGGTCGACGCCCTCGACCAGGACCTTGACCGTGCCGTCGGGCAGCTTCAGCAGCTGCAGGATCGTCGCGACGGTGCCGATCCGGTACAGATCGTCGGCCTTCGGATCATCGATGTCGGCCTGCTTTTGCGCCACCAGCATGATGCGCCGGTCGGCGCGCATGGCGACTTCGAGCGCCTCGATGGACTTCTCCCGGCCGACGAACAGCGGGATCACCATGTGCGGGTAGACGACCACATCCCGCAGCGGCAGCACGGGGACGCCCCGCGCGGCTGCCACGGGCTCAGTAGAGGTGTTGGATTCAGACACGCTCGAAGCCTCGAATGATTGAGCTGGCGGGCGGCGCGCCCTGCGCACCCGGGGCGCGCAGGGTCAGTGGCCGGCGGCCCGCCGGGGCTCCTCGGTTCCAGCCGGACGGCCTTCCTCGGAGCGATACACGACGTACGGGGTGCTCGAGCCATCGATCACGGTCTCATCGACCACGACCTTGGCAACATCCCGCAGCGTCGGCAAGTCATACATGGTGTCGAGCAGGACCGTTTCAAGGATGGTCCGCAAGCCGCGCGCACCGGTCTTGCGCTGCATGGCCCGACGGGCCACGGCGCGCAGCGCGTCGTCGCGAAATTCGAGCTCGGAACCCTCCATCTCGAACAGGCGCCGGTACTGCTTGGTGAGCGCGTTCTTCGGCTCGGTCAGGATCGACACCAGCGCCGCCTCATCGAGCTCATCGAGCGTGGCGACCACCGGCAGACGGCCGACGAACTCCGGGATCAGACCGAACTTGATCAGATCCTCCGGCTCCGCGTCGTGGAACAGATCGCTGCCGTGCGGGCGCTCCTGCGCGGTGCGCACCTCGGAGGTGAAGCCGATACCGCTCTTTTGCGTGCGGTTCAGGATGATCTTCTCCAGGCCCGCGAACGCCCCGCCGCAGATGAACAGGATGTTGCTCGTGTCGACCTGCAGGAACTCCTGCTGCGGATGCTTGCGCCCGCCCTGCGGCGGCACCGAGGCGACGGTGCCCTCGATGAGCTTCAGCAGCGCCTGCTGCACGCCCTCGCCGGAGACGTCGCGGGTGATCGAGGGGTTGTCGGACTTGCGCGAGATCTTGTCGATCTCATCGATGTAGACGATGCCGGTCTGCGCCTTCTCGACGTCGTAGTCGCACTTCTGGAGCAGCTTCTGGATGATGTTCTCGACGTCCTCGCCGACGTATCCGGCCTCGGTCAAGGTCGTGGCATCGGCGATCGTGAACGGCACGTTCAGCAGCCGAGCGAGGGTCTCGGCGAGCAGCGTCTTGCCGCAGCCGGTCGGGCCGATGAGCAGGATGTTGCTCTTGGCGATCTCGACCTCGTCCTTGGTGCGCGCACCGGCGGTGCGCGTCTGCAGACGCTTGTAATGGTTGTACACGGCCACCGAGAGCACCTTCTTGGCGCGCTCCTGACCGATCACGTACTCATCGAGTACCTTCTTGATTTCGTGCGGCTTCGGCAGCTTGTCGCGGGCGCGCTCGGCACGGTCCTCGAGTTCCTCGCGAATGATGTCGTTGCACAGCTCGACACACTCGTCGCAGACGAACACCGAGGGGCCGGCGATGAGCTTGCGCACCTCGTGCTGGCTCTTCCCGCAGAACGAGCAGTACAGAAGTTTGCCGTCGTCGTGGCGGCCGCGGGAATCGTCACTCATTTAAAAGCCCTCAAGAGGCATGGTCTTCAATCATCTTACGCAGACGTCGCGAACTGCGTCCAAATGCCCACGGTTTCCCGCAAGAGACACCGTTCTTATAGCACGCAGCGCCGCCGTGAGGCAAAGCACTACCGCACGGCCAAGTCGTTGTCTCAGCGGGAATTGTTTGACGGATTTCACTTCTTGGCAACGCGGACCGCGGTGCGGGCATGGCGAGCCCCGCAGCCGCGTTTCCTGAAGCCTGGGTGGGGGCGTTCAGCCGGACTTTCCAGCCCCGGCGCCCAAGTCACCGCGCTTCTCCAGGACCTGGTCGATCAGGCCGTAGCGCTTGGCTTCCGTCCAGTCCATGAACCGGTCACGGTCGGTATCGAGCTTGATCTGCTCGACGCTCTGGCCGGTGTGCCTGGCGAGGATGTGATTCAGCCGGTCGCGCGTCTCGAGCATTTCCTTCGCATGGATCTCCATGTCGGCCGCCTGACCCTGAAAGCCGCCGAGCGGCTGGTGGATCATGACGCGCGCATGCGGCAGGCAGAAGCGCTTGCCGGCCGCGCCGGCGGCGAGCAGCACCGCACCCATGCTGGCGGCCTGGCCGACGCAGATCGTGCTCACGTCGGGCTTGATGAACTGCATGGTGTCGTACATCGCCAGGCCCGCCGTCACCACCCCGCCCGGGGAATTGATGTACAGCGCGATGTCCTTCTCGGGGTTCTCCGACTCGAGGAACAGCAACTGCGCCACCACGACGTTGGCGACATAATCATCGATCGGGCCGACGACGAACACCACCCGCTCCTTCAGCAGTCGCGAGTAGATGTCATAAGACCGCTCGCCGCGGGCGGTCTGCTCGACGACGATGGGCACCAAATTCAATGCGCGCTCGTTCATGCTCGGGTCTCCACGGTTCTCTCATTACGCGGGCAGTCGGAGCCGGAGGCAAGTCCGGCCCCGCGAGACTCGCCAGGACGTTCGCCACGTGCGGCGAGCGCCCCGGGGAGTTGCGCGCAGGCTAGCGGGTCTCGTTTTCGCGGCCGAAGCCGGTCAGTTCCTGGAAGGACATCGGCTGGTCGTTCACCTGGGCACGGGCGAGGAACCAGTCGATCACCTGCTCCTCGAGCACCGCCGACTCGATCTGGCGCATCGCCTCGCGACTCTTGCGGTAGGCGCCACGCGCCTCCTCCGGATCCGGGTAGCTCGCCACCAGGTCCTCCAGCCGCGTCTCGACCCGTGAGCGCTCGACCTGCAGGCCCTCGCTCTGGATGATCTGCCCGAGGATCAGCCCCAGAGCGGCGCGTTTGCGCGCCGGGGCCTCGAACGGCTCGCGGGCGGGCATCTGTGAGATCTCCCGCACGCCCATGTTACGGGCGGCTTCGATCTGCATCTGCTGCACCTGCTCCTCGAGCAGCGTCCGCGGCAGCTCGATCGGATTTTGCGTGTAGAGCGCATCGAGCACCTGGCTGCGCAGCCGGCCGCGCACCAGGTCCGAGAGCTCCCGTTCCATGCTCTTGCGCACCTCGGCGCGCAGCGTCTCGAGCCCGCCGTCCTCGACGCCGAACGCCTGGCAGAACGCCTCATCGACCTCGGGCAGCGACTGCGCCTCGACCCGCTTCACCGTCACGGTGAGCTCGGCCGCCTTGCCGGCGAGCGCCGCGTTGCTCGTCTCGGCCGGGAAGTTCACGGTCACGCTGCGCGTGTCGCCCGCGCTCGCCCCGTTCAGCGCCGCGTCGAGTTCCGGTCGGTTCTCCGGCCGCCCGAGCAGGAGCGTCACGTCCCGGCCGTCACCGCCCTCGAACGGCTTGCCGTCCATCAGGCCGGTGAAATCGACGGTCACCCGATCGTTCTCGGCCGCCGGACGTTCCACCACCGTGAACACCGGGCGCTGCTTGCGCATGCTCTCGATCATCGCATCGATGTCGCTGTCGATGACCTCGGCGGTCGGCCGGGAGATCGCGGTCCCCTCGGGCGATTTCACCTTGATCTCCGGCATGATCTCGAAGACCGCCGCGTACTTCAGCTCCGCCCCCGGGGAGACGGCGATCGGCTCGATGCGCGGCCCGCCGGCCGGGGTCAGGTTCTGCTCGCGCAGCACCTGCGCCAGGGAGCTGCGGATCAGGTGATCGACCACCTCCGCATGCACCTGCTCGCCGAACTGCTTGCGCACCACCGGCATGGGCGCCTTGCCCGGCCGGAAGCCTTTCAGACGCGCCGAGCGCGCCACCTGTTTCAGGCGCTGCTCGAACTCCTGGTGAACCTCGTCGGCCGGGACGGCCACTTCCAGGCGGCGCTCGAGAGCCCCGCGGGTGGACAACGAAACCTGCATTCGTGAACCTCGAACCAATTGGGATGTGCAGCGGCGCTGCGCCCGATCGCCCCGTATCCGCGGCACCCGGGCCCGGAGCGGCTCCAGCGGAGGGCATCAAGCAAACCGGATGACGGTCGGGCGGCAACCCTGCGGGACTGGCCATTTTGCCACAGCGCTCGGGCCATGGCACCTCTGCTCGGCCGTATTGGTGCGAAAGGAGA
>JAKBDK010000055.1:0-17336 GCA_021834525.1 Pseudomonadota bacterium | reverse complement strand
GCCGAACGGTGAAGCGCAGCTCAAGGCGCTGATCAAGGAGCTCAGATCCCATGGGACATTGCTGTTCGTCGTTGATCAGCCCGCCTCGATCGGAGCGCTGCCGATCGCGGTCGCACGCGCTGAAGGCGTCGCAGTGGCGTATCTGCCCGGCCTCGCCATGCGTCGCATCGCGGACCTGCACGCGGGCGAAGCCAAGATGGACGCCCGGGATGCGGCGATCATCGCCGAAGCGGCCCGGTCGATGCCCCATGCACTGCGCACGCTGCGACTGGCGGACGACGCACTCGCCGAACTGATGCTGTTGTGCGGCTTCGACGACGATCTGGCGGCACAGATCACCCAGGTCAGCAATCGCCTGCGGGGCCTGCTCACGCAAATCCATCCCGCGCTCGAGCGCGTGCTCGGTCCGCACCTCGACCATCCGGCCGTGCTCGATCTGCTGCAGAGATACCCGACGCCCGGCGCGCTCGCCGCTGTGAGCCGCCCGCGCCTGGTCACGCGTCTGAAGAAGCTTGCTCCCCGCATGGCTGAGCGGCTTGCGGAGGGCATCTACCAGGCGCTCAGCGAGCAACATGTGGTCGTGCCCGGCACCGAGGTCGTCGGGCTCGTCGTGCCCCCTCTGGTGCAGCAGCTGAGCACCTTGCGCACACAGCGCGAGGACCTCGCCCGCGAGGTCGAGGTCCGGGTGCATGCGCACCCTCTTTGCCCGGTCCTGATGAGCCTGCCAGGAGTCGGCATCAGGACCGCCGCACGACTCCTGACGGAGGTCGTCTGCCGCGACTTCCACTCCGCAGCGCACTTGGCCGCTTACGCGGGGCTCTCCCCGGTGACGCGTCGCTCCGGATCCTCGATCCGCGGAGAACATCCCTCCCGGCGGGGCAACAAGGTGCTCAAGCGCGCGCTGTTCCTCTCGGCCTTCGCCGCCCTGCGCGACCCGGTCTCCCGGGCGTACTACGAGCGCAAGGTCAGTCAGGGCAAGCGGCACAACCAGGCCCTGATCGCGCTCGCTAGGCGTCGCTGCGACGTCTTGTTCGCCATGCTGCGTGATGGGACCTTTTATCACCCCGTCACCCCCAAGGCTGCTTGACAGGAACATAGGGGCACCCCCCAAGGGTCCGTCGCGGGTGCCGACTGCGATTTGCCCGGGATTCTACGGGCGCCGCCCGGGAGTACTACCAGGGATAGTAGCGATGCCGACCGTGCCGCAGGCTCGGCTCGGCGCATCCACCGCCGTGCATCCTCTCACGCATCGCTGCGGCCCTCGGCCGACTCCAGGCGCGGCGCGGCATCACCCTCGGGCCGGTCCGGGCCCGCGCGCCGGGCTCGCCAGGCGCGCAGCCCCAGGTAGACGATGCTCACCACCGCGAGGGAAATCAGGCTCACGTGCAGATCCGCGCCCAGTCCCGGCGTGAACTGCATGGCGATGAGGATCGCCAGCATCGCGGCGATCGCCAGATAACTCGACCACGGAAAGAACCACATGGTGAGCGCCGGCGCCGGCTCCCCGGCCCGCTCGCGCCGGCGCCGCATGCGCAGGTGCGCCAGGGCAATCAGCCCGTAGACGAACACCATGAGCGCTCCCGAGGCATCCACCAGGAAGGCGAACACGCTCTGCGGCGCCTTGATCGCCGCGAGAATGCCGATCACGCCGGCGCCGCTGCACAGCAGCACCGAGCGCACCGGCACGCGCCGCGCGTTGAGTTTGATCAGACCCTGCGGCGCATCGCCGCGCTCGGCGAGCACGAACAGCACCCGCGAGCACACGTAGAACGCGGAGTTCAGGCACGAGAGCACCGCCGTGAGGATGATCGCGTCCATCGCGATCCCCGCCCACCAGAAATGCATGTGCATCAGCGCGAGCGTGAACGGCGACTGGCCGATGCGGATGCGGTTCCACGGCACGACCGCCATGATCAGGAACACCGAACCGACGTAGAACGTGAGGATGCGCAGAATGATTGAACTGGTGAGCCGGGAGATCGCGCGCGACGGATCGGTGGACTCGGCCGCCGCGACCGCGACGATTTCCGCCCCGGTGAGGGAGAAGAACACCGTCACCGCCCCGGCCAGCACCGACACCGGGCCGCGCGGCATGAACCCGCCATGGGCGACGAGGTTGTGCAGGTTCGCCCCGTGCGGGTCGCTCCAACCGAGCACGAACGCCCCGGCGAGCGCGATGAACACCACGATCGCGGCCACCTTGATCGAGGCGAACCAGAACTCGAACTCCCCATAGGAGCGCGCCGACATCAGGTTCACCCCGGTCATCAGTCCCATCAGCACGCAGCCGAGCAGCCCGGTCGGCAGCTGCGGCATCCACACGTGCAGGATGTTGGCCCCGGCAATGGCCTCGGCCGGCACCACGATGATCCAGAAATACCAGTACAGCCACCCGGCAATGAACCCCGCCCACGGCCCGAGTCCCGCGCGCGCGAACTCGGTGAAGGAGGTGACGTTCGGCATGCTGAGGGACATCTCCCCGAGCATGCGCATCACCACCAGCACCAGCGTGCCGGTGATGAGATAACTCAGCACGATCGCCGGACCCACCGCGGCAATCGAGGCGCTGCTGCCGACGAACAGGCCGGCCCCGATGATCCCGCCGATGGAGATCATCTCCAGATGGCGCGGCTTGAGCGATTTACTGAGTGCGGTCATCTCTCCCCCGGAGTCGTTGTGGGCGGCGCGCGGCCTCGGCGGCGCGCAGCGCCCCCGAGGCTTACGCGCCGAGCCGTTCGCGCCCGCCGAGGTAGGCCCGCAGCGCCGCCGGCACGAGCACCGTGCCATCGGGCTGCTGGTAGTTCTCGAGCACCGCCACCAGCGTGCGGCCGACGGCAAGGCCTGAGCCGTTCAAGGTGTGCACCGGCTCGGGCTTACCCTGCGCGGCGCGCCAGCGTGCCTGCATGCGCCGGGCCTGGAAGGCCTCGAAATTGCTGCAGGAGGAGATCTCCCGATAGCGCCGCTGCGAGGGCAACCACACTTCCAGATCATAGGTCTTGGCGCTGCTCGCGCTGATGTCACCGGCACACAGCGCCACGGTGCGAAACGGCAGCTCCAGGCGCTTCAGCACCTGCTCGGCGTGCCCGACGAGCTCCTCGAGTGCGCGGTAGGAATCCTCCGGGCGCACGATCTGGACCATTTCGACCTTGTCGAACTGGTGGCTGCGGATCATGCCGCGGGTGTCCTTGCCGGCGGAACCGGCCTCGGAGCGAAAGCACGGCGAGTGACACACGAAGCGCAGCGGCAGCGCCTCGGCGGGCACGATCTGCTCGCGCACCAGGTTGGTCACCGGCACCTCGGCGGTGGGAATCAGGTAGAAGCCCTGCGCGCCGCGCACCGCGAACAGGTCCTCCTCGAACTTCGGCAGCTGTCCGGTGCCGATCAGCGCCTGACTCTGCACCAGGTACGGCACGTACACCTCGGTGTAGCCGTGCTCCTGGGTGTGCAGGTCGAGCATGAACTGCGCGAGTGCCCGGTGCAGTCGGGCGAGCTCCCCGCGGATCACCACGAAGCGGGCCCCGGAGATGCGCGCGGCCGCCTCGAAATCCAGGCCCCCGAGCCGCTCGCCGATCGCCACGTGATCGAGCGGCTCGAACTCGAAGGCGCGCGGCGCGCCCCAGCGACGCACTTCGAGGTTGTCGTCCTCGCCGCCGCCGGCCGGCACCGACTCGTGCAACAGGTTCGGCAGCGTCAGCAGCCAGCCCTCGAGCTCGCCCTGCACCGCGTTCAGCGCCTGCTCGGCCGCCGCGAGTTCACCGGTCAGCTGCTCGCCGCGCGCGAGCAGCGCGCTCGCATCCTCGCCGCGGCCCTTGGCCATGCCGACCGCTTTGGCCGTCGCGTTGCGCTCGGCGCGCACCCGGTCGGCCTCGACCTGCGCGGCCTTGCGCTGCTCCTCGAGGGTGCGCAGCCGGGCCACGTCGAGCGCATACCCGCGCCGCGCGAGGTTGTGCGCCACGGCCTCGGGGTCGGACCGCACCATTTTCGGATCGATCATGACTTCAGATTCCTCAATTTGGCCAGTGCCTCGCCGATCTTGATCTCCAAGCCGCGCGGCACGGGCCGGTAGTATCGCCGATCGGGCAGCTCATCCGGCAGGTAGCGCTCCCCGGCGGCATAGCCGCCCGGCTCATCGTGCGCGTAGCGGTAGCCGCGGCCGTAGCCGAGGTTCTCCATCAGGCGCGTCGGCGCATTGCGCAGCCGCAGCGGCACCTCGAGGGTCCCGAAGCGCTCGATGTCGGCCTTGACCTCCCCCATCGCGACATACACCGCGTTGCTCTTGGGCGCGCAGGCGAGATACACCACCGCGTTGGCGAGCGCAAGCTCACCCTCGGGGCTGCCGAGGCGGTCGTAGGCCTCCCAGGCATCGAGCACCAGGGCGAAGGCGCGCGGGTCGGCGAGCCCGATGTCCTCGACCGCCATGCGCACCACGCGGCGCGCGATGTAGAGCGGATCGCAGCCCCCATCGAGCATGCGCGCGAACCAGTACAGCGCCGCATCCGGATCGGTGCCGCGCACCGCCTTGTGCAGCGCGGAGATCTGGTCGTAGAACTGCTCACCGCCCTTGTCGAACCGCCGGCGCGTGCCGCTCGCCACTTCGGTCGCGCGCTCGAGCGTGAGGTGCGCGCCGGGGCCGGCGGCCTCGGTGAGCGCAGCGGCGAGCTCGAGCATGTTCAGTGCGCGACGGCCGTCGCCGTCCGCCGCACGCGCCATCAGCTCGAGGGCCTGCGGATCGGCCTCGAGCGCGAGCGCGCCGAGACCGCGTTGCGCGTCGGTGAGTGCCGTGCGCAACAGACGCAGCAGATCCTCCTCCCCGAGCGGCTTCAACACATACACGCGCGCCCGCGACAGCAGCGCGCTGACCACTTCAAATGACGGATTCTCGGTCGTGGCACCGACGAAGGTGAGTGTGCCGTCCTCCAGGTACGGCAGAAACGTGTCCTGCTGCGCCTTGTTGAAGCGATGCACCTCATCGAGAAAGAGCACCGTGGACCGTCCGCTGCGCTCGCGTTCCGCACGGGCCGCATCCACCGCGGCGCGAATGTCCTTCACGCCGGCCATCACGGCCGAGAGCGCGATGAACTGGGCGTGGCTGCTCTGCGCGATCAGCCGCGCCAGTGTGGTCTTGCCGGTGCCCGGCGGTCCCCAGAGCACGAGGGAGTGCAGCCGCCCGGACTCGATCGCCTGCCGCAGCGGCTTGCCCGGCGCGAGCAGGTGCGTCTGGCCGGCGACCTCATCGAGCGTGCGCGGGCGCATCCGGTCCGCCAGCGGCCGGGTCGCCTCGGGTCGAGGTGCCTCCCCGGCGCTCACCGCGCGGGCGTGCCGATCACATCCACGCCCTTCGGCGGCGTGAAGTCGAATGTGGCGGCCGGCACCGGCGCATTCACCGCGACGTGTTCGAACACGATGGTGGCCTCCTGCCCGAGCGTGTCCTCGAGAATCATCCGCTTGAGCGTGCCGTGCGTGAACCCGAACAGCGCACTGCGAAAATCCGCCTGCGAGGCCTGGCGCGGCGCGACGAACACCCAGGTGAGTCCCTGGCGCACCCCAGCGGGGCGCTCGGTGAAGTGCGAGCGGACATCGACGGTCCCCGACAGCAGCATCGCCGGCGTTGCCGACAGCGCCGCACTCACCGGCTGCACGGTCACCTGCGCCAGATCCCGATCGTAGAACCACAGGTTGCGCCCGTCGGCCACCATCAGCTGCCCGGCGCCGGCGGCATCCGCCCCGTGCGCTGCGGGGAGCGGATGGATGCTCCAGCGGAATTTGCCCGGCCGCTCGACGATGAGCGTACCGCTCGCGCGCGACAGCAGCGCGCCGTGCGCATCGACCAGCGTCTGGCGGAAGCTCACCCGCAGCGTGTGCAGGCGGCTGAGAAATTGATCGAGCGGCGTCGGCGCCGAGGTGGCGACTGCGGCCGGTGCGGCCCCGACCGGCAGCAGCGCCGGCAGCAGGCCACCGAGGACGGCCGCGAGCGCCATCCGGGAGACTCGTGTGGTCATGGAATCAGTCCTCCGGGCGCGCCGGCACCAACACCTCGCGCGACCCGTTCGATTGCAGGGGGCCGACCAGTCCGGCCATTTCCATCGATTCGAGCAACCGCGCGGCGCGGTTGTAGCCGATCTTCAATCGCCGCTGGACGTAGGAGATGGACGGTTTGCGGTCGGTCGTGACGATGCGGACCGCCTCGTCATAGAGCGCATCCTGTTCCGGATCGGCACTCGCACCGCCCTCGCCTTCCTCCCCGGACAGTCCCGGAATGGGGGTCTGCGGACCGTCGAGCACTTCCTCGACGTAGTTCGGCGGAGCGAGCTTCTTCAGCGCCTCGGCCACCCGGTGCACCTCCTGGTCGGAGACGAACGCACCGTGCACGCGCGTCGGCAGCGCGGTGCCGGACGGCAGGTAGAGCATGTCGCCGTGCCCGAGCAGCGTCTCGGCGCCCATCTGATCGAGGATGGTGCGCGAGTCGACCTTGGCGGAGACCTGAAAGGCGATGCGGCAGGGAATGTTGGCCTTGATCAGACCGGTGATCACATCGACCGAGGGGCGCTGCGTGGCGAGCACCAGGTGGATGCCCGAGGCGCGCGCCTTCTGCGCCAGGCGCGCGATGAGCTCCTCGACCTTCTTGCCGACGATCATCATCATGTCGGCCAGCTCATCGATCACCACCACCACGTACGGCAGCGGCGTGAGGGTCGGGATCTGGCTCTGATCGATGCTCGGATCGTTGGCGGCGCGCGCGATCATCACCGGATCGATGATGGGCTTGCCGGCATCGTTGGCGTCCTTCACCCGCCGGTTGAACCCGGTGATGTTGCGCACCCCGACGGCGGCCATCAGCTGATAGCGCCGCTCCATCTCCGCGACGCACCAGCGCAGCGCGTTGGCCGCCTGTTTCATGTCGGTGACCACCGGGGAGAGCAGGTGCGGGATGCCCTCGTACACCGACAGCTCGAGCATCTTCGGATCGATCATGATCAGCCGGACCTGCTCCGGGCCGGCCTTGTACAGCAGCGAGAGCACCATGGCGTTGATGCCGACGGATTTGCCCGAGCCGGTGGTGCCGGCGATCAGCAGGTGCGGCATGCGCGCTAAGTCCGCCACCACCGGCGCCCCGCCGATGTCCTTGCCGAGGGCGAGCGCGAGCGGCGAGTGCACCTCGTCGTAGGCCTTGGAGCGAATGATCTCCCCGAGCGTGACGATCTCGCGCTTCTCGTTGGCGATCTCCAGACCCATCACGTTCTTGCCCGGAATGACCTCGACGACGCGCACGCTCAGCACCGAGAGCGCACGCGCCAGATCCTTCGCGAGAGTGGTGATCTGGCTCGCCTTGATGCCCGGCGCCGGGCGCAGCTCGAAGCAGGTGACCACCGGGCCGGGTTGCACCGAGACCACCTCGGCCTCGATGTCGAAGTCCTTCAGCTTCATCTCCACCAGGCGCGAGAGACCCTCCAGTGCCTCCGGCGAATACAGCGCCTCGCGCGCCGGCGGGTCATCGAGCAGCGACAGCGGCGGCAGCTCCCCGGACTTCGGCGGATCAAACAGCGAGACCTGACGTTCCTTCTCGACCCGCTCGCTCTTCTCGATGCGCGGCGCGGGGGTGGCGATGCGCGGCGGGGTGCGCGTGGCGCTGCGCTTGACCTCGACGGCGACCGCCTCCTTGCGCGCCTGGCGGCGCTCGCGCCCGACGGCCGCCTCGCGCGCCACCGAGCGGCGCGCGCGCAGCCACGCGAAGGCCGCCCAGGCCCACGCCCCGAGGCGATCCATGACGGTGAACCAGGACACCCCGAAGCCGAGCGACAGGCCCGCCATCCACGCCACCAGCATCACCAGCGTCGCCCCGATGTAGCCGAACGCCCGGCCGAAGCCGCCGCCGATCAGCGCACCGAGCAGCCCACCGGCCCCCTCGTGCAGCGCGCCCCGCGACCAATTGAGCGCCGTCAGCGCACAGCTGGCGATCAGCAGCAGCGCCAGCCCGCCGGCGCGCACCAGACGCGTGGCGCGACTCAGCGGCTCCTCGTGCGCGCCACGATGCAGGCGCCAGGCGGTGAGCCCGAGTATCAGCACCAGCCAGTAGGCCGGGAACCCGAACAGTCCGAACAGCCCATCGGCGAGCCAGGCGCCCGCCGGGCCGATGCGGTTGTGCACCGTGGTGCCGGCGCCGCTGAAGAAAAATCCGGCGTCCTTCGGGCTGTAGCTCACCAGCGCGATCAGCACCACGAGCGCGAGCGCACCGAGGGCGATGACGGCGCTCTCGCGCAGCGCGCGCGTGACCGCGGCGGTGAAACGGGGCGTGCGGCGCGCGAGCGCCTGGGACTCACTCAATGGGTGCGGCTCCACAATCCGGGGCAGAACGAGGGGTCCGATTTTAGCGCAGTACCCGCCGGGCTACCCTTGATACTATTGAAGGCCCTGCCCCGCGCGCCGCTGTGCGCGTGCGCCGCGGGCCCTGCGCCGACTGCTGAGAAACGACACGCATGAGCGAACCGAAGCACAGCCGACTGATCATTCTGGGCTCTGGACCGGCCGGCTACAGCGCCGCGGTCTATGCCGCCCGCGCCAACCGCGCCCCGCTGCTGGTGACCGGCGTCGAGGAAGGGGGGCAGCTGATGACCACCACCGACGTCGACAACTGGCCGGGCGACGTCGAGGGCCTGCAGGGTCCGGACCTGATGCAGCGCCTGCGCCGGCACGCCGAGCGGTTCAATACCCAGATCGTCAACGATCACATCAACGCCTGCGACCTGAGCGGGCGGCCGCTGCGCCTCACGGGCGATGCCGGGGTCTATACCTGCGATGCGCTCATCATCGCCACCGGGGCGAGCGCGAAGTACCTCGGCCTGCCCTCCGAGGAGCGCTTCCGCGGCCGCGGGGTGTCCGCCTGCGCCACCTGCGACGGGTTTTTCTTCCGCGGCCAGCGCGTCGCGGTGATCGGCGGCGGCAATACCGCGGTCGAGGAGGCGCTCTACCTCTCGCACATCGCCGCGCACGTCACGCTCGTGCACCGGCGCGATCGGTTGCGCGCCGAGAAGATCCTGCAGGATCGGCTGGTGCGCCAGGCCGAGGCCGGCAAAGTCTCGCTGGTCTGGGACCACGCGCTCGATGAGGTGCTCGGCGATGCCCAGGGCGTCGCCGGCGTGCGCCTGGCGCACGTACACAGCGGCGCGCTGCGCGAGCTGCCGGTCACCGGGGTGTTCATCGCGATCGGCCATGCGCCGAATACCGGTCTGTTCACCGGGCAGCTCGCCATGCACGGGTCGGGCTACCTGCAGGTGCGCAGCGGCACGGACGGCTACGCCACCGCCACCAGCGTGCCGGGGGTGTTCGCCGCCGGGGACGTCGCCGATCCGATCTACCGCCAGGCGATCACCTCGGCCGGCTCCGGGTGCATGGCCGCCCTCGATGCGGACCGCTACCTCGAGACGCTGGAGGCGGGCCACACACCGTAGCGGATGAAGCTCGCCGTCCACTCGAGCATCGATCAGATCGCCCCCGGCCCGTGGAACGCCCTCGCCGGGGAGCGCAATCCCTTCATCCGCCACGAATTCCTCGCCGCCCTCGAGCACACCGGCTGCGTCGGCGCCGCTCGCGGCTGGCAGCCCTGCCCGCTGACCCTCAGCGATGAGCACGGCCTCGCCGGCGCGGCGCTCGCCTACCTGAAGAGCCACTCGTTCGGGGAGTTCGTGTTCGATTTCGCGTGGGCCGAGGCGTACGCGCAGCACGGCCTCGACTACTACCCGAAGCTCACCGTCGCCGTGCCGTTCACCCCGGCGAGCGGCGCGCGCCTGCTGGTGCGCGCCGATCTGGACGCCGCTGCGGTGCGCGCCCGGCTGCTCGCGGCGCTCGCCGAACTGTGCGCGGCGCACGGCGGCTCCTCGGTCCATGCGCTGTTCGTCGAGGAACCCGACCGCGCCGCCTGCGCGAGCGCCGGCTGGCTGCTGCGGCGGGACTGCCAGTTCCACTGGCGCAACCGCGGCTACCGCGATTTCGAGGACTACCTCGCCGGGTTCACCGCCGAGAAGCGCAAGAAGGCGCGCCGCGAGCGCCGCCGCGTCGAGGAGGCGGGGATTCACTTCCTCACCCGCTCAGGTCGCGAGCTCGAGCCCTCGCTGCTCGATCAGGTCTATGCCTTTCACTGCGACACGTTCCGCCGCCACGGCCACGAGCCCTACCTCACCCGGGCCTTCTTCGAGGAGATCGCCCACACGATGGGCGATGCGCTGATGGTGAAGATCGCCGTGCACGGCTCGCAGCCGGTGGCCGCCGCAGTGTTCTTCTGCTCCCGCGAGGCGCTCTGGGGGCGCTACTGGGGCGCCGCCGGGGACTACCACAGCCTGCACTTCGAGACCTGCTATCACCAGGGCATCGAGTTCTGCATCGAGCACGGCATCGAGCGGTTCGAGCCCGGGACCCAGGGGGAGCACAAAGTCGCCCGCGGCTTCGAGCCGACGCTCACCTGGTCGGCGCACGAGATCCGCGACCGGCGCTTCCGCGAGGCGATCGGGGCGTACCTGGCGCGCGAGGCCGCGTCCGTCGAGGACTACGTCGGGGAGGTCCGCGCGCACGTCCCGTTTCGCAAGGACGGCCCATGAGACGCATCACCTGGCTCGACCCCAAGGCCTCGCGCCAGTGGTTTCCGCCGCTCGAGCAGGCGCTGGCGGATCCGCCGGGGCTCCTCGCCGCCGGCGGGGACCTCTCGAGCGAACGGCTGCTGGCGGCCTACCGGCGCGGCATCTTTCCCTGGTATTCGCCCGGCCAGCCCATCCTCTGGTGGTGCCCCGATCCGCGCACGGTGCTGTTCCCAGC
Source organism: Pseudomonadota bacterium (assembly GCA_021834525.1). Taxonomy (GTDB): domain Bacteria; phylum Pseudomonadota; class Gammaproteobacteria; order Steroidobacterales; family Steroidobacteraceae; genus 13-2-20CM-66-19. The sequence goes on along the minus strand of JAKBDK010000055.1, from coordinate 6,533 downwards.
GGACTTCCGCCGCCATCGGAGCCTGGCGAAAACCATGCGAAACAAAGACTTGGAAATCTCTTTTGATCAAGATTTCGAGACCATCATCGACGCCTGCGCCGCGCCGCGCGCGCGCACCCCCGGGACCTGGATCACCCCGGAGATGCGTGCCGCCTACGTGCAGCTGCATCGCCTCGGTGTCGCGCACAGCGTCGAGGTGCGCCATGCCGGGACCCTCGTCGGCGGGCTCTACGGGGTCTGGCTCGGGGCGGTGTTCTTCGGCGAATCGATGTTCAGCCGCGCACGCGATGGCTCGAAGATCGCCCTCGCCCATCTGGCCGCGAGCGCGGCGGACCGCGGCATCGCGCTCATCGACTGCCAGATGCCCTCGGCCCATCTGAGCAGTCTCGGGGCGCGCACCCTGCCCCGTGCCGAGTTCCAGGGGCTGCTCGAGCGCTGGGTGCCGCAGGCGCCCCCGGGGGCCTCCGGGGCCCCCTGAGCGGCGCGAAATTGCACAGCTGCAGTCATTTGTGCTGCAATTCGCGCCCTCGCAACGCAAAGGGTCATATGTCCAAAGAAGACGCCATCCAAATGGAGGGTGAGGTGGTGGAAACACTGCCCAACACCACCTTCCGCGTGAAGCTGAAAAACGGCCACGTGGTCACCGCGCACATTTCCGGCAAGATGCGCAAAAACTACATCCGCATTCTCACCGGTGACCAGGTCACCGTGGAAATGACCCCTTACGACCTGACCAAAGGACGCATCGTCTACCGCGGACGCTGAGCGCGCCGCCGGGCGGCCTCAGGCGGTCACTTCGGGCCGCTCCGTCGCCGTGCACTGCAGATCCAGGTGCGAGCCGTCCTCGGCCACGGACACTCGCACCTGGCCACCCCCGACTAAGCGTCCGAACAGCAGTTCCTCTGCGAGCGGCCGCTTGATGTACTCCTGGATCGTGCGCGCCATCGGACGGGCGCCCATCTTCGGGTCGTAGCCCTTCGCGCCGATCCAGCGGCGCGCCGCATCATCGAGCGTGATCGACACGCCCTTCTGCTCGAGCTGCATCTCCACCTCGAGGATCAGCTTGTCCACCACCCGCTCGATGGTGAGCGCATCGAGACTGGCGAACTGGATGACGGCATCGAGACGGTTGCGAAACTCCGGGCTGAACAGGCGCCGGATCGCCTCCATGCCGTCGCTCACCGTGTCCTGTTGAGTGAACCCGATCGACGGCCGGGCCATCTCCTGCGCCCCGGCGTTGGTGGTCATCACGATGATCACGTGGCGGAAGTCCGCCTTGCGGCCGTTGTTGTCGGTGAGCGTACCGTGGTCCATCACCTGCAGCAGCAGGTTGAACACGTCCGGGTGCGCCTTCTCGATCTCATCGAGCAGCAGCACGCAGTGCGGATGTTTGGTCACCGCCTCGGTCAGCAGCCCGCCCTGGTCGAACCCGACATAACCCGGCGGGGCGCCGATCAGGCGCGAGACGGTATGGCGCTCCATGTACTCGGACATGTCAAAGCGCAGGAACTCCACCCCGAGGGTGATGGCGAGCTGGCGGGTGACTTCCGTCTTGCCCACCCCGGTGGGGCCGGCGAAGAGGAAGCTGCCGACCGGCTTGCGCTGATCGCCGAGTCCGGAGCGGGCCATCTTGATCGCCGCGGCGAGCGCCTCGATCGCCCGGTCCTGACCGAAGATCACCAGCTTCAAGTTGCGCTCGAGGCTGCGCAGCACTTCCCGGTCGGAGCTCGAGACGCTCTTCGGCGGGATGCGCGCCATGCGCGCCACCACGTCCTCGATGTGCGTCACCTCGATGGCCGCCGGCCGCTCCCCGGGGGGCTTCAGGCGCTGGCGCGCCCCGGCCTCATCGACCACGTCGATGGCCTTGTCGGGCAGATGCCGCTCGTTGATGTGCCGCGCGGCGAGTTCGGCGGCGGCCTTCAGCGCCTCGTTCGTGTACGCAATGCCGTGGTGCTCCTCGAAGCGGCCCTTGAGGCCCAAGAGGATCTCCACGGTCTCGGCGACCGACGGCTCGGTGACGTCGATCTTCTGGAAGCGCCGCGAGAGCGCGTGGTCCTTCTCGAAGATCCCGCGGTACTCCTGATAGGTCGTCGAGCCGATGCAGCGCAGCTCGCCGTTGGTCAGCACCGGCTTGATCAGGTTCGAGGCATCCATCACCCCGCCCGAGGCGGCCCCGGCGCCGATCACCGTGTGGATCTCGTCGATGAACAGAATCGCCCCCGGCAGGCGCTTCAGATCCCCGATCACGCCCTTCAGGCGCTTCTCGAAATCCCCGCGGTATTTCGTGCCGGCGATGAGCGCGCCCATGTCGAGGGCGTAGATCGTGCAGTCGGTGAGCACCTCGGGCACCTGGCCCTCGACGATCAGGCGCGCCAGCCCCTCGGCGATGGCGGTCTTGCCCACGCCCGCCTCCCCGACGTAGAGCGGGTTGTTCTTGCGGCGGCGACAGAGAATCTCGATGGTGCGCTCGACTTCGAGCTTGCGCCCGATGAGCGGATCGATGCGCCCCTCGCGCGCCATGCGGTTCAGGTCGGTGGTGTACTTCTCGAGCGCGCTGCCGCCCTCGCTCTCGCGCTCCTCGCTCACCGCCTCCTCGCTGCCCTTCTCCTCGGCGAGCTTCGAGAGCCCGTGCGAGATGTAGTTGACGACATCCAGGCGCGTCACGTGCTGGCGGTTGAGCAGAAACACCGCGTGACTCTGCTTCTCGCTGAAGATCGCCACCAGCACGTTCGCCACGCCCACTTCCTTGCGGCCACTCGATTGGACGTGGAACACCGCGCGCTGCAGCACGCGCTGGAAGCCGAGCGTCGGCTGCACTTCGCGCTCCCCGGCGTCCGCGACCCGCGGAGTGGACTGCTCGATGTGCTCCTTCAGCTCCTGGCGCAATCGCGTCAGGTCAGCCCCGCAGGCGCGCAGCACCTCGCGCACCCTCGGGGTGTCGAGGATCGCCAGCAGCAGATGCTCGACCGTCAGGTACTCGTGGCGCGCCTCGCGCGCCTGGTGAAACGCATCGTTCAGACAGTATTCAAGCTCGTTCGACAACACGGTAATCGAGCCTCTTGCCGTTCACGCCTCTTCCAGCGTGCACATCAACGGGTGCTGGTTGTCACGCGCGTAGGTGGTGACCTGCGCGACCTTGGTTTCGGCGATCTCGAAGGTGAACACCCCGCACACCCCCTTACCCTGGGTGTGCACCTCGAGCATGATACGCGTCGCGGCCGGTCGGTCGAGGCTGAAGAACTTCTCCAGCACATCGACGACGAACTCCATCGGCGTGTAATCGTCGTTCAGCAGCACGACCCGAAACAGCGGTGGCTGCTTGACCTCGGGCTGCGCCTCCTCGACGAGCACCCCGGAGTCGGGACGGGTCGGTTGGGGATCGGACATAGGGTCTTTATAGGGGGCGTCACCGCGCAACACAAGAGCACTCACCGCCGCCGCCGCGATCCGCACCGCTCGGCGCGCGGGGTCTCAAAGAGAAACAAGCGCTTGTGAGCGCAACCGCGCGCCCCGTATCATTCCTTCATTGCCGCCGCCGCACCCAGTGGGCGTCTGCCGGTCTAAACGCCAAAGAGCATGCCGAAGCACCCATGAACAGCGCGTCCTGGCGGGAAGGACTGCGATCCCGTGATCACTGGCGAGGACTGCTCGTCCACCGCGCGCCGGGCGTGCTGGTCGGCGTGCTGGCGCTCGCGCTGGCCGGGCAAGCCGCGCTGCTGGTGAGCGACCTGGCCGGCGGGGATGGCGCGGCGGCGCCGGTGCTGCGCCCCTGGCATGCGCACGCCAGCGCCCTGGACATCGCCGGCATCGTCGCGGCGCACCTGTTCGGCACGGCCCCCGAGGGCAGCGGACCGCTGAGCGGCGATGCCCCCCAGACCCGCCTGCCGCTGGTGCTCACCGGCGTGATCGCCGGGCGCACGCCCGAGCAGGGCCTGGCCATCCTCGGTCCGAACCCGCAGAGCGCCCGAGTGTACGCCGTCGGGGACAGCATCCCGGGCGGGGCCACCCTCGCCGCGGTGCTCGCGCGCAAGGTGCTGCTGCGCCGGCACGGCGTGCTGCGCTCCCTGGCGCTGCCGCAGCACTCCCTCACCGCCGGCGCCCCGCCGAGCGCCGCGACGCTGCCCCCCGGGGAGACCCGCGCCCCCCAGTTCGCCGCACGCATGCGCGCGCTGGTGCACCAGCGCCCCGGAGTGATCGCCGAGCTGCTGCGACCGGAGCTGGTGCTCTCCGGCGGACACCCGCTCGGCTACCGCGTCTACCCCGGCAGCGATCCGGCCGCCTTCGCCCGCCTCGGCCTCGAGCCCGGCGACCTGGTGCTCGCCATCAACGGCACGCCGCTCACCGACCCGAACCAGGATCGGCAGATCTTCGCGACGCTCGGCTCCTCGAGCGAGGCGACGGTCACCGTACTGCGCAACGGCACCCAACACGTGCTGACGCTCAACTTGGCGCAGGTCGAACAGGCCGCCCAGACGCTCACCCCCGCGCAGCCGAGCGCCCCCAGCGCCCCGGCCGCCCCGCTCGCCGTCCCGTTCGGCTCGCCGCACCCGGCGCGCGCGCCCCCCCGATGAGGAAGTCCTTCGTGAAAGATCTGCGCAAGTTCCTCTGGTGTCTGCTCGCCCTCGTGCCGATGCTCGCCCGGGCGGGCGCGCCGGGCGCCGGCAGCATCACGCCGAACTTCAAGGACGCCAACATCCGCCAGATCATCCAGGCGGTGAGCGCGGCGACCGGCAAGGACTTCATCCTCGATCCGCGGGTCAATGCCCAGGTCACGATGTACTCCTCGACGCCCCTCACCGCCGGGGCGTTCTACCAGGCGTTTCTCTCGATCCTCGAGGTGTACGGGTACATCGCCGTGCCGGCCGGTCCGCACGTGGTGAAGATCGTGCCGAACGCCAACGAGCGCGTCAGCCCGCAGATCGATCTACCGAAGCGCGTCAGCTCGACCTCCGATGAGCTCGTCACCCAGGTCATCCCGGTGAAGAACGTGAGCGCCGCGGAACTGGTGCCGATCCTGCGCCCGCTGGTGCCCGAGTGGGGTCACCTCGCGGCCTATCCGCCCTCGAACATCCTGATCATCTCGGACCGGGCGAGCAACGTCTATCGCATCATGCGCATCGTCAAGCGCATCGACCGGGTCGGCAACCAGGACGTCGATGTGATGCCGCTGCAGAACGCCTCGGCCACGCAGGTGGTCCAGGTGGTCAATCAGCTCTACCAGGGACAGGCCGCCGCGCAGATGGGCCGCACCTTCAAGGTGGTGGCCGATCCGCGCACCAACAGCGTGCTGATCAGCGGCGATCCGGCCGAGCGGCTGCGCATCCGGGCGCTGGTCGCCGAACTCGACACCCCGTCGGCCGCCGGCGGGGATACGCGCGTGCTGTATCTGCACTACGCGAGCGCCAAGGTGCTCGCCCCGAAGCTCAAGGAGCAGATGCAGGAGCTCGCCGAGATCTCCAGCGCCGGGAACGTCAAGGGCACCGTGCAGGCGGCCGCGGAGAAGAACGCGCTCGTCTGGGCCGACACGCAGAGCAACGCGCTGGTGATCACCGCGCCGCCGAAGGTGATGCGCACCATTCTGAGCATCGTGGCGCAGCTGGACATCCGCCGCCCGCAGGTGCTGGTCCAGGCCATCATCGCCGAGGTCGACGTCAACAGGACCAATGATCTGGGCGTGAACTGGGCCGCCTACTCCCAGGTCGACAAGCTCCCCCTCGGCGGCTTCGTCGAGCCGGTCGGCGGCACCAGCATCGTCGATCTGGTCGATGCGGCCAAGAACCCTGCGAGCCTGACGACCTCGCTGCTCGAGGGCACGACCATCGGCATCGGCACGGTCTCGGCCGGCGGCATCTCGTTCGCCGCGATGCTGCGGGCGCTGCGCGGCAACGACTCGACGAACATCGTGGCGACCCCCTCGGCGGTCACCATGGACAACCACGAGGCGGTGCTGAAGTCCGTCGACGAAGTCCCGTTCGTCACCGGCCAGTACACCAATGCCTCGACGGTCACCAGCGGCACGGTCACGCCGTTCCAGACCGTGCAGCGCGAGGAAGTCGGCACCATCCTGAAGGTCACCCCGACCATCTCGGCGACCGGCCACGCGGTGATGCTGAAGATCTCGGTGGAGAGCTCGAGCGTGCTGCCGAACTCGGTGTCCACCGTCGACCCGACCACCCAGAAGCGCAGCATCACCACCAACGTGCTGATCCAGAACAAGGGCATCGTGGTGCTCGGCGGTCTGATCCAGAACTCCCAGAGCCGCAACCACAACGGCATGCCCTATCTCGGGGACATCCCGGTGCTCGGCTGGCTGTTCAAGGCCCGCAACGATCAGGCCCAGCGCAGCAACCTCATGATCTTCATCAAGCCGACCATCATGCGCAATCAGCGCGAGGCGGCCCGCGAGAGCGGCGCGAACTACCGCTACATGCTCCAGCAGGAAGGCGCACTGCCACCGCAGCAGTTCCCGCCGCTGCTCTACGGTGAGCCCACCCCGCGCCTGCCACCGCTGCCGGCCTCGGCGCCGGCCTCGG
>JAKBDK010000054.1:0-17765 GCA_021834525.1 Pseudomonadota bacterium | reverse complement strand
AGATGCACCGCGTACATCACTCCATCGAAACCGATGAGATGAACCGCAATTTCGGCTTCAACCTGTCCTGGTGGGACCGCCTGCTCGGCACCTATCGGGCCGCCACGCGCACGCCCCAGGATCGGATGACGATCGGACTGACCGGCTGGCGCGACCCGCACCGGTGCGAGCGGCTGGCCGGGATGTTGGTGATGCCCTTCGTCGCCGATGCCCCCGTAGACCCTGGTCACACCCGGAATGAACACCCATGACGCGAGCCACCCTCTACCGCGCGGCAATCGCCGTGCTGCTCGTGGCGGGAGCCGCCTGGGCATTGACGCACCGCAGCGACTTCGACACCCAGTCCCTCAGCGCCGCGATCCACCGCGCCGGTCCCTGGGGGCCGCTCGCCTTCATCGTCCTCTACGCCGCGGCCACCGTCGCGCTGCTGCCCGGAACGATTCTGACGCTCGCCGGCGGTGCGCTGTTCGGACCGCTCGCCGGGACGCTCTACAACCTCACCGGCGCGACGCTCGGCGCCACGGGCGCGTTTCTCGTCTCACGCCATCTGGCCGCCGAGTGGGTCCGCCGGCGGCTCGGGCCGCGCACCGAGCAGATCATCGCCGGGGTCGAGCGCGAGGACTGGCGATTCGTCGCCTTCGTGCGCCTGGTGCCGCTGGTTCCCTTCAACTTGCTCAACTACGCCCTCGGTCTGACGCGCATCCGCATCTCCCGATACGTGATCGCGTCCTATCTGGCGATGTTGCCCGGGACGCTCGCCTATACGTATCTCGGCTACGCCGGCCGCAGCGCGCTTTCGGGACACCGAGACTGGATCCGGACCGGACTGATCACCCTCGCCTTGCTCGCATGCGTCGCGTTCCTGCCGCGCATTCTGCGCAAGACCCGAGGATTCATGCGCTCGCACGCGCAGAAATAATGTCCGGGAACGCGCAGCGCGCGCCCGGCGCGCGACGGATCATCGGGCAGGACCTCCCGATCGAGCGCAGGCCCCCGTGCGGGTGCTCGACGCTTCGCTGCCGGCGTTGAAATTGCGCGTCTGATCGGACGCGAAGCCCCGCGATGCGCACTGCGGATCGGACTGTCGCGAGTTCAGATCCAAGCGCGCGCAACTCGATGGCTCGAGGGACACGTGCGCCCCGCCGAGGATCTCTTCCGTCCCCGAACCCGCCCGGGCGCGAGCGCACCCATGAGGCGCATTCGATGGCACCGGGACCGGTCCTCGACGCGCCGCGACTCAGTCAATCCGGGGTTCTCAAACGCACCGGCTCCGGCTGCGAAGATCGCAGCCGGAGCCGGGCCGATTCATCAGACCGAATGGTCCTGAATCAATCGAAGTTGGCGGTGAAACCCACGAAGTACTGCCGACCGAAGATGTCGTAGGTGGCCGCATCCGTCAGCAACGGCGCGCCGGCCACGAACGGCTCCATCTTGTCGAACAGATTCGTGATTCCTGCCCGCACCTGCAGTTCCGAAGTGACCTGATAATGGGCATTCAGGTCGAAGTAGCTGTACGCCGGAACACCCGCGTCACCGCTATTCACACCGTCCATCAGATCGGTCATCGAGGAGATGAACCGCCAGTGCAGCGCCACCCCGAGCGGACCATTGGCATATCCGAGCATCGTATTGGCCTTCCAGCTCGGATGCGAGAGGTCGGAAATACTCGCTCCGTCCGCTGCGATCGCCGAATAGGTATCGGCGATCGAACCGGCCAGATTCACACTCGGCGTACCCAACCCCGCCACGCGCAGTGAGCGCAGGTACGAGACGTAGGTCTGCAACATCACCCGTCCCGAACGGTTCGACAAGCCGAGCGCATGCAGCGGGAAGCCCCAGTGCGCCTGGATGTCCACACCATCGGTGGTGAACGAACCGATGTTCTCCTCGAACGTCTTCAGCGTCGCCAGCGTTCCGGTCGTCTGATCACGCGAGATCTGCTGGCAGAAGTAGTTGCTGTTCGAATAGGTGGGATTGGCACCATTCGCGTTGAAGCAGCTCTGCAGCACCAGGTCTCCGGTCACCGCACCGACCGCACCATTGATCTTGATGTGGTAGTAATCCACCGACGCACCCAGATCACGATCCAGGCTGCCGTGGAAATGCGGCGTCAGGACGAAGCCGAACGTATAGGTGTCCGCAACTTCCGGCTTCAACTGGGTGTTGCCGGTATAGACACCATTTGCCGACGCCTCGCCGTACGAATATGACGAGAGCAGCCCGCTCGGAACTCCCTGCGCCTGACACAGTGCCGCGACCTGGGCCGCATTGGCTCCAGTTCGGTAGGAACTGTTGTAATCGCACGGATCACCGGAAATCGGCACCTGCGCCTGAATCGACGGATTGTAGAGATCCTGCAGGCTCGGCGCCCGGAAGGCCCGCTGGAAGCCGCCGCGGAAAGTCACGGCGTTGTTCACTTCCCAATGCAGATCGGCCATGAAGGTGTTTGCGCCACCGAACAGGTCGTACTGCGAATGGCGGCCCGCGATGTCCATGGAGACATCTTTCGCAAACGGCATGTTCCGCAGCAGCGGCACGCGCAATTCCGCGTACACCTCGCGAACGTTCTGGGTACCGCTCGTCGAGGAGGCCAGATCGTAGGACGGCGAGATGATCTGCTGCGGCAGGTTCGGCGCGAATGCCGGCAGAGTGTTCACCGCCGGGTTGATCAGCGGAGACGCCTGATAGTTGAAGGCATCGCCGCGGTAGTCCGCACCGAGTGCGAACTTCAGCTTACCTTCCGGCAACGTCCAGAGCGTGCCACTGATGTCACCCTCGAAGTACTTCTGCGTCAACACCGAGATGTTCTTCGCCGTCCCGTTGACGTACTCGAGACATCCCTTGCTCAGCGGATGATTTCCGAGCGGATCCCACGCATAGCCGACGCACGAATTGCCACTGCCGCCCAGATAGTTCGCCGTGCCATACATGATGGTCTCGAGCGCCGGGAGATTGATGGTATTCGTCTCGTAGTTGTTGAAATTCGTCTGGCCGTACGATCCGAATACATTCCACCTGAGGCTGGTCGAGCCAATCGCGCCCTTCAGGCCCGCAGTCAACTGGTAATCGTTGTAGTCGAACTGCTCGATGCGAGGACCGAACTGAGTCCCCCATTGCTCGACCACCAGCGGCCCGTTGCTCGGGGTCGTCTGTGCCGCGATCAGCGTCTGCAGCGAGGCGTTGTTCTGCACGAACGGGTTGTTCAGCGGAACCAGAAGGGGCTTCGGGTTGCCGTTGAAGAACGCCCCGCCCTGCAGATCCTGCGCAGTCGAGTGCATGAAGTTGATCTGGCCGTACGCCTGAACGTCGTGATTGAGCTGGTAGGTCACGTGTGCGAACAGGTTGTAGCGCCGCGACGGCACCTGAGCTGCGAAATACGGTCCAAGCTCAGCGACGATCTGCTGGCAGTTCGGGCTGATGGCGAGGCCCGTGGTCTGACCGGTCGGCCGATAGTTCTGCACGCAGTTCGGCGCATCTCCGGTGGTGAAGATCGACCCGTCGTTGTTCACGCCGATGAAGCCCGGATACGTCCCGGTGCCGCTCAACGGCGTGGTCCCCGGGTATTGTCCGAGCACGGCATTGACGGCGGCGACCGGCACGCCGCCCAGGGCGAAGCGCCCCTCCGGCGGGAACGGAACGGTACGTGCGAATTGCGGGCTGTTGAAGAACGAGAGCTGTTGGCCCGTGACCGAGCCGCGCTCGTTGTATTCCATGTCGACGACGGCATTACCCTTGCGATGCGCGAAGTTCCCGCCCATCAGCACGCTGAAGGAGTCTTCCTTGCCGTAGCCATGCGTCGAGGCGCCATGCTGATAGGACAGCTGGATGCCGCTGAAATGCTGACGCAGGCGGAAGTTGACCACACCGGCGATCGCATCGGAGCCGTAGACGGCCGATGCACCACCGGTAATGACGTCGACGTTCTTGATCAACGCCATCGGGATCGTGTTCAGATCCACGGTTCCGGCCGGACTCGTCGGCACCATCCGTTGGCCATCGAGCAGCACCAGCGTGCGCTCCGCACCGAGACCGCGCAGGTCGGCATACGACTGTCCGCCCTGGAATCCGGTCGCACCCTGGACGTCACCGACTTCGGTCTGACCCTGGCCGGCGGCAAACTGCGGCATCTGACCGAGCGCCGTGTCGAGGGAGACCTGTCCGACGGAGGTGATTTGCCCGGCGCCCACGGTCACCAGCGGGCTCGAGGAGGTGTCGCTGCGGCTGGCGATCAAGCTGCCGGTCACCAGGACTTCAGCGAGCGAACCCTGCTGCGCGCCCGGGGGCGACGCGGCGGGCTGCGGCAGGGCCTGCGGTGCCGGATCGTTACTGGCCGACGGAGGATCGCCGGCCGGAGGATCGCCGGCGGCCGTTGTGGCCGAGGCACTCGGGGGATCGCTGCTGAGGTCCGCCGGGCTCGCGCCGCGCTTGAGGATCATCAGCGCGCCCGTGGGCGAGCGCTTCACCGTCAGCTGCGTGCCGGAGAGCAGGCGAGTCAGAGCGTCCTGGGCGGTGTAGTCCCCGACCAGAGAAGCCGCCGGGGAACCGGCGACCATGGACTGCGTGAAAATCACGTCCTTGCCGCACACCTGCGCATAGGTCTGCAGCGCGTCGGACAGCGACTGGTGATTGATTTCAAAGTGAAACAGCCGGCCGTGCGCGGCGGCGGCGGTGGCCATGAGACCGGCCACGGTCGTAAAGACCGCGCGTGCCAGTGGCCGCTGCACGCGGGCCACGACCGGACCGCGCTTGCCGCGCGAGGCGGCCGACGATGAATCGGACTTGAACATGGGTTCCCCCCCCAAAAATGGATTGCGAATCGCAACACCGGCCCGCTGAGACTTTTCGGGCCGTTAGAGGAGTAGACGCCGCAGTGAGACAGATCCTCCTGGCTCGTGTCGTTTTTTGTAAAAAAACAACGGCGGACGGTGCCGCCCGACGGCCCCTCTAGAGAATCGGGGACTGTGCCCCACCCGTTCGCGGGGCGACGGGCGGGGGCGCCCGGTAGGTCAGGATCACCGTGCCGTCGGAGCGCTCATGCGCCTGAACCGGCAGGTAGTGGGTGATCGTACCGACGAAGCCGTCGACGTCCCCTTCCTGATAGACCCCGCTGATGCGCATGTTCGCGGCACGCGGATCTCCGGCCACGATCGGCTCGGGGATGTAACGGTCGATGCGCGTCAGCACCTGCCGCAGCGCCTCGTTTTTGAACACCAGCTGGCCGCGCTGCCAGGCCGTCACGCGGCGTACGTTCACGCGAGCGACGTGCGGCGGGGCATGCTCGGCGAGTACCAGCTGCTCGCCCGGATCGAGCGCGATGCGCCGCCAGTTCGGCGGAATGCCGGTCACCGCCACGTCGACCATGCGCGGGGTGACCCCGGGCTCCCCGACCGGCACGAACGGCTTGACCGACGCGCCGGCCGGCAGGATCACCACATGGCCCTTCAGCAGCGTCACCTGCAGCTCCGAGCCAATCAGGTTGACGTCGAAGGCCGTCCCGGTGGCGACCACCTTGCGCCCGCCGGCGGTGACGGTGAAGGGGCGCAGCGGGTTGTGCGCCACATCGAAGCGGGCCTGCCCGCGAACCAGCGCCAGCGTGCGCGCATCGGCGGTGTAGCGCACCGTCACTTCGCTGCTCGCATCGAGCACGATTCTCGAGCCGTCCACCAGGCGCACCGAGCGCTGCTCGCCCGGGCCGGTGGCGTAGACGAGCGGGCGCTGCTGCCACCAGAGGATTCCGCCGATGAGCGCGATCAGCACGCTCGCCGCCGCCGCGAGGCGCACCGGCGGGCGGCGCAGCTTGGCGCGCAGCCAATTGGTGCGCAGCGCGTTGTACGCATGGACCAGCGCGGTACGGCGCAGGCGCACCACGCCCGGGGAGGTCGACTGCTCGCCGAGGAACATCCACGGCGTCTGCACGGTCCGCCACGCCAGCTCATTGACCGGGTCGGCGGCGAGCCAGGCGGAGAATCCGGCGCGGAAGAGCTCCGGGGACTCCGTGAGGCGGATGCGCCAGGCGACCGCCTGCTCGAGGCTGCTCGCGACGCAGGATTCGGAGTGCGCGTTCACTGCCCGCCGCACCGCGTGGCCAGATGGAGCATGGCGCGCATCACGTGCTTCTCGACCGTGCTCTGCGCGATTCCGTACAGCGCGGCAATGTCCTTTTGCTTCATGTTCTCGAGGCGAAAGAGAATGAACACGTTGCGGGTCAGCTCGGTGAGCTCCCCGAGCGCCTCGAGCACCTGCGCAAGACTCGCCTCCCCGAGCATGACCCGCTCCGGGGAGCGCTCGTCGATCAACGCCTCTGGAGCGCCCTCCTCGCCATCCTCCGGGGGCGAGCTGACCTCCCCGGGACGGCGCGCGGCGCGCCGGCGCAAGTCCTTCAGGAGGTTGGCCGCGACCTTGAACACGTAGCTCTCGGGTCGCTCGATCGCCTCGATCTCCCCGGCGCGAAACACCCGCAGCAGCACCTCCTGGGTCAGATCCTCCGCGTTGTCACGGTCGCGAACCCGTCGCAGGAAGTAGCTGCGCAGGGGCGCGGAAAACCGCTCCGCCAGCTGATTGCCGGCGATGAGTTCGATTTTCTCGGGAGGTAGGCTCATGGTGCGCGCTGCGGCCGATCGGTATTTTTACGCTAACACATCCGGGCCGTTCAACCAAAACGGGTGAAGGCGAGCAGCGCGAGGGTCACCACGATCGCCCCGCCGATGCGGATCGCGATCTGCGCGAAGGGCATCAACTCCATCCGTTCGGCCGCGGTGAGGATGGCCACCCCGCCGGTGCCGCCCTGCCCGGCGTGCGTCGCGTTCACGATCGCCGCCTCGATCGGATACAGGTTCACCTTGCGGCCGACCCAGAACCCGACCCCGACCAGCGTCACCACCGTCGCGGCGATGGTCACGAGGTTCGCCGGCGCCAGCGCCGACAGCAGGCTCTGCCACGGCGTCCAGGCGACCCCGACCATGAACAGCAGCGGATACGTGCCGACCTTGGCGAACATCTGAAAGACCGCATCGGCGCCGAGCTGCAGCCGGCGGGTCACCGCCCATCCGAGCTTCATGGCCACCGCGACGACCAGCATCACCACCGGCGCAGGCAGCTTCCACAGCTGAAAGGCCATCTCCCCGACCAGATACAGCGTCACGGCGGTGATCAGACCGGAGGCGATGCTCATCACATCGAGATGCGGCGGCGGCTCGTCGCGGCGCAGGAACTCATCGTCGGCCGCCCCCGGCTGCAGCCGTCCACCGCCGCTCAGCGCCGGACGGCGCTTGCCGAGCCAGTTCAGGCCACCGGCGAGCAGAATCGCGAACAGACTGCCGATCATCACGGCCGGCAGAATCAGCGCGAACTGACTGCCGAAGTTCTGGTGCAGCACGCTCGCGTAGCCGATCGACAGCGGCGCTGCGCCGTCACCGACGCCCCCGGCCATCACCGGCAGCACCACGTAGAACAGCGCGTGCCCGGCCCCGAGCCCGAGCGCCGTGCCGACCGCCGTCCCGACGATCACCGCCGCCACGGTGCCGACCGCGAGCGGCGCGAAAATGCGCACGAACCCCCGGATCAGGATGGTGCGGTCCATGGCGAACACGCTGCCGACGATCACCGCGGCGATGTAGAGAAAGAGGTAATCGGACTGCTTGGTGAAGCGCGAGACCACACTGACCATGTGCGGCGGCAGGATGTGGTAGTAGACCAGCACCGAGGGCAGGAAGGTCGCCAGGATCACCGCGCCGCCCACGGTGCGCAGACCCGGGATGCTCTGGCCGACCTGGGCGCACAGGAACGACATCAGCACCGTGACGCCGATCATCATCGGCAGGCCCATGGTGACCTTGTCGCCGGCCACGAAATACCACAGCACGAGCGAGAGAATCACTGCGATCGGCACCGGCACGACGCCGAGCCGCCAGTCCATCATCCGCTGCAGGGCCTGGGCCCATCGTGGCGGCGTATCACGCATGTCATCTACCCCCTCTTCTGTCGACAAGCGCCGGCTCGTGCAGCACACCGGCCCGGGCACTTTTCGGATGCCCTACTGGAGTACAGACGTCCGTGCGCGCCAAATCCTCCTGCCCGGCCGGCCCGACCTCAGGCGCCGGTGGCGCCGAACAGCCGGTCGGCCACGAACGGATTGGTCCGCCGCTCGGCCCCGAAGCTCGACATCGGGCCGTGGCCCGGGACGAAACGCACGTCATCCCCGAGTGGAAAGAGCCGCTCGCGGATGGACCGAATCAGTGCCTGCGTGTCCCCGCGCGGGAAGTCGGTGCGCCCCACCGATCCGGCGAACAGCACATCCCCCACCCAGGCGATGCGGGTCGGCCGATGAAAGAACACGACGTGACCGGGCGTGTGCCCCGGGCAGTGCAGCACCTCCAAGGTCTCCTCCCCGACGCTCACGGTATCACCGTCTTCGAGCCAGCGGTCCGGCACGAAGGGCTCGGCCGGCGGGAATCCGTACTGCGCCGCCGCAGCCGGCAGCGCCTCGATCCAAAACTGGTCCTCCCGGCCCGGCCCCTCCACCGGCAACTGCCGTTCACGGGCGAGCTGCGCCGTGGCGGCGCAATGGTCGAGGTGCGCATGCGTGAGCAGGATCTTCGTCAGCGTCAGTCCGCGCCGGTTCGCCTCGGCGAGCAGGCGCGGCACGTCCCCGCCCGGATCGATCAGCGCAGCGTGGCCGTGCGCATCCCACACGAGCGAGCAGTTCTGCTGAAACGCCGTCACGGGCACGATCAAAAACTGCAGCGCGCCGCTCATCGGAGCATCTGCGCGAGCCGCGCGGCGGTCGCCTCAGGCGCCGCATCGCTCGCCACGAGCGCGCAACTGCGGCCGCGGCGCGGTGCATACAGCTCGGGCAGGGTGACTTTGAACAGTCCGGCCGTGAGCGTATCGGTGCCGGCCCCGAGATGCATCAGACCGGAGTCGGCACAGACGAAACACTGCACGGCATTGATCACCGCGGCCACCTCCCGGGTGTGGCGCGAGGAGAATCCCGGCAGCGCCCCGAGCGAGGCGCGTCCCGAGGGCGGGCGGATCTCGATGAACCGCGCCGCCGGCAGGCGCGTGTGCAGTTCGGCGATCAGCCGCTGCCACCACTCGAGCGCGAAGCGCTTCGGACCGGTGGCATGCGTGGCCAGTGCGATCACCGGGGCGCTCGTCTCGCCGCCGAGCAGCCGACGCACCTCTGCGCGGCCGTATTCGCGCTCCGCGTCGGTGAGCCGGACGTTGAGCGTCACCTCATCGGCGCGCGCGGACTTCAGGTCCAGACCGAACAGCGTACGGCGCGCCAAGTAGACCGGATAGGCCCCCATGTGCCGCGGGGCATCCTGGAACGGCACGCTGACATCGACGCCCTGCACGCGGCGCGCCACGGTGAATCCGACCTTCAGTCGAGCGGTGAGGTGGCGCGTGAGAAAGCGCGCCGTCCAGGAGTTCGGGCACGGATCGATGATGACGTCGTAGTGTTTGCGCCGCACCGCGAGCAGCGTGCGCAGGTAATTCAGCGGATGGCGCACCCCGCGAAACGGCAGTGCGTGCACGCGGCGCACCGCGGGAAATTCCTGAAAGATCTCCGCCGCGACCGGACAGGCCGTGAGGATCTCGATCTGCGCCTCGGGGAGCGAGTGCTGCAGCTCCTCGACCAACGGGGTCAGCAGCACGGTGTTGCCCAAGCGGGTATTGGGGCGACAGATCAGAATGGAGGCGCCAGCGCCGAGCGCGGGGCGGACGGCGGGCGCCGTGACGGGGGAGGTTTCAGCCGGGGACATCCACGCATTGTCGCCGATGTCCCCGGCCGAAAACAGATCGCAGCGCCGGGGCGCTAGTGCACGCTGTAGCCGCGCGCGTGCAAGCAGGCGGCGAACGCCTGGCGGTACCCGGCGCGCGCGCCCGCCGGAGCCTGGGCATCCTGACGTGCGTTCAACGGATCGAAGCCGCTCTGCGCCACGGCCCACGTGTTGCACGCATAGCGATCGTTCGCGCTCTGCTGGGCATCCTGGCCCTTCAGCGGCGTGACGCGCAGGCTGAGCACTCCAGCGCCTCCACCGGCGTACGGCGGTGCGGCGGGCGGCGCAGCTGCCGGCGATGGCGTCTGGACTCCCACCGGGGGCGGATCGGTCACCACGTACCCGTTGTAGTAGGGATTCCAGGCGTAGTAGACGCTATTGACGTAGTAGTACGGCACGCCGCCGAAGGTCAGGGTCACGGCGCCGAACGGAACGCTGGCCATGAACCACGGGTAGCTCCAGCCGTAATTGACCGGCGGCCAGTAGTACCCGCCCCAATACCCGCCGAGCCAGGCGGCTCCGTGCCAATCGCGGTGATCCCAATCGTCGCCGCCCCAGCCCGCATGCCAGCGATTGTCGCGCCAGCCGCCGCCATGCCCGTCCCAGTGATCTGCGCCGTACCCGCGACGATCTGCCCCCCCCTGCCATTGAGGGCGGTCCCCACCCGCTTGCCAATGAGGGTGGTCCCCACCGCCTTGCCACGGGCCGCGCCCGGGCCCGCCGGCGTGCCAGTCGGTCTGCGGCGCATGCCCCGCCCAATGCGGGCCTTGCGGCCGCGGTCCGCCGCCCCGCGGCCCTTGGAAATGTCCCCCGCGCGGCCCGTGATCCGCCGCGAAGTGCGCGTTGACCGCGTGTCCCCGCGGAGGGTCCGCATGGGCCGCACCGGATGCGAACAGCAGCGTCAGCACGGCGGCAATGCCCACCGCGCCGCGCGCGAGGCGACCGGTCGGCGCCCCCGTCTTGAGCGGGCTTGAAGTGAACATGGTGTCCTCCTGCAGTCCCCCGGCGCCCGGGGTGACGATCCGGGGCACGGCGATACTGATGATTAGACCACCCTCGGCACGGGCCGTTCAAACCGAGGCGTGGCGGCTAGGTCCTGGCCGGCTCCGCCGCCGGGGCCTCCCCGAGCGAGGCTGCCGAGCCCTCGGCCGCTTCGGGCTCGAGCGGCGCGAACGGCTCCTCGGCACCGTCGGGGCCCTCGGCCGGTGCCTTCTCGATGGGTGCCGACGCGTCGTCGCGCACGGCCGAGACGACCTTGACCGGTGGCGCCTCGAGATGGCGGCGCTGCAGCATCAGCGTGTTCTCCAACAGCAGCGCGATGCCTTCGGGCAGGAACTGGATCGTCTTGCTGGAGCTGCGCGGCATGGGCACGCGCATCGTCAGGCAGTAATTGACGATGGCGGCGGCGATGAGCGGCAGCGTATAGGTGCGCTCCACCACGGCCGGCGCGTTCGGCACACGGACCGAAAGCACCACACTGCGTGCGCGGTCGTCCTCGCCGTCGTGGACGATCACGTCCGCCAGCGCGGCGTTCGTCGGCCAGCGACCGTGCTTGATCTCCAGATCGATGAGCGCATCGACGACGGTATCGAAGGGCAACAGCAGACGCCGCGACTCGTGAATGAGTGTGTTGGCCATGGTAGTCCTGCAGCGAGATCCACGATGCCCGGGCGTGTGGTGTCCCAGTCGAGCGGGCGAAAGTATAGTGAATTCCTCACCCCGGCACCATGGACGTGCACCGGCGGGCGCCGGTGCACGCACCCTCTCGGCGTCTGCACGCTGGGCGTGCCGGGTGTCATCTTCGGACCCGTCGCGGCGCGCCGGGTCGCGCCGCTCACCGCCGAGCGCTGCGGCGCTCGCTCACCGTGCCGGACGGACGGTACCCGCGGCCTCGCCGAAGCCGATGCGCCGCAACCCTGCCCGCTCACACCAGGCACGCAGAATGACGCGATCGCCGTCGGCGAGGAACGTGCGGGTCTCGCCGTCCGGCAGCGTCACGGGCTGCTTGCCCCCGCCGGTCAGCTCCAGGAGTGAACCGGCCTCCTGCGGCTGTGGCCCGGACTGCGTGCCGGTGCCGAGCAGATCGCCCGGTACGAGGTTGCAGCCGTTGACGGTGTGGTGCGCGACCATCTGCGAGAGCGACCAGTAGCAGTCGCGGAAGTTCGAGTGCGACAGCGCCACCGGTGGCACGCCGCGCTCGCGCATCCGCGCCGTCTCGAGCGCCACCAGGAGCGAGATGTCGAGTGCGCCGCTGGCGCGCAGCGTCCGACCGTCCAGATACGCCAGCGGCGCCGGATCGGTGGCGGGCCGCTGCCAGGGCGCGCGAAACGGCGCGAGCGCCTCGAGCGTCACCACCCAGGGCGAGACGGTGGTGGCGAAGTTCTTGGCGAGGAACGGCCCGAGCGGCTGGTACTCCCAGGCCTGCACGTCGCGTGCCGACCAGTCGTTGAGCAGACACAGTCCGAACACGTGCTGTTCGGCACGCTCGAGCGGGATCGGGTCGCCGAGCATGTTGCCCGCCCCGATGAACACGCCGAGCTCGAGTTCGTAATCCAGCCGCTCGCTCGGGCCGAGGTGCGGCTGCTCGGCCCCGCGCGGCATCAGCTGCCCCTGTGGCCGGCGCACCTGCTGTCCGCTGACCCCGATCGACGAGGCCCGCCCGTGATAGGCGATCGGCACCCACGGGTAGTTCGGCAGCAGCGGCTGATCGGGTCTGAACAGCCGTCCCACCGCGGTGGCGTGATGGATCGAGGTGTAAAAATCCGTGTAATCGCCGATCTGCGCCGGCACGGCGAACTGCGCCTGCGCCTGCGGCACCAGCGCCGAGGCGAGTGCGGCGGCGTGCGCCGATCCGGCGCGCAGCAGCTGCGAGAGCGTCTGGCGCAGCGCCAGGGCGCCGGCCGGGCCGAGCGCCATCAGACCGTTCAGCGCGGGAGCTGCGCACGCGCCGAGCGCCTCGGCGGCCGGACCCGAGCGCGGCGCGGCCGCCCCGAGCGCGGTCAGATCGAGGACGGCATCGCCGATCCCCACCCCGCAGCGCAGCGGCTCGCGGCTGCCGCTGCGGCGGAACACCGCAAAGGGCAGGTTCTGCAGCGGGAAATCGCACTGCGGCTGATTGGCCGAGTCCACCCAGCTGGTGAGACTCGGGTCGTGTGTTGCATCGATGCTGCGCATGGGTTCCTCAGCGCGGCTCGCGCGCCTGCGGGTCGAAGCGCTTGCCGAGCCCCTGCCAGCAGCGGGCGTAGTCGCGCTGGCGCTCTTGCAGTGCGAGCGCCTGGGGCGTCGGGCGGATCAGCGTGCGCGTCTCGAACATGAACGCCAGGGTCTCCTCGATGTGCTGCGGCACGGAGGTATCGGCGCGACTCGCGCGCTCGAAGGTCTCGGCATCCGGGCCGTGTCCGCTCATGCAGTTGTGCAGCGACGCCCCGCCCGGCTCGAAGCCGCTCGCCTTGGCGTCGTAACGGCCGTGCACCAGCCCCATGAACTCGCTGGCAATGTTGCGGTGGAACCAGGGGGGACGGAACGTGTCCTGCATCACCAGCCAGCGCGGCGGGAAGATCACGAAGTCGACCGCATCGACCCCCGGAGTATCGCTCACCGAGTGCAGCACGAGGAAGATCGAGGGATCCGGATGGTCGTAGCTCACCGACCCGACGGTGTTGAAGCGACGCAGATCGTACTTGTACGGGGCGTGATTGCCGTGCCAGGCGACCACATCGAGCGGCGAATGATCGAGCTCGGCGCGAAACAGCGCACCGCCGAACTTCGCCACCAGCTCCATCGGTCCGTCACGGTCCTCGTACCAGGCGACGGGCGTGAGGAAGTCGCGCGGATTGGCGAGCCCATTGGCCCCGATCGGTCCGAGATCCGGCAGTTTGAACGGTGCCCCGTAGTTCTCGCACAGATAGCCGCGCGCCTCGGCATCGAGCAGCTCGACCCGAAAGCGCACGCCGCGGGGCACCACCGCGATGTCCTGGGGCTGAAGCTCGAGCCGCCCGAGTTCACTCACCAGGCGCAGCCGCCCCCGTTCCGGCACGATCAAGAGCTCACCGTCGGCGTCGTAGAAGAACCGATCGCGCATCGAGCGGTTGGCGCGGTACCAGTGGATGGCGCAGCCGCTGTGCGCATCGCTCGAGCCGCTGCCACCGACGCTGAGCAGCCCATCGATGAAATCGGTCGGCGCATGGGGCACCGGCAGTGCGCTCCAGCGCAACGGATCGGGCACCGCCGCACAGTCCCCGAAGTGCCCGACGAGTCCCGGATGCACGAGCGGTTCGAACGGCCCCTGCACCGCCGAGGGCCGGATGCGGTACAGCCAGCTGCGCCGGTTGGCATGGCGCGGAGCGGTGAAGGCCGTCCCGGAGAGCTGCTCGGCATACAGGCCGTAGGGACAGCGCTGCGGGGAATTTCGCCCCTCGGGCAATGCGCCCGGCAGCGCCTCGGTGGCGAAGTGATTGCCGAAGCCGCTGAGGTACTCCGGCGGTGCGGCCCGATCGGCGGCCGGGCCGGTGGCGGATGCGGAGCCCATGGCAAACTCCCGGTATGCTTTGCGCTATGATGACACAAATGGTTGCGCGCGCAACCGTATTGGGGGAGCTCCCGGTGACCGTCCGTCCGCCCTCCGAGCAGACGCTCGAACTTGCCGCCTTCGTGCCCTTTCGTCTGAACCGCCTCGCAGCGGGCGTCAGCGAACACTTGGCGGTCGTCTACCAGCGGCGATTCGGTCTCGACATTCCGCAGTGGCGCGTCATGGCCACCGTGGGGCCGCAGCAGGCCTGTACCGCCCAATCCATCGCGGCCAGCACCCGCATGCACAAGACCCGCGTCAGCCGTGCGATCGCCGAGCTCGAAGCGCGCCAGTGGGTCGAGCGCGCCTCGAGCGCCGAGGACCGGCGTGAGCGCGAGATCCGCCTGACCAAGGCGGGCCGGCGGGTGTACGGCGAACTCGTGCCGCTCGCCCTGGCACGCGAGGCGGCGCTCCTGGAGTGTCTCTCCCCGGAGCAGCTGTGCGGCTTTCTCGGCGCGCTCGAGACCCTCGAGCGCTATTTGCACCTGGAGAACTGATGCGAACCGTGCGAACCCTTCGCGCCGCGGGCCTTGCCGCGGCTCTGCTGAGCGCGCTGACCGTCGCCGCCGCCGCCCCCCCTCCGGCGGCCGATGTGCAGCTGGCGAGTTCGGCCCAGTTGGTGCTCGACGGCCGTGTCGAGCAACGGGACATCGTGTTGCACGTCACCCGCGCCAGCGGCGGTACACCGATCGAGGGTGCGGGCAATCTCACCGCGCAGCTCGGCGGCCACACGGTGCCCGTGACGGCCCGCGGTTCGGCCTACGTGCTCTCGACTCAGGCGTTCAAAGGTGGCGCGCACACGCTGCAGGTGGTGGTGGCCCATGACGGCATCCACGAGCTGCTCAGCGCCACGGTCAGTCTGCCGAAGCGCCCCGACCGCCTGGCCGCGCTGGAGAAGCACGGCTACGCCGCGTGGTGGGTCCTGAACGTGGTGGTGCTGTTGCTGGCGGCGCGGCTGATCATGCGCCGCAAGAAGCCGACGCCGCGCGCCCCCTAGGGGCGCGCGGCGCTGCTCAGTGGATGACGCGCGCGCACAGATCGAGCAGTGGTGCGGGCAGGATGCCGAGCACCAGCACCGCTGCGGCATTGACGCCGAGGGCGAAGCGCACCCCGAATGACCGGACCGTCTCGGGCAGCGACTCCGGCGCCTCATCGAAGTACATCAGCTTCACCACCCGCAGGTAGTAGAAGGCGCCGACCACCGAGGTCAGCACGGCGATCACCACCAGCCAGAGGTGCTGTGTCTCCCACAGCGCCTGGATGATGCGCAGCTTCGCCCAGAACCCGACGAAGGGGGGCACCCCGGCGGTGGAGAACATCAGCATGGCCATGACGAGCGCGAGCAGCGGATCGCGCCGGTACAGGCCCTTGTAGTGCTCGAGCTTTTCGGCCTCGAAGCCCTTGCGGCTCGCCAGAATGACCACGCCGAAGAAACCCAGCGCCATCAGCACGTACACCAGCGTGTAGTACAGCGCCGCGCTGTAGCCATCCGCCGTGCCGGAGGCGAACCCGAGCACGATGAATCCCACGTGCGCGATCGTCGAGTAGGCCAGCATGCGCTTGATGTTCGTCTGCGCGATGGCGACGACATTACCGATGACGAGCGTCAGCACCGCCAGCGGGACGAGCATCCCCGCCCAGTCGACCGTCACCCCGGCGAGTCCGTGCGCGAGCAGGCGCAGCGCGAGTGCGAAGTAGCCGATCTTCGGCGCCGTGCCGACGAACAGCGTGACGCTGGTGGGCGCACCGTCGTACACGTCCGGCAGCCACATGTGAAACGGAACGGCGCCCATCTTGAAGGCAACCGCCACCACGATGAAGGTCAGCCCCAGGATCACCCCGAGGTTGTGCGGGGCGTTGAGCGCAACGGCGATCCCGTCGAGACTCAGCGTGCCGGTGAGCCCGTACACGATGGACATGCCGTACAGCAGCATCCCCGAGGCGATCGAACCGAGCACGAAGTACTTCATGGCCGCCTCGGCGGCGAGCACGGACTCGCGGTCGAAGGCCACCATGGCGTACACCGAGAGCGCCAGCAGCTCGACACCGAGATAGACCGTCAACAGGCTGTTGGCGGAGATCAGCACGAAGATGCCGAGCAACGCCGAGAGCGACAGCGCGTAGTACTCGCCCTTGAGGATGTCGCGGTCCTGCAGATAGGCGCGGGAGTACAGCAGCCCCACCGCCACGGTGAGGAAGCCGGCAAGCTTCAGCACGTAGGCGAGCGGATCGGCGACGTAGCTGCCGTCGAACAGCACGATGCGCTGAGTCACGTCGGCGAACTGGACCGTGAGGGCGGCGCCGATCACCAGCAGCAGCAGCGTGAGCGTGCCGGTGGCCCCGGGGCGTCGCTCGCCGACGAATGCCTCGAACAGCAGGACGACGCAGATGGCCGCGGCCAGATACATCTCCGGCAGCGCAGCGGCGAGGGTGTGCAGGTTCATCATGGAGTCGGGCATCGGTCTACACCGGAATCTTGGTGGCAGCGGCCTGGGTGACCAGGTGCTGGATCGAGGGCTCCATGACCTTCAGCAGCGGCTCGGGCCACACGCCGAGCAGCAGCACCGCCACGGCGAGCACGCCGAGGATCAGGAATTCCCGCCCGTTGAGATCGGTCAGTTGGGCCACGTGATCGTTGGCGACCGGCCCGAACACCACCCGCTTGACCAGCCAGAGCGTATAGCCGGCCGCGAGGATGAGCGTCAGCGCCGCGAGCGCCGCGTACCAGAAGCTCGCCTTGAAGCTCGCGAGGATCACGAGGAACTCCCCGACGAACCCGGAGGTACCGGGCAGCCCGGTGTTCGCCAGCGCAAACAGGACCATGAAGCCGGCGAAGATCGGCATGGTGTTGACCACACCGCCGTAGTCGGCGATCTGCCGGCTGTGCATGCGGTCGTAGAGCACCCCGACGCACAGGAACAGCGCCCCGGAGATCAGGCCGTGCGAGACCATCTGCACCATCGCCCCGTCGAGGCCCATGCCGGCATCGAGCGTCGCGCCCGAGCTCGCCACGATGGCGTACACGAGGAACACCCCGAGCGTGACGATACCCATGTGGGCGATCGAGGAGTACGCGATCAGCTTCTTCATGTCCTGCTGCACGAGCGCGACGAAGCCGATGTAGATGATGGCGATCAGCGAGAGCGTGATCATGAGCCCGTCGAGCTGTCGGCAGGCATCCGGCACGATCGGCAGACTGAAGCGCAGAAACCCGTAGCCGCCCATCTTCAGCATGATGGCCGCCAGGATCACCGAGCCGCCGGTCGGCGCCTCGACGTGCGCATCGGGCAACCAGGTGTGCACCGGCCACATCGGCACCTTGACGGCGAATGCGAGCAGGAAGGCGGCGAAGATCCAGCGCTGCTCGACGAGCGTCAGCGGCAGCGCCTGGAAGGCGGCGATCGAGTAGCTGCCCG
>JAKBDK010000053.1:14581-18189 GCA_021834525.1 Pseudomonadota bacterium | reverse complement strand
ATTGCGTAGGCGGTGCTGATGTGGAAGTAGAAGTTCGGCAGCACGAAGTGGTTGAAGTAATCCACCCCGCGCATCTTCGCCTTGTTCTCACGACCCATCGGGAAAATCACCTCGCGCTCGGCCGAGTCGTCGATCTTTGCCTTGTCGAGCGTCTTGACGAAGGCGATCGTCTTGGCGATTCGCGCCTTCAGTTCGGCAAATGACTGTTCGGTGTCTTCGTGTTTGGGCGGCTCGATGCCGGCGAGCCGCGCGCCGCCGTTCTTCGCCGCGTCGCAGGCGATCTGCACCTGACGGGTGAACGGGAACATGTCCGGAAACAGTCGGGTGTTGAGCAGTACCGCCGCATCGAACTTCTTCGCCGCGGCATAAGCCTCCGCCTTGTCGAGCATCGAAGCCAGTGCGTTGAGTCCGATCTCGAACGATGAAAGCGCTGCGTTTGACATCGACATGAAATGACCTCGTGGTGGTATGAATGATGCGCCATGCCGCTGGTGCGGCCCGCGTTCCTGAATGAGCGCGGTTCGTCTCGCTACGGGCATGATGCCCTTGCAAAGATGACGTTCCGTGCATCCTGCGACCAGCCGAGACGCCGCTGCGACAGCGGTCGTGCCACGGCGGCGAGGCGACCTCGATCAAGGATCTGTTCGAGGCCATCCTGCACCGCGCGCTCGCCGCGCGCAATCGGGCCCGCAGCATCACGATCGTGCTGATGGACCTGCGCGCGCGTCCGGTGAGCGCGGGCAGCGGCCCTGGCGGCCGGCGCTCGGTGTGCCGCCGATCGGTTAGACTGCGGGGGGCTTGCCCGGTTGCACAGGCGCTTGGGGCGCACCGTTGAGGGTCCATGAACCGATCGATCGACGCCGACGGGCTGCGCCGCTTCGGGAGCGAATTGCTGATGCATGCCGGGGTGCCGGCAGCGGATGCTCGGCTGCTGGCCGACACGCTGGTCACCGCGGAGCAGTGGGGCCACGTCTCTCACGGCATGCTGCGCCTTTCGTGGTATCTGGCGCGACTGCGCAGCGGTGTCATGACGGCGGTGACGCGCCCGGAACTCGTGCTCGACAATGGTGCGGTCGCGGTGATCGACGGCCATGAGGGCATCGGCCAGGTTCTGGCGCAGGAGGCGACCCGAGTGGGAGTCGCCCGCGCGCAGGCGCACGGTGTGAGTGTCGTCGCGGTGCGCAATTCCAATCATTTTGGCACCGCGGCCTATTTCACCCGCCAGTGCGCGCAGCAGGGCTGCATCGGCATTCTGGCGACGAATGCGAGCCCGGCCATGGCACCGTGGGGCGGTCGGACGAAGATGCTCGGCACCAATCCCTGGTCCATCGCCGCCCCGGCCGGGGCACGCGGGATCGTCGTCATGGATATCGCCAACACCGCGGTCGCCCGCGGCAAGATCTACGCGGCCGCGCAGCGCGAGGAGGCGATTCCGGCCGGTTGGGCCGCGGATGAGTTCGGTGTTCCGACCACCGATGCGCAGGCCGCATTGCAGGGACTGATCCTGCCCATGGCCGGGCACAAGGGCTACATCATCACGTTCATGATGGACGTGCTCGCCGGGGTGTTGACCGGGAGCGCCTTCGGCGCGGCGGTGACCGGGCCGTATGTTGCGGACCGCGTCAGTGGCTGCGGACACCTGCTCATCACGATCCAGATCGACGCGCTGATGCCGCGAGCGCAGTTCGAGCAGCGGCTCGAGCGACTCATCGATGAGGTGAAAGCGGCGCCCCGGGCAGCCGGAATCGATGAGATCTTCTTCCCCGGGGAGATCGAGGCGCGCCAGTGCGCCCAGAGCGGCACGCAGGGCCTCTCGATCCCGGAGCAGACCTGGGCGACGCTCTCGGGACTCGCGAGGCAATCCGGTGTCCCAATGCCGGCGATCCACGCCGCATCCGTCCCGACCGAGCGAGGCCCCCCGTGATCGCGCTCATCGTCAGGCTCGAAGTGCGCACGGAACAGCTGGAGCGCTTTCTCGTCGCGATCCGCCAGAATGCCCAGCACACTTTCACGCGCGAGCACGGCTGCAAGTATTTCGACGTCACGCAGGACGCGAAGCAACCGACGCATTTCATTTTCTACGAACTCTACGACGACGAGGCGGCGCTCGAGGCGCATCGCGCGGCGGCGCATTTTGCCGAGTGGCGCCGGGCCGCCGATGCCTGCGTCGTCCCGGGGAGCCAGGTCAATACGGTCTGCCGTCAGCTGTTTCATTTCGCCTGAGCATCCGTTGCGGCGGCGAAGGCATCGGCAGCGGACGTGCGCCGCCCTCGGGCGCGTGTCGGCGGCGCTCTGCATTGTGTCGCCGAGGTCATTACAATGGCCCCGGGGAGAGCTTCTGGCAGCGGTGTGCAGCGAGGCGGTGCGCGGGCGTTCGCTTGCTCGGGCGGCATCGCTGCGCTCGCAGCCACCTTCATAGAGGATGGCGAGATGCGACACATGTACTACGCCGTGGCGGCCACGGCTCTCCTGGGAGCATTGGGGGCGCCGACGAGTCATGCGGTGACGGCGACCCAGTCGGTATTCGGGCATCTGCCGGATGGCAGAGCCGTGTATGCGATCACGCTGCGCAATCGGCAGGGGATCACGGTCCGGCTGCTGACCTACGGTGCACGGGTGCAGGAGATTCTCACGCCGGATCGCAATGGGCACTTCGCGGACGTCGCGCTCGGTTACCGCACGTTGCGAGGCTATCTCAGCAAGTCCGATCCGTACTTCGGGGCCACCGTCGGGCGGTTCGCGAACCGGATCGCCAAGGGCCGCTTCACGTTGAACGGCCATGCGTATCAGCTGCCGATCAACGACGGTCCGAACTCACTGCACGGCGGCACGAAGGGGTTCGACCGACGCTTGTGGACGGTGCGCAGCGTCCGCCCCGGCCCTGCACTGGGCAGCGTCACTCTGCGCTACGTCAGTCCGAACGGTCAGGAAGGCTATCCTGGGGCGCTCACCGTGACGGCGACCTACGCGCTCTCGAACCGCAATCAGCTCTTCATCCGCTATCGGGCCACGACCAATGCCCCGACGATCGTGAATCTGAGCAACCACACCTACTGGAACCTCTCGGGCGAGGGCTCCGGCAGCATCCTCCATGAGCAGCTCATGATCCCGGCGGCGGATTTCACGCCGACGGACGCGACGCAGATCCCGACGGGCGTGATCCGGCCCGTGGCGGGCACGCCGTTTGACTTCCGCACGGCGAAGGCCATCGGACGCGACATCCTCGACGGCCACTCGCGCCAGCTGGTCTTCGGCCGCGGCTACGACATGAACTGGGTGTTCGGCCACGGGCCCATGGCCGGATTGCGCCTGATGGCTCGGATCGTCGATCCGGCCTCCGGCCGGGTGCTCACGCTGCAGTCGAATCAGCCCGGCCTGCAGTTCTACAGTGGCAATTTTCTCAACGGCACCATTGTCGGCACGTCCGGGCACATCTATCGGCAGGGCGATGCGTTCGTGCTCGAGCCGCAGATCTTCCCGGACACGCCGAATCATGCGAACTTCGGCTCGGCGCGGCTGAATCCCGGCCAGGTCTACCGCAACACCATCGTGTATACCTTCTCGACGACGACCGCCGGTGCGGCGAAGCGGTGAGGCCTGCGGGGGGC
>JAKBDK010000053.1:0-14481 GCA_021834525.1 Pseudomonadota bacterium | reverse complement strand
AAGCGGGGCAGGCCGACGGCTCACTGGGCCCGGCGCGCATTTCGAAGCTCTGTCGGCCGACGCACGGGCAGAGAGGGCTCGGCGCGGGCACCACGGGCGCCCGGTGACCTGCGCGCCTGGCGTTGCGGACAGTGCAGGGGGCATGACATGACGATGAGACACGTGGTCGGCGCGGCAACCCCGCCCGTGATTGCAATCCTCCGCGGCGTGACGCCGGCGGAAGCGATCGATATTGGCCGCGCGCTGATCGACGGCGGCATCCGCATGATGGAGGTGCCGCTGAACTCCCCTCAGCCCCTCGAGAGCATCGCGCGGCTGACCCGGACGTTCGGCGAGCAGGCACTGATCGGCGCCGGCACCGTGCTCACCGTGCAGGACGTCGAGGAGGCTGCCGCAGCCGGGGCGCGGCTCGTGGTCTCGCCCCACACCGACCCGGACGTCATCCGGCGGACCGTGGACCTCGGGCTCGACAGCTTCCCGGGGTTCTTCTCCGCGAGCGAAGCGTTCTGCGCGCTGCGCGCCGGCGCCACGCAACTGAAGCTCTTCCCGGCCCTCACCGTGGGGACGGTCTACCTCAAGGCCTTGCGCGAGGTGTTGCCCCGCAGCGCCGGGGTCTGGGCCGTGGGCGGGACCGGTGCGCACGACCTCGCCAGCTGGCTCGAGGCCGGCGCCGCGGGCATCGGTGTCGGCGGATCACTCTATAAAGCGGGGGATGCCGCGTCCCTCGTGCGCGAGCGCGCGCAGGCGCTGCATGACGCCTGGGCGCGCCACCTCGCGGCCCGGCGCGCCTGAGGGGCCCCACATGCATCCGAAGGCGATCGACTGGATCATCATGGGGACGTACTTCGCGGTCGTGCTGGGGATCGGCGCGGCCCTGAAGCGCTCCATGCGTACCAGCACGGACTTCTTCCTCTCCGGGCGCGCCATACCCGCCTGGATCGCCGGGCTCGCGTTCATCTCCGCGAACCTCGGTGCACAGGAGGTCATCGGCATGGCGGCCTCGGGCGCCAAGTACGGCATGGCCACGAGTCAGTTCTACTGGGTGGGCGCGATCCCCGCGATGGTCTTTCTCGGGGTGTTCATGATGCCGTTCTACTACGGCTCGCGCGCCCGCTCGGTACCGGAATACCTCAAGCTGCGCTTCGATGAGAAGACCCGGGGTCTGAACGCCATCACCTTCGCGGTGATGACGGTGTTCTCCTCCGGGATCTCCCTGTACGCCCTTGCGCTGCTGTTGCGCCTGCTGCTCGGCTGGGACTTCAACACCAGCGTGTCGCTCTCGGCGCTCATCGTGCTGGTGTACATCTTCCTCGGCGGGCTGACCTCGGCGATCTACAACGAGGTGTTGCAGTTCTTTCTCATCGTGTTCGGCTTCGCGCCCCTGGTGCTGATTGGCCTGAAGGATGTCGGCGGCTGGCAGGGATTGGTCGCCGGTCTGCACACGGTGGCCCGCTCGCGTGGTTATGCGCCGAACGCGTGGCTGAGCACCTGGAGTGTGATGGGCAGCCCGCATGAGAACCCCATGGGCATCGACTGGTTCAGCATGGCCATGGGGCTCGGGTTCGTGCTGTCCTTCGGCTACTGGTGCACCGACTTCCTGGTCGTGCAGCGGGCGCTCTCGGCCGAGTCGATGGACTCGGCGCGACGTACGCCGCTGATCGCCGCGATCCCGAAGATGCTCTTCCCGTTTCTGGTGATCCTGCCGGGCATGATCGCCATTGCCGCCACCGTGCACGGTGGGGCGAGCGGGCTGACGCTGCCGCGTCAAGCGGACGGGCATCTGAACTACAACATGGTCGTGCCGCTGATGCTGGGGCGGTATTTCCCGAACGGCATGCTCGGACTCGGCCTGACGGCGCTGATGGCGAGCTTCATGACCGGCATGGCCGGCAACGTCACGGCCTTCAACACCGTGTGGACCTACGACATCTACCAGGCCTACATCCGTCGCGAGGCCTCCGATGCGCACTATCTCACGGTCGGACGCATGGCCACCGTGGTCGGCATCGCGCTCTCGGTCGCAGCCGCCTACGTCACTCATCGCTTCAACAACATCATGGATCTGCTGCAGCTGCTGTTCGCATTCGTGAATGCGCCGCTGTTCGCCACGTTCCTGCTCGGCATGTTCTGGAAGCGCACCAGCGGGCACGGCGCATTTGCCGGGCTGCTGGCCGGTACCGCAGCGGCGGCCGTGCATCACGGCCTGACGCTGCCGGCGAGCGCAACGCCGGGCATCAAGGGCGGCTGGATCGCCGTGATGCATCTGTACCCGAGTCCGATGGCGCAGAATTTCTGGACCGCGATCTACGCCTTCGGCGTGT
Source organism: Pseudomonadota bacterium (assembly GCA_021834525.1). Taxonomy (GTDB): domain Bacteria; phylum Pseudomonadota; class Gammaproteobacteria; order Steroidobacterales; family Steroidobacteraceae; genus 13-2-20CM-66-19. The sequence continues at coordinate 12,160 of JAKBDK010000053.1, read as the reverse complement.
GTTTTCTGGTGACGGTCGGTGTCAGCCTGGTCACCCGGCCACGGCCCGAACGAGAGCTCGTCGGGCTGGTGTATTCGCTCACGCCGCGCCAGGACAGCAGCGCGGCCCGCTGGTATCGCCGCCCGGCAGTGCTCGGGGCGTGCGTCCTAGGCGCCGCCGTGGTGCTCAACTTCCTGTTCTGGTGATCACGCATGGGACTTGATATCCGCATTCCGGTCGGCGCGCTGTTCAGCCTGCTCGGCCTGCTGCTCGCCGGCTATGGTCTGCACGGCGGGGCCGCGCTCGCGCAGCGCTCGCTCGGCATCAACATCGACCTGTGGTGGGGTATGGTGATGCTCGTGTTCGGCCTCGCCATGCTGTGGCTGGCCTGGCGCGCCCGCGCACGCCGTCGCTGAAGCACACCGCTCGGCGATCGGCGCGTCAGCTCGCGTCTGCGGGGATTTCGGAATCTTCGGCTCGGGCGTAGCGGCCGGGGGGGCATGCCGATCCGCCGCGCAGCACTGGGCGGGCACGCCGTGAGGCCGCGTGCCGGCTCACGCGCCTCCCGTCAGCCGTCGGTGCGCGAATGCCCGTGCGCCGCAGGCTCGCGGGGCTGGAGGATCACCACGGTGAGGGTCAGCAGCCCGCGCTGCACCGGGCTGAGGCTGATGTCGACGGGGATCTCGGTGCCGCAGGGGCTCAGCGCCACCAACGGCAGACCGGTGCCCATGGGCCGGCGACCCCGATGATCGGTGAACCGCAGCCGCTGACCGATGTGCGCGACGCGCAGTCGCTCCGGCAGCAGGACCTCGACGCTCTGGCCATACAACGTGTGCGGGTCGTGGCCGAGCAGACGCTGCACCGGGTCGCTGACGAACACGATCGTTCCCGACTCATCGACGATGAGCGCAGCGGCCTCCGGGTCCGGCAGTGCGCAGTCCAAGTGAGCGGGTGGTTGCATCGCAGCGGCGGATTATTCGTCGCGGCTGCGCGGCGCAGAAGTCGGTAGAAGTGCGTATCCGCATCCGGCGTGCCCGCGCGCCGACGTTCAGGGCGCGAGCAGGTGCTCGAGGCGCTGGAGCTGACGCTCCAGGGTTTGCTGTGCTTCCAGCAGCTCGACGGCCAGCACTGCACCGCTTACGTTCACGCCGAGATCATGCATCAGTCGCCCGGCGAGCGCCAAGCGCGGCAGCGCCGCGGCTGGCAGCAGCCACTCGGCCGGGGCGGGGCCTCGCGGCGCCACCAGGCCCAGTTCGGCCAGCTCGGCAATCGCCGCGAGGTCGAGTCGGCACAGGGCGCAGATGTCCCCGGCGCCGATCCAGTCGGCCTCGCTCACCAGGCGCACCTCGTATCGTTCGACGGCTTCGGTCACGGCGTCACCTCTTGAGTTCAGCGCGTGGGTCGAACGTCCCGAACTTCGTGCGCATCTCCTCGTACACCGCACGCGCCTCCGGGGAATTCGCCGGGGGCACGACGATCTTCAGCTGCACATAGGCGTCGCCCGGCGGCTGTCCGGGTAGACCGCGGCCGCGCAGACGCAGCTTTTGGCCGGACTGCGCGCCGGTCGGCACTTGCATGTCGACCGCGCCGCCGAGCGTCGGGACGGTGACCGTTGCGCCAAGCGCCGCTTCCCAGGGCGTGATCGGCAACGTCAGCGTGACGTCACGACCCTCCAGCTGGAAGAGCCTATGCGGCCGGACGTGCACCTCGAGATACAGGTCGCCCGCACGGGCACCGCCGCCGCTGCGCTCGCCCTGGCCGGCGAGGCGAATCAGCTGGCCGTCGGTGACGCCCGCCGGAATGCTCACCCGCACGGTGTGCGCGCGCACGTCGAGCGAGCCATCGGACTTCATGTCCGGCCGCTTCAGCTCCAGCGTGCGCGTGCCGCCGCCGAAGGCCTCCTCGAGCTCGAGGTCGATGCGGGCATGGTGATCGCGCCCCTGGCGCGGCGCTCGCCGAGCGCTGCCGCCGAACGGACTCGCCCCGCCGAACAGCGAGGAGAAGAAATCGCTGAAGCCCTCGCCGTCAAAGCCGTGCGCCCCACCGGTGCCCGGCCGTGCGCCGCCGCTGAACTCGAAGCCGCTCGCCCAGTCCGGCGGCGGGCGGAACTGCTGCCCGGATTTCCACTCGCTGCCGAGCTGATCGTAGGCGGCACGCTTCTCCGGGTCCTTCAGCACCTCGTAGGCTTCCTGCACCTCCTTGAACTTCTGCTCGGCGTCCTTTTCCTTGCTCACATCAGGGTGGTATTTGCGGGCGAGCCGCCGATAGGATTTCTTGATCTCCTCGGCGGTAGCCGTTCGGGCCACGCCCAGCAGCTGATAATAATCCCGGTATTCCATGTGCGACGCAGCCCTCGCGCAATCAATAGAGGAAACGCTGAACGCAAAGATGGGGACGATGGCGGCGAAGCCAAGGGTCGGGGCGCTTGAACCGCGCCGGTTCCGGCCCCATGTCCCGTTCATGAACGCCGAAACCTCCCTGGCCGATGCTCTGCTGGTTGCCTGTCCCCACTGCCACTCGCTCGTGCGGGTGCCCGAGGCGCGTGCCGGGGAACACCCGAAGTGTCCGCGCTGCAAGGCCCCGGTGCTCAGCGGGGAACTGGTCGCCCTCGATACCGGCGCGTTCGCCGCCCATGTCGAGCGCGCATCGCTGCCGGTGTTGGTGGACTTCTGGGCGCCATGGTGCGGTCCGTGCCGCATGATGGCCCCGGTGCTCGAGCGCGTGGCCGCGCAGCGCGCCACTGCGCTGCGCATCGGCAAGGTCAATACCGACGAGCAGCAGCAGCTGGCCGGCCGCTTCGCCATCCGCAGCATCCCGACGCTGATTCTCTTCCGCGGCGGTCAGGAGCTGGCGCGCCAGTCCGGCGCAGTGGACGCCGCCACGCTCTCGCGCTGGCTCGATCAGGCGCTGCGCTGAGCGCGCGGCGCACCGGTCAGGACACGCTCTCGGCGCTGTAGCGGGCGAGCAGCCCCGTGCGCAGCGCGTAGCGGAACACCCGCACGAAGAAATACCCGGCCAGGGCGACGTCGAGCACTGCAAGCGCGGCGCCCGGCAGCAGCGCCGTCGCCGCAAGCGCATGGCCGGCGAGGATCGAGCGCATGCCCTGGAAGACGTACGCGGGCGGCAGCCCCCGGGCGATGAGCTGCATCCAGTGCGGGAGCGTCGCGAGCGGATAGAAGACCCCGACGAACGGCGAGAGGAGTGCCGGCAGCGGCCACACCAGCCACTCCGATGCCGGGCCCAGGCGCAGCACCAGCGCGCTGGCGAGGATGCCGAGGGCGATGCCGAAGCAGAACAGCACGAGCAGGAAGGGCAGCAGCATCGCGCCGAGGGAGAAGAACGACAGTCCGAACACCGCAGTGGCCAGCACCAGCATCACCGCGAGCCCGATCGCGCTGGTGCCGATGCTGGTGATCACCAGCCCGGTGATGTACTCCGGCGTGGTGAGCGGTGTCGCAAACAAGTTGAGGAAGTTCCGCGACCACACGTCCTCGAGGAACGCGGTGCTCACCCCTTGCATGATACGGGTGAAAAAATCCCACAGCAGCACGGCCCCGAGCAGGCTCGGAACGTAGTTGAATCGGCCCGCACTCATCGTGTTCAGGTAGCGCGTGATGAAACCCCACACCACGATGTCGATCGCCACCCAGGCGAACATCGGCAGAGCCCGGACCGGGCTGCCGCGGATCAGGTAGAACTGGCGCAGCAGGATTCCTGCAATCGGACGGAGCTTCATTGCGTGTGCTCCGCGGCGCTCAGCGGCTCGCGCGCCAGACGGATGAACAGCGCCTCGAGGGTCTCGGCGCCGTGTTCGGCCGGCAGCCGACGCGGATCGCCCTCGAGCAGGATCCGGCCGTGCGAGAGGAACAGCACGCGGTCGCAGACCGCTTCAACCTCGTACATGTTGTGCGAGGTCCAGAGAATGCCGCAGTCGTCATCGGCTGCGAGACGCCGGATCCGCTCGCGGATCGTCTGTGCCGCGGATGGATCGAGGGACGCCGTCGGCTCATCGAGCAGCAGCAGCTGCGGCCGGTTCACGACCGCCTTGGCCAGTGCGACCCGTGTCTGCTCTCCGGAGGAGAGTACGCCGCACTTGGTGTTGCGCAGGTGCTCGAGGTCGAACTGATGCAGCAGCGTCTCGATGCGCACCGTGAGGCGCGGGATGCCGTAGATGAGCGCAAAGAACCGCAGGTTCTGCTCGACCGTGAGATTGCCGGGCAGCGCGGCATACACGGCCGCGAAGTTTGCCTGGGCCAGCGCGCGCGAGCGCTCCTGCGCCAGGTCGATCCCCGCGATCCGGATGTCACCGGCGCTCGGGCTGAGCACGCCGAGAATCATGTTGATCGTCGTAGTCTTGCCGGCGCCGTTCGGGCCCAACAGACCCACCACTTCGCCGCGGCCCACCTCGAACGAGATGTCCTCGACCGCGACCAGCGCGGCGTAGGCTTTGCGCAGCTGCGCGACGCTGAGTGCCGGATGCGCCCCGGCGGCACGGCCGGCGGCGGTCCGAGGGGCCTGCGCAGAGGGGGTGTCAGCGGTTCGATTATGCATCGGCGTCTGGGAGGTCCAGGGTACGGGCGGTCCGATCGGCGGACGGTGCGGCGTGATCGCGTGCGATGCCCCACGCACTGCGCCCGTTCGGGTGACTGCCCGAGGCTGTGAATCTATCTAGGCACCCGAACCGAAGCAAGCCGTGCCGCTTCGCGGTTGCGGCGTTCGCCGCGCCGTGGTACATCATTTTGGTATCGAGGGAGCGGGCCTAACATTGTGAGCATGGCCCGAGTCGTGCCGTGCAGGAATCACCGAATCCACGATCCGAGGTCATGAACGAGGCAACGCCGGGCGCCTATGGACGGCTGCTGCCGTTTCTGGCGCACCCGGTTCTGCGCGAGCGTCCGCGGCGGCGGCTCACGGCATGGACCTGGTTCGGCTGGCTGAGCCTGCTGCTGGTGCTCGGCTTCCTCGGCGGCCGGCTGGATGACCTGCTGGTGCACTGGTTCGGCTGGCGCATCGCGCCCGACACGTTCCAGGCCTATCTGGTCACGCATCCGTCCCTCGCCGCCGCCAGCATCGTGCTGGTCGCCCCCCTGCTCGAGGAACTTGCCTACCGCGCGTTTCTCTCCACGGCGCCGCCCGCGGTGTTCATCGGCCTGGCGTTCTTTCTCTGCTACACCTACCTCGGCATCCGCATCAATCTCGAGCACCCGCGCGCGATCAGTACCATTCGCCACTACTTCACGCCGTTCTGGGCGCTCGTGCCTGCGAGTCTGGTGAGCCTCGGGCTGTACGTCTATGCGCGAGAGCGCGTGCTCGGGTTCTTCCGCCGCCACGGCATCTGGGTGTTCTGGGTGTCCTGTGTGCTGTTCGGCGTGGAGCACGCCGAGGTGTACTCGCGCTCGCTCACCTGGTGGGCGCTCGTGCTGGTGCTGCCGCAGTTTCTCGTCGGCGTCGGGCTCGCCTACATCCGCATCGCCTTCGGCCTGCGGTGGAGCATCGCGACGCACTTGGCGTATGACGGCTTGATCGTCTCGGCATCCTGGACCTACCTCTCGACGGCGAGCGGAACGCCGCTGCGCGAGGCCGTCGGGCTCGGTCTGATGCTCCTCGTCGCCTTGATCCTGGTGTACGGACTGACCGTGACGTGGCGGGTGCTGCGCAATCGTTGAGCGCTTGCGGCGAGCACCCGTGAGTGCAATGCGGTGCGCGGCTGCGTGTCGCACCCCCTCAAGCGGTCCGTCGCGCCCAATGGGGCGCGACGGACCGGCTTCTCTCGGGGTAGGGACGCCTCAGAGCAGGCGTCGACCCGCGGCGCTCGCGGCTTGCAGCCGCCGTTCGCCCTGGCGGGCCCGCTGCTCCAGGGTGTTGAATGCCGCGATCTGCGCCGGATCCGGCGCCCGGTAGTCGAGGCCAATGCTCGATTGCAGGTAGGCGAGGAAGCTGCGCAGACGCATGTTGTGCATCACGTCTCCTTCACTCGAGCGCACGTGACGCTGGACCACGGCGTGCACCGCATCATGCAGTTCCCGCATCGCCGGGGCCGCAGCCGCGGCACTGAGCTTGTGCTCGGATACGGCCTTGGCGAGCCGTCGGCGCAGCAGGATCGCCGCATTGATGTCCTGATCGAGGACATCCACGCTGCGGTGCAGCGCAAGTTGCAGTGCCAGGTGCTGTTTGAGGATTGCCGGCGTGGTGTGCAGGCGCGGATCGAGCTTCACCTCGAACGACTGCCGGTACGCATGCTTCCCGTAGCGCAGGACCACGGTGTAGCGGCCAGGATTGACCAAGGGTCCGCGCGCACTCGCCGAGAGGCCATCCGTGACCTCCGGGGGCTCCCAGCCGATCACATCCGTAGCGTTCGCATAGCGCAGATTCCACTGGAAGCGGTTCAAGCCCGCCGTCACGGCGGTCATCTTCTCCAGCGCCCGATGCTTCGCCTGCGAGGGCTGCAGGTTGTCGCGTACCGTGGCGGGGAGCTTGCGGACGTGCGCGGGCTTCAGATGCAGCGTGTAGTGCGCGATCGGCTGCCCGTGGGCATCGAGAAACGCCAGGCTCACCGGGGTCTGGCCGTGGTAGCCGGCCGGGAGGTGGAAGAACACGGTCGCACCGAACGGGGGGTTCGTACCCACCGACTCGCGGTGTTGCGCGCCCAAGTCCTCTCCGTAGGCATGCGTCAGCCACGCAGTCTCGGGCGCATACAGGTGTGTCGCGACGCCCGCGGGCTGTGCCGAGTGCGTCATTTGCTCGAGCAGCGGCACGTCATCGAGAATCCAGAATGAGCGGCCGTGGGTCGCGGCGACGAGTTCGCCCTCGCGGCGGTCGAAGGCCAGATCACGCACCTGCACGTGCGGCAGGTTGACCCCGAGCGCCGTCCAGTGCGTACCGCCATCGAGGCTGGCATACACCGTGTTGCCGGTGCCGAGGACCAGGAGCCGGGCGTCCGCGGGATCCTGCTTCACGACGAACACGTACTGATCGCTCGGCAGTCCCTGGGTGAGGGTCGTCCAGTGGCGCCCGTAATCTGTCGTCATGAAGACGTACGGGCGCGAGTCATCCCACATGTAACGCGACGCGGTGAGATAGGCGGTGCCCGCGGCGACGTGTGAAGGCTCGATCGAGGTGATCTCGGCCCAATGGGTGAGCTGCGGTGGGGTGACGAGCTGCCAATGCTTGCCGCCGTCGACGGTGACGTGTACCAGCCCGTCCTGCGAGCCGGCCCAGATCACCTGGGCGTTCAGCCGCGACACCGCGAGCGCCGAGATGTCCGGAAATACTTCGGCGCCGGTCTGGTCGAGGTTGATCGGCCCGCCCGGCGGTCCCTCGGTGGCCGGGTCGTTGCGCGTCAGGTCCGGGCTGATCACCTTCCAGGTACGGCCGTGATCGTGGCTGACCATCACGTACTGCGAGGCCAGGAACAGCTCGTGCGGATCGTCGGGGGAGAAGAAGATCGGATGGGTCCAGCCGAAGCGGTATTGCATCCGCGCGGCATCGCCCCCGTCCATGTAGATCGGCGAGGGACTCACCGAGCGGCGCACCCCGGTCAGCCGGTTGTAGCTCTGCATGACGGTGTAGTAATCGCTGCCGTAGGTGACGTAACGGCTGTCGGGCTTCGGGGCGACGAACGAGCTCTCACCGAGTGCGACCGAGTGCCAGGCCGACACCGGGATCGCCCCGTCGATCGAGGCGCTGGGTCCTTCGAAGGAGCCTTCGTCCTGCTGCGCACCGTAGACGTTGAACGGGAACGCGTCATCGAGCGCGACGTGGTAGAACTGACCCGTCGGCTGGTTGTGCTCGGTGCTCCAGGTCTTGCCGCCATCGGTCGAGACCGTGGCGCCGCCGTCATTGCCGACCAGCAGGATCTTGGGGTGGTGCGGATTGATCCAGACCATGTGATTGTCGCCGTGTCGCATGTGCAGCAGCGAGAACGCTTTGCCGCCGTTGCGCGAGACCCAGACGCCGTCGACGTTCGGCGCGTACATCGCATTGGGATTGCTGGGATCGACGTAGATCGCCATGTAGTAGAAGGCTCTCTGGCGCAGGCTCCAGCTGCGATTGACGCGCTTCCAGCTCGCGCCGCCGTTGGCCGAGCGGAACACTCCGCCGTGTTTCGCCTGGATGATGGCGTAGACGACATTGGGTTTGCTGGCGGCGATCGACACGCCCATACGCCCGAGCAGTCCATGCGGCATGCCCGGGTTGTGCGAGAGGTTCGTCCAGTGCGCGCCGCCGTCGGTGCTCTTGTACAGTCCGCTGCCCGGGCCGCCGTCGATCAGCGTCCAGGGCGTGCGCTGGGCCTGCCACATCGTCGCGTAGAGCACGTTCGGGTCGTGCGGATCCATCACCAAGTCGATCGCGCCGGTCTTGGCGTTGACGTAGAGCACCTTGTGCCACGTCTTGCCGCCATCGGTCGATTTGAAGATGCCGCGCTCGGCGTTCGGCTTGAAGACGTGGCCCATCGAGGCGACGTAGAGGATGTCGGGGTTGTGCGGATCGACGACGATCGCGCTGGTGGTGCGCGTGCCGGCAAGCCCGGCGTACTTCCACGTCTTGCCGCCGTCGATCGATTTGAAGAGGCCGTCGCCGGTGACCATGTCATTGCGGATGTCCGCCTCGCCGGTGCCGACGTAGATCACCTTGGGGTTCGAGGCCGCCACGGCGATCGCACCGACACTGCCGCTCGCAGATGTCCACTTGCCGTCGGTGATGTTGTGCCAACGGACCCCGTAGTCCGTGCTCTTCCAGACGCCGCCGTCGACGGCGCCCATGTAGAACAGGTTGCGCTTGCCGGCAACGCCCGCGACCGCCACGACGCGACCGCCAATGTCAGGTCCGATGTTCCGCCAGGTGAGCTTGCCGTTGAGAAAATTCTGCAGCGGGGCCGCGTGCGCTGCGAGCGGCAGACACAACAGCGTCGCGACCGCGACGAACAGGGATTTGCCGCGGACGAGCCGCGAGTCGGCATCGACGTGAAGCATGCGCGAGCACCTTTTGGGAATGGGTGTATGGAACGCGAGCGACGCGAATCGAGCCAGCTTAGCGGACTGCCCAGAGGCCCGCAATGAAGCGGCGGGGGCGGGGTTGGTCGTCCGCTGCGGGAAATTTCGGCCCCGTTGCCGGTGGTCGCGACGATCAGAGCTCTCCCCGCGGTGAACCGACGCATCGTTTGGGACGGAGGCCGCCCAGGTGCTGCTCGGCGTCGCCTTCGGGGGCGCGCATCCCCAGGCGGATCCCGGGCGTATACTCACCGACTCCAGGGTGCCCCTGTGTCGACCGCGAGGTCTGTGGTGAGCGCTCGGTCCGGCATGTTCCGCGTCGTGGCCTCATGGGTTGTGCTTGCGCTACCGGCCGCAGCGGGGATGGCGCAGACCCCGCTGCCCGCACCGCTGCCGTTCGCGGCGCCGGAGCGGCCCGGCGCTGCCGAGCGGATCGTCGTGGCCGTGCGCATCGATGGCGAGGGACCGTTTCATTTTCTCGTCGACACCGGCGCGGACAGTTCGATGGTCTCCCCGGGGCTGGTGCGCGAACTCGCGCTCGCGCTGCACCGTAGCGGCAGCGAGCGGGTACAGGGGACGACGGGTATCGAGCGGCTGCCGTGGGTGTTGATCCGGCGTCTGCGCGTCGGGGCCATCGTCAAGCGCGATTTGCGCATGCCGGTGAGCAACAGCCCGGTGATGATCGGCCTCGATGGGATTCTCGGTATGGCCGGGTTCGGTCCGGTACGCCTGGTGGTCGACTTCCATCGCCACGTGGTGACCATCGAGCGCTCGAGCCGGCGCATCCTCGGCAGTTTCCTGAAGATCCCCGCCCGGCGCACCACCGGCGGGTTGCTGGTCATCCCTGCGCGCGTGGCGGATGTTCCGGTCGAGGCGGTGCTCGACACCGGCTCGGCGGACACGTTCGGCAACTTCGCGCTGCGCAAGGCGCTGCAGCGCGATCCGAAGAGCGCTGCGCTCGCGGCGGTCTACGGCGTGACCCGGCAGGTGGCCAGGGGCGGCGTTGCGCGCGCGCCGCCGATCTATCTCGGGCCGGCCGCCATCCGCAATCTGGCCGTCGTCTACAGCGATATCCCGATCTTCAAGGTATGGCACCTTCAGCACCGGCCGGCGCTGCTGATCGGCATGAATGTGCTCGGCACCGCCCGCGCGCTGATCCTCGATTACCCACGAGCCCGGGTGTACCTGCTGACGACGCCACCCTCGTCGGTGCGCATCACCCACGAATTCTTCCCGATTCCCTGAACCGGGCGCCAGCGGTGTTCTGGTTCCGGTACAGCCCGCGCCCGGCCGTGCGCTCCGCCGGCCGCGCAGCGACGCGGCGGTTGTTGTGTACCGGTCCGTGCCGCAGTATGCCGGGCATGCCCGAACCGGCCGCTGTCGTCCGAGGAGACGCCCGTGATCAAAGTGAGCGTGATGTATCCGAATCAGCCTGGCGCCCGATTCGATCATGATTACTACCGCGAGCGGCACATGCCGCTGGTGCAGCGACTGATGGGATCGCGCTGCCGCTACTACACGGTCGACAAAGGGCTCTCCGGCGGTGCTGCCGATGCCCCGGCGGTGTATGTGGCGCTGTGCCACATCTTTTGCGATTCGGTGGGGGACTTCGAGGCCGGGTTCGGTCCGCATGCCGAGGAGATCCTCGCGGACATCGCCAACTACACCGACCTGGCGCCGGTCATCCAGATCAGCGAGGTGGTGGTCGGTCATTGACGGACGGCGCGGGGGCGCTGCCGACCGCGCTCCGCGCCGTATTGAGCGCGCCCAGGGTCGCGCTCCCGCTGAAGGGGGAGGCGAGTGCCGGGGGCCGTGCCCGCCACGCGCAGTCGCAACGAGCCCGAGCAGGATCGCAGCGCGAGGACTTGACCCTGCGGTGAGCCGTGCCTCACGGCCCCTGCGCGACCTCGGTCCCGCGAGACCCTGCCATCCGCAGCGCCGTTCTCCCGCCCGGACGGGCCTCGCTCGGCGGGGTGGAGCGGCCTTGCAGCGATCGCGTCGGGGCGCGGTGAGCCGCAGACCACATCGCGCCGGTCAGTGGCCTGCAGCGGCGCCGGGAAACAGATCCCTGTTCTGGGCGCCGCACCCAGGGGAGCGGTAATCGGAACAATGTTCCGCCGCGCCGGCCGCACAATGGCCGATCTGCAGCTGCGTACGCCGGGGGCATGTGTCGATGAGCATCAGGGCGGAGGCATTCGAGCACTGGATCCGCACGGCATTCGTGGACCTGAATACCGAACTCGAGGAGCGCTATTTCGCGCAGGCCGAGCGCGGTCGGGTGGCGGGGACGGGCGAGTCGCTCAAGGCGACACTGCGGGACGAAGGGCACGTCTTCGTCCGGGCGCTGCTGCAGGAGGGCAATACCGGGGAGGGCTTCGAGAGCGCCTTTGCGGTCCTCGGCAATGTGGGGATGTACCTTGCCGCGCTGCGCCGCCACGAATTGACCCACCCGGCCCGCGAGGAACGCTCCCCGTTTCCCGAGGCGTCCGCGCTCGCGCTGCACGTCGGGGCGTCGCTCGGCATGGCCCCGCGCTTTGCCACCAGTCACCTGGCGACCCGCAATCGCGCCCGCGCCGGGGTACGCAAGAGCTTCACTCGGTTACGCGATGAGTTTCTGTTCATCGACGAGAACACCCGCGGCATCCTCGGTCTGCAGCTCGCTGCCGATGCTCTGACGAACATCGTGCACCTCGGAGTTTCCAGTCCCGTGGCCGACGGGATGTTCGCCGCGGCGCGCCGCTGTCTCGAGGACGTGCTGGTGATCAACGAACGGCTGATGACGCACCTGGACGTCGAGCGATTCTTTTACTCCGTCCGGCCTTACTACAAGCCCTATCGGGTCGGACGGCAGGAGTACCGCGGCGCCAACGCCGGTGACTTCTCGGGCATCAACGAGCTCGATCTGCTGCTCGGGGTGTGCCGCGCCAACGATCCGTACTACGCGCAGCTGCTGGTGGACAAGATGCTGTTCATGCCGCCGGAGGACCAAGCGCGACTGCGCGGGTGCATGACGTACCGGAGCCTGCTCGATGAGCTGCTTGAACTGCTGCCCGGGCACCGGCACGCCGACTGGTTCCGGGACAACGCGCGTGCATACCTCGAGCTGTGCGACCTCTTTGCCCGCTATGCCACGCAGCATCATGATGGTCTGGTCAGGCGATTTATTACCGAGCCCGCTGCGCAGCTCGGTC
>JAKBDK010000011.1:0-76674 GCA_021834525.1 Pseudomonadota bacterium | reverse complement strand
CTCGAGCGCGGCGCGCTCGGCCGGCGGAAGGCCCTCGGGCCAGCGGCGCTGGGCACCGTCCTCGGTGAGCCGGCGCAGATGGCTCGCGGGGGTCTCGCCGGCGGGCACCAGCTCGCGCGGATACTCGTAGCGCAGCTCATCGAGCGAGAACGTGCAGCGCGCCGCGAGGCGCACCGTCTCGGCGATGAGCTCAGGCGGATAGAGCTTGGCGAGCCGCTCCGGCTCGCGCAAATAGCGCTCGCCGTTGGGATAGAGGCTCCAGCCGGCCTCGGCGACCGGCACGTTCAGGCGCACGGCCGTCAGCGCATCCTGCAGCCTTCGGCGCGCGCGCACGTGCATGTGCACATCGCCGCTGGCGAGCAGCGGCAGCGCAGCGGCGCGCCCGATGCGCCGCAGCGCCTCGAGCCGCGCGCGATCCGCACCATCGCGCAGCAGCTCCACGGCGATCCAGACCGCGCCGGGGAACTGCGCGGCGAGCCAGTGCGCCTGCTCGGCCTGTGGCGGCTCGCCGGGCAACCACAGCAGCAGGCAGTGCTCGAGCGTCGCGACCAGATCCTCGCGCGTGAGGTGATAACTGCCCTTGTGTGCGGCACGCCGGCCGAGTGTGATGAGGCGGCAGAGCCGCCCGTAGCCGTGCCGGTCGGTGGCGAGCACCACGAGACGCAGGCCACACGCAAGCCGCAGTTCCGCACCGATGATCAGATGCAGACCGTGCTCCTTGGCCGCCACGTGCGCACGCACCACGCCCGAGAGCGAACACTCATCGGTGAGGGCGAGCGCGCGGTAGCCGAGTGCGGCGGCCCGGGCGATGAGCTCCTGCGCATGCGAGGCCCCGCGCAGGAACGTGAAGTTGCTGAGGCAATGCAACTCCGCATACGGCGGCGGCCCGCCGGCGCGCGTCGAATCCGCAGCGCCGCTCATCCGTACACGCCGTGCAGGAACCAGCGGTGCGGCGACTCGCGTTCGCGGAACAGCCACAGGCGCCGGCCGCGTCCATCGCGGGCGGTGTAGTAATCCCGGGCGACCTCCCGCCCGTCCCACCAGCCGGTCTCGATGCGCTCCGGCTCACCCTCGAGATGCAGCGCCCCGTGCCAGCGCGGCAGCCCGCGGCGCTGGTGCAGCAGCCGCGGCGCCGGCAGCAGCCACAGCGGCCGGGGCACGGCCCACCTCGCCGCCGGCGACGGGGCATCGGGCGCCGGCGCGGGCGGACCGGCGCGCCAGGCGGCCTCGGGGCGACGGTCGGCCACGAGTGAGAGCGTCTCGAGGGCCTCCGGACCGAGGCGGGCCCGCAGCCGCTCGATGAGCTCCACCCCCGGCGCTGCGGCGAGTCCGCCCCGCTCTCCCGGCTGCCACAGGCCGCCGGTGTGCATCGGCTGTGGCACGGGCGATCCGGCGCGCAGCTCGCAGGCGCGCACCGGTTCGGGCAGCGTGAGCGTGCGCAGCCGCTCCTCGAGCAGCGCGGCGAGCCGCGCGGCATCGGCGAGCGGTGCGCCGAGCCGCAGCACGCAGCGGGTGGGCAGCGCCCGTCGATGCCACAGCCGGCACTCGAGCGCGAGCACGCCGCTCTGACGGGCCGCGAGGAAGCGGCTCAGTTCCTCGAGCAGTGCGCGCAGCGTCACGGCGAGCAGCGCGTGACTGTCGGATTCGCAGGGCAGCTCGCGGCGGCGACGAAACCGCCGCGGCGCCTCGAAGCGCTCGCGCGGGTCGGCCGCCCGTCCCGTCAGCTGATCGAGCGCCGCGAGCCGTGCCGCACCGAAGCGCTGCGCGAACCCGGCGCGCGGCAGACGCAGCGCCGCCCCGACGGTGCGCACCCCGATGCGCCCGAGTCGCTCGATCAGCTCGGGCGGCCAGCGCAGCGCCGCGAGCGGCAACGCAGCCAGCGAACCGGCCAGTTGTCCCGCCTCCAACACCGTGAACGCCCGCCCGGCGCGCGTGCCGGCGAGTGCGGCCGAGGCGCTCGGCGCGAAGGCGAGGATGGCCGGCTGGCCGAGCGCGGCGCACTCCCCGGCCAGCGCCCGGCGCAGCCCGTCCACGCCACCGAACAAGTGCAGACTGGAGCGCACCTCGAGCAGCACCGCGTCGGGCGGTGCAAGACTGATGCGGGGTGTGAAGCGCTGGGCACGTACGGCGAGTGCGTGCAGCGCCCGCGGCGCATCCGAATCTGACTCCGGCGCGAGCTGCGGCAGATGCACCGCGAGCCACAACGGTGCCTGCGACGGCCGCGTGGAACGCTCGGGCGCCCCCTGCGGCTGCACGGGCTGCACGGGCGGACGGACCGCGCGGCGCGGCAGTCGCTCCGGGGCAAACAGGTCCAGTGTTTTCGGCGCCCTCACGGCATCCTCTGCGGTTCATGCGCAGCGCTCGCCCAGGTCAGATCGAGCGCGCCGCGCGCGCCACCGCGGCTCTTCAGCAGCGTGACCCGCACGCCATCCCCGCGCGGCTCGAGCGCGACCCGCAGCATCGCCGGGGAGGCCTCGCGGGCCGCCTCGCGCGTTCTGAACAACACCCCGAGCGTGTTGCCACGCTGCGCCGCGAGGTGCAGGCGGCGGATGTGCCGCGCGGGGGCATGCCGCATCCAGGCGAACACGCAATCGCAGGCGCCGGAACCGAGCGCCTGTTCGAAGGCCCAGAGCGCGGTCGCTCCTCGGGCGCGCACGATGAGCAGCCGAGGGAGCGCAACACCCGCCGCGACCAGCGCAGGGGCGAACGGCTGCAGCGGCGGGGCCACCCAGATGCACCCGCGCGCCTCGGGCCGGCGCGTGATGGACGCCAGCGTCGGCAGCAGCAGCTGCAGCTCGCCCTGACCAAACCGCATGGGAAGAATCTCGATCAGTCCGCTGCGCGGCCAGCCGCCCCCGGGCAAACCCGCATCGAGCGGGGCGAACCCGCTCGACCAGACCGCACCGCGTGCAGCGGACCCGGCGCGCCACAGCGCCGGATGCGCCAGCAGCTGCTCAAGACGCGGGTCTGTGCGTGCGGCACTCGAAGGCGGCGCAGCGCGCCGCGGTCCATCGGCGCTCATGCACGCCGGCTCCCGTCATTACATGAGGCCGTGGCTCTTGCCGCGGCGCAATACGCCGACCACGATGCCCTCGATCAACAGCGACTGTTCCTTCAGATCGACGCGGATGGGATCGAAGTCGCTGTTCTCCGGCAGCAGCCAGACGACGGTGCCTTCCTGGCGATAGCGCTTCACCGTGACCTCGTTCTCCAGGCGCGCCACGACGATCTGTCGGCTGCGCACCTCCGGCGTGCGATGCACGGCCACCAGATCGCCATCGAGGATGCCGGCATCCTTCATGCTCATGCCGGTGACCTTCAGCAGGTAATGCGGCCGCGGCTGGAACACGCCCGGATCGATGTCCAGGCGCGCCTCGATGTTCTCCTCGGAGAAGATCGGCCGGCCGGCGGCGACCCGCCCGATCAGCGGCAGTCCGATCTGCTCGCGGATGGTGTCCTTCAGCTGGATGCCGCGCGAGGCGCCCGGCACCAGCGCGATGACCCCCTTGCGCGCCAGCGCACGCAGGTGGTCTTCGGCGGCATTGGCCGAACGGAACCCCAGTTCACGGGCAATTTCAGCACGGGTGGGCGGCATCCCCGAGTGCGTGATGAAGCGCTGGATCAGCCGCAGAACTTCGATTTGACGGGGGGTGAGATCAGACATGGTGCCGCCTGTTCTTTTGTACAAGGCTGTGATTATATCCATAACGACGCGTCCAGCAAGTCCCTCGCCCCGCACGGCTGAAACCGGCGCCGGATCACCCGCCGCTGCCCGCCCCGAGGCCGTCCCCCGGCCGCCACATCAGCGACCCGTCGGTGCATTTCATCAGGCCTTCGCGCCGCCTCTCAACTCGTTGCGACACGGCGCACGCGCCCTTTATTCAGCCTCCGTTCATATGCACTGCGCTGCGCATCCGTACAAACCCAAAATCCTATAAAATCAGCATGTCCAGGGTTGCATTCCCCGCACAAATTTGTTGGACTTGTGAAGTCGAGTCGTGGGGGCTGCTCCACCTCGGTTCGTTTGCATTTTCAAGACTTCCTCAATCAACAACCCCAAGGGGACTTTATGAAGTACGCGAGCGTAGTAAAGGTCGCCGCGGCCGCGGCACTCGTGGCCGGTCTCGCCGGCTGCCAGAACCTGACCCCCATCAAGTCGGACATCGCCAACCTGAAGTCGCAGGTCGCCCAGCTGCAGAGCCAGGTCTCCACCGCTCAGAGCACCGCCGACAAGGCCAACAGCGCCGCCGAGGCTGCGCAGAACGCTGCCGACCAGAAGTCTGCTGCGGCTCAGAGCACTGCCAACGAGGCGCTCTCGCTCGCGCAGTCGAACAAGGCGGCGATCGACGCCACCAACGAGAAGATCGACCGCATGTTCAAGCGTTCGATCTCTAAGTAAGAGCGACGGCGCTCCTACGAAAACGCCGCGCAATGCGCGGCGTTTTTTTTCGTCCCGAAGATCCGAAATCGCCTCAATAGCGGATCAGCGCCGAACCCCAGGTGAATCCGCCGCCAAAGGCCTCGAGCAGCATCAGCTGGCCGCGCTGGATCTTGCCCGAGCGCACCCCGTAATCGAGTGCCAGCGGCACGGAGGCCGCCGACGTATTGCCGTGGTCCTGCACGGTGGTGATCACCCGCTCCATCGGCAGGTCGAGCTTGCGCGCCGTCGCCTGGATGATGCGCAGGTTCGCCTGGTGCGGCACCAGCCAGTCGAGCGCGGAGCGCTCCAGATGATTGGCCGCGAGCGCCTCGTCGATCGACTTGCTGAGGGTGCTGACGGCGACCTTGAACACCTCATTGCCGGTCATCGTGATCGCGCGGCGCGTCTTCCTCGCATCGGTGCCACCGCCGCTGTAGAGCATGTCCTTGTACGTCCCATCGGCATGCAGATGGGTCGAGAGAATGCCCGGTTCCGTCGCCGGCTCGAGCAGCACCGCGCCGGCGCCATCGGCGAACAACACCGCGGTGGAGCGGTCCGTCCAGTCGGTGATGCGCGAGAGCGTCTCGGCACCGATCGCCAGGGCACGGCGCGCCTCCCCGGCGCGCACGAACTTATCGGCCATCGCCAGCGCGTACATGAAGCCGCTGCAGGCGGTCTCGACGCTGAACGCCGGCACGCCGCGACATCCGAGCCGCGCCTGCAACAGCACGCCGCAGTTCGGAAACCACAGGTCCGGCGTGGTGGTGCCGAACGCAATGAAATCGACGTCCTGCGGCCTGCATCCGGCGGCATCCAGTGCCGCTCGCACCGCTCGCTCGGCCAGATCGACCGTGGTCTCGCCCTCGGCGGCGATGTGCCGTCGCTCGATCCCGGTCCGCTCCCGGATCCACTCATCCGTGGTATCCACCATCTTCTCGAGATCGGCATTGGTCAGAATCTTCTCGGGCAGGTAGGACCCCGTCCCGGCGATACGCGAATAGATCAAGACGTCGAACTCCCGATGGGTTGCGGCGCAGCCAGCGCCTGGGCAATGTGCGCGGTCAATCCCTGACGCGCCGCGAGCGCCGCGGTGATCACGGCTCTGCCGAAAGCCATCGCGTCCGCCCGACCGTGGCTTTTTACCACGATCCCGGCCAGCCCGACCATGCACGCCCCGTTGTAGCGGCGCGGATCGAGACTGGCGGCGGCGCGCCGCAGCACCGCACGCGCGGCGAGACCGGCGAGCCGATCGAGCCAGGACGCGTTGAACTCCTCGCGCAGACGCGCCCCGATGAGCGCCGCCACGCCCTCCATGGTCTTCAGCGCCACGTTGCCGGTGAATCCGTCGGTCACCACCACGTCGACGTCGCCGGAGAAGATGTCATTGCCTTCGACGAAGCCCACGTAGTTCAGACCGCTCGTCCCGAGCAGCGCGTGCGCATCCTGCACGAGCTCGTGTCCCTTCATGTCCTCTTCGCCGATATTGAGCAGCCCGATGCGCGGCGCGGTCAGCCCGTAGATGTCGCGCGCGATGATCGCGCCCATGGTGGCGAACTGACGCAGCTGCTCGGCGGTCGCCTTGGCGTTGGCGCCAAGATCGAGCATCTGGGTGTGGCCGTGCGCGGCCGGGATGGCCGAGATGATGGCGGCGCGCTCGACGCCGGGCAGCGTCTTCAGCACGAAGTGGGCGATCGCGGTGAGCGCACCGGTGTTGCCGGCGCTCACGCACGCGGCCGCCCGAGCGCTCTTGACGAGCTCGACCGCCACGCGCATCGAGGAGTCTTTCTTATGCCGCACCGCTGAGCGCGGCGACTCGTCCATGTCGACCACCTGCGAGGCCGGCACGATCTCGATGCGCTCGCGCAGCGCCGCCGGCTGCCCGGCGAGCGCCGCCTCAATGAGCGAGCGCTCCCCGACCAGCAGCACCGTGAGGTCCGCCTGCTCGGCGAGCGCCGCGAGCGCCCCAGCGATGTACTCGCGCGGCTGGCGATCGCCGCTCATCACATCGATGGCGACCGGCAACACAGGCACGCGAGCGCGTTATTCCTGGTCGGCGTCCGCAGGCTTCTCGATCACGCGCCGGCCGCGGTAGAAACCGTCCGGAGTGATGCGATGACGCAGATGGGTCTCACCCGACTGCGGGTCGGTCGAGAGCGCCGGCGCGGAGAGCGCGTCGTGCGAACGGTGCATGCCGCGCTTGGAAGGGGTCTTGCGGCTTTTCTGAACGGCCATAATGTCCTCATGCGCCCGAGGCGCGGAAACTCACTTCTGATTCAACAACTCACCCAGACGCGCAAACGGCCGCTGCGTCACCGCATCGGCCGGCGCATCGCTCGCGGCGCTGTGCGCCCCGGGCGACGGACACTGCCCGCCCGCCTCGTGCATCGGCACGATCGGCAGACTGAGCAGCACTTCCTCCTCGATCAACTCGGCCACGCTGATGCGCCCCTCGGGCGCCAGCATCGGTTCGAGCGCATCCTCGAGCGTGCTCGCCTCGGCCGCGTTCGCGAGCAACGCGACCTTCACGTGCCCACTCAAGGGCAACGTCATGGGCTGCATGCAGCGCTGGCACGTCATCCGCGCAGCGCCCTCGAGCGTCACGTCGGCCACCGCCCGACCCGAGTCACGTCCGAATCGCACGGTGCCGCGCACGGCGCCACCGGTCAATTCGACGCGCGAACTCAGCCGCGGCAACTGCGTTAATTCCACATCGAAATCGAGCGCAGCCGCCCCGCGGGACAGCCGGTCGACCTCGAGCGGCTTGGACCAGGGTTGCGACATGGGGCGCGTATAATAGGTATCAGGTCCCGGCAAGTCAAAAGCCGGTGAATCCTTAAGTCATTGTTTCCGAGAGCCGAATCGGCCCGACGTGCCGCACCATGCCCGAACTGATCCTTGCCTCGACCTCCGTCTACCGCCGCGCGCTGCTCGAACGGCTGCAACGACCCTTCACCACCGTCGCCCCGGGCGACCCGGAGACGTACGTTCCCGGGGAGCTGCCGGCCGACCGGGCCGCACGGCTCGCCCTCGCCAAGGCGCAGGCGGTCGCCGACCGCTTTCCGCACGCCCTCGTCATCGGCAGCGATCAGGTGGCCGCACTCGGCGCCGAGGTGCTCGACAAGCCCGGCGATGCCGCCCGCTGCCGCGCGCAGCTCACGGCCGCAAGCGGCGCGCGGGTGCGCTTTTTCACCGGCTGCGCGCTGCTCGGGGCCGGCGGCACGGTCCGCCAGGTGCACCTCGACACCACCACCGTCGCGTTCCGCACCCTCAGTCCCGAGCAGATCGAGCGCTACGTCGCGGCCGAGCAGCCCTTCGACTGCGCCGGTGGATTTCGCGCCGAGGGGCTCGGCATCGCGCTGTTCGAGCGCATCGAGAGCGTCGATCCCACCGCGCTGATCGGGCTGCCGCTGATCTGGCTCGCCGAGGCACTGCGCACCGCCGGCTGCCCGGTGCCCTAAGCCCCTCGGCGCGGGCCTCGGCGCGGGCCTCAGCGCTCGAGCCGGCTGAGCACCGCGGAGAGCTCCGGCGGCAGTGGCGCGCTGGCACTGAAGGTCGTCCCATCCGGCCACTCGAAGCTCATGCTGTGAGCGTGCAGGAACATCCGGTTCAGACCCCGTTCGCGCAGTGCGGCGTTGCAGGCCTCATCGCCATACTTCGGGTCGCCGGCCACCGGATGCCCGGCGTACGCCGCATGCACCCGGATCTGATGCGTCCGTCCGGTATGCAGCGTCACCTCGAGCAGACTGGCGATTGACGCCCCGAGGCTGCGCCGCCCGAAGATCTGCACCGGCCGGAAGTCGCTCACCGAGGGCTTGCCGCCCGCCCCCACCCGCACCGTCCGCTCCCCGCTCACCCGGGTCTCGGTGTGCAGCGGCACGTCGATCCGCTTGCGCCCGAGTTCCCAGCGCCCGCACACCAGCGCCAGGTAGCGCTTGTCGCTCACCCCTTCGCGCAGCACCGCATGCGCGGCGCGCAGGGCCGCCGGCGTGCGCGCCACGAGCAGACAACCGCTGGTGTCGCGGTCGAGCCGGTGCACCAGCTCCAGTGACTCCTCCGGACGCAGCGCGCGCAGCGCCTCGATCAGGCCGAATTCGATTCCGCTGCCACCGTGCACGGCAATGCCGGCCGGCTTGTCGATCACCAGCAGCCGCGCATCCTCGTGGATGATGGCGCGGCGAACCGTCTCGATCAGCTCCGCCGACGGGCCGCGCCGCGCCGCCGCCGCCCCGGGCGCCTCGAGGCGCAGCGGCGGCACCCGGATCCGGTCGCTCACGGCGAGCCGCGCCTCCGGAGTGGTCCGCCGGCCGTTCAATCGCACCTCGCCCTTGCGGATGATGCGGAACAGGCGCGTGTGCGGCACCCCCGGCAGATGCTGGGCGAGAAAGCGGTCGAGCCGCTGCCCGGCCTCGTCCGCGCCCACGTCCAAATAGCGCACGGCGGTGCGCCCCTCGGTCACATTCGTCTCGGACACCGCACTCTTCCGCGTAAGACACTGTTTCTACAGCAATCCTTGCAGTATACTCCGCCGGCCGTCCGCTGCGCGGGCGCACCAATGGTTGGCGGGTACCCCCGCCGCATGTTAGTTGGACCTCCATGAGAGAGGCCATCGTATCGGGCCGACAAGAACGCCCCGGGCGTAGAACCGCTGAAACAGGTTCCGCGCGAGGCGGCTCCGGTTGAGACCGTCGAAGGATTTCCGGCACCCGCCTATGACGTGGCGTGCATTGTGATGAGAGAGACTCGAGCTCACGCGCCGAGTCGCAGAAATCTTCGCCGCTGCGGCGCTCTTGCGCCGCGGCCTCCCGTGTGCTTGCCGGCCCCTCACCGTACAACAGTAGGGGCACATGAAAAGAATGCTCGTGAATGCGACTCAGGAAGAGGAGCTGAGAGTCGCGCTGGTCGATGGACAGAAGCTCTTTGACCTCAGTATCGACATACCCTCCCGCGAACAAAAGAAAGCGAACGTCTACAAAGGTCGAATCTCCCGCATCGAACCCTCCCTGGAAGCCTGCTTCGTCGACTACGGAGCGACGCGCCATGGTTTTCTGCCGCTGAAGGAAGTCACCAAGGACTACTTCCGCCAGTCGTCTCAAGGCGGGCGGATGAACATCCGCGAACTGCTCTTCGAGGGACAGGAACTCATCGTTCAGGTCGAGAAGGAGGAGCGCGGCAACAAGGGCGCCGCTCTCACCACGTTCCTCAGCTTGGCCGGGCGCTTCCTGGTGCTGATGCCGAACAACCCGCGCGCCGGCGGCGTCTCGCGCCGCATCGAGGGCGAAGACCGCGACCAGATGCGCGAGGTGATGAACCAGCTGCAGATTCCCGACGGAATGGGCGCGATCGTGCGCACCGCCGGAGTCGGACGCAGCGCCGAGGAGCTGCAGTGGGACCTCGATAACCTCAAGTCGCAGTGGGACCAGATTGCCGCGGCCGCCGAGGGCAAGCCGGCCCCGTTCCTGGTGTACCGCGAGAGCGATGCGGTGACGCGGGCGCTGCGCGATTACCTCTCCGATGACATCGTCGAGGTCCTGGTCGACGACAACGATGCCTTCCAGAAGGCCCAGGAGTACATGCAGCGCTTCATGCCCGCCGATGCCCAGCGGCGCCTGAAGCAGTACGTCGATGACATCCCGCTGTTCACCCGCTTCCAGATCGAAAGTCAGATCGAATCGGCCTACGCGCACAAGGTGCAGCTGCCGTCCGGCGGCAGCATCGTCATCGACTACACCGAGGCGCTGGTGTCGATCGACATCAACTCCGCGCGCGCGACCAAGGGCAGCGACATCGAGACCACCGCGCTCAACACCAATCTCGAGGCGGCCGATGAGATCGCCCGCCAGCTGCGCATCCGCGACATCGGCGGCCTGATCGTCATCGACTTCATCGACATGGAGTCGAGCAAGAACCAGCGCGAAGTCGAGGATCGACTGCGCGATGCGATGAAGATGGACCGCGCGCGCATTCAGATCGGCAAGCTCTCGCGCTTCGGACTGCTCGAGATGTCCCGCCAGCGCCTGCGTCCCTCGCTCGGTGAATCGAGTCACATCGTCTGCCCGCGCTGCGTCGGGATCGGCAGCATTCGCAGCGTCGAGTCGATGGCGCTCGCGATCCTGCGCCTGATCGGCGAGGAGCTGCGCAAGGACCGCACCACCAAGGTGATCACGCAGCTGCCGGTGGACGTCGCGACGTTCCTGTTCAACGAGAAGCGCGAATGGCTGCGCACGCTCGAGGACAAGAGCGAGGCGGAACTGATCATCGTGCCGAATCCGCACATCCAGACGCCCGAGTACTCGATCAAGCGCGTGCGCGACGATGAGATGGAGTTGCCGGAGAACCGCCAGACCAGCTACCTGATCCCGGCACCGCCGGAGGTCACCGAGCCCGGCAGCGCCCGTGACCAGCGCCCTGCGGCCGAAGTGCCTGCGGTCGTTCCGATCATGCCGAGCACGCCGGCGCCGGTGACCCTCGCAGCGCCCCACCCGGTCCCGAGCGCACCGGCCGAATCGCGGCCGGCCAAGGGACTGTGGACGCGACTGAAGGGTCTGTTTGCCGCGGAGAGCGAACCGACGACGAGTGCGCCGGCTCCGGCTCCGGCCCCGGCACCGCGCAGTCCGCATCGCCGCAACGAACGCGGAGATCGCGGCCGTGACGGACGCCGGGACTCCGGACGGTCGGGCCGCCGCAACGATGGCGGCCGCGGGGAAGGAAACCGCGGCGAGGGCAATCGCCGCCCGCAGGGCGAAGCCCGCAACGCCGAAGGCCGCAATACCGAAGGTCGCAACACCGAAGGCCGCAGCGCCGACGGTCGCCATGGCGAAGGCCGGCGCGATCGTTCCGATCGACGTCCGCGCGATCGGGATCGTGATCGGGAACGCGATCTGAGCTCCCATCGGCCGCCTGAAGCGCCGGTGGCAGCCCCCACGGGCGGCAGCGGCCCGAGCGAACCCGCAGCCGCCGGCGGCGAGCGACCGGCCTCCGAGCGCGGTGAGCGGCGCGGCCGCCGCCGCGGACGCCGGGGTGGCCGGCGTGGCGGGGCGCGGGGTGAAAACGCACCGGGCGAAGGCCGCCCGAACGACGGCCGCCTGAACGAAGGCGGTGCCGTCCGCGAGGCCTCACCGGACTTTGCCCCGACCGAGCGGCATGAGCCACCGGCGCGGCCGGCCGAGCGGGACACCCGCGGCGCCTTCGAGTCACCGCCCGCCGCGTTCCGGCCGCCCGAGCCGACCTTCGCGAGTCCCGCCGTACCGGCGGCGCCGAGTGTGCCGCCGCCGGCTCCGGTGCGCGAGGAGAGGGTCGCGACCTGGCACGAGGAGCCGAAGCCGGCCGCGGTGCACGTCGAGCCCGTCTCAGCACCGGCGGCTGGCGGACAGGACGGCAAGCCGCACGTGGTGTGGACCTCTGCGCCGGCGGAGTGGACCCCTCCTCGGCGCGGCACCGAGGAATAAGCCTCAGCCCCCTGGGACGCGCCGCGTCCCAGGGGGCATGGGTGGTTAGGGCGCCAACGCCCCGCTGCGCAACGCAGCGCACAGGCCGAGCGAGGCGGCCTCGATCAGGTCGAGCACCTGTTCGAAACCATTCACCCCACCGTAGTACGGATCCGGCACCTCGAGCAGGCCGCACTGCGGCGCAAATTCCAGCAGCAACCGCACCCGTCCGCGCGCCTGTACCGGCGCCTGCCGCTTCAGCGTCTCGAGGTTCTGCCGGTCCATGGCGAGCATCAGATCGAACACCTGGAAATCGCGCGGCTCGACCACCCGCGCGCGCAATCCAGAGAGGTCATACCCGCGCCGCAGCGCCGCCTCGCACGTGCGTCTGTCCGGTGCCTCCCCGGCGTGATAGTCGGCCGTGCCGGCCGAGTCGACGGTGAGTGCCACCTCGGGCAGCTCGCGTGCCGCCATCGCGCGGAACACGCCCTCCGCCGTCGGCGAGCGGCAGATGTTACCCAGACACACGAACAGAATCTTCACCGTGGCCCTGCCCATCCAACCCTTGATTGCGGCAAATTCTAGGGACATTCCCCGCCGGTGTCTGCACTGCCCACCGCCGGTCCGTTGACGCACGTGTCAGGTCGGTGGCGACCGGCTGCGCACGGATTCTTCTGATAATATATACAGATGGCAACCATCAAAGACGTGGCCAAGCTCGCCGGAGTCGGTGTTGGTACAGCATCGCGCGTCATCGCCGGCAAGGGCCCCGTCTCCCAGGATGCCATCAAGCGGGTGACCCAGGCGATCGAGGCGCTGCAGTACCGCCCCTCGCATGCCGCACGCGTCCTGCAGAAGGGCCACTCACGCATGATCGGCGTGTTCATCCCGGTGGTCTCCGGATCGTTCTACACCCCGATCCTGCATGCGATCTTCCTCGCGCTGCACGCCGAGCAGTGTCACATGGTGGTGAACTTCGGCCTGGAGCCGCACGATGAGCGCAAAGAAGCCCTGGCCGGTGCGGAATTCCTCACCGACCGCGGCTGCGACGGGCTGCTGCTGATGGGCACGGCGCTCGCCTCCTCCGATGCGGAACACATCACCCGGTTACAGCGCAATTTCGTGCTGCTGAACCGCAGCCTGCCGCACCTGCAGGAGCAGTGTTTCAACCCCGATCACCGTGCCGCGGGCGCGCTCGCCGCGCGCACGCTGTGCGAAGCCGGTCACCGGCGTCTTGCGGTCATCGAAGGACCGAAGGAATCGCGCGACAGTGCGCTGCGCATGCGCGGGTTCTACGAGACGCTCGCCGAGTACGGCGTCGACGTCGAGGCGCTGCCGCGCGTGCATGGAAATTTCACGCCCGAGAGCGGCCGCTCCGGCACGCACACGCTGCTCGAGTCGAAGGTGTCGTTCACGGCACTGTTCTGTGCGAACGACGAAATGGCGATCGGCGCGCTCTCGTACCTGAGCCAGCGCGGGATATCGGTGCCGAAGGACATCTCGGTCATGGGTTACGACAACATCGACCTCTCGGCCGTCGCCGCGCCTCCGCTCACCACGGTGCTCATTCCCTGGGTCGAGATCGCGACCAACGCCGTGCACCGGTTGCTGAACCTGTGCTACGGGTCGGCGTTGCCCGTCGAGCGGGAGATTGCCACGAAGATCCTCTGGCGCGATTCGGTGCGGCGGATCACCGCGACGAACCCACGCGCCGGCTGATTCGCCGCCGATCCGCATCGGCGCGAGGCGATCACTCGCCGAAGGCGCTCTGCGCCGGCACCAGCCCCTCGGTCGTCTTCAGCAAGCGCGCGTTTTTCGTGCGCGCCATCACCCGCACCTGCTTCAACGAGTCGATCAACATATAGATGAGCGCCAGGTAACCGCGCCGGAACAGCTCGATCACCACGGCATCGGTGAGCCGCGCGAGCGATTCCTGGTTGATCGTGTACAGACCGTCGCAGTGGCGCAGCGTACCGTCCTCGAATTCGACCTCGATGTCGATCGGCTCGATGAGATTCAGCTCGAGCAGCCGGGCGATGAAGATCTGAGTCTGCTCGATCCCCGGCTGCAGATCCTGGAAGGCCCAGATGATGCGCTGCAAGTACCGGCTCGGCTGCCCCTGCTCGGTGAACAACGGCTGGCCACTCTCGGCGCCCACCCGCGGATCATCCAGATCGATCGCAAGCTCCGGGCCCTGCACGTAGAACGGCCCCCGCTGCAGGACGAGCGGCCGATAGAACTCCGGCTCCTCGCGCCAATCCTGGAGAAACTGGTTCTCCCCCTCGATGAACCCGAGCATCGCGCCGCAGAAGAACCGTCCGGTCTCCTGGTGCTTGCCGAACAGGATCGGATAATGCACCAGCAGGTGCGAGAACTCCCCGACGATCACCTGCACGAAGTGCCGGTTGTCGCCGTGGGCCGCCGCGGGCCGGCCATCGACCTTCAGGTCACGGTACTTCTCGATATTCAACGGTACGATGTGGGTCATGGGCGGATTCGCGCTCGCTCAAACGGGCTGCAACCCGTAGTGGTAGATTCTGTTCAACAGCTCGCGGTTCTTCGGCAGCCGCGCACACAGTTCGGAGGTCATGCGCGCATTCTCCGCTACCAGCTTCGCGGCGTCCGAGGCGGATTCGGCCCGATCCTCCGGGACGACCTCGGTGCGAAAATCCATGCCGTACAGCACGTACTGATAGCTCGCCGCCGGGAAGACTTCCTCCAGCCGATCGAGCTCATCGAAGAACCACGGCGACTGGAACCTCCACAGCGTCAGCATGTCCTGAAGCCGTTGCGGCACCGTTGCGGGGTCGACATTATCACGCCAGAAGGCGGTATCGGTGCGTCGGGTGAGCACGTAGTGCAGCTTCAGAAAATCGATGATCCGGCCCCAGCGGTACAGCGTCACCTCATTGAAGCGTCGTGCGACGATATCCATCACTTCGCGGCACGCCGGCATCTGTTCGGAGAGGAGTTTCGCCGACAGCTCCACCAGGACGATCGCCGAGGCCTCGAGCGGCTCGAGGAATCCCTGCGCCAGCCCGACGGCCAGGCAATTGTTCTTCCAGAAAATCTGCCGATGCCCGGAGCGGATCGGTATTTTGCGCACCGGCAAATCCCGGTGCTGCGCCCCGATATAGCCGAGTAGCGCCTCGCGCGCCGCCTCCTCACTCATGTGGCGGCTCGAATACACGTGTCCGATCCCGCGCCGAGTCGGCAACCCGATGTCCCAGATCCACCCGGCCGCCTGTGCGGTCGCGATCGTCTCCGATGCCATCGGCTGATCGGGCCTCTCGTAGGGTACCTGCACCGCCAAGGCGGTGTCGCAGAGCAACACGTCGTTGCACGGCTTGAAATCGACCTTGAGCGTCTGGCCGATCAACAGGGCGTGAAAGCCGCTGCAATCCACGAACAGATCGCCCTCGAGGTGCCCCGCCTGCGCCGTGTCAAGACCGGTGATGTCACCGGATTCGCTCTGTCTGACGGCGGTGACATCGGCGAGGACGTGCCGCACCCGCAGCGTCTCGGTGCAGTGTCTGGCGAGAAATGGCCCGAACTTTCCGGCGTCCAGGTGATACGAATAATTCGCCGCCGAGCGATACTCCCCCTGTGCAATCGTCTTCGGCGCGAGGCCCTGATCGCACAGCCGTCCCTGCGGGGTCACGAAATCGCAGAAGCTCCCGCCGCGCGCGCCGGTCAGCCAGTGAGGCACCAGGTTCACGCGCGAGAATCCGTGCGGGATCATCAACGGGTGATAGTACGCATCCCCGGGCGCACCGGTCGTCCAGCCGACGAACTTCCCGCCCTGCTTGAAGGCCGCATCGCACTCCCGAAAGAGCGCCGTCTCGGACACCCCGATGCGCTCTAACGTCGAGCGCATCGTCGGCCAGGTGCCCTCCCCGACGCCTATGGCACGGATATCGGGCGACTCGACCAGCGTGACCGAGAAGCCGCCCGCCTTCATCCGAGCTTGATGGCGGGCGGCGATGATGCCTGCGGTGAGCCAGCCGGCAGTTCCTCCGCCGACGATGACGACCGACCTGATCGGCTTCATGGGATCAGAACTGGGCGCGAACTCCAAACGAGAGCGACGTTCCGTAGTCGATCAGATTCAACGTCTGGTTGGAGAACCGTCCATACGTGTGATAGATCGAATTGAGCAGGTTGTTCGCCGTGAAGTACACGTTCAGATGGCTGTCGACCTTGTAATTGGTCGACAAATCCAGCTGCGTAAACGGAGACTCGTACACAGGCTCGGCTCCGAATGCACTGTTGTCGTTCTGCTGACCGAGGCCGAGCAGCAGCGTGCCCTGCCAGTTCACCGTCATGCGCGCCTGCCACTTGCCCTTCTGATAGAAGAATGTGCCATTGGCAGAGTCACCGACACCGGTCAAGGCGAACTGGTTCGACGTCAGATTGTAATTGTCGAAGTTCGCATTGCTGTGCATCCAGGTTCCGTTGATCAGGATGCCAAATCCATACGGAAGCAGTTGCTGCCAGGTTGCCGACACGCCGGTCACGTCCGCTGAGAGCTTGTTCGTGTAGGTCGTCTGCGCGAACACCATCGGCTTGCCGCAATTGGCATCGGTGAACAGGATGTGGCCGTTCTGGTTGTAAGTGCACGGCGCCGGATCATTGATCGGAACCGTGACGTTCTGCACGCTCGAGGTCGGGAAATTCGACACCTGCTTGTAGAACGGATGCAGCTCGGCGTAGTCGCCGTGCTTGTAGTACCAGGTGAGGCGGAAATCGAAGTTGTTCGACAGATACGGCATCAGCCTCGGGTTGTTTCCGGTCGCAGTCAGAGCGTTCACCAGTCCGCCAAAGCTCGTGTTCGGAATGATCTGGCCGTTCGGCGGCGCGGATTCCGTACGCGAGAAGTCGAACGCGGTTTCCAGATCACGCGTGGGCCACAGCGCAAGATCCAGCGATGGCAGGAAATATCCGTACGACAGTGAGGTCTGCGTCCACTGCGGCGAACCCACCGCGAACACGTACTGCGTCGGATCCGCCGCGCCCTGCCAAGCGACCGATGTCAGCGGCGCGGACAGACCGGCAATTTGCTCCTCGGTACGCTGATAGCGCAAGCCGAGCCGGGTCATCAATTTCATGCCGTCAACCCGGAAATTGTGACTCACCTGCACGAATGGCGAGTAATTCGTGCGCGCCACGTGCTGCACTGAGTTCGGCACCAACGCCTGGGTAGGTACGCCCCCCGTGTAGCGCGGGTAACCCGCGGTCGGATTCCACTGCGAATCGACTGGCTGGGTCTCCAAGTAGCTCAGCAGCGACCACGGATTGTAGTAGAGGAACTGATTCGGCAGATTGCCGTTGCCGCTGTAACCCGGCATCCAGGTTCCCGTATGCAGCACGGTGAACAATGATGACGGAACGGTGACGCCCTGAGTGTTGCCGGAAGCCGGACCGTAGCCTGACCACAGCTCCCAGTAATTGTTCTGGAAGGTATTAAATGTCTTGGTGTTCCAATCATCATCGAGGAACTGGGCACCAAAGGTCAATCTCGTGCTGTCGCCCGGCGCCCACGTCGCACGAATCGTCCCTTCATTGATCTGATCCGCATTTTCATTGGTCGTCAGCGGGAGAATGTGCGAGCCGATGATATACGGATTCAAACCGAGGTAATTCGGCGAGGCGACCACGCCGGAACCCGAGGCGACCGCATTCGGTCCGTAGGCGCTCCAGTACGGCACTGCATTGCTGCCGCTCGCCACCAGGCCGCCGGTATAGACATTGGTGGCGTCGCCGTAACCGACATCGCCCTCGACTGTATTGGTGTTGCCGTTCGGGTTGAATTTAGACACAGATTGATCCGCATCCGCCTCCACGGTCCAATCGGCATTCACGTTCCAGAGCACATTGAGCCCGTAGGTATTCGTCACGATGTAGGCGTTACCGATTTCCGCCTGCAGGTCCGTCGGGCCGGGGTAATTGAAGTTCGTGATGGTGCCGTTGCTGTCCACGGTCGAATTCGGGAAGGCGCCGAACCAGGTCGTACGTCCCCAGCTCTGATCATATTCGTCCGTTGACGAATAATTATCATCGAGTGTCACCATGACGGCATTGGTGGGATGCCACTGCAACACTACTCGCCCATCTTTGCTGCGCGTGTCAACGTGCTCGAGATACATGCTGAGCTGCTGCGGATACCACACTGGCACCTGAACGTTGCCGCTGGCGCCCGGCCCGACACTGGCGCAACCGGTGCTGCCGAAGGCAGTGGTCGTATTGGCGCCAAGATTCGCGCAGGCAAAATTTCCCGCTGTGACGCCTTCCCAACCCGCCACGTCGCTGTGATGAGCAGTCGTGTGGTAATCGGTATAGTCGCCGTCGATCAGGATGCCGAACTTGTTGTGATCGAAGGTGTCGCTGAACAGGCCGCCGACCGCCGGGCGGATGCCACCGTTCATCGTGTAATCGGTCCCGCCGACGTTCAACCCGGCGTGTAATCCGGGATTCTCGAACGGGGTGAGCATCTTGACGTTGATGACCGAGCCGATATTGCCCGAAGACAAGGCCATATCGGGCGTCTTCAGGACGTCGATCTGCCCGACGTACATCGCCCCCAGAGAAGCGAAATCGAAGTTCTGCCCGTTGCCCGAGGCGATCTGGCGGCCGTTCACGAGGACGGTATTGAACGACCCGCCGAAGCCGTTGACGTTGATCCCCTGTGCCAGTCCGGTCGCCGGCCCAGCGACGAAGCCGGAGGTAATCGAGCCGCGATTGACGGTCACGCCGGGCAAATGCGCCAGAGCGCCACCGATCGAGGAGTCGGGGAACTGACCGATGCTCTCGGCAGAAATCGCATCGACCACGCCAATCGACTCACGCTTGATCGCGAGGGATCGCATCAGGGAGCCGCGAATGCCCGTCACGACGATCGGTGCCAATGTGGTGGCCGATGACTGTCCGGCCATATGGATGGTCGATGTCTCGCCGTTGGCAGCCGCCGCGACAGTGCCGGCCGGCGTGCTGTTCTGCGCATACAGGCCCGCACCATTCGGCGCAAATGAAGCGGCGGAGGCGAGCGGCGTCGCCTTGAAGCCGTGCCGCTTGATTTTGGCCGCCTTTGCGGGCGCCGCCGGCTGGTCCGAGCGCTTTCGGGTCGGGGCGCTCTGGGCATGGGCGACACCGCCGATGCCCAGAGAAAGCGACCCGAGCGCCAGACCGGACAGACCTAGGTTCCCATACGCCGCGCGGCTGAGGCCGGCGAGTCGAGCACCCTTTTTTATGGCGTTCTTCGATCCATTACGCGACGTCTTGCGACTCATGTACAAACCCCCCTCATGACACTGTGACGACTGGCAAGATGTTGCGTTCGTGCAACGCACGTCCAAAGAACGCAACTGTGGAAACGCTTCCACTTAAATTACGTTCCGCGTTGCACGCTGTCAAGCACTCCCCGAAACCGCACGGGGACGCTCCAGGGCGCCCTGGGCCCCTTCCCGCGGCCTGTGATCTCAGCTCAAGGGGGGATGCAGCACCGCATGTGGCGCGACCGCACCGCATCGACCCTCTGCGGCCACCCGGTGAGCGCCCGGCGTGTCACACCCGCTCCTCTGCGCAGAGCATGGGGCTCGAGGTGCGTCGCGCAGTGATCGGCTCGGGGGCTCGATTCGTCGTGGGTTCGGGTTGCTATCCCCACGCGCAGGTCCTGCATTCACCGCCGTTTTCCACGCCGGTCAGAGGCCCTCAGGCGATCGTGATGCGGCGTCCCTCTGAGGAACACACGGAGTGGAGAGCAGGCCCGAAGGTGCGGCGCACCGTGAGCGTCACGGGTGAGTCCCGGCCTGCTGCGCGCCGACAGCAGAGATTTCGATCGCCACGCCGCAGGCGAGATTTTGCGCAGCGGCGTATTCCGGTGCACCGGTCATGAACGCCCGCCTCGCTACGGCGCTTGCGCTGCCGGACCCGAGTGCGGCCCTCGGTGCCGGCGAGAACCGGTCGAGACAGGGTCTTGGGGCGCGCGCGTCGGCCGCGAATGATGGGGCGTGGCGCCCGTGCCCCATAAGGCGTCTTTAGCGAACGCTATACCCGCGCGCCTGCAGACAAGCACCCAGCGCGCGCCGGTAGTCCATGGCCTGGCGCGCCATCGCGCGGTCCTGGGACTGGGCCGCCGCGCCCATCGCCTGGTCATTGGCCTGGGCATTGGCCGCATCGCCGGCACTGCCGATCATGGCGCCGGTCATCGCACCGAACACCGCGCCCGAGCCCCGGTCCCACCGGTCCGACAGCGCCGCGCCGATGACGGCCCCGGCAATGGCCCCCAGCGCCGTATCGGTGCCCGGCGGTGGACCCTGGACGGCCACCCGGTCGTACACCGGCACGTTCGGTGCACTGGGGTCGAAGCCGCTCTGGTGCACCGCCCAGACGCTGCATTCATAACGGTCGCGGCTCTGCCGCTCGCGCGACTGACCGTGCATGGGATACGCGTACACGGTGGTATTCGGCGGGGGCGCGCTATAGGCCACCGGTTGATCGTACTGGGTCGTGGCGCATGCCGTGAGCGCAGCCAGTACCGCGCCCGCAGCGATCAGCCGCAGCCCACGCCGGAGTCTCATTGATGCGCTCATGTGTTCGAGCATACGTTTCCCGTCCCGTTGCAGGACGCCCGTCAGGCGAACATCGCCCTTGCCTCTCTCAATGGACGCCCGTCGATGCGGCGAAGTTCCAGCCGGCGGACCCCGGCAAGCCCAAAGATATCATAAGCTTCCGACGCACCGCGTCAGCCGAGGAGTTCCGCCACCCGGCGCAGGTCCTCGGCGGTATTGACGTCGGGCCCGGGGCGCTCGAGCGCATCGGCCACCTGGATGATCAGACCGTGCTCGAGCGCGCGCAGTTGCTCGAGCTTCTCACTGGCCTCGAGCGGCGAGCTCGGCAGCGCGCAGAGGATCCTCAGCGCCGCTACGCGGTACGCATAGAGCCCCACGTGACGGCGGGCTCCGTCGAAGCG
Source organism: Pseudomonadota bacterium (assembly GCA_021834525.1). Taxonomy (GTDB): domain Bacteria; phylum Pseudomonadota; class Gammaproteobacteria; order Steroidobacterales; family Steroidobacteraceae; genus 13-2-20CM-66-19. The sequence continues at coordinate 55,862 of JAKBDK010000011.1, read as the reverse complement.
GCGTTGACTGGTGAGACCCGCCGGCGCCCCGTCCCGCACCCAGGGGATCGGGGCACGCGAGAAGTACAGGGCGCGACCCCGGGCGTCGGTGACGACCTTGACCGCGTTCGGGTCCAGGAATTCCTCGAGCGACGCGATGGGCGTGGCGAGCGTGGCGATCGCCGCGAGCGGCGTCTGGGCGAGCAGCGCCGCCACCTGCGCGATGATCGCCGGCGGGATCAGCGGCTCATCGCCCTGCACGTTCACCACGATGTCCTCATCCGCCCAGCCCTCGAGGCGGGCCAGTTCGGCAATGCGGTCGGTGCCGGAGGCGTGCTGCGCCGAGGTGAGCCGCGCGTTCGCCCCGAAGGCCCGAGCGGCCGCCGCGATCGCCTCATCATCGGTCGCGATCAGCACCTCGCGCGCCCCCGCGGCGCAGGCCTTCTCGTACACCCACTGCAGCATCGGCTTGCCGGCGAGCGTGGCCAGCGCCTTGCCGGGCAGCCGGCTCGAGCCGGCGCGCGCAGGAATGGCGATGCGGAACACGCCGCGGGGCCGCTCAGTGCTCGAGCAGCGGATCGTCGGCGCCGAGCTGGCGCGCCTCTTCCTCGAGCATCACCGGCACGCCGTCGCGGATCGGGTAGGCGAGCCGGTCCATGCGGCAGACGAGCACCGACGCCTCGCGCCGGTAGAGGAGCGGGCCCTTGCACATCGGGCAGGCGAGAATTTCGAGCAGGCGGGCATCCATGAACTAACCTCCGGGAGGCCTGGCGAATGATGCGGCCGTACGCAACAGTAGCTCGCGCAGGCAGGCGGCGTCCGTCTCGCTGAAGACCGCCTCGACCGGCACGAACCACAGCCGCGGATCGGCCAGGTGAGCGCATTTTACGGCATCCTTTTCCGTCATGAGTACCGGACGCGCATCGCCGAACGCCAGCTCGGCGGCGGTGAGCGGATGGTGGTCCGGAAAGGGATGCTCGAGCACCTCGAGGCCATGAGCGAGGAGCTCGCGGAAGAAGCGCTGCGGATGGCCGATGCCGGCGACCGCGTGAACGGGCGAGCCGCCGAACGCCTCCAGCGCGCGCTGCTCGCCCGAGGCCAGCGACACGGCCGGCCCGGGCACCAGATCCATGCGCAGGACGCGCGGGGGAAAATACGCGGCCGCGGCACGCAGCGAGGGGTGTTCGGACGCCCCCTGGATCACCAGCGCATCGGCGCTCGCGAGCCGCTGCAGCGGCTCGCGCAGCGGCCCGGCCGGCAGCAGCCGCCCCGTGCCGAACCCCCGCGCGCCGTCCGCGACCACGATCGTGCACTGGCGGGTGAGCCGCAGGTGCTGCAGCCCGTCATCGGAAATCACGACCCGGGCGCCACGGGCAATCACCGCGCGGGCCGCCTCCGTCCGCTCCCGCCCGACGGCGGTCACGCAGGCGCTGCGGCGCGCCAGGATCAGCGGCTCATCGCCCACGTCGCGCCAATCCGCCGCGGCATCGAGCACGTGCACACCGCCGGCTTTGCCGCCATAGCCGCGTGAGATCACCCCGGCCGGCAGCGCATGCCGGCTCGCTTGCTGGGCGAGCCAGACGGTGAGCGGCGTCTTGCCCGTGCCGCCGACCGTGAGGTTACCGACGATGATCACCGGAACGGGCAGCGCACCGGCCTCCCCCGCCCGTCTGCGGCGCACGGCCACGGCCGCCCCATACAGCCGAGCCAGCGGCTCGAGCGCCGCGCACGACCCGGGTGGGCCGTACCAGCGCCGATTGAGCCACGCCTGCATGGCGCGTCAGTCGCTGAACTGCAGCCGGTACAGCTGCGCGTACAACCCGTCTCGGGCAAGCAGCTCGGCATGGGTGCCGCTCTCGACCACCCGGCCGGCATCGAGCACGAGAATGCGGTCGGCCTGCTCCACGGTCGAGAGCCGGTGGGCGATGACGAACGTGGTGCGGTCGCGCACCAGCTGCGCCAGTGCCGATTGGATGTGCCGCTCCGCCTCGGTATCGAGCGCGGAAGTCGCCTCATCGAGAATCAGGATCGGCGCATCCTTCAGTAACGCGCGCGCAATCGCGATGCGCTGGCGCTGTCCGCCCGAGAGCAGCACGCCGCGATCGCCCACCATCGTGTCGAGCCCCTGCGGCAGCGCGGTGGCGAACTCGAGCACGTGGGCCGCTTCGGCCGCACGCTGCAGCGCCTGCTCAGACACCTCGCGTCCAAATGCGATGTTGTTGCGGATGGTGTCATCGAACAGGGTCACTTCCTGACTGACCACCGAGATCTGCTCGCGCAGCGCCTTCAACTCGTAGTCGCGCACGTCGCGGCCGTCGATGAGAATGGCGCCGGAACCCAACTCGTAGAAGCGCGGCAGCAGGTTGACCAGGGTCGATTTGCCGCTGCCCGAACGTCCCACGATGGCCAGCTGCGAGCCGGCCGGTACCGTGAAGGACACCCCGCGCAGCGCCGCCTCCTTGTCCGTCCCGTAGGCGAACGACACGTCCCGGTACTCCACCGCCCCGCGCACCCGCCCGGGGCGGTAATCGCCGGTCTCGGGCTCGGCCGGCTGGTCGAGAATCTCGAACAGGCTCTGCGCGGCCGCCACGCCCTGCTGGATCGGGCCGGACTGGCTGACCACCTCGCGCACCGGCTGGGCGAGCATCGACAGCGCGGTGAAGAAGGCGACCAGATCTCCCGGGCTCATCTTCCCGAGCACGGTGTCGCGGATCGCCAGTGCCAGCACGAACGCCCCGCCCACCGCGCTCACCAGCTGCACCGTCGGGTTGGCGAGCCCGCTGGTGAGGATGGCTTTCATGTTGGAGATGCGGTTGTGCTCGTTGACCCGCTCGAACTGCGTCGCCAGATGCTCCTGGGCGCCGTAGACCTTCACCAGGCGCGGGGACTCGAAGCTCTCCTTGGCGAGGCGCATCACGTCCTCCATGGAATGCTGGATGCGCTGGCCATAGCGGCGGAAATGGCGGTTGATCACCGAGACCAGCCACGCCACGAGCGGCCCCATGATGAGCGAGAGCAGCGTCAGGCGCAGATTGATCCAGACCATCCACGCGAGCAGAAAAATGATGATCAGCCCGGCGCGCACCAGGATGACGATGGAGTTGGTCGAGGCCTGCCCGACCTGCTCGCAGTTGTACGTCAGGCGCGAGAGCATGGTCCCGACGGCCTGCCGATCGTAGAAAGCCACCGGCAGATCGAGCACCCGCTCGAAAACCTGCCCGCGCAAGCGCTTCACGACCCGCCGCCCGACGTAACCCATGAAATACGTCTGCACGAGGTTGCCGACGCCACGCACGGCGAACAACACGACGAGTGCGGCCGGTAGCCACACGATCATGCGCTTGTCCGGCTCGCGCAGCAGGTTGCCCAGACGCTTGGAGAGCTCCACCAGGCCGCTCGAGCTCCCCGCGTAGATCGCCCCGCCCACAATGCCGAGGATGAAGGCGCCGAGGTTCGGACGCAGATACCCGAGGAGGCGGCGGTAGACGCGCGCCGCGTCGCGATCCTCACCCTCTTCGGGAACGCTCACGAGCCGCTCCCGAGATGCGCCTTGATCGTCGCGATGTCGAGTTTGACGAAGCCGAGCTGCCCGAGCACGTCCATGGCGGTCACCACCGACTGCTGCGTGGCGCGCGCATCGGCGCGGATCAGCACCGCCTGGCTGCGGGTCGCGGTCGGCTGAGCGGCGAGCGCCGTGCGCAGCGTGTCCGGACTGTTGTTGAGCAGCTCTCGGCCATTGACGAGGTAATCGCCGTTTTCGGTCACCGTCACGATGAGCGCGTGCGGGCGGCCGCTCGCGGCCGGCACCGCCGCGGCGCGCGGCAGCACCACGTTCAGCCGCCCTTCCTGGGTGAAGTGACTGGAGAGCATGAAGAACACCACCAAGAGCAGCACCACGTCGATCAGCGACACGATGTTGATCTCCGGCTCCTCGTGGCGCCGCGGTTTGAGATTCATGGGCGGATCAAACGCCGCCCGAGGCGGCATCGCCAGCCGCTTCGAGCGCATCGGCCATGCGCAGGGCGTGTTTCTCCATCTCCACGACGATGCCCTCGACCTTGCCGCGCAGGTAGCGGTAGGAGATGAGTGAGGGAATGGCCACGCACAGCCCCGCAGCCGTGCACACCAGCGCCTCGGCGATGCCGCCGGAGAGCGCGCGCGGATCGCCCATGCTGCTGTGCTGGATGGCATCGAACGCGCGGATGATGCCGGTCACGGTCCCGAGCAGGCCGAGCAGTGGGGAAATCCCGGCGATGGTGCCGAGCGTGTTGAGAAAACGCTCAAGCTCGTGCACGACGTGCCGGCCGGCGTCCTCGAGCCGCTCCATCAGCATCTCGTGCGAGCGATGGCGGTTGGAGAGGCCGACGGCGAGCAGGCGCCCGAGTGGCGAGTGCTGTTCGAGCGCGGCGATCACCTTGTCAGTGACCTGTCCGGTCTCGATCAGCTGCCAGACCTTCTGCGGCAGCTCGCGCGGCAATACGCGCCGCTCCTGCAGCGTCCAGAGCCGCTCGAGCACGATCGCCGCAGCGACGATCGAGCAGAAGATGATCGGCCACATCAGCGGACCACCCGCCTGCACGATTTCCCACATCAAACGACCCCATTGAATCCGTGAATGAGCATCATACCGGAGTGCGCCCGGCGCCGGAACGCGCCGCGCGGCCCGCCGCCGCGACGCCGTGGTACAGTGGCGAACTCATGCCGCGCCGATTTTTGAAGAAGATCCTGCCCAAGCCCCACACCATCGAGGGGCATAAACTGCTGCGCGTGTTCGGCGACCGGTTGATGGATCCGCGGCTCTGGGCGGTCCACCGCCGCTCGGTCACCGGCGCATTCGGCGTCGGGCTGGCGATCAGCTTCGTGCCCCTCCCGGTGCACTCGCTGCTCGCAGGGCTCATCGCCCTCACCTGGCGGCTGAACGTCCCGGCGGTCTACGGCACGATTTTCCTGGTGAACAATCCGCTCACCATGGTGCCGATCTACTACCTCGCCTACCGCGTCGGTGCGCTGCTGCTCGATACGCCCCCGGGTCACTTCGCCTTTCAGCTGAGCTGGCAGTGGCTGCAGTACGGACTCGGCCCGCTGTGGCGGCCGTTCCTGCTCGGGTGCCTGGTGTGTTCGGTGGTCGCGGGACTCGCCGGCTGGTGCGCCGTGGAGTTCCTCTGGCGCTGGGAAGTCATGCGCCGCTATCGGGCGCGGCACTGGGCGACCGCGCCGTGAGCGGCGGCTGTGCGAGCAGCTGTCCGCCCTGCAGCTCGTAGACACCGTCCATGCGCGCCGCGAGGCGCGGATCATGGGTGACCACGACCAGGCTCGTGCCCCGTTCCCGGTTCAGCTCGAGCATCAGCTCGAAGACCGCGTGCGCATTGGCGCCGTCGAGATTGCCGGTGGGCTCATCGGCCAGCACGATCTTCGGCTGCGTCACGAGCGCGCGTGCCACGGCCGCGCGCTGGCGCTCGCCGCCGGAGAGCTGATGCGGTCGGTGCGTCAGTCGGCCGCCGAGCCCGACTCGCTCGAGCAGCTCGCGCGCCTGACGGCGCGCCTCGGCCACCGGCTCGCGCCGCACCAGCAGCGGCATCGCCACGTTCTCGAGCGCGGAGAACTCCGGCAGCAGGTGATGGAACTGGTACACGAAGCCGAGCGTGCGGTTGCGCAGCATGGCGCGCTCGCGCTCGCTGAGCGCGTGCAGGTCCCGGCCCTCGATCAGCACCTGTCCCTCGCTCGGGCGATCCAGCCCACCGAGGATCTGCAGCAGCGTGGTCTTGCCCGAACCCGACGCACCGATGATGGCGAGGCGCTGCCCGGCGCGCACTTCGATCGCCACGCCGGTGAGCACCTCGAGGGTCGTTGAGCCCTCCACGAAACTGCGCCGCACCGCACGGGCTTCGAGCACCGCCTCACTCATGACGCAGCGCCTCGGCCGGCGCGGTGCGCGCGGCGCGCCATGCCGGATAGATCGTCGCGAGCGCACACAGCAGGAACGCCACGGCGCACACGCGCATCACGTCGAGTCCCTCGACGTACGCGGGAAGCTCGCTCATGTAATACACCTTCGGATTGAGAAACTGAGTGTGCAGCAGCCGCTCGAGCAGCCCGACCAGGCTCTGCAGATGATGGGCGATGAGGACCCCGAGCGCAGCGCCGAGCAGCGTGCCGGCCGCTCCGATCAACAGACCCTGGATGGCGAAGATCGCCAGGATGTTGCGCGGCTCGGCACCGAGCGTGCGCAGAATCGCGATGTCCGACTGCTTCTCCTTCACGATCATCACCAAGGTCGCAACGATGTTGAAGGCCGCCACGCCGACGATCATCGAGAGGATGATGAACATCATCGATTTGGTGATCTGGATGGAGCGAAAGAAGTTCGCCAGGTGATCGGTCCAGTCGCTGACGTAGTAACCATTGCCACCGAGGGAGTAGGCGATGCGGCGCACCGTGGTCGGCGCCTGCCAGGGATCGGAGAGCTTCATGCGCAGCCCCGTCACGCGACCGGGGCCCACGGCGAACAGACGCGCCGCATCGGTGAGATTCACCAGCGCGAGCTCCCGGTCGTACTGATACATCCCGGAGTGGAACAGCCCGGCGACCCGAAAGCGTCGCATGCGCGGCATCAGCCCGGCGGGCGTGGCGATGCCCTCCGGGGCAATCAGCACCACCGACTGGCCCACCTGCACGTGCAGCGCGCGCGCCAGATCGACCCCGAGAATCACCCGATAGCCGCCCGCGCGCAGATCCGCGAGGTCCCCGTGCTCCAGGTGCCGCGCCAGTGCGGTCACGTGCGTCTCCTGCGCCGGCTCGATGCCGCGCACCGACGCCCCGGCGATGTACTGCCCATGCGTCAGCAGCGCCTGCTGCTGCACGTACGGCGAGACGGCCTGCACGTCAGGCTCGCTGCGCACGCGCTGCTCCACCGAGCGCCAGTCCCCGATCGAGCCGCGCAGCCCCATGAGCGTCGCATCCGCGGTCACATCGAGGATGCGGCTGCGCAGCTCGCGCTGGAAGCCGTTCATCACCGAGAGCACCACGATCAGCGTGGCGACGCCGAGGGCGAGCCCGCAGACCGACATGACGGCCACGAACGACACGAAGCCGCGCCGGTGGGTCGAGCGCAGGTGGCGAGTGCCGATCAACCATTCATAGCGGTCGAACATCAGCGCCTCACTCGTAGCGCAGCGCTTCGGCCGGCGCGACCCGCGCGGCGCGCACGGCCGGATAGACCGTGGCGGCCGCCGTCAGCGCCAGTGCCGCGAGGCCGATCACGGTCACATTGCTCCAGCTGACCACCGAGGGGATGGTGGTGATGTAGTAGACGCTGGAGTTGAAGATCTGAAAGCCGAACGTGTGCTCGAGGAAGCTCGCCACCGCGTTGACGTGAAACGCCAGGGTGAGTCCGAGCCCGACGCCGAGCCCGACACCGAGCCACCCGATGGTCAGTCCCTGAATGAGAAAAATGGCCAGCACCCGCCCCGGGGAGGCCCCGAGGGTGCGCAGAATCGCAATATCGGTGCGCTTGTCGGTCACCACCATCACCAGCATGGCGACGATGTTGAAGGCCGCCACCGCCACGATCAGCAGCAGAATGAGCGACATCATCGTCTTCTCGATGCGGATGGCGCGAAAGTACGCCGCGTTGTCCTCGGTCCAGTCGATCACCGAGAAGCCCTGCGGCAGTCGCGCGCGCAGCCGGGCGGTGATCGCCGGCGCATCGAGCGCATTGCGGTAGCGCACTCTGAGCCCCTGGTCGAGGCCACCGCCCGGTAGCAACCCGCGCACGTCATCGATGTTGCCGTACACCAGCGTCGCGTCGCTGTCGGCGAGGCCCACCGAGAACACCCCGGCGACGGTGAAGCGGTGCAGCGTCGGGATCGGCAGTCCCCCGGCGCTCACGCCCGGGATCAGCAGCGTGATGCGGTCGCCGGGCCCGAGGCCCAACTCCTCGGCGATCACTTCCCCGAGAATCACCCGATCGGCGCCTGGTTTCAGCGCCGCGAGCGAGCCGGCCGTGCTGACCCGCGCCAGGCGCGTCACGTGCGGCTCGGCCGCCGGATCGACGCCCCGCAGCAGCACCGGCAGCATCTGTGGCGTGCGTACCGCGAGCGCCTGGGACTGCACGAACGGCGCCACCCCGGTGACCCCGGGCACGCCGCGCAGCTCTCGCGCGAGGTGCTCCCAGAGCGCCGGCGGCGGCGGCGCGGTGCTGTGCACCGACGGGCTCACCACCACGCGCGCATCGGCGTCGAGGGCGAGCAGGCGGGTGCGCAGGTCGCCCTCGAAACCGTTCATCACCGAGAGCACCACGATCAGCGCGGCGACGCCGACGCACACACCGGCGAGGGAGGTCCAGGTGATGAAGGAGACGAAGAACTTGTGCGAGCGGGCGCGCACGTAGCGCAGACCGACGAACAGTGACAGCGGGTGGAACATCTGTGGATTTAACCATGAAGCGCCACACGGCGTGAGCGCTCGCGCCCCCCGGCCGAGCGGGCCGCGGCGGGACCGGCGTGCGCGGCCGCTGCTGATTGGATCACAGTTTTGCGCCGCCGACCCACCCGCACCCTTGGCGTGCGCGGCCCGGGGTGTATAGTCCGGCGCCGGAGGACTTGCGATGCGTGCTCGAGTTCTATTGGCACTGCTGGCGGCCTGCGCGCTCAGCGCCACGGCCGCCGCCGAAACCGTGGTCATCAATGGCCAGGTGCACGTTGCGCCCACTGCCATCCCCCACCCCCACCGCAGCCAGACCATGCACCAGGTCGAGCAGCGCTTCGGCAGCCCCGAGAAGCGCTATCCGGCCGTCGGCCGGCCGCCGATCACCCGCTGGGACTACCGCAACTTCAGCGTCTTCTTCGAATTCAACCGCGTCGTGCACGCCGTCGTGCACGCTCCCGCGGCCGAATAGCCCCCCCGCCTCCTCAAGACGCGCCCGTCCGGGCCGTTAACCATAAAGCGTGCGAGACCCCGTCCGTCGGCCCGAACGGGCTCGGCTCGGCCTGTATGCATCAGGCGACATTGGATTATGGTAGGCTCATCTTTCACAGAAGAATGATCAGGTAACTCCCCCGTGGCCCTGGACAATTCGATCAGCATCGAGGAACTGATTCGTGGCGGCGCAGTGCGCCGTGAGCTTGCCCAGGCGCACCTGCAGGCCGAAGTCCGTCGCCGCGAGGAGGTGCTGCGCCGTGCCGTGCGCCGCTACGTGTCCCCGCAGCTCGCCGAGAAGATCCTCGAGGACGTGCAGCTGCGCGAGACTCTCCTCTCGGCCGATGACCTGCGCACCCATGCGGTGGTGCTGTTCGCGGACCTGCGCGGCTTTACCGGCCTGTCCGAGCGGCTCGAGCCGCGCCAGGTGGTTCCGCTCCTGAACGAATACTTCTCGCTGCTCACCGAGATCACCCTGCGCCACGACGGCACGGTGTTCCACATGGCCGGCGACTGCCTGATGCTCGGCTTCGGCGTGCCGCTCGAGCAGCCCGACAGCCCGGGCCGCGCGGTGCGCGCCGCCCAGGAGATGCTCGGCAGCTTCGGGGCGCTCGCCACCTCCTGGATGAGCCGCTACGGGGTCGAGGCCGGACTCGGCATCGGCATCAACGAAGGCGACGTGGTCGCCGGGAACATCGGCTCGAGCTCCTACATGAGCTACACGCTGATCGGCGACACGGTGAACGTCGCCGCCCGGCTCTGCCAGCGCGCCCGCGCCGGGGAGATGCTCTTCTCCGAGGCGATCAAGCACTCCCTCGATGCGCTCGGCCTGGATGTCGGGGCTACCCCGCTGCCCTCGATGCAACTGCGCGGGCGCAGTCGCAGCATCGATATCTTCTGCGTCCCGGCTGCCGCACCGCGGCCCCTGGTTGTGGACATCCCGGTCGCGGTTTGAGGCGGCGCAACGGCGGGTGGACCCGGCGGGCGATGCATGCCCGGCGCGCAGGTCGCACAGCCCATGAGGCGCCTACTGTGCCGACAGGAAGCCGATGAGAGTCCTTGATCCGCCCGTCCCGGGCCCCGCCAAGCGCCATCTGCGCTGGCAGAACCTGCGCGGCAGCGCCGCGGCGCTCGCGCTCGCCGAGGCGGCGCGCTCCGATCAGAAGCTCTACGTCATCGTCACCGATGCGGCGCGCGAGCTGTCGCGCCTCAGCGCCGAGCTGGCGTTCTTCGCCGGGACCGATCTGCCGCTGCTCACGTTCCCCGACTGGGAGGTGCTGCCGTACGATCTGTTCTCCCCGCACCCGGACATCATCTCGGCGCGGCTGCGCACTCTGTATGAACTGCCGCGTCTGACGCACGGCTGTCTGATCATCACCGCCGACACGCTGATGCAGCGGATCGCGCCGCGCCAGTACGTCCAGGCGCGCTCCTTCCAGCTCTCGCGCGGCGAGCAGCTCGACCTCGAACCGTTCCGCGCCCGACTGGTCGATGCCGGCTACGCCAGCGTGAGCCAGGTGCGCAGCCCCGGGGAGTTCGCCGTGCGCGGCTCATTGTTCGACGTCTTCCCCATGGGGGCCGCGGAGCCGCTGCGCATCGACCTGTTCGACGATGAGATCGAGGCGATCCGCCGCTTCGATCCGGACTCGCAGCGCTCGCTCGAGCCGATCGAGCACGTCCGGCTGCTGCCGGCGCGCGAGCTGCCGCTCGATGCCGAGGCGGTCAAGGAGTTCCGCCGACGCTTCCGGACCCGGTTCGAGGGCGACCCGACCCGCTCGAGCCTCTATCGCAGCGTCAGCGAGGGGCTCTCCCCGGCCGGCGTGGAGTTCTACCTGCCGTTGTTCTTCGAGACCACCGCGACGCTGTTCGATCATCTGCCGGCCAACGCCGTGATCGTGCACGATGCCGCGCTGAGCGAGGCGCTCGCGCGAGCGTGGCGGGACATCGAAGTGCGCTACGAGGAGCGTCGGCACGACATCGAGCGTCCCGTGCTCGCCCCGGCGGAGCTGTTCCTCGAGCCCGAGGCGCTCGGAGCGGCCCTCGAGCGCTTCGCCTCGGTGACCCTGGGCGCTGGGGCCGAGGCGACCGTGGCGAGCGCGCAGCGCGACTTCGCGACGCTCGAACCCCCGCAACTGCGCATCGATACGCGCGCCGAACGACCGCTCTTGCACCTGGAGAGCTTCCTCGAGTCCTTCCCGGGCCGTGCGCTGATCGCGGCGGACTCCCCGGGCCGGCGCGAAGTGCTCCACGAGTTGCTGCGCAGCCAGCGCCGCCCGGTCACACTCGTCGGTGGCTGGGACGAGTTCCTCACCGGGCATGCCCCGCTCAGTCTCACCGTGGCGGCGGATCTGGCCGGACTGCATCTGACCACCCCGCCGCTGGCGATCATCGCCGAGTCGCAGCTGTTCGGGGCGCGGGCCCCGCAGGAGCGCCGGCGCACCCGTGCCGCCTCCGACCCGCAGAGCATCCTGCGGGACCTGCAGGACCTCACTCCGGGTGCTCCGGTGGTGCACGAACAGTACGGCGTCGGCCGCTACGTCGGACTGCAGCCGATGGAGGTCGCCGGCGAGGCCGGGGAGTTCCTGGTGCTCGAGTACCAGGGCGGGGATCGGATCTACGTCCCGGTGCAGTCGCTGCATCTGGTGAACCGCTACACCGGTGCGGCGAACGAGAGCGCGCCGCTGCACAAGCTCGGCACCGATCAGTGGAGCAAGGCGCGCCGGCGCGCCGCGGAGCAGATCCGCGACGTGGCGGCCGAACTGCTCGACCTGTACGCGCGACGCAAGGCCCAGCGCGGCCTGAATCTCACCGCGAACGAGGCGGAGTACCGCGCGTTCGCCGCCACGTTCCCCTTCGATGAGACCGAGGATCAGGCCGAGGCCATCACCCGGGTACTCGAGGACCTCAAGAGCGAGCGCCCCATGGACCGCATCGTGTGCGGCGATGTCGGCTTCGGCAAGACCGAGGTCGCCATGCGTGCCGCGTTCGCCGCGGTCCAGGCCGGCAAACAGGTCGCCATCCTCGCCCCCACCACGCTGCTCGCGCAGCAGCATCTGACGAACTTCCGCGACCGCTTCGCCGACTGGCCGGTGCGCATCGAGGGACTCTCGCGCTTCGGCAATGCCAAGGAGACCCGGGCCATTCTCGAGGGCATCGAGCGCGGCACGGTCGACATCGTGATCGCCACGCATCGGCTGCTGCATGCGCATGCGCAGTTCAAGGACCTCGGACTGCTCATCGTCGATGAGGAACAACGTTTCGGCGTGCGCGACAAGGAGCGGCTGCAGGCGCTGCGCGCCAACGTGCACGTCCTGACGCTCACCGCCACGCCCATCCCGCGCACGCTCAACATGGCGCTCGGCGGGCTGCGCGACCTCTCGCTGATCACCACGCCGCCCGCCGAGCGCCTGGCGATCAAGACGTTCGTGATCGAATGGCACGGCCCGACGCTGCGCGAGGCGGTACTGCGCGAGCTGCGTCGCGGCGGCCAGATCTACTTCGTGCACAACGAGATCCGCACCATCGAGAAGATCGCCGCCGAGGTGCGCCAGCTCGTGCCCGAGGCGAGCGTGCGCATCGGCCACGGCCAGATGCGCGAGCGCGAGCTCGAACAGCTGATGGTGGATTTCTACCACCGGCGCTTCGATCTGCTGCTGTGCACCACCATCATCGAGAGCGGCATCGACGTGCCGACCGCCAACACCATCCTCATCAACCGCGCCGACCACATGGGACTGGCGCAGTTGCACCAGCTGCGCGGACGCGTCGGACGCTCGCATCACCGCGCCTACGCCTACCTGATCGCACCGCCGCGCCGGGCGCTCTCCGGCGATGCGGCCAAGCGGCTCGATGCCATCGAGGCGATGGAGGAGCTCGGCGCCGGGTTCGCCCTCGCCACGCACGATCTGGAGATCCGCGGCGCCGGGGAACTGCTCGGGGAATCCCAGAGCGGCCAGATGTCCGAGATCGGACTGGCGCTGTATCTCGAACTGCTCGAAGAGGCGGTGAATGCGCTGAAATCCGGGCGCGAGCCGGTGCTCGATAAACCGCTGGCGGCCGCCACCGAGGTCGAACTGCGCCTGCCGGCCTTCCTGCCCGAGGCATACATCTCGGACGTGCAGGTGCGCCTCGGGCTGTACAAGCGGATCGCCGCGGCCGAGAGCGCCGATGCGCTCGATGCACTGCTGGCGGAAATCTACGATCGGTTCGGACCTCTGCCGGATGCCGCGCAGCGTCTGATCCGCATCACCAAGCTGAAACTCTCGGCCCGCGCCCTCGGTATCCGTCGCCTCGACCTCGGGCCGCAGGGCGGCATGGTGCAGTTCGAGGAGAACACCGCCGTGCAGCCCCAGACGCTGGTCAAACTGATGCAGCAGGCGTCGCGCGAATACCGGCTCGAAGGGGCGATGAAGCTGCGCATCGCGCGCGCGCTACCGGAGGAAGAGGCGCGTTTCGAGTTCGCCGCGGCGCTGCTGAAGCGGCTCGCGGGCAAGCCGAACTAGCCTCCTTCGTTTACACTTACCGGCCATGATGCACCGCTTCGCCCTCACGCTGTGTGCGTTCACGGCGCTCGCCCTCGCCGGGACATCCCCCGTGCGAGCCGCTCCGCCGGCTGCGCCCCTGCAGGCGCACCCGGCCGGTGTGACGGCCCACGCCACGGTGACCCCACCGCCGGCCGCCGCGGCCGCACCGGCGACGACGCCCGCACCGAGCGCAGCCCCTGCCCCGGTGCACCGCGAGTACTACGTGGAAATCGTGGTGTTCCGCGCGCTCAGCACGCTCGGCAGCCCGGAGGATTGGCAGGCCGAACTGCACATGGCACCGATCGTCAGCGGCTCGGAGAGTCCGACCGGCACCGGCGTCGGCCACCTGGTGAGCATCGTGCCGCCGACGCAATACAAGCTCACGGGCATCTGGAATGCGCTGCGCGGCAGCGCCGATTATCGTCCGGTGGCGCACGCGGCCTGGATCCAGACCGCGAGTGACTGGGGCACCCATGCCGGCTTCAATCTGAGCGAGCTCGGCGTGCAGGTCCCCGGGCTCTCCGGTCTGGTGTACTTCGAGCGCGGCACGTACCTGCACCTCGGTCTGACGCTCGACTACACGATGCAGCACCCGCCGGCCGGCCTCGACGCCCCGCCGGGCACGACGTTCGTGATGAACGAGACCCGCCGGGTGCGCTTCTACCAGCGCAACTACTTCGATCATCCGGCCTTCGGCGTCATCGCACTGGTGCTGCCGGTCCATCACCACTCCTGAACGGCCCGGACCCGCAGCGTCCGCGGGCGGCTCGAATCCGCACCAAGTTCAGGCCGTAAGCGACTCATTTTGCGCTGATTGTCGCATCTCTCCGCGCGCACCCGTGGCCTTCCGCGCCCGGTCACGGCGGCGCGCATGGCGCGCCGAACGGGCGCAGCGGAGCGCGTCCCGTCAGGATTTGGTCAGGAATTCCTGAGAAGCTCAGGTCCCGCCCGCACCCCGGCGCCCCGCGCCGCGGCTCGGCCGCCCCGATGCGACGCCGAGTGGACGGCCTCGAGTGCGCCTGCCCATGGCACGCGCCGCAGGCTGCCTGTTGCCGATTGAATCCTGCACCGCGGAGGCTCGACCCGCTTCAACACCCTCGTCCTGACTTCCAACATAACACTGCTGCCACACGGCGGGCACCTGCAGTCACAAATCCTTCACGGCACTGACACACTGTCATCGCAGCATTCCCCGCCAGCCGGCCCACCGCATTGCCCTCAGGACGTCGCGGCCCGGCGGTGAAACAACATTAGACGGGGAGTTATCGATGGCCAGCACCGCACCAGGCATCATCCGCAGTACTCAGACACAGCACCCACGCATCAAACTCGCAGTGCGCGCCGTGCTCACCGGCGCGCTTGCCACCGGCGCCCTCGCGCACGCCGCGCTGCCGAACCCGGCCCCGACGGCATCGGCCGGCCCGGCGTCGGCCGGTCCGGCCTCGATCGCCACGCTGAACGAAGTTCTGGTCACGGCGCGCATCCAGCGCCACAAGAAGGACTTCATCAGCAGCGAGACCGTCAAGACGCTCGATCAGGACCAGATCCGCGCCAGCAGCCGCGTCGGCGGTGTCGCCCAGGCGATGATGCTCGTGCCCGGCGTCAGCGTGTCCTCGTACGGGGCGACCGGCTCGCAGAAGTCCACCATCAGCATCAACGGCATCAAGATCGGCTGGGCCGGCTACTCCGGCGGCAACCCGGACAACGGCAGCGTGCAGCCGACCTTCGATGGCATCCCGATGAACAATCCCGGGAACGATCTGTGGCAATCGACGCTCATCCCGCAGACTTCCATTCTGCAGACCATCAACGTGACCTACGGGCCGGGGCAACCGAAGGACCGCTGGTGGACCAACATCGGCGGCTCGTTGAACTTCGTGCCCCTGCAGCCGAGCTCGAAATTCGGCGGCGACGTCGCCCTCACCTACGGCAGCTACCAGACCAAGAACGTCTCCTTCGACGTTCAGACCGGGGACCTGGACGGTTGGCGCACGGTGATCGCCGGCGGCTGGAACAACGCGGACAATTTCATGCAAGGCTCGGACGGCTACAAGAACCCGAGCTACAACTACGCGTACTACATCAAGACCCGTCACCCCTTCGCCGATGGCAACGGTGACCTCAGCATCGGCGCCTACGTGGCCCGCTCGAGCGCACAGCGCCCGTTCACCCTGCCCGTCAGTCCCATCCCCGGGGTCTACCTCACCGGACCGGCCACCCCCGGACCGCTGTTCAGTCAGCAGACCACCGGCTTCTACACGACGCTGCCCTATGCGGTGAACTGGAAGCTCGACACGAACGCCATCGAGATGATCTGGAGCAAGCTCAACGTCACGTTGTCGAAGATCACCTCGGTGCACAACGTGGTGTACTTCTACCACGAGCAACGATTGCACTTCACGCCGCTGCACGATTATCTGCCCCCGAACCAGTCGAGCTGGGAAATCAACCGACCCTCGACGCACGTGTTCGGCGACAAGCTGAGCATGGACTTCAATCTGCCCTACAACGAGGTCTCGGCGGGCGGCTACCTGCAATACAGCACGTACTACTCACAGGAGCAGCTGTACTACCCGTATCAGACCTTCGCCCAGACCGTCTCCCCGGGGCCGACGCCGCCGCCCACGCTGTACGGCTCCCCGAGCGCGCCGAACGGTCAGTACGACAGCGACATCTTCAACCAGATCAATGCCGATCTGTTCGTGCAGGACACGATCAAGCCGATTCCGACCGTCAGCCTCACCCCCGGGGTGCGCGCGGTCAGCTACACGATGGACTTCTATCCGAATGAGACGTCCGTCTTCCCGCTCGGCACTCAGTACAATCCCTGCGGCGATCTCAGTCAGATCAATCCCGATCCGAACTGCCTCACCGTGTACCCCTCGCCGACGGCGCACAAGACGTTCCTGCGCGCCGAGCCGTTCATCGGCCTGAACTGGCGCGCGCTGCACTGGCTCGCGCTCTACGCGAACTACGGCTGGTCGTACCGCTATCCGGAGAACGGCGGCGGCACCGGGCCCTACGTGGTCATCCCGGCGCAGAATGTGCACCTGGAGAAGGGCACCGACACCATCGTCGGTCTGAAGGTCCACAAGCGGCGCTGGGGTCCGGTGACCGACATGGAACTGGACGTGAGCTACTCACACCTCGACTACACCCACGAGACCATCCCGACGGCGCTCGCGAGCGGTGGGGCGCTCTTGGCGTACGCCTCCTCGACCTATGATGGCGTCAATATCTTCGGTGACGCCTCGCCGCTGCACAACTGGTACGTGTTCGCCAATATCGGCATCGTGAGCGCGAAGTTCACCAATTACCTCAATGGCAATACGAACCCGAACGGCAGCACGATCATTTATCACAACGTGCCGATCCCCTACACCCCGACCTCCAACATGAGCTTCGGCGTGTACTACATCGGGCATGTGGGCAGCATCATGGTGGAGCCGCGACTGACCTATCTGCGCACCGGATCGCAGTACGCGTTCGACAACAACAACAATATTACCGCCGCCGGTTCGTTCAACCAGGATTCGTACGTCGGAGTCACCGGCCAGACGATCGACACCAGCAATGTGAACATCCCGAGCTACGGGCTGCTGAACTTCTCCACCAGCTTCGATTTCCCGACGTCCTGGGCGGATGGAGTGCGCGATCTGAAGGCGACCATCGAGGTCGATAATCTCGCCAACAAGCGCTACAACGCCTTCGAATACGTGACGGCGGGCGGTCTGTACAACACCGGGACCGGTGCGGTACTCGCCTTCCCGGGCGCGCCGCGTACCTGGTATCTCACTTTGACCGCGAGCTTCTGAGGAGTCACCGCGGGGCGTTGCCTGGATGGTGCGGTCCAGGCAACGCCTTTTTTTGCAGACGGGATCGCCGCCGGAGCGCCGTGGATCGCGGCGTAGGCGATTGAGCACGGCGGCCCGCGGCGGAGCCACCACCCCACCGAGTGTGCCGGCCTCGCCGGCTTGCGCATCCTGCCCCGGCCCCCTCCGGGCGTCCATGATCTGCGGCGGTGAGAATTTCCGCGCGCAGGAGCAGAGACCTGCGGCGTCATCTGCACTCTGCGCGACCTGAGCGCTCTGCCGAGCGCCGTACCACGGACCGGGGCGAACCGTCCCGCGGATACCGGCGCTCACGAGTCAGCGATTCGGGGCGGGGTCATTCATTTCGGGAAGTCTTTCGACGTCAGCGCCACCTCGCCGCTCTCGAGCAGCGACTTGAGGTTGGAGAGGATTTTCGGCCAACCGCCTGACACCGCCGTGATCAGCTTCGATTCCTCGCGCTGCATCGTGTGCGTGATGGACAGCTTGACGGCCGAACCGCTCGGCTCCAACTCCAGGGTGCACCGCGCCTCGCCCTCGGCTGCGAGCTGCGCATTGCGCTGGTGAAACCATCGAATCACGAGCCGCCGCGGCGGCTCGGCCTCGAGAATCTCCCCGCGGTCGCAGACGCTCCCGTCGGCGCTCACCATCTCCCACTGCGATCCTGCGACCCATTCGCTCTTGCAGTGCATCCCAAACCAATATTGGCGCATGAATTCCCGATCCTCGGTGAGCGCCGACCAGACACGCTCGGGGGTCGAGCGGATGTACGTCACGTAGACAAAGGTCGAACTAGTCATGAGGGTTCTCCAGCCGCCGCTTCAGATCCGCGAGCGCCTTCAATCGCGGGGTCTCGAACTTCGCGATCCAGCGGTCATAGATGTCCTGCAGCGGCACGGGGTTGAGGAAGTGGAGCTTTTCGCGCCCGCGGCGCACCGTGGCGATCAGATGGGCCGCCTCCAGGACCCGCAAGTGCTGGGTGACGCCCTGGCGGGTCATGTCGAGGTGGCCGCACAGTTCGTTGAGCGTCCGGCCATCGTGCGCGCGCAGCAGATCGAGCACCGTGCGCCGACTGGGATCGGCCAGGGCCTTGAACAACTGATCGGTGCCGTCGTGTTCGGTCATGCTCATCAGGCAAGTCGTTACTTGCCTGAATAATAGGCAAGTATTTAATTGCCTGTCAAGCGGCCGTGTCGCTCACCGCACGGTCCGCACGTCCACTCTCCTCAAGCACAAGGGTGGCCGCCTCGCTCGGCCACAGGGGGTCCGTCCGGCGCGGTGCGCGCGGCGCGCGTCCGCTACTGCTCCCGCAGCCCGTCGGTGACCGGCATGCGCGCGGCGCGCAGCGCCGGGAACAGACCACCCACGAACCCGATCGCGAGCGCCCACTTCAGTCCCTGACCGATCAGCGTCGGCGTGACGCGGAACTGGAAGACGACGGCACTGAAGTTCGGCCCCATGGTCGAGGCCGTGAAATGATGAAACAACGTCCAGGCGATCAGTGCCCCCACGAGGCCCCCGCCGAGGGCGAGCAGCAGCGTCTCGGCGAGAATGGAGAACACCACCACCCCACCGCGAAAGCCAATCGCCCGCAGCGTCGCCACCTCTCGGGTGCGGGCCGCGACCGCCGCGTACATGCTGTTCAGCGCCCCGGCCATGGCCCCGATGGCCATGATGGCCCCGACCACGGTGGCCAACACCCGGATGACGCGGGTCATGCCCTTGGACTGCTTGGCGTAGTAGGCGCGCGTCGTCTGCGCCTGCACCTTCAGGCGCGGATCGCTCGCCAGGGCCGCCTTGAACGCGCCGATCGCCTGCGCACTGGTGAGCCGCACCGTCGCGGACTGCACGCTCGCGCCCCGATGAAACGTGGCGGCGACCATGTTCACATCGCCCCAGAGCTCCGAGTCGTGCGCCCCCGCATGAGCGAACTCACCGACCACCTTCCAGGGTTGACCATTGATGGTGACGCTCGAGCCGATCGCGGTGTGGCGGAACTCCCGCACCGCATTGCGGCCGGCGTCGAGCTCGCGCAACCCCGGCGTGAAGCGCCGCCCGGCGATGAGCTTCACCCCGGAGCGCACCGCCCAGACCTCGCCGCCGACGCCCCGGATCGTGACCGAGCCGTAGCGCCCCGAGCCCTTCTTCGCGAGCGCCGCGGCCACCACGACCTCCGGGGAGATCAGCGGCGCGCCGGAGGCATCGTGGGCCACCTGCGGCTTCTGACCGATCAGCATCACGCTCGCCTGATCCAGGTTCGAGCTGCTCTCGGAGATCGCCCCGGAGCGCAGCACGATCGCCCGATCCGCACTGCCGGTGGTCTGGAAGGTTGCCTGATAGCCGCTGGCCATGGCGAGCAGCGCCACCAGGACGCCGACCACCCCTGCGATCCCGACAACGACCACCGAGGCGCTTCCCCAGCGCTGCGGCAGCGTCGCGATGCCCGAGGCCGTGACGCTGCTAGTCAGACGTCCGAGTCGGGTCAAGGCGAGCCATAGACCGAGCAATACGACGAGCGCCCCGATGAGCCTCCAGGGCAGTGCGATGGTGAGCGCCACCCCGGCGATCACCGCCACCGTCACCCCCAATCCGTACAGCGTTCGCTTCAGCATCGGGTCTCTCCCTCAGCGCCCCGCCAGCGCATCGACGATGCGCAGCCGCATGCCGCGCCGCGCGGGCAATGCGCCGACCAGCACCCCGATCAGCACCATCAGGATCCCCCCGCGCAGCCAGATCGACCCGCCCACCGGCATCATCGGCAGTGCCGAGCCGATCTGATGCTGCAGGAGATGCACCGCGAGCGCCGCGGCGCCGAGCCCGAGCGCCCCGCCGAGCACCACCAGCAGCACCGACTCCCCGAGCACCAGGCTCAACACCGTGCCGTTGGTGAACCCGAGCGTCTTCAGCACCGCCAGCTCCCCGGTGCGCTCCCGGACCGCCTGTGCCATGGTGTTGCCCGTCAGCAGCATGAGCGTGAAGAACACCGCGCCCATGATCGCGTGCATGATCAGACCGATATCGACGAACTGACTCAGGAAATCGACGGCAAAGGCGCTGTCGCTTTGCGTCTTGGTCTCGTGCCCGGAGTTGTTCGAGAGCGCATCGATGGCCGCCGCGACATCACTCGCCTGCCGTGGGTTGGCGATTTTCTCCACGAACAGCCCGATCCGGTCGTTGCCGAAGGCGGCCGCTTCATTGAAATACCGCAGGCGCAGGAGGAAATCCTGCTCCTCGAACGGCGAGCGCGCATGGTAGATGCCGACCAGATCGAAGGTCCAGGTGTACGAGCCGTTCTTGCGCGGGTAGATCATCGCCTTGATCGGGATCTGATCGCCGACCTTCCAGTGATAGCGCTTCGCGAGCGCCGCCCCGACGATGGCGCCGGTCTGCGTCGCATCGAACTGGCGCAGCGCCGTCGGGGCGACCTTGAACTCCGGATACAGCGAGAAGAAATTGCGCCCGACGGCGAACATCGATCCGATGACCTGCTTGGGGTTCTGGTAGCTGCCGCCGAAGAAGGTGTAACCGGTGACCGCCTCGACTCCCGGCACGGTGCGGATCTGCGCCTTGAGACTCATCGGCATGGGGGTGAACAGCCCCGTCTTGGATATCGTGATCAACCGGTGCGCCGAACCGACCGTGTGCCCGGCCTCGCCGAACACACTGTTGACCGACTCGAGCAGCCCGAAGAGCAGGAACGCAACGACGATCGACAGCAGCGTCAGGCCGGTGCGCACCGTGCGCCGGCGCAGCGCCGCGGCGATCAGGTGCAGGTATTTCATGCCGCGACCTGCTCACCCCCCACCAGGGTGCCCTTGTCCAGGTGCAACGTGCGCCCGGCGTGCTCGGCCGCCTTCGGATCATGGGTGACCATGATGATGGTCTTGCCATGTTCGCGGTTCAGCTGCTGCAGCAGCCCGAGCACGTCCTCGGCCGACTGTCGGTCGAGATCACCCGTCGGCTCGTCACACACCAGCAGTGTCGGATCGGACACGATGGCGCGGGCAATGGCGACGCGCTGCTGCTGTCCGCCGGAGAGCTCCCCGGGCTTGTGCGTGGCCCGATCGGCGAGCCCGACCAGTTGCAGCGCAACGCTCGCGTTGCGTCGGCGATCCTTGCTGGTGAGCTTCGTCAGCAACAGCGGCAGCTCCACGTTGCGCTGCGCCGAGAGCATCGGCAGCAGGTTGTAGAACTGAAAGACGAAGCCCACATGAGCCGATCGCCAGCGCGCCAACTGCCCCTGACCCAAACGCTCGATGCGCTCCCCGGCCACCGTCAACGACCCGTCCGTCGGGCTGTCGAGTCCACCGATCAGGTTCAACAGCGTGGTCTTGCCCGAGCCCGAGGGGCCCATCAGCGCCACGAACTCCCCTTCCTGCACGTCCATGTCGATGTGATGCAGCACCTCGACGCGCTGTCGGCCGCGCTCGTAGACCTTGCTCAGGGACCGGATTTCGACCAATGCGCCCATGTGCGTTCACTCCCGCTGGATGCTGACTCGATCCCCACCGGCGAGGTCCGCCGGAGGATCGCGAACCACTTCGCTGCCCGCCGCGATCCCGCCGACCGCCTGCAGGTCCGCGCGCCGCGGACCCTCAGTGACCCGATGCGCCTGCACCTGGGTGCCCTTGACGGTGAAGACCACCGTCCGTGCGCCCCGACGCACCACGCACGAGGCCGGCACCCACACCATCCCCGGGCGCACGTCGGACGGCGCCGCGGCGGCACCGGCGTGCTGCAGGAACGACACGCGCACCCCCATCTGCGGCAGGATGCGCGGATCCTTGCTCTGCAGCGCCACGCGCACCCGCACGGTCGCCTTGCTCTTGTTGGCCGTCGGCACGATGGCGATGACGCGCGCCGGGATGCGCCAGTTCGGGTAGGCATCGAGCACGGCAACGGCCGGCTGGCCGGCGTGCACCCGATCGATATAGGCCTCGTTGACGTCGACGTCGACTTCGAGGGAATTCATGTCCACGATGGTGGCGATACCGGTCTGCGTGAAGCCGCCGCCACCGAAGAACGGTGAGATCATCTCCCCGACCTGCGCCGGCTTGTCGACCACCACGCCGGAGAACGGCGCATGCACCACCGTGTAGTTCTCCTGGACCTGCGCGGCGCGTTGCGCAGCGCGCGCCACGGAGACCTCGCGCCGTTGGGTGAGCACCTGGGCGGCGAGCGAGCCGGCCTGGGTCTGCGCCTGCTGCAGCGCCTGTTCGGACACCAGGTGCTCTCCGATCAGCGCCTCATCGCGCGCCAGATCGCGGCGTGCTTCGGCCCATTGCACCTGGTATTGGCGCAGCTGCGCCACGGCTGCGAGCGTTTGCGCCTGCGCCTGCTGCAGCGTCGCGAGCGTTGCGCTGTCGTCGAGCTTCGCGAGCACCTGGCCGCGGCGCACCGATTGCCCTTCCTGGAAGTAGACGTGCGTCAGCATGCCGGCGATTTCCGCCGAAACGGTCGTCTTGCGCTCGGCGGTGACGTAACCGCTCGCCTGCAGCACCGCGCTCGAGGCGCCCGCCGGCGCCTCGGCGATCGCAGTCTTGACGGGGATGCCACGCGGCCGGGAGAGCAGGAAGTACCCGAGTGCACCGAGCAACGCCACTGCGAGCAGCGCGAGCAGCGTGATCCACAGCGTGCGCGGGGCGTGCACCGTCTCGCGTTGACTGCGATCGATCTTGAGCTGACCCAACAGCTGATTGTTGTTGTTATTCGAATCCACGTTGGCCGACATCCTCCATCGCCGTCATTTTCCCCTCGGTCCCCCGACCGGTCGGAACCAAACGCGTGGCTCGGTGAGCGCATTCTACGGCAGCGCAAGGGTGAGGTAAATCCGCGACATGCACGCAGCATCGCGCCTCGCACGCCGCCACCCCAGTGCGATGCGTCACGGCGCTCGGGTGACAGTTGTCACCCGCCGACGCGCCTCAGGGCTGGGGCGGATCGAGTTCGAGCAACGGCGCGGCCGCACAGGCCGCCAGCAGCGCCTGTGCCTCGCGCCAGCGCATCGAGGCCCGAAGCGCCGCCGCATCGAGGTGCTCACGGCCGTGCAGACGGGCCAGACGCACCGCGGACGCCGGCGCCGGCGTCACTTTCAGTTCGCTCAGCAGCTGCTGCACCGCCGCGCGATCGTTGCACACCGGCAGCATGTCGCAGCCGGCCGCGAGCGCGCGCGTGGCCCGCTCGAGCACCCCGCCATAGGCCACCGCGCCGCCCATTGACAGATCGTCGGCGAACACCGCGCCCGGGAAGCCGAGCTCCGCGCGCAGGACCTCTCCGATCCAGCGGTGCGAGAAACTCGCCGGCGCCGCATCCACGGCCGGGAACAGCAGGTGCCCCACCATCACCGCCGGCAGACCATTGGCGATCAGGCGCCGGTAGGGCATCAGGTCACCGTCGAGGTCGGCCCGCTCGCGCCGGTCGACCGGCAGTTGGGCATGCGAGTCGGCCGTGACCGCCCCGTGACCCGGAAAATGCTTGGCGGTCGCCGCCATCCCCGCCTCGCGCATGCCGTGGGCGTAGGCGCCGGCGAGCGCACTGACCGCCTCCGGGCGGCTGTGGAAGGCCCGGTCGGTAATGAAACTCACGCCGTAATCGATGTCCACGCACGGGGCGAACGACAGATCGATTCCGCAGGCGGCGAGTTCGGCGGCCATGAGCCAACCCATCTCGCGGGCGAGCGCGAGACCGGCGCGCGGCTCGAGATCGAACTGGCGGCCGATGCGCCGGGCCGCCGGCAGCAGCGAGAACCCCGGGCGGAACCGCTGCACCCGGCCGCCCTCATGATCGACCGCGACTAAGAGCCGCGGGGTGCGCAGCGCGTGAATGGACTGCACCAGATCGGTCAGCTGTTGCGGCTCGACGTAGTTGCGCGTGAAGAGGATCACCCCGCCGACGAGCGGATGGGCGAGCCAGGTGCGCTCCTCGTCCGTCAGCGCCGTTCCGGTCAGATCGATCATCAGCGGGCCGAGGGTCATGGGTGTGCTCCTCACGGTCCGGACAGCACTGCCAGTGACTCGACATGTCCGGTGTGCGGAAACATGTCGATGACGCCGGCGGCCTCGAGCGTAAACCCGTGCTCGTGCACCAGGATGCCGAGGTCGCGGGCGAGACTGCCCGGATGGCAGGAAATGTACAGCACGCGCTGCGGCCGCAGCGCCGCGACCGCGCCGAGTACTTCGCGCGCGCCGACCCGCGGCGGATCGAGCAACACGTGCCGGTACGCGCCGCGCAGCCAGGGCACCTGCGGGTCGGGTGCGACGGACAGATCCGCCACGTGGAACTCCGCGCTGGTGATGCCGTTGCGCACCGCGTTCGCGCGCGCCCGTTCGATCAAGGCCGCCTCGCCCTCCACCCCGACCACGCGCGCCCCCGAGCGGGCGAGCGGCAGCGTGAAGTTGCCGAGTCCGCAATACAGATCGAGGACCGCATCGCCCGGTGCCGGCGCGAGCAGCTCGACCGCTCGGGACACCAGCGCGCGATTGATCGGGCCGTTGATCTGCACGAAATCACTCGGCTGGAACTCGAGCCGCAGGTCGAACGGGGCCAGCGCGTAGAAGAGCGGCTCGCTCGCTGCGGCCGGATCGAGCGGCTCGATGCTCTCGAGTCCGCCCGGCTGCAGGTAGATGCGCGCGCCGTGACGTGCGGCGAACGCGTGCATCCGCTCCCGGTCGGCCGCCGAGGGCGGCGCGAGCACCCGCAGCACCAGTGCGGTGACGTTGTCCGCCACCGCCACTTCGATCTGCGGCAGCTGTTGACGGATCTCGAGCGCACCGATGAGCTCGGCGAGCGGCTCGATCCACTCGCTCACCGGGGGCGCGAGCACCTCGCAGTGATGCACGTCCGCGACGTAAGGCGCGCTGCGTTCGCGAAAGCCGACCACGACGCGGCCTTTCTTCGCCACGTACTTCACCCCGAGGCGCGCCCGGCGCCGATACCCCCACACCGGGCCGGCGAGTGGCGCGAGCCAGTGCGGACAGGACACGCGCGCCACGCGCTCGAAGTTGTCCGCCAGTTCGGTCTGTTTCAACGCGAGCTGCGCCTCGCTCGAGAGGTGCTGCAGCAGACAGCCGCCGCACACCCCGAAATGCGCACAGCGCGGGGTCACGCGCGTCGCGGCGGGTTCGAGCACCTCCAACAGTCGACCCTCGTCGTGCTGCCGATGGCGCCGTGTGCGCACGAAGCGCACCGACTCTCCGGGCAGCGCACCGGGGATGAAGACGGTCTTGCCCTCGCGCACGATCCCCTCGCCCTCGTGAGTCAGCGCCATCACGCGGGCGCACTCCTGCACGGCCGGCACCTGGCGAGCACTGCGCGAGCGGCTCATGCGAGCGCCTCCCACGCCTGCAGGAATTGGGCGAAGTGCGGCTCCTCGGCGGTGCGCAGCAGCGCCCGTACGCGCTCGAGTTCGCCCTGATGCGCCTCACGGCTCACACGCCCGCGCAGCAGCTCGAAGCGCAGGTACACCAGGTAGGTGTTGAGCACGTCGGTCTCGCAGTAGCGGCGGATCCCGGTCAGATCCCCGGCCTGGTAGGCGTCCCAGACCTGCGCCCCGGAGAAGCCGAGCTTGCCCGGGAAGCCGAGCAGCTGCGCGATGTGCTCGAGCGAGACGCGCCCGCGGCCCTGAAAGCCCGACAGCACGTCCATCAGGTCGGTGTGGCGCCAGTGGAAGCGGCTGAGGTAGTTGTTGTAGCGAAACGCCGGATCGGAATCCCCGGTCTCCCAGAAGCGCGGCGCCTGCACCCCGGCGGCGAGCGCCCGATAGGTGAGCACCGGCAGGTCGAACCCCGAGCCATTCCAGGAGATCAGCTCCGGGGAGAAGCGCTCGATGCCATCGAAGAAGCGCTCGATGAGCTCACCCTCGGCGGCCTGCTCATCGCCCAGGCTCCACACCTTGAGCGAATCGCCGCGGCGCAGCACGCAGGAGATCGCCACGATCCGATGCTGCTCGTGGGAGAGGAACTCCCCGCCCGAGGCCTGACGGCGCAGCGCGTACATGGCCTTGGCGACCGCCGCGTCGCTCAGCCCCTGAAGACCATACAGCCGCCGCCCGAGGGCGACGTCCGGCACCGTTTCGATGTCGAACACCAGACAATTCATAGATTGCGTAGATCCTCTCACTCCGTGGGTGCGCTCGCGGGCGCTCGCAGCAGCACCGCGACCGCCACGACGAGTCCGGCCTCATCGGTGAGCGTCACGTGGCCCTCGCCGATGCCGAGCGCGCGGCGCACCCGCTCGCCGCGTTCCGAATAGACCACTTCGGGCTTGCCGAGTCGGTTCTGCACCACCCCGACGTCGCGGATCCACACCCCGTTGGCAAAGCCCGTGCCCATCGCCTTGACGATCGCCTCCTTGGCGGCAAAGCGCATCGCGAGGAAGCGCTGCGGCCGGCGCGTGCGCGCCAGCTGGGTGCGCTCGACGGGCATCAGCAATCGCTCGATGAAGCGCTCGCCGTGTCGCTCGAGCACCCCGTCGATCCGCTCGGCCTTGAGGACATCGATGCCGATGCCGAAGATCATGCGCGTGCCGCATCGAGCAGCGCGCGCATCTGGCGCACGGCGGCGGGCAGTCCGTCGAACAGCGCACGGGCGATGAGGGCGTGCCCGATGTTCAGCTCGACGATCGGGCCGATCGCGGCCACGGGCTGCACGTTGTGGTAGTCGAGCCCGTGGCCGGCGTGCACCGTGAGGCCGAGCCGTGTCGCGAGTTCGGCGCCGGCGGCGAGCCGCTCGAGCTCGCGGGCCCGCGCCGCACCACTCGCCTCGGCATACGCGCCGGTATGCAGCTCGATCGCCGGAGCGCCGGCGCGTGCACTCGATTCGATCTGGGCCGGGTCCGGATCGATGAACAGCGACACCTGCACGCCGCTCGCGCCGAGCCGCGCGACGGCCTCGCGCACTCGCGCGAGCTGACCGGTGACCTCGAGTCCGCCTTCGGTGGTGAGTTCCTGACGCTTCTCCGGCACCAGGCAGCAATGCTGTGGGCGGACCTCGCAGGCGATACCGATCATCTCCTCGGTGACGGCCATCTCGAGGTTCATGGCGGTCTTGAGCAGTCCGCGTAAGGTGCGCACGTCCGCATCCTGGATGTGGCGGCGATCCTCGCGCAGATGCAGCGTGATGCTGTCGGCCCCGGCGCGCTCGGCCTCGAGCGCCGCGTGCACGGGGTCGGGCTCGCGGCCGCGGCGCGCCTGGCGCAGCGTCGCGACGTGATCGATGTTCACGCCGAGGGCAATCGGGGCATGGCTCACGGGGTTCTCCGCCGGACCGAGGCACCCCCGCAGCGGGGGCTCATGGCGGCATTTTCCCGTAGCGGGCCGCCGGATGCGACCCCTGCTTCATCGCCCGGGCCACGCGCCGCGTGGCCAGCTCGCGCCCCTCGAGACACTCGGCGAGCGCCGCTGCGAGCAGCACCCGGGCATCGGCGCGCGTGCGAGCCGCTGCGAGATCACCGCACTGCAGCGCCTGCAGCGAGTGGCCGGCGAGCGCCCCGGGCTCCTCGCCCGGCACCCGCAGGAGTCCCTGGGCGGGCCGGAAGCGGTAGAACCCCTCCGGCTCGATCGGCTGCCCGCCGACCTCGGTGGCCAGATCGAGCCCGTAGCCGACGGCACTCAGCAGCTCGAGCTCGAAGCGGCGCAGCGCCGCCTCGATCGCCTCGGGGTCGCGCAGCCGCGCCAGTGCACCGGCGTAGGCATCGAAGAGCTCCGGGGCCGCATCGTGCCGCAGCGTCAACTTCAGCAGCAGCTCATTGAGATAGAACGCGCTCATCACGCACCCGGCCGGCAGCGGCGCGGCCGGCGCGACGCACTCCGCGGCCGTGAGCTGCCCGGCCTCGCGGCCCTGGGTGAAGGACACGAGCAGCGGCTGAAAGGGCTGCAGCACCGCGGCGAGGCGCGACTTCGGCCCGCTCACGCCGCGGGCGAACAGCGTCAGGCGCCCCTCGGCGCGCACCAGAACCTCGAGAATCCGTCCGCTCTCGCGGTACGGCCGGTGATGCAGCAGGTAGGCCGGCGCGAGGTGGACGCGGCGGGCCGGGGCGCTCATGAGTCGAGGCCCAGATCCTTCAGCGCACGCGCATTGTCGGCCCAGTTCTCGCGCACCTTGACCCACAGCGTCAGGTGCAGCCGCTCCCCGAGCAGCGCGTTCAGCGTCCGGCGCGCGGAGCTGCCGACGCGCTTCAGGCGCTCCCCGCCGCCGCCGATGACGATCGGCTTCTGGCCTTCGCGATCGACCCAGATCACCACGTCGACCGCGAGCTGGCCGTCCTCGTGGTGCATCCGCTCGACCTCGACGGCAATGCCGTAGGGCACTTCCTGGTTCAACTCCAGGGTGAGCTTCTCGCGCACCGTCTCGGCGATGCGAAACGCCGTGCCGCGGTCGGTGAGCGTGTCGCGGGCAAAGAGCGGCGGGGATTCGGGCAGCTGCGCCGCGATGGTGCGGATCAGATCCTCAAGGCCGTGCCCCTTCAGCGCCGAGACCGGCACGAGCGCAATGAACGGATGGCGCGCGTTGAGCTCGGCCAGATACGGCAGCAGTCGATCGCGCGGGCGGACCTGATCGACCTTGTTGACCACGGCGATCGCCGGACGGCGCGCGTGCGCGATGCGCTCGAGCGCGAGTTCATCCTCCCCGTTCCAGCTCATGGCCTCGAGCACCAGCACTGCCACGTCCGCATCGGCGAGCGCCGAGGTCGCCGTCCGGTTCATCGCCTTGTTCAGCGCCCGACGCGCCTGGCGGTGCAGTCCCGGGGTGTCGACGAAGGCGATCTGGGCGTCGGGGCGCTGCACCAGGCCGAGGATGCGGTGACGGGTGGTCTGCGGGCGCGGCGTGACGATGCTGACCTTCGTGCCCACCAGCGCATTGAGCAGCGTCGACTTGCCGACATTGGGCCGGCCGACGAGCGCCGCGAAGCCGCAGCGCAGCAGCGGCTCGGCGCCTTCAGGCTGATCGCTCATCGGAGTGTTTTCCAATCGTGTCCAAAATACGTTCTGCCGCCTCTTGTTCGGCGCGCCGGCGGCTCGAGCCGCGCCCACGCGTGCACAACGAGAGGTCCTCGACCGCACAACTGACCTCGAAGGTCTGGGCGTGCGGCTCGCCCTCGACGCGCTCGACCGCATAGTGCGGCAGCGCGAGCGCGCGCGACTGCAGGTACTCCTGCAGGCGGGTTTTCGGATCCTTCAGCGCCGCCGGCGGCGGCAGCGTCTCGATGTGCGCCGCGAGCGAGCCGAGAATGAACTCGGCGGCGGCTTCGAGCCCGGCATCGAGAAACAGCGCCCCGCACAGTGCCTCGAAGGCATCGGCGAGAATCGACTGGCGGCGAAAGCCGCCGGTTTTGAGCTCCCCGGAGCCCAACTGCAGCACCTCACCGATGCCGAGCGCGGCGGCCACCTCGGCCAGCGGCTCGGCGCTGACCAGCCGGGCACGCAGGCGGCTCAGATCGCCCTCGTCCGCCTGGCCGAAACGCGCGAACAGATGCCGCGCGATGACCAGATTCACCACCGAGTCGCCGAGAAACTCCAGGCGCTCGTTGTTCGCCCCCGACGCGCTGCGGTGCGTCAGTGCGGCACGAAACAGCGCCGCGTCGCGCGGCGTGTGCTTAAGGTGCGTGCGCACCCAGCGCTCGGGCCACTCTGCGTTATCCACCGCCGCTCACGTGCACCGTCTTGTCGAACGCCACGCGCAGCGTGACGTTGCCGAACAGCGGCGCGTAGGACACGTAGGCGGCTTCGACCAGGTAGCCCGTGCCGCTGCGCCGGATGCTCACGTCCTGCACCGTGGGATAATTGACGCTGTCGATCTCGAAATGGCGCGAAATGGAGGTCTGGATCTTGAACACGCTGCCGCCGCCGCTGCGGAACTGGTGGCTCACCTCATCGAGCGTGTGCGACACCTTCATGTAATTCAGGTACACCGGCGCTAAGCGCAGTCCGGCGTACAGACAGATTACCAGCGGCGTCAACAACACCAGCCAGCCGATCAGAGTGATCCCGCGTTCTCGGTGCATCGCTCAACCTCCGCTATTTGATCTTCTTGCCGATCCGACTCCAGATCGGGCCACCTTTGCGATCGATGTCCCAATTGAACCAGATGTAGGTGGCCCGACCGACCAGATTGCGCTGCGGTACGAAGCCCCACACCCGGCTGTCATCGCTGTTGTCGCGATTGTCGCCGATCATGACGTAGCGCTTGGCCGGGACATCCATCTCGACGAGTTTCTGCTCGTACAGCGGCAGCGCATCGGGCGGCGGGTTGCCGCCGCAGATGTAGCCGCGCGCGTCCGAGCGCGGACAGCTCGGCAGCGGATCGGCGGTGACCTCGAGCGGCACCGGGCAGAGCAGCACGTGGTGCACGTGACGATCGAGGTCCTCGGTGCCGAGCTGCATATTCTGGTAGCACCCGTCGTTGTAGGTGCCGTCGATGCGCAGCGGAATCTTCTGCCCGTTGATCGTCAGGCGATCATCGTGCACCACGACGTGATCCCCCGGCAGCCCGACCACGCGCTTGATGTAGTCCTCGCTCGGCTTCAGCGGATAGCGGAACACCACCACGTCGCCGCGGTGCGGCTCACCGGTGGAGAGGATCTTGGTGTGCGTGATCGGCAGGCGCAGCCCGTAGGCGAACTTCTCCACCACGATGAAGTCCCCGTCGAGCAGCGTCGGCATCATCGAGTCCGACGGAATGCGAAACGGCTCGAACAGGAACGAGCGCACCAGCAGCACGGCGAGCGCGACCGGGAAGAAGCTGCGGGCATAGTCGACGGTGGTCGGCTCCGGCTCCCCGCGCGGGTCGCGGCCCGCGGCGCTCGCCGCGGCGGTACGCCGCCGAGCCAGCCAGAGCGCATCGATCAGCCACACGATGCCGGTGACTACCGAGATCAGCAGCAACACGGCGCTGAAGTTCAGGGCCTCGGCGGCGAAGATCCGCAGCACCACCGCCACCAGCAGCACCGGCAGCGCCCGGTAGCACCAGGCGACGAAGGCGCCCTCACGAGCCGGCTCGGCGGCGAGCAGCCGGCGCGGCTTGAGCAACCAGTCATCGATCACGCACACCAGGCCGACCGGAATGGCGAGCCAGGACAGAACGATGACCAGTTGCATCACGACAGACGGCATGGCGGCTCCATTGACGAGTTTGGGCACGAACCGGCAGCACCGGGCGCTCGAGTGCGCCAATCCGTTGCCGGGCAGCGAGGGAATCGTGGGGGCGGACATCGCGGCGGCACGCTACTTGCGGCCCAACTGCAGCACCGCGAGGAACGCCGACTGGGGAATCTCGACCCGGCCGACCTGCTTCATGCGCTTCTTGCCCTCTTTCTGCTTCTCGAGCAGCTTGCGCTTGCGGCTGATGTCCCCGCCGTAGCACTTGGCGAGCACGTTCTTGCGCAGCGCCTTGACCGTGGCGCGCGCCACGATCGCGCTGCCGATCGCCGCCTGCACGGCGACCTCGAACATCTGCCGCGGGATCAGCTCCTGCATCTTGTCGACCAGCTCGCGGCCGCGGTGATAGGCATTGTCGCGGTGCACGATGATCGAGAGCGCATCGACCCGCTCGGCGTTGATCAGGATGTCGAGCTTCACGAGCGGGGCGGCCTGGAAGTGCGAGAACTCGTAGTCGAACGAGGCGTAGCCGCGGCTCACCGACTTCAGCCGATCGAAGAAATCGAGCACCACCTCGGCGAGCGGCAGTTCGTACTGCAGGGAGACCTGGGTGCCGAGGTAGAGCATCTTCTTCTGCACGCCGCGCTTCTCGGTGCACAGCTGCAGCACCGCCCCGACGTGATCGGGCGGCACCAGGATGTTCGCCACGATGATCGGCTCGCGGATCTGCTCGACCTCATTCAGCGGCGGCAGCTTCGAGGGGTTGTCGACGTAGATCACCGCCCCGTCGGTGCGCTCGACCTCGTACACCACGGTCGGGGCGCTGGTGATCAGATCGAGGTGGTACTCGCGCTCGAGCCGCTCCTGCACGATGTCCATGTGCAGCAGGCCGAGAAAGCCGCAGCGAAAGCCAAAGCCGAGCGCGCCAGAGACTTCCGGCTCGTAGTGCAGCGCCGAGTCGTTCAGGCGCAGCTTGGCGAGCGCATCGCGGAAGCTCTCGTAGTCCTCGGCGTTCACCGGGAAGAGGCCTGCGAACACGCGCGGCTTGATCTGCCTGAACCCGGGCAACGCCTCGGTGGTCGGCCGATTCTCGAGCGTGATGGTATCGCCCACCGGCGCCCCGTCGATTTCCTTGATGCCCGCGACGATGAAGCCGACGTCGCCGGCGGCGAGCGTCGGGGCGACGAGCGGCTTCGGCGTGAAGCGGCCGAGCCGATCGACGGTGTGCGCCCGCCCGGTGGAGATCACTCGGATCTTCTCCCCGGTCGAGACGCTGCCGTTCATCACGCGCACCAGCGAGACCACCCCGACGTAGTTGTCGAACCAGGAATCGATGATCAGCGCCTGCAGGGGCGCCTCGGGCTCGCCCCGCGGCGCCGGGATCTTCTGGATCAACGCCTCGAGCAGCGCCTCGACGCCCTCACCGGTCTTGGCGCTGACCTTCAGCGCATCGTGCGCCTCGATACCGATGATCTCCTCGATCTCGGTCATGACGCGTTCCGGATCGGCCGAGGGCAGGTCGATCTTGTTGATGACCGGCACCACCGTCAGGCCCTGCTCGAGGGCCGTGTAGCAGTTCGCGACGCTCTGCGCCTCGACGCCCTGGGAGGCATCCACCACGAGCAGCGCCCCGTCGCAGGCCGCCAGCGACCGGGACACCTCGTAGGAGAAATCCACGTGCCCCGGGGTGTCGATCATGTTCAGCTGGTAGCGCTGACCGTCCCGCGCGTCGTAGAAGAGCGTGACGCTCTGCGCCTTGATGGTGATGCCACGCTCGCGCTCGAGGTCCATCGAATCGAGGACCTGCTCGTGCATCTCACGGGCATCGAGCCCGCGGCACAACTGGATGAAGCGATCGGCAAGCGTGGACTTGCCGTGATCGACATGAGCGATGATGCAAAAATTACGTATGAGCCGCATGAATCCGGGCCGCGTGTTCCGCCGCGCCAGATTGTCAGCGGCGGGCGGATTATACCTGCAGATCGGCGCCGAATATGACCTACTTCACCCCGTCCAGAGGGACGCGGCGGCGCAGTGTGCTCAGCCGGCGCCGAGGTGGCGCCGCAGCGCCGCGGGGTCGAAACGGAAGCGGCACACGAGCGTCTCCCCGAGCAGCAGCACCGGCACCTGCAACCCGTAGCGGCGGGTCAGTTCCGGGTCGGAGTCGACGTCGATCCGGCGCAGCGGCGGCAACGTCCCCTGCGCATCGAACTCGCGCAGCGCGGCGAGCATCTCATCGCACAGCAGGCAGTCCCGCCGCGAGATCAAGGTCAGCGTCGGGGCGCTCAAGGCGGCGGCACCGAATGGGCGAACGCACCGCCGGAGAGTGCCGGGAACGAGGCCGGTTGGGCTCGCACCGAGTCGGCGATCGAGCGCACGGTGCGCGCCGGCGCCTCACCCACCGCGGTCACGCGATGCCCATCGACGAATGTGGAGAACACGTAGGACGCACCCATATGCGCCGATTCTACCGCCGGATGGGCCGGCTTGCGCTGCGCGTGGCGGGCGACGAACACCGAGACCGACGCCAGCCCGTCGGTGTACACCAGGTGCTCGACCGGGCCGAGGGTCCCCGGCATGCTCTGCGCCACGTGCGTGGCCATGTGAAAGCCCGGCGGCAGCCACAGCGCATTCCACACCAGCCCGCCGTGCTTCGGCGGCGGGGCGTGGTGGTTGCGCAGCCAGCGGTAGCCGGCCGTGGACAGTTGCGGCGCGAAGGCCGCATCCGGGATATTCGGCTCGATTTTCAGCGTGGCGAAGGCGATCTGCTCGATCACCTCCCCGCCGTGGCGGGCGTCCCAGAGCTGAATCTTCAGCGGCAGGCCGCGCCGGTCGATCCACAGCCGGTAGCCGTAGCGGTAATCATCGCGCGGCATCACCGTCACGAGGCGCGTCAGGTGCTGATCGATGCGCTCGCGCGGCCCCTCGTGCAACCGATAGAACCGCTCGGTGTTCTTGTTCAGCACCGGCATGGTGCCGATCAGCGAGCTGCCCTTGGGCATCTGCTCGACCAGCGCCTCGCGCTTGTCGGGCAGATAGCAGGTCAGGTTCGAGCCGATGCGGATGAACTCCCGCCCCGAACCATCGAGCGACTGCAGCCGCTCCGAGACCACGCCATGCTTCATGCGGTGCACGATGCGCAGCATCTGCACCTGACCGCCCTCCCAGTGCGCGAAGGTGCCCTCGTAGTCGAGGGTGCTCAGGGCGTGATTCATCCGCTCGAGCAGCACCGCCGGCTCGCCGGCGAGCGCCGCGGCGCTGCCGATCGCCCACACCAGTACCCAGGCGCCGAACGCCCGGCTAGTGCGGCCGCGACGTGACATGGCCATGGCCGGCGACCGCCCGGACCGCACGGCGGCGGGGCGCGGCGGGCGGATTCGCCGCCGCCTCACTGACCATCAGCGAGGACAGCAGGCTGCCGCCGCTGATCGGCCAGGAATACGCGCTGTGCGCCACGACATAATCCGCCAGCTGGGTCGGCGGCATGGGCGTCATGAGACCCGGGGTGGTCGGGGGCACCACGTAGCTGTCCGGACCGCGGCTGCGCCGGCGCACCCCACCGTCGACGACCGGCGCCGCCGCCACGCTCGCGACGGTCATCGGCGCGGCCGCGAGCAGCGGTCCGCCATGATGGGCGCGCAACCACAGGATCGACAGCGCGGCAACGCCCGCCGCCAGTCCCACGCCCGAGAGCATGCGCATCCAGGGGGCCGCGGCCAGCGGCACCCCGTCGGTGCCCGTGGCGAGCTGCGGCTCGTGGCTGAGCGCGGCGTTCACCCGGCCGGCCACCGCGCTCTGCAGCACCACGCCGCGCTCGGCGCGGATCACCGCCCCGATGAGTGCGTAGCGCCCCCAGCGCGCCTTCTGCCCATCGTCGCGCGAGAGACGGCGCGCGAGCAGCTCGCATTCGCCCGCCGGCAGCTCGTCATCGAACATCGCGGACAACTGACTGTCGAGTTCCTCGTTCATCCGAGTTCCTCCGTACGGCCCAGTCCTCCCTCGAACACTTCGCGCAAGCGTCGGTCGATCGCCTCGCGCGCCCGGAAAATCCGTGACCGCACCGTGCCGACGGGACAGCCCATCGAGGCGGCGATCTGTTCGTAGGACAGACCCTCGAGCTCGCGCAGCACGATGGCGGTACGCAGATCCTCCGGCAGCTGTTCGATGGCTGCGTTGACGGTCTGACGGATCTCATCGGTCAGCACCAGTCCCTCGGGGGTTTCGGAATCCTTCAGTCGGCCTTGCATATCGTAGGACTCATCGATGCTGTCACGGTCAAAGTCGTAATCGACAGGGCTGCGGTCGCGAGAGACCACCGCGTTCTTCGCGGTGTTGATCGCGATGCGGTACAACCAGGTGTAAAACGCGCTGTCGCCGCGAAACTGCGGCAATGCCCGGTAGGCCTTGATGAAGGCTTCTTGAGCAATGTCCTCGGCTTCGGCCGGGTTACGAACATAGCGCGTCACCAGCTTGACCAACTTGTGCTGGTACTTGAGCACCAGCGCATCAAAAGCACCCTTGTCGCCCCGTTGTACCCGGCGAACCAGGCTCAAATCACTGACATCGGCGCTCATTGCGCGCCCTCTGTTCCTGAATGTTCGAAGGCCGCCCGCACCGCGACCTGAATAGACACTGAATCTTTGGATAAGTTCAGAAGTCTCTACGCCCCGTGCGGTATCGGGGGGTGGACCCCGATCATGCCCCCACCCGGGGGGCCGCGCCAGCCGCCGCGAGGATCCGCTCGATGAGCGCGGCGAGGGCCGGATCGTCCGCCACCTCGCCGGCCAGCAGGTAACTGGCCAGCTCAGGGTCCGGCAGCTCGAGGAGGCGCGTCAGCAGCGCACGCTCCTGCGCCCCTGCGCTGGCCAAGGCCACGTTACCGTAGACCTCCAGGAGAACGTCGAGTTCCTTCATGCCCCGCCGGCAGCGCCACTGCAACCGCCGTCCCTCGGCATCGAGCGGGGCGCTCACGCCCATCAGCTCTGTCGCTCGATGAGCATTTTCTTGATTTCGGCAATGGCCTTGGCGGGATTCAGATCCTTCGGGCACACGTCCGTGCAATTCATGATGGTGTGGCAGCGATACAGCTTGAACGGGTCCTCGAGCGCATCGAGCCGCTCGCCGGTGGCCTCATCGCGGCTGTCGATGATCCAGCGGTACGCCGCCAGCAGCGCCGCCGGTCCGAGGTACCGATCGCTGTTCCACCAGTAGCTCGGGCAGGCCGTCGAGCAGCACGCGCACAGAATGCACGCGGCCGGCCGGTCGATCTGCTCCTGTTCTTCCTTCGACTGCAGCCGCTCGCGATCCGGCGGCGGCGGCGTCTCGGTCTGCAGCCAGGGTTTGACCGAGGCGTACTGGGCGTAGAACTGGGTCAGATCCGGCACCAGGTCCTTCACCACCGGCATGTGCGGCAGCGGGTAGATGCGGATCTCGCCGCCGAGCTCGTGCATCGAGGTGGTGCACGCGAGCCGGTTGACCCCGTTGATGTTCATCGCGCACGAGCCGCAGATACCCTCGCGGCAGGAGCGGCGGAAGGTCAGCGAGGAATCCACGCTCGCCTTGATGCTGATCAGTCCGTCGAGGACCATCGGCCCGCACCCCGAGACGTCGAGCTCGAAGGTGTCGACCCGCGGGTTCTCCCCGGAGTCCGGATCGAAGCGGTAGATGCGAAAGGTACGCACTTGCTGCGCGCCGGCGGGCGCTCTGTGCGTGACACCACCGCGGATGCGCGAGTTGGGAGGCAGTCGGAACTCAGCCATCGGAAACCCTTGGTCAGTAAGTCCGCGCCTTCGGCGGAACGGTTTCGACGTCGTCGGTGAGCGTATTGAGGTGCACCGGCCGGTATTCGAAGCGCACCTGACTCGGCCCATCGACCGACACCAGCGTGTGCTTCATCCAATTCTGATCGTCGCGATTCGGATAGTCCTCGCGCGCGTGCGCGCCGCGGCTCTCGGTGCGGTTCACCGCCGAGTGGATGGTCGCGGTGGCCTGCATCAGCAGGTTCTCCAGCTCCATCGTCTCGAGCAGATCGGTGTTCCACACCAGCGAGCGGTCGTTGATCCGCACGTCGGCAAAGGACTGGTAGGTCTCCCCGAGCTTGCGCGCCCCCTCGGCGAGGGACTCCCCGGTGCGAAACACCGCCGCATCGAGCTGCATGGTCTTTTGCATCTCCAGACGGATCTCGGCGGTCGAGCGCGAGCCGTTGGCGTTGCGCAGTCGATCCAGGCGCGACACGGCGAGCTCCGCGCCGTCCTTCGGCAGCGCCGCATGGCGCGTGCCGGGCTTGATCAGCTCGGCGCAGCGGCGTGCGGCCTGGCGGCCGAACACCACGAGATCGAGCAGCGAATTCGAGCCGAGCCGGTTCGCCCCGTGCACCGAGACGCAGGCCGCCTCACCCACCGCCATCAGCCCCGGCACGACACTGTCCGGATCGCCGTCGCGAAACCGGACCACCTCGCCGTGGTAATTGCAGGGGATGCCGCCCATGTTGTAGTGCACGGTCGGCTGCACCGGGATCGGCTGGCGGGTCACATCGACGCCGGCGAAGATGCGCGCGGTCTCGGCGATGCCCGGCAGGCGCTCGTGAATCACCTCGGGGCCGAGGTGCTCGAGATGCAGGTGAATGTGATCGCGCTCGGCGCCGACGCCGCGCCCTTCCCGGATCTCGATGGTCATGGCGCGACTCACCACGTCGCGCGAGGCGAGGTCCTTCGCGTTCGGCGCATAGCGCTCCATGAAGCGCTCGCCCTTGGCGTTGGTGAGATAGCCGCCCTCCCCGCGCGCCCCTTCGGTGATCAGACAGCCGGCGCGGTAGATGCCGGTCGGATGGAACTGCACGAACTCCATGTCCTGCAGCGGCAGCCCGGCGCGCAGCGCCATGGCATTGCCGTCCCCGGTGCACGAGTGCGCCGAGGTGCACGAGAAGTACGCCCGGCCGTAGCCGCCGGTGGCGAGGATGGTCATGTGCGCGCGGAAGCGGTGCACCTTGCCTTCGGTCATGTCGAGGGCGACCACGCCGCGGCACACCCCGTTCTCCATGATCAGATCGATCGCGAAGTACTCGACGAAGAACGTCGCGGAGCGGCGGATCGACTGCTGATAGAGCGTGTGCAGCAGCGCGTGCCCGGTGCGGTCGGCGGCCGCGCAGGTTCGCTGCGCGATGCCCTTGCCGTAGTGCGTGGTCATACCGCCGAAGGGACGCTGGTAGATCCGGCCCTCCTCGGTGCGCGAGAACGGCACGCCGTAGTGCTCGAGCTCGATGACCGCCGCCGGGGCCTCCTTGCACATCAGCTCGATCGCATCCTGGTCGCCGAGCCAGTCCGAACCCTTGATGGTGTCGTACATGTGCCAGCGCCAGTCGTCCTCGCCCATGTTGCCGAGCGCGGCGCTGATGCCGCCCTGGGCGGCCACGGTGTGACTGCGCGTCGGGAAGAGCTTACTGATGCAGGCGGTGGACAGTCCCGCCTCGGCGAGGCCGAGGGTGGCACGCAGTCCGGAGCCGCCCGCGCCGACGACGATGACGTCGTAGGTATGGTCGATGAATTCGTATGTGCTCATGCGGCGCCTCCCAACGCCACTTTGATAATTGCGAACACGCCGGCGGCGGCGGCGAGCACGTGCAGATAGGTCACGAGCGCGAGCGCCACGGTGCGCATGCCGCGCCCGTGCACGTAGTCCTCGATGACCACCCGCACGCCGAGCTGCGAATGCCAGGCCGCACTCAGCACGAACAGCATCAGCAGCACCGCCGTCCACGGCTGGCCCATCCAGGCGCTCACCACCGGATAGGAGAGCGTCGGCAGCGAGAGCACCGAGACGACGAACCAGATGGCGAGCGGCACCAGCGCGACGGCCGTCAGCCGCTGCACCCACCAGTGGTGCACGCCGGTCTTGGCCGCGCCGTGGCCGAGGACCTGACCGAGCGGACTGCGCAGGCTCATGCGTGTCTCCCGGTGAGCAGCCACGCGGCGAGCGCCGCAAACAACACCGCGCTGCCGATCAGCACCAGGTAGGCGCTGGCGCGCGACTGCGCGCGCTCGAGGCCGCGGCCGCTGTCCCACACCAGGTGGCGCAGGCCCGCGCACAGGTGATAGGCAAACACCGCGAGCAGCGCGAGCCAGAGGATCTTGAAGATCGCGCCGCCGAGCAGCGCCGCGGCGTGCGCGTAGGCGAGCGGCCCGCCGGCGACGGCCATCAGCCAGTACACCAGCACGAGGAGCCCGAGTGCGAGCACGAGCCCGGTGGCGCGGTTCAACACGGAGGTGAGCAGCGTGTAGCGGTGCATCCGGTACACGGACAGATGCGGCGAAGTGGGTCTTTCAGCCATAAGTGCTCGAGGGGTCAAAAGTCGATACAGCGGCCCTTGCGCTCCCAGTCGCCGAAGCGCGTCGGCTCGGGGCCGGCCGGTCCGCCGATCTCCCGGGGCGTCGGCGGCGGCTCGTGCGCGGCGGGCGCATGTGCTGCGGCCCCTGCGCCGGTTTCAGTTGCGGACGGCGGTGGGGGGGTATTCGAATCGTCCTGCATGTCCGGTGAGTTTGCCAGAATCGCGCTGTGCCCGCCACGGCACAGCTTGCGGGCGCTCCGGTCCGCTAAGATATCGTCATATGAATTCAGAACTGCATCGCACCCCATTGACGGATCTCGGCGTGCTGCGCCTCGGCGGAGCCGACGCGGCGCGTTTTCTGCAGGGACAGGTGTCGAACGACCTGACCCGCCTCGGCCCGCAGC
The DNA here is from genome assembly GCA_021834525.1 of Pseudomonadota bacterium. Classification (GTDB taxonomy): domain Bacteria; phylum Pseudomonadota; class Gammaproteobacteria; order Steroidobacterales; family Steroidobacteraceae; genus 13-2-20CM-66-19. The sequence continues at coordinate 15,795 of JAKBDK010000011.1, read as the reverse complement.
GCACGCTGCTCGCCGGCTACCACACCCCACAGGGGCGCACGATCGCGCTGTTGCGGCTGGTGGCACTCGCCGAGGACGAACTGCTCGCGCTGCTGCCGCGCGAACTGGTGACAATCGTCAGAGATCGGCTCGCCAAGTACGTGCTGCGCGCCAAGGTCACGCTTACCGACGTATCGGCCGAATGGCGCATCAGCGCCCTGGCGCCGGCCGAGCACCTGGCGAGCGGCACGCCCGCAGGGCTTGCGCCGCAGGCGCTCACGGCCGAGCCCGGCCACTGCACGCGGCTCGAGGCGGCGCATTACCTGTGCATCGGTGCGGCGCCGGCGCGCTGGCTGAAGATCGCCGCGGCGGATCAAACACCGAGCGAACCGGCGCCGGCCGCTCGGCAACAGTGGCGGCTGCTCGATGTGCGCGCCGGCCTCACGCAGGTGTACGCGCCCACCAGCGAGCACTTCGTCGCGCAGATGTTGAATCTCGATGCGCTCGATGCGATCGCATTCGACAAGGGCTGCTACACCGGTCAGGAAGTCATCGCGCGCGCCCACTACCGCGGGCGGGTCAAACGCCGCGCGCAGCGATTCCGCTCACGCCAGCCGCTCGAGCTCGCCCCGGGGGCGAGCGGCGTGCTCGACGACGGTCGTGCGTTCGAAGTGCTCGAGTCGGCGCAGTTGCCGGACGGGCGCGCGGAGTTCCTGGCGGTGACCACCCTGCCGGACGGCGAGCACGCCGAGCATGCCGAAGCGCAGCGCCTGCAGGTCGAGCCGCTCGCACTGCCCTACGCGCTCGAGCCGTGAGCCGCCCGGCTCACAGATCGATCAGTTCGACCTCGCGGATGCCGATCGGCCGCTCGAGGAAGCGCGCCCCGATGCGCGCGAAGCGCTCCGGGGCATCGGTGGCGAGCAGACGCAGCCCGCCCTGCCCGCCGGCCTGCGCGAGCCCTGCCTGACACAGCGCGGCGCGCACGTGACGCGCCGTGGTCTCGGCCGAATCGACGATGCGCACCGCGGGGCCGACCGCCGTACGGATCGCCGCGGCCACCATGGGGAAGTGCGTGCAGCCGAGGACGAGCGTATCGGGCGCGCTCGCGCCCCCGGCGGGGGCAAACAGCGCATCGAGATAATGATGGGCCACCGCTTCGGCGATCGGCCCCTCGCTCAAGCCCTCCTCGGCGAGGGCGACGAACAGCGGCGCCGGTAGTGCGTACACCTCGGCCTCGGGAGAGCGCCTGAGGATCGCCTGCTGATACGCGCCCCCGCGCACCGTGCCCTCGGTGGCGAGCACCGCGATGCGACCGCTCGCCGAGGCGGCGACGGCCGCCTCGGCGCCGGGCTCGATCACGCCGATCACCGGCAATGCCGAGAGCTGCGCACGCACCGCCGGCAGGGCCACCGCCGAGGCCGTGTTGCAGGCCATCACCAGACACTTCAGTCCGTAGCCGGCGAGCGCCTCGGCGGCCTGCAGCGCATAGCGGCTCACCGTCTCGGCACTCTTCGTGCCGTACGGCAGCCGCGCCGTATCCCCGAGATAGACGAATCGCTCGGCCGGCAGCTCGCGCAGCAGCGCCTTCAGCACCGTCAGCCCGCCGACGCCGGAGTCGAACACTCCGATCACCGGGCGCCTCAGGTCGCTTCCGGGCGCAGGTGCGGAAAGAGAATGACGTCGCGGATCGAGGGCGAATCGGTGAAGAACATCACCAGCCGGTCGATCCCGACACCGAGACCGGCGGTCGGCGGCATGCCGTACTCGAGCGCGCGCACGTAATCGGCGTCGTAGAACATCGCCTCCTCGTCGCCGTGATCCTTGCGCGCGACCTGGGCGCGAAAGCGTGCCGCCTGATCCTGCGGATCGTTGAGCTCGGAGAAGCCGTTGGCGAGCTCGCGGCCGGCAATGAACAGCTCGAACCGATCGGTGATGAACGGATCCTGATCATTGGCGCGCGAGAGCGGGGAGACTTCCGCCGGGTAGGCGCACACGAAGGTCGGGTCCATGTAGGTGTGCTCGGCGGTCTTCTCGAAGATCTCGATCTGCAGCTTGCCCGGACCATCGTGCGCCTGCACCGTGATGCCAAGGCGCGCGCACACCTGACGCAGGTAGGCCGGATCGCGCAGCCGGTCGCGCTCGAGATCCGGGTTGTGCTCGAGGATCGCCTCCTCCACCGTGACTCGCCGGAACGGACGGCCGAGATCGTAGCGGCGCGCCTGGTAGGTGAGCGCCTCTGCGCCATGGATGGTCTGCGCCAGGCCGCGGATCGCCTTCTCGATCCAGTCCATGAGATCACGGTAATCGGCGTACGCGAGGTACAGCTCGAGCATCGTGAACTCGGGGTTGTGTTGGGTCGAGAGCCCCTCGTTGCGGAAATTGCGGTTGATCTCGTAGACGCGCTCGAAGCCCCCGACCACCAGGCGCTTCAGGTACAGCTCCGGGGCGATGCGCAGGTACATCTGCAGATCGAGCGCATTGTGATGCGTCACGAACGGCCGCGCCGCAGCGCCGCCGGGGATCGGCTGCATCATCGGAGTCTCGACTTCGATGAAATCGAGCGCATCGAGGAAGTCGCGCAGGTAGCGCACGATGCGCGCCCGCGTACGGAACACGTTGCGGCTCGCCTCGTTGACGATCAGATCGACGTAGCGCTGCCGATAGCGCGTCTCGACGTCGGCCAGCCCGTGCCACTTGTCCGGCAGCGGCCGCAGCGACTTCACCACCAGGCGCAGCCGCTCGACGCGCACCGAGAGCTCCCCGGTCTTGGTGCGAAACAGCATGCCGGTGGCCCCGACGATGTCCCCGACGTCCCAGCCCTTGAACGCCTCGTACACCTCGGCCCCGACGGTGTCCTTGTGCAGAAACAGCTGAATCTGCCCGGTGCGGTCGACGATGTTGGCAAAGCTCACTTTGCCCATCACCCGCTTCAGCAGCATCCGCCCGCCCACCGTCACGCGCGTCGGATTCGACTCGAGCCACTGCTCGTCGCGGGGCGCGAACGCCTCCTGCAGCTGGCCGGCGAGCGCATCGCGGCGGAAATCGTTCGGATACGCCTCGCCCTCGGTGCGCAGCGCGTCGAGCTTGGTGCGCCGCTCGGCGATCAGCTTGTTCTCATCGGTCCGCTCGACCGGGTCTGGATGCATGTCGGTCATGTGCTGCCTATAGCCCCGCCTTGAGTGAGGCTTCCAAGAATTGATCCAGATCCCCATCGAGCACCGCGGTGGTGTTGCCGACCTCGACACCGGTGCGCAGGTCTTTGATGCGCGACTGGTCGAGCACGTAGGAGCGGATCTGATTGCCCCAACTGACGTCGGACTTGGAATCCTCGAGCACCTTGGCGGCGGCGTTGCGCTTGTTCACCTCGAGCTCGTACAGCTTCGCCTTCAGCATCTTCATCGCCGTGGAGCGGTTCTTGTGCTGGCTGCGTTCCGCCTGACAGGCCACGACGATGCCGGAGGGCATGTGCGTGATGCGCACCGCCGACTCGGTCTTGTTGACGTGCTGACCGCCGGCGCCGGAGGAGCGGTACACGTCGGTCTTCAGGTCCGCCGGGTTGATGTCGATGGCGATGTCCTCATCGACCTCCGGGGAGATGAACACCGAGGCGAAGGAGGTGTGGCGGCGGTTGCCCGAGTCGAACGGGGACTTGCGCACCAGGCGGTGCACCCCGGTCTCGGTGCGCAGCCAGCCGTAGGCGAACTCGCCCGTCACCTGGACGGTGGCGCTCTTGATGCCGGCGACTTCGCCCGGGTTCGAATCGATCACCTCGCACTGAAAGCCGCGGGCCGCGCCCCAGCGCAGATACATCCTGAGCAGCATCTGCGCCCAGTCCTGCGCCTCGGTGCCGCCGGCGCCGGCCTGAATGTCGAGAAACGCGCTGTGCGAGTCCATCTCGCCGCGGAACATGCGCTTGAGCTCGAGGCGGCGCACCGCGGATTCCAGGCTGCCCGCCTCGCGGGTCAGATCCGCAGCCGTCGCCTCGTCCTGCTCGCTCTCGGCGAGCTCGAGCAGCTCCGTGGTCGCGCTGATGCCCCCGTCGACCCGGGCGATCGCCTCGATGTCGGTGCTGAGGTTCGCCCGCTCCCGGCCGAGCTGCTGGGCCCGGTCGGGCTGCGACCACACGCGCGGATCCTCCAGCTCGCGGGAGACTTCCTCCAGACGCTCTTTCTTCAGGTCGTACTCAAAGAAACCCCCGTAGGGAGCTCATGCGCTCCTCGAGGTCTTTGAGCTGGCGCTTCAGAGGATTGAGTTCCATCGTACGGTGCCGTCCGGGTCAAATGCAGGAGGATCTAGCATGCTAGCGGCCCGCCGGTGGAATTTCCAGCCTCGCGGCCGTCTCGGCGCGGCGCATCAGCCGCACCAGCTGCGCTCGGCTGTTGATCCCGAGCTTGCGGTACGCGAAGCGCAGCACATTGCGGACCGTGGCCGGTGCCAGTGCGCAGCGGCGCGCCACGGCCTGGTAGTCCTCCCCGGCGGCGAACCGCCGCGCCACCTCGTATTCGCGCGCCGTGAGCAGCTCCTGCGGCGGCGTCCAGCGCAGGCTCAGCACGAGCGCATCGGTGAAGCGGCGCGCCTGAATGATCTCCCCGAGCCCCTCGAGCGGCACGGCCTCCTCGCGCTGCGCCCGGGCGAGCAGCCCCGGCGGCAGTCGCAGCCCGTTCCACTCCGGCCAGCGCGCGCCGATCGCCTCCCCGAGCCGCCCGCCGCAGTGCAGCACCGTGCCGTCGCACAGCGTCAGCGCCCGATGCGGACCGGGCGCGATGCCCGGTTCGGCCGAGGCGTGCCGCAGGCACAGCGCCCGGTGCACGGCACGCGACTCGGACAGGTGCGGCATCAATACCTGCGCGCGCTCGCAGTCCTGGGCATCGAACGGCGCACCACTCTGCGCGCGGTGCAGGGAGAGCCACTCCCCGCCCGGGGTTCCGCAGGCGGCGGTGCCGATCAGCAGCTGCCGCTCGATCCGTCCGCGGCACAGCTGCTCGTGCGCGCTCGCATCGAGCCCCCGCCCGAGCAGCGCCGCGGCATCCTCCAGGTGCGCCGCCCCGTGCGCCCCGGAGGTCGCCACGAGCGTCTCGGGCCGCTGCCGGACCAGCGTCACCAGCGGCTCGAGCGCCGCCGGCGGCATGCGGTAGGCGTGCAGGCGATGCACCTGCAGGCGCCCGCCGTCGATCTGACCGGTGAACCACAGCGCCGCGTCGAAGGGCACCTGTCCGGTGAGTGCCGCGAGCGCCAGGTCCTCGAACGGCTCCGACACCGCCCGCTGCGCCATACGGTAGAGCTGCTGCGCGAACTGCAGAATCGCTTCCAAGACACACCCCGCCCGGTGCGGACTGCCGCGCCGACCGGAAAGGACGGCGCGAGCCATGGCCCGCGTGTTATTTCAGATATGACGTTATTCCGGCGCGGAATGAGGCAAACCCCGTCCGCACCGACCGAAGGAGGATTGACGTCGATCATACCGCGTTGCGCCGTGTTTGGCAGCCGCCCGCCGCACCACGTCGGTCCGTGACCGCTGATGCGCCAACACAACACGTCGTCCCGGCCAATCCGCCGCCCACCGAGTCAGCCGGCGTGCGGCGCACGGCCTCCTCCGGCCGCACTCAAAGAGGAGTGACGCAGCAGCGGCGCGGAGGGGAAATGCTCAGGGGTCGAGAATGTGATCGACCAGCAGCTGCAGCCGCCGCTCGCCCTGGTATTCGTTGATGTCCAGACGGTACACCAGCCGCCGCTCGCCCTGCGGCAGAGGCATTGCGGCCTGCGGATCGCGGCTGTTGAACGCGATCGCATCGAAGGCGCGGTTGCGCTCCCCGTGCACCCACATCTTCAGGTGCCGCTCTGCGACCACCCGAGCGGTGCGCACCGTGAACACCCCATCGAAGCTCGGCTCGGGAAACGCCTGCCCCCACGGTCCGCCGGCGCGCAGCGCCTCGGCGGTCTCGAGCGCAATCTCCTGCACCGTGAGCGCCCCGTCGGTCTCGATCGCATCGCGCAGTGCGCTGCGCTCGGGCCAGGCGGCCACCGTCGCATCGAAGCACGCCGCGAAGGGATCGAGCGCGGCGCGCGGCAGCGACAGCCCCGCAGCCATCGCATGCCCGCCGAAGCGCCCGATCAGGCCCGGATGGCGCGCATCGATCTGCGCCAGCACGTCGCGGATGTGGATGCCGGGCACCGAGCGCGCCGACCCGCGCAGCTCCTCATCGCCGGCGGCGGCAAAGGCGATGACCGGCCGGCGCAGCCGGTCCTTCACGCGGCTGGCGACCAGCCCGACGACGCCCTGGTGCCACTGCGCATCGAACAGGCACACCGCGCTGCGCTGCTCGGCGTTCGGATCGCGTTCGGCGAGCCCACGCACGGCCGCGAGCGCCTCGGTCTGCATGCGCGCCTCGATCTCTCGCCGCTCGCGGTTCAACGCATCGAGCCGCTCGGCGAGCGCCGCCGCCGCCGCCGGGTCGTCCTCGAGCAGGCACTGGATGCCGATCGACATGTCCTCGAGCCGGCCGGCGGCATTCAGGCGCGGCCCGACGGTGAACCCCAGATCCGCGCTCACCAGGCGCTCCGGCTGGCGCGAGGCGAGCGCGAGCAGCGCGCGGATACCCTCGACGCAGCGCCCGGCGCGAATGCGCTTCAGGCCCTGATCGACCAACACCCGGTTGTTGTGATCGAGCGGCACCAGATCGGCGACCGTGCCGAGGGCGACCAGATCGAGCCACTCGGCGACGCCCGGTGCCGCGGCCTCGAGCAGCCCCGCGGCGGCGAGCTGGCGGCGCAGCGCGGCGAGCACGTAGAACGCCACACCCACCCCGGCGAGCGAGCCGCTGGCGAAACGACTCCCGGGCAGGTTGGGATTGACGATGACGCGGGCGGCCGGAAGCTGCTCACCGGGCAGATGATGGTCGGTGATGAGCACCTCGATGCCGTGCGCGCGCGCCTCCTCGACGCCGGCGAGCGAGGCGATGCCGTTGTCGACCGTGACGATGAGCGTCGGTTGGCGCTGCGCGGCGACGCGCACGATCTCGGGCGTCAGTCCGTAGCCGAACTCGAACCGGTTCGGCACCAGGAAGTCCGCCGTGAACCCCCAGGCGCGCAGCGCGCGCAGCATCAGCGCCGTACTGGTCGCGCCATCGGCATCAAAATCCCCGATCACGAGAATGCGCCCGCCGTCGCGCTGGGCGAGCAGCAGCTGCGCGGCGGCCTCGACCGACTCCAGGGTGCCGACCGGGGTCAGATGCTCGAGGCTCGTATCCAGTTCGCGTGCGCTGCGAACGCCGCGCGCGGCGTACACGCGCCGCAGCACCGGATGTAGGGCGTCGCCGAACCCGCCGGCCTCTTGCGGCACCGTGCGCCGCACCACGCGCAGCGTCACGCCAATGCCTCCAGCGCCGTGCGGCCGCGCCGCCAGCGCCGCCACAGATCGCGCCGGCGCAGACCCCACGCCCGATCATTCGCGAGCAGCCAGAGCCGCTCGAGCGTCCCGGTGCCGAGCGCCGCCACCGCCGGCGCGATCCAGCGCTGATCGAGATCGGCGAGCGCGCCGAGCAGATCCGCCCGACGCACACGTCCCATCGTCTCGCTCACCTCGAGCGCGCACAGCGTCCGTCCGCTCGCCGCACCGAGCACACTCACCGCCGCCTCCGGCAGCGCCCGCAGGGCCCCGGTGCCGAGCGTGGCGAGCCCGGCCAGATAGGCCTCCTCGCCGTACACCTCGGCACGCAGGGGCGCACCGGCCACGGGCACAACCGCGCCCGCCCCGCCGCCCCAGAGCCACAGCTGCGAGATCGGCGGTGCGCCGCGTGCGGCGCGCTCGGCATTCAGCGGATGGGTGTGCAGCCACATCTCCAGTTCCGAGCCGAGGCGCCGCAGGGCCCCGGCCCCCGGACCGCTGGGGAGGCGCTCGGCGAGGGTCTCGACCGGCAGACGGGCCGGGTCCGAGGTGCTCACCGGCGCACCGGCCGGGCCCCCGAGCAGCAGCGTCCCGCCCGGCAGCCCCGTCAGGGTGAACCCGGAGCCGGCGTAGAGCGCATTGAAATCCTGCCTCAGGCGCACGGCCTCGGCGGGCGTGAGCCGCAGCCGACCGTGCCGCTCCAGATGCAATCGCCCCACCCCTTCGGTGAGGCTCAGCGGCTCGGCGAGCCACAGCGCAGGTCCGGGCACTTCGGTGGCCGCCGCCGCCGCGACGCTCGCCACCGGCAGCGCGCCGTAACGGGCGAGATCGAGCCAGTGCGCGGCCCAGGGCCGCCAGCCCTCGCGCAGCGGCTCGGCGTGCGCAAAGCGCCCGAACGTCTCCAGGCCGGGCAGCGTGCCGCGCGGCACCGGCGCCGTCCCGGACTCGGCGCCGAGGTACAGATCCGTAATGACGATGACGAGTTCGCTCACCGGCGGTATCGTACCGTCATGCGATTCACATTAGAGAACGGAACGCACGTCAACACGGTGCGGGCCTATTCGGCCGAGGCGCTGCACATCGGTGAGCAGGTGGTGCGCGCCAGCTGCATCGTCAGCGCCGAGCAGCTGGTGAGCGTCTGGGCGCCGCAGCGGATCGAGGACCTCGAGGTGGCGCACCTTGAGCCTCTGTTCGCGCTCGAGCCGCAGGTCGTGCTGATGGGCACCGGGGCTCGCCAGCGCTTCGCCTCGGCGGCGGTGCGCGCGGCGTTCGGGGCGCGCGCCATCGGGCTCGAAGTGATGGATCTCGGGGCGGCCTGCCGCACCTTCAACGTCCTGGTGCACGAGGACCGCCGGGTGGCGGCGGCGCTGTTTCTCGCATAATCCGCACCGGACAAAGAAGGCACAGGGGGAGGAACTCAGGACTCTACGACCGAGCGCCGCCTGCGGCAGCGCTGCGTGGGTTGTTGTTGCTTTCGAGGTCGCGATCCGGGTGTTGCTTTTGTGTCAGCGCCCCCTCCTCCCTGTGCCCTCTCCCTCGTCTCATTGCGAACGCCAGACTGTCGCCGCCAGGAGACGGACGCTATGTTAACGGGGTGCGACACCCCGTGGCAAGCGGCTCAGCTGCGGCCTCCGAGCAGTGGCACGAACGCCACGCGTCCGAGCGACTCGCGCATCACGCCCTGCTCGCGTCGCGTGTAGCGCATCAGCTCCTGTTTACCCTCCTCACCCACCGGCACGATCAGCCGTCCGCCCGGGGCGAGCTGCTCGATCAGCGCCGGCGGTACCACCAGCGGGGCGGCCGCCACCAGGATCCCCTCGAACGGCGCCTGGGATTTCCAGCCCTGCGTCCCGTCGCCGTGCTGGAACTTCACGTGGCGGATCTCGAGCTCCTTCAGCCGCTCCTTGGCCCGATCGATCAGCGCCCCGATCCGCTCGATGGTGTACAGCCGCTCCACCAGCGGCGCCAGCACCGCGCTCTGGTAGCCGCAGCCCGTGCCGACCTCGAGCACGCTGCCGAGCGGCCCGCCCTCGAGCAACGCCTCGGTCATGCGCGCCACGATGTAGGGCTGGGAGATGGTCTGGCCGAATCCGATCGGCAGCGCCGTGTCCTCGTAGGCCCGGCTGCCGAGCGCCTCGTCGACGAAGATGTGCCGCGGAGTGTTGCGGATCCGATCGAGCACCGTCAGGTTGCTGATGCCCTGCTCGCGCAGACGCTGGACCAGCCGATCGCGCGTGCGCGCAGAGGTCATGCCGATCCCGGCCATGCGCAGATCAGCCATCGAGCCCCTCCAGCCACTCGCTGAGCGAGCCGAGGGCGGCGTGGCGGGTCAGATCGACCTGCAGGGGCGTGACCGACACGTACCCGCCATCCACGGCGTGAAAATCGGTGCCCGGCCCGGCATCCTGCTGCGGGCCCGCCGGCCCCACCCAGTACACCGGGCGGCCGCGCGGATCGTGCGCCGGCACGATCGGCTCGGAACGATGGCGGTGCCCGAGCCGCGTGCCGCGAAAGCCGCGCAGCGCCTCGAGCGGCACGTCCGGCACATTCACGTTGAGGATGAGGGAGGACTCGAGCGGACGGGTGAGCATCTCGCTCACCAGCCGGTGCGCCACGGCGGCCGCCGTCTCGTAGTGCCCGCCGCTGCCGGGCCGCAGGCACAGCGACACCGCGAGCGTCGGCAGCCCGAGGAAGCGCCCTTCGATGGCCGCGGCCACGGTGCCGGAATAGAGCACGTCATCGCCGAGATTGGCCCCTTCGTTGATCCCCGAGACGACCATGTCGTGCTCGGCCTCGAACAACCCGGTGATCGCCAGATGCACGCAGTCGGTCGGCGTGCCCTGCACGCAGTAGAGGCCCGGTTCGATCTCCATCACCCGCAGCGGCATGTCGAGCGTGAGCGAATTGCTCGCGCCGCTGCGGTTGCGGTCCGGGGCGACGACGGTGAGCTCGCCGAGGTCGGCGAGCCGACGGCGCAGCACGCGCAGGCCGGTGGCGAGATAGCCGTCATCGTTACTGAGCAGAATTTTCACAGGCAGGGGGCGACTCGGCGAGGACGATCCTCGGGAAGGGCGCGACTATACTGGAAGCAAATTCGGCGGAGGTAGCGTGTGCGTATCGGATCGCGATGAGGATCGGCAGCTGTTCCGCGCCGCCGTGCGCGGCGTGAAGCCGCTGCCGCGAGCGGCCGCAGTCCCGCAGCGGCCGAAGCCCCCGCCCGCGGCGCGCTTCTCGCGCGCCGACCGGCTGGCCGTGCTCGAGGAGAGCCTGAGCGACGGTCCGCTCGATCCGGCGCTCGCCGCCGGCGATGAGCTGGTGTTTCGTCGCGAAGGGGTGCCGCTCGCGGTGCTGCGGCGCCTGCGCCGGGGCGAGTATCGGGTGCAGGGCGAACTCGACCTGCACGGACTGACCGTGCCGCAGGCGAAGCAGGTGCTGCGCGAGTTTCTCACCGAGGCGCTGGCCCGCGACTGGCGCTGCGTGCGCATCGTCCACGGCAAGGGGCTGCGCTCCGGTCATCGCGGTCCGGTGCTCAAGGGCCTGGTGGCCGCGCTGCTGCGGCGCCTCGGGCCGGTGCTGGCGTTCGTCTCGGCTCGCGCCGTCGATGGCGGCACGGGCGCCATCTACGTGCTGCTCGGCTCGTAGTCCTCGAGCCCGAACAGTTCGCGCAGCACCGCCGTGGCGTACGCGCCGCGGGTCAGACGGAAGTGCAGCCGCACCCCATCGGGCTCGATCCGGGCCTCGAGCTCGCGCACCGCCAGGCGCAGGCTGCGCCGCTCCTGGCGCAGACCGGCCGCCTCGAGCAGCGTGCAGGCCGCCGGATAGCCGCGCACGATGTCCGTCTCGAGCTCCCGCACCGCGCCCTGGCAGTCGAGCTCACCCTGTCCCCAGAGCGGCCCGCTGGGGTGAATCTCGAGACGCGCGGCGCGCTCGCGCAGCGTCGCATCCGGCGCCTCGACCGCGAAATGACTGCCGCGTCCATCGAGCTGGGCGCGATCGCCCGCCTCGAGCGCACACCAGCGTCCGGTGCGCACCCGCTCGGCGAGCACGGCATTGAACAGCAGGCTGCGCACCGCCGAGAGCACGAAGCCGCGCTCGGCCGGCCGCAGCGCCCCCGGATCGGCCGGCACGTGCGCGAGGTTGCCACCGTCGCGCCCGAAGCGCTGCGGCCCGAAGTAGTTCGGCACGCCGTGCGCACTGATGTGCTCGAGGCGCGCCTGCAGCGCCTGCGCCGCCGGCGGCTCGCCGCGCGCGAGGATGTGGAAGCGGTTGCCCTCGAGCGCCCCGCGCGGCAGCTTGCGCGTGTGACCGTGTGCCTCGAGCACCTCGAAGCCCTCCCCGCTCACGCCCCGCCACTGCTCCGGCGCACGCGACCCGCGCGGCACCGTGAACCACTGCACTGCCACTGCACGCCGGTCCTTCAGCCCGGCGTAGCCGACCTCGAACGGACGGCAGCCGCCGAGGCGCGCGAGCTCCCCGGCCACCCACGCGGTGTTGGCGTCGCGCTTGCGCACCTGGAGGAGGACGTGCGCACCGGCGCCGGCGGGCGCGAACCCGAGGCACTCCTCGACACAGAAATCCTCCGGCTCGGTGCGCACCCGCACGCGAGTGAGCGGCGCACCGTACGCGCGCGGCGGATCGAGCGCCGCGGCGTCGGGGAGCGGCGCTCGATCCGCCGCGACGCTCGAATCGCTCAATGCCATGGTGCCCCGCCGAGCAGATCGCAATGCTCACCGTCGAGGACGGCACTGACCGCATTGGCGCTGTTGACGATGGTGCGCAGGTAGCACTCGGGCGCGCCCTCCCCGCGCCGCTCGAACTCGTAGCGCTGCGAGCCGGACATGCCCGAATGACCGAGGAAGTTGAAGCCGGAGTCGAACTGCAGCGTGTCGATGGCGCTCACCCGATCGCTGAGCGCGCGCCCCGCGGCGCTGTCCCAGGCCGGCCCGGTGCGCGTGCTGAAGTGCTGGCGCACCGAGGTGGTGATGGCGTAATCACCGTTCGCCTGCTGCACCTGATCGTAGTTGACCGAGAGCGGGAAGCGCCAGGTGCTCACCCGGCGGCGGTTCTGCCGGCCCGCGCCGCTCACCTGCGTGACGGTGTGCACCGTGCTGGTGAGCGCGATCTGCTGGTCGTAGACGCTGTTGTTGATCGTGTAGTTCTGCGCATTGGCGAACTGCAAGGTCTGCTCGACGGCCGTGCTGCGCAGTCCGTCCGGCAGCTCGAGGTAGCCGGCCAGGCGCGTGCGCACCGCGGAGCTGACCGTGACCGAGCCGCTGACGCTGCCGCCGGCGCCGCTGGCGAGATTGGCCGTGACGGTCGGCGCCAGCGCAGGAACGTCGACGTCGGTGACCGCACCGCTGATCGAGCGCACGTGCGTGTCCTGGTACACCAGCAACGTCGCGGCCACGGAGAAGTAATTGCCGTCGTTGTAGACGCTCACCGCAACGGTGTGCGGCTTGCCGTTATCGAGCTCGGCGGCGAGCGGCGTCAGATCGACCCGGTAGGGTGTGAAGTTCAGCGTCTGTACCCCCGGGGTCGGCTGCCAGAGGAACGGATCGATGCCCCCGGTGTAGATCCACGGCGAAACCGGCGCGTAGGCGACGGTGCGCCCGTCGACCTGCACCACCACCTGGCGGTAGCCGCTATTGCCGCAGCTCTGCAGCTCCTGGACGTACTGATTGGGCACGCAGGTGTACCAGAACTCGTCCCCGATCTGGCTCTGTGCGGTGATCTCGAGATCGATGCGCGTCATGTTGGTCGGGAAGGTGATCTGCTGCGCCAGCTGCTGCGCGGGCGTGTCGAGGTAGGTCGGCTGATTGCCGCTGTTCAGCGGATAGACCGCCGAGGGCCGCGCGCTCCGATCACGACCGTGAGCGCTCGCGTCCTGCGGCTCACCGTCCTCGCCGCGGCCGGCGGGGTAGAAGTAGAGATAGCCGCTGCCGTGGATGACGCCGGTGTAGGTGCTGTTGACGATGTTGAAGATCGTCGCGGCCCCGGACTGCGGCTGCGCGAGCAGCGCGCTGAAGTCGGTCACGTCGCGCTCGACGGTCCAGACGGGAGCGACGCTCGAGCTCGGCTCGGGCGTGGTGCCGAAATAGAGCGCAGCGTTGCCGAGAAACACGTACGCGCTGCGGTCGTACTGCACTCCGGAGTTCTCGTTGAAGTGCGCCACGAACACGACTTTCGCCCACGGACCGGGGCAGTTGGCCGGTGGGCTGTAGGTGAAGGGCAGCGGCGCATACACGTTGAACGTGTCGGACTGAAAGAGCGTGACGATGCACGGCTCGCTCGGCGGATGGGACACGAGCAGATCGGCGCTCGCCACGTTCTGCTGACCGATGAGCGGCTTCGGGGGAATGTTCAACCCGCTGCCGCCGTCCCGGGCGAGGGCCGTGGCGAGTGGCAGAGCAAGCGTGGCGAGCATGCCGAGCAGGACCGAGCGCAGGGCTGATTTCAGTTGCGTACGCATGGCGACCCCTGATGGTACGGACCGCGATCCCCGCGCGGGGAAGGCCAGCCCGATGTGCTGTTGTGGTTCGACGGCGACCTGGGGGCCACGCTAGCACGCGCCGCGCGGCGCGGCCAGTCTGCGCTCAGCGTGCCGGCAGCAGCAGCACCACGGCCTGAGCGCCGATGCCCTCGGCACGGCCGAGGAAGCCGAGTTTCTCAGTCGTGGTCGCCTTGACGTTGACCGCGTCGGGGGGCACTTCGAGGAGTTCGGCGATGCGCGCGCGAATCGCCTCGCGGTGCGGGCCGACCTTCGGCCGCTCGGCGAGCAGGGTCAGATCCGCGTTGCCGACGCGCCAGCCGCGCGCGCGCAGCAGCCCGAGGGTATGGGTCACGAAGCCGGCGCTGTCGGCGCCCTTCCAGCGCGGATCGGTGTCCCTGAAATGCTCCCCGATGTCCCCGAGCCCGGCCGCCCCGAGCAGCGCATCGGTGAGCGCATGCAGCAGCACGTCCCCGTCGGAATGCGCGAGCACCCCCTGGGTGTGCGCCACCCGGACCCCGCCGAGCATCACGTGCTCGCCGGGACCGAACGCGTGCACGTCGAAACCCGTCCCCACTCTCATGCCGAGGCCTCCAGCAATGCCGCCGCGAGGGTCAGATCCGCCGCGGTGGTGATTTTCAGGTTACCCGCCGAACCGGCCACGAGCACCGGGTGCTCGTCGAGCCACTCGAGCGCCTGCGCCTCATCGGTGGGCACCCGGCCCGCCGCGTGCGCCGCATCGAGCGCGGCGCAGAGCGCGCCGTAGCGGAACATCTGCGGGGTGAGCGCGCGCCACAGCCCGCTGCGATCCACGGTGGCCGCGACCGCGCCGTGCGCATCGGCACGCTTCAACGTGTCGGCCGCCGGCACCGCCAGCAGTCCGCCGAGCGGATGCTCGGCGAGCGTCCCGAGCAGATGCTCCAGATCCCGCCCCGCCAGGCAGGGCCGGGCCGCATCGTGCACCAGCACCCAGTCCCCGGCCCGCGCACTCGGGGCGAGCGCCGCGAGCGCATGGCGCACCGAGTGACTGCGTTCGCTCCCGCCCGGCACCGTCATGACCCCCGGCGGGGCCACCTCGGGCCAGTACGGATCGTGCGGCGCGAGGGCGACCATGGCCCCGGCGCAGCGCGCATCGGTGAGAAACGGCGCGAGCGCCCACTGGATCACCGTGCGCCCGCAGAGCGGCGCGTACTGCTTGGGCCGCTCGGTCCCGAACCGGCGGCCGATTCCGGCGGCCGGCATCACCAGCCAGTAGCGCATGAGATCAGCGCGATCCGGCCGGCGGAAAGCGCGGCGGTTCGACGACCATGTAGAAGGTTTCGTGCGGGCCGATCATGCCGAGCTCGCTGCGCGCGCGCTCCTCGATCGCCCCGGTGCCGGTCTTCAGATCGGCCACCTCCGCCGCCAGGCGCGCGTTGCGCCGGCTGAGATGCGCGTTGAGCTTCTCCTGCGCCGCCACGACCCGCTCCAGACGCGCGACCGGTCGAACCCCTTCGCCGGAGATCCAGATGCGGTACTGCAGCAGCACCAGAACGGCGATCAGAGCGGCGAGGAGGATTTTCATGCGGTGCGTGGCCCGGGGCGGTGCCCCGGGCTGAGCTTACGGCGAGCGCTCGCGCCGATCAAATCTTCACCGGGAAGGCGTCCCGGCCCGCATAGCGCACCTTGCCGAGCTGCGCCTCGATGCGCAGCAGCTGGTTGTACTTCGCGATGCGATCGGAGCGCGACAGCGATCCGGTCTTGATCTGCGTGGCCGCGCTCGCCACCGCCAGATCGGCGATGGTCGCATCCTCGGTCTCCCCCGAGCGGTGCGAGACGACCGAGGCATAGTGCGCCTGGTCGGCCATCTCGATGGTCGCGAGCGTCTCGGTGAGCGTACCGATCTGGTTCGGCTTGATCAGCACCGCATTCGCCACGTGCTTCTCGATGCCCTCGGCGAGGATGC
>JAKBDK010000010.1:0-78369 GCA_021834525.1 Pseudomonadota bacterium | reverse complement strand
GTCAGTCGGCTGCGGGCCCTGCGCATCCATCCGCACTCTCTCGATGGCGCGTGGTCCGAACGCGTGCTCGGGGCACCGCTGAGCCGCGATGTGTCGGCCTTCGAGCTGCTGCGCCGCCCCGAGGTGCGCTACGAGGTGCTGATCGAGATCGCCGGCGGACCGGCCGCCGGCGGTTGCGAGGCCGAGCGCGACGAGCGCATCCTCGCGCAGCTGCCCGCCCAGGTCGAGGCGCTCGCCAAGTACGCCGGCTACATCGAGCGGCAGCAGGACGAAATCGATCGCCAGCGCCGCAACGAGGAGACCCGTTTGCCCGAAGATATCGATTACGCCGAGGTCCGCGGATTGTCGCACGAGGTCCGCGCCCGGCTGAGCGAGGGTCGGCCCGCCACGTTGGGCCAGGCCGGCCGCCTGCCGGGCGTGACGCCGGCGGCCGTGACGCTGCTGCTGGTGCACCTGAAGAAGCGCGCGCTGGCCGCCGGGACGCGCGTCGCATGAGCACGTTCATCAGCCGCCTGCAGGACAGTTGGGCGCGCAACGATTCGCTGGTCTGCGTCGGACTCGATCCGGAGATCGAACGCTTTCCGGAGCACATCGCCGCGCATGCCTCGCCGATCTTCCAGTTCAACAAGGCGATCATCGACGCCACCGCCGATCTGGTCTGCGCCTACAAGCCGCAGTTCGCGCACTACGCGGCCTACGAGGCCGAAGACCAGTTGCAACGCACCATCGAGTACATCCACGAGACGTACCCCGACATCCCGGTGATCCTCGATTCCAAGCGCGGCGATGTCGGCAATACCGCCGAGCGCTACGCGAACGAGGCGTTCGAGCGCTACGGCGCCGATGCGGTCACGGTCAATCCCTACCTCGGCGGCGACTCGCTCGAGCCGTTTCTCAAACATGCCGATCGCGGCGTGATCGTGCTGTGTCGCACCTCGAACCCCGGGGCACGCGACCTGCAGGATCTCACGGTCGATGCGCACGGACGGCGGCTCTATCACGTGGTGGCCGACCTCGCGGCGCAACACTGGAACACCCGCGGCAATTGCCTCCTGGTGGTCGGTGCCACCTACCCGCAGGAACTCGCCGACGTGCGCCGCATCGTCGGGGAGATGCCGCTGCTGGTACCTGGCGTCGGCGCCCAGGGCGGCGATGTCGCCGCCGCGGTGCGCAGCGGCCAGACGGCCGCCGGCACCGGACTTCTCATCAGCTCGTCGCGCGGAATTCTCTACGCATCACGAGGCGAGGACTTCGCGGTCGCCGCGCGCATGGCGACCGAACAGTTGCGCGGCCAGATCAACGAACACCGACTGCGTCCGGCGCGCTGAGCGACCATGACCGCACGATGGACCTGCGGTGCGATCGGTACGCTCGTGCTCGCGATCCTCGGCGGCTGTGCGCCGCATCACGGCGGCCCGGCGGTCGGGCACGGCGAGGCGAACATCCTGCGGCGCGGACTGGATCTCGAACCGGATTCCCTTGATCCGCAAAAGGCCCGATCCGTCGAGGCGCAACGCGTGCTACGCGATCTGTGCGAGGGCCTGACCACCCTGAACCGCCGCGGCCGTCCCGCTCCCGGCATCGCAACGACGTGGACGGTGACGCCCGACGGCAAGACGTACACGTTCACGTTGCGCCGCGACGCGCGCTGGTCGACGGGCGCACCGGTCGTCGCGGCGGATTTCGTCGGCGGACTACGCCGCCTGGTCGATCCGCACACCGCATCCGCTTACGCGGCGGTCGTGAGCGTGATCCGCAACGCGCCCGCCATCATCGCCGGTCGCCTGCCACCGCAGGATCTCGGCGTGTCCGCTCCCTCGGCCCATACCGTCGTCATCCGGCTGCGTACGCCGGCGCAGTATCTGCCTGCACTGCTCGCTCACCCGACCACCTGTCCCGTCGACCCGGCGCTCCTGAAGCGGTACGGCGACACCTACGCGCAGCCCGGTCACATGCCCTCCGAGGGTGCGTTCATCTTGACGCAGTGGGCGCACGGGTCATACATCGAACTGACTCGCAATCCCGATTACTGGCGCAATAGTCAGACCCGCCTCGCAGGGGTGCGCTACGTGATCGCCACCGACGAGAACGCCGAACTCGAGATGTACCGAGCCGGTGAGCTCGACATCATGGACGTCGTGCCACGCGCCGAGATCGGCTGGATTGACGCGCATTTGGGCGGCCAGCTGCACGTCGCACCGCAGCTCGGCACCTACTACTACGGCTTCAACCTCAGGCGCGCCCCCTTCAAGGGGCAGCGGGGACTTCGCCGCGCGCTCGCTCTGGTCATCCAGCGACACCGTCTGACCCGGGACGTGCTGCGCACCGGCGAGCAGCCCGCCTACAGCTGGGTGCCCCCAGGCACGGCCGGCTATCGGGTGCAGGCGCCGGCCTGGAGCGAGCAGAGCCTCGCAGCACGCATCGCTGAGGCGCGCCGCCTGTATGCGGCCGCCGGCTACTCCGCCGCCCATCCGCTGCGATTTACGCTGCAGTACAACACCGGGGAGATCCATCAGGACCTGGCGCTCGCGATCGCCTCGATGTGGCGCACCGCACTCGGCGTGCGGGTGCGCCTGGTGCGCGAGGACTTCAGCACGTTGATGCACAACATCAGCACCGGCGAGGCCACGATGTTCCGCTCCAGCTGGGAGGCGGACTACAACGATCCGTATACCTTTGCGCAGTACTTCAAGAGCGATTTCGGCATCAACATGCCGCACTATGACAATCCGGCCTACGATCGATTGGTCGATCGCGCCGAAGCGACGCTCGATCCGACCCGGCGCGCCGCGCTGCTCGAGCGTGCCGAGCGGCTGATGCTGCACGATCAGCCGATCATCCCGCTGTACTTCTACGTCAGCAAACACCTGGTCAAACCGCGGGTCACCGGCTGGTACGACAACCCCATGGATGTCACCTACAGCCGAGAGCTCGGTCTGCGCGGCTCATCGCCCTGAGCGGCCCGGCCGGCGCCGGGCGCACGATCACTTTCTCCAGTAAGTGCGTGTGAACAGCACGATGACGCTGAAGATCTCCAACCGTCCGAGCAGCATCGCGGTGGTGCAGATCCAGATCTGCGGCTCGGTGAGCGCATGCAGGTTCCACTGCGCATGCCCGGGCAACCCGTAGGCCGTATTGTTCATCGACGCGACGGTCACGCGAAATGCGGAATCGAAGCCCATGCCGGTGAGCAACATGGCGAACACGAGCAGCGCCAGGGCCATGAAATAGAGAAAAATAAACGCGAGGATGCCATCGGCAGCCCGCTCCGGAATCGGCCGTCGCCCGACGCGTACCGGCGCGACCGCACTCGGATGCACCAGCAGCTTCAATTCCCGCTCCGCCTGGCGGGCCAGCACGAGCGTGCGGAACATCTTGATGCCGCCACCGGTGGTGCCGGTACTGCACACCATGCCGGAGAGAAACAACATCCAGATGGGCGCAAACACCGGCCAGCCGTGAAATCCGCCCCGGCCCACCGACACCCAGCCGGTGGTGGTCGCCATCGAAATCACGTTGAACGCCGAGTAGCGCAGCGCGGTGTTGAAATTCGAATAGACGCCGTCGACGAACAGCAGTAGCGCCACGCCGGCGACGCTCAGCGACAGCACGATCGCCATCGCCTTGAATTCCGGGTCATTGCGGTAGGGCTTGAGCGTCAGACGCCGCAGCGCCACGAAATGGCGGGTGAAATTCATCGATGCGGCGAGCATCAGTACCATCAGCACCACTTCCACGGCCGCGGAGTGGAAGTACGCGATGCTGGCGTCGTGCGTGGAGAACCCGCCGAGCGAAACCGCCGAGAACGCATGGCAGATCGCGTCGAACCAGGTCATGCCACTGACCCGCAACGCAAAAATGCCTGCGGCGGTGAGCAGTACGTACACCAGCCACACCGAGCGGGCGGCCTCGGTGATGCGCGGCTCGAGCTTCTGGTCCTTCACCGGTCCGGGCGCATCCGCCTTGTACAGCTGCATGCCGCCAATGCCGAGCAGGGGCATCACGCCCATGGCCACCACGATCACCGCCAGGCCCCCGACCCAGATGAGCGTGCAGCGCCAGAAATTCAGCGATGGCGCGAGCGAATCGAGCCCCGTGAACACCGTCGACCCGGTGGTGGTCAGGCCCGACATCGTCTCGAATAGCGCACGGGCGAACGTGAGCCCCGGCATGGCCATCAGCAACGGCAGCGTCGCGACGGCCGCGAGCAGGATCCAGCCGACCGTCACCAGCATGAACCCGTCGCGCGGCTTCAGCTCGCGGCGATACTTGTAGGTCAGGGCCGCGACGCCGAGTCCCACCGTCGTGGTCAGCGCCGCACAGACCAGGAAGGTCGACCACAGACCGTCGCCCGTGGCGAGCGAACAGCCGATCGGCAGCGCATAGACCAGGCCGAACGCGGCCAGGATCAATCCGAGGAAATAGATGATGCCGAGCATGGGCGGGCGCTCAGGGCGCCGCCCGCATCAACAGGCGCTCCACCGAGTCGATGTGGCGCCGGTCGGCGAGAAAGAGAATGAGGTGATCGTTCGCCTGAATCGCGGTGTCGTGGTGCGCCATCAGCACCTGCTCACCGCGCACGATGGCGCCGATCGAGGCGCCTTCCGGCAGTTCGATGTCCCGCACGGTTCGGCCGATCACGCGCGAGCTCTGCGCCTCGCCCCGCGCCACCGCCTCGATGGCCTCGGCGGCGCCGCGCCGCAGCGCGTGCACTCGCACGACCTCACCGCGGCGCACATGCGCCAGCAGCGTTCCGATCGTAATCGTCTGCGGAGTCACCGCGACGTCGATGCTGCCGCTCTCGATCAGATCGGCATATGAGGAGGCGTTCACTAGCGCCATGACACGACGTGCGCCGAGCCGCTTGGCGAGCATGGCCGAGAGAATATTGGTCTCTTCGGAGTTCGTAATCGCCGCGAACACATCGGTGCTGTCGATGTTCTCCTCGATCAACAGCTCCTCATCGGCTGCGTCGCCGGACAACACGATGGTGTTCTCGAGCTGCTCGGAGATCAGCTGGGCACGCCGCGGATCGTGTTCGATGAGCTTGACCTGCGCACCGCGCTCCAGTGAGCGCGCCAGCCGTTGGCCAATATTGCCGCCGCCCGCGATCAGCACGCGCCGCACGCGCGAATCCTCACGCCGCAGCGCACCGATCACGCTGTGCACATTCTCGCTCGCGGCGAGGAAGAAGACCTCATCGCACGCCTCGATGAGCGAGTCGCCCTGCGGCGGCACCAGCCGCCCGGCGCGATAGATCGCCACCACGCGCATCTGGATCTGTCCGAGAAGCTCCGGGATCTCCCGCAGGCTGTGCCCAACCAGCAGCCCGCCGGGCTCTGCGCGCGCGCCGACGAGGCGCACTTTACCGCCGGCGAATTCGAGCAGCTGAAAGGCACCCGGGTGGTGAATGAGTCGCTCGAGATATTCGGTGACGAGTTGCTCTGGACTGATGAATACGTCGACCGGGATCGCGGTTTCGCTGAACAATTCAGGCCTGGAGGTGTACTCCGCGGAGCGAATGCGCGCGATCTTGGTCGGCGTACGGAACAGGCGAAACGCCACCTCGCAGGCCATCATGTTGACTTCATCGCTATTGGTCAGTGCGACGAGCAGGTCCGCCTCGCCCGCGCCGGCCGCCTGCAGCACGCTCGGATAGGCCGCGTTGCCGGCCACCGTGTGCACATCGAGCCGGTCCTGCAGGTCGCGCAGCACGTCCTCATCGTTGTCGACGACGGTGACATCATTGGCCTCCTCGCGCGAGAAGTGGCGGGCGACCGTGCGGCCGACCTGACCGGCACCGAGGATGAGAATCTTCATAGGGGTTCCAGATTGGCGTACTGCATGACCAGCCACTTCGTGCCCTGGCGCTCGAAGTTGACCTGAATGCGTGCCTGCGGGCCGCTGCCCTCGAGATTGAGGATCACACCCTCGCCGAATTTGCCGTGGCGCACGCGCGCGCCCAGCCGCATACCGGGCAGTGACGGTTCGGCGCGCGACCGGGGCGTCCCGTAGCTCGGCCGGTGCACCGGCGCGCTGTCGTACGAGGGCTCTCGCGAAAATCGACCGCTCGCCACCGGCCGGGCCACCTGCAGACGCGGCCGAACCTCCTCGATGAGCTCCTGCGGGGTCTCCTTGATGAAGCGCGACGGCTGGCTGTAGCTGTCGACGCCGTGCAGCCGGCGTTGCTCGGCGTACGTCAGGTACAGCTGCTTCATGGCCCGGGTCATGCCGACGTAGCACAAACGGCGCTCTTCCTCGAGGCCGTTCAGATCGCCGATCGAGCGCTGGTGCGGAAACAGACCGTCCTCCATGCCGGTGAGGAACACGATGGGAAACTCCAGCCCCTTCGCGGTATGCAGCGTCATCATCTGCACGCAGTCCTCCCAGGCATCGGCCTGGCCTTCCCCGGACTCGAGCGTCACGTGGGCGAGGAACGCCTCGAGCGGCGGCAGATCGGTATCGAGCGTATCGGCCTGGAAGCCGCGCGCAGCGCTCACCAGCTCCTCGAGGTTCTCCACCCGCGCCTCGCCGCGGTCCGCTTTGTCGCGCTTGTGAAATTCGATCAGGCCACTCACCTCGAGCATCCGATCGACCTGCTCGTGCAGCGCAAGGCCCTGCACCTCGGCGCTCAGGCGCTCGATGAGCTCGAGGAAGCCGCGCAGCGCCGCGGAGGCCTTTGGCCCCAATGCATCGCCCGCGACGGTGGCCTGCGCCGTCTCCCACAGCGGACTGCCGGCCGCACGAGCCGCAGCGCGCAGCGTATCGAGGCTCTTCGCCCCGATGCCCCGGGTCGGCAGATTCACGACCCGCTCGAACGACGCATCGTCACGCCGGTTGGCAATCAGGCGCAGGTACGCGAGCGCATCCTTGATTTCGGCGCGCTCGAAGAATCGCAGGCCGCCGTATACGCGGTAGGGAATGCGTGCCGAGAGGAACATCTCTTCGAAGACCCGCGACTGAGCGTTCGAGCGGTAGAGGATCGCGACGTCACGATGCAAGCCGCCGTGAGCGACGTGCTCGCGGATTCGCTGGCAGACGAACTCCGCCTCGTCACGCTCGTTGAACGCCGCGTAGATCCGGATCGGCTCGCCCTCATCGCCATTGGTCCAGAGCGTCTTGCCGAGTCGGCCGGAATTGTTGTGGATCAACCCGTTCGCGGCCGCCAGAATCGTCCCCGTCGAGCGGTAGTTCTGTTCCAGTCGGTACAGATTTATTGCCGGAAAATCCCGTCCGAACTGCTGGAGGTTCTCCACACGCGCCCCCCGCCAGCCGTACACGGAATTGTGCGTAACAACACCGTTCGCAATGTAATTATGTGTGCGATCGACGTTCAGATCAAAAACATGAGTATCCGACTCTTGGTGTTCTACCCGATCCACAATATCGAATCCGGAATTTTGAGTCGCCATGACCATGCCGGGTCGAATTGCCGCAGCTCGAACAAACGGGAGCGAGCGATTCAGGATTCTGGCCTGAAGGACGTAACGCGCACCGAGCGCTTTGCGGATGCGCCGCGCAATCTCCATCAGTTCGGCGAAATCGTTTCGTGCCGTCTCAAACCGCCAACTCTTTGATCCGGTCTTCGCTGCTCTGACGCTGAAGCCGTTCTCCGTCAGCACGGCTTTATCGACCTCGCTTGTTCCGACGATGCTGATGCGGTGCATGGGATTTGATCCCTGGCGATCACCGCACAATGTGATTACAAGGTTGCGCCGACATGAATTTCGGCTACGAGGCACATGATGTGGGCGCTCCGGGTCTAATCCTACGTCGGCGAGAAGTCGGATCGCGGCTGACTCAGAATCTATGGATCTAAAAACCCGCGCGATATATTCCGGATCGTGCACCGGTGCATTGCGCGCCTTCCCCTTGCGCGGCACGAATGGCAACGTCGGCAGGCCGTACTTTAGTGACGTCAGCGTCTCATCGAGGCGCGCGTCACTTTCATTTGAATGGGTACGAATGACCCAGGCAGCGTCCGCATGCTCAGCGCGCGCCCGTTGTTTGAAACCCACCATGGGCTTGGCTTGCCCATTTGTATAGACCTCAGAGGTGCCGAGCCGGTACCCGATGCCTTCCTTGTGCATGAGGTATAGAACGTAGGTTTGTGGCGTCTCACCCAGGAGATATCCGGCAAGATGGGTATGCTCAGGAGTGCTGCAGATGACTCGCCCTGAACGCATGTTCAGACGAACCATTGTTCCCTGGCGGTGGCCGGAAAACTTTCGCGTGACCGCGGCCGGCCTGAAATCGCCACTGCCGTAGCCGGAAATGATCTGCTCGCCCACCTCAATTGCTTCGATGGCTTTCTGAGAGCCATCCGCCATCGTGATCATGGTGCCGGCAGCCAGGCACTGATCGTCATCACCGACCACGAACGGACAGCCGCCGTCCCCGGCGATCAGCTTCAGCCACGCGTACTGAATTGTGTTGGTATCCTGGAACTCATCGACCAGGATGTGGCGGAAACGCTGGCGATAATGCGCCAGCAGCGCCGGCTGATCGCGCCACAGCTCGAACGCGCGCAGCAGCAGCTCGGCGAAATCGACCACGCCGGTGAGCGCACAGGCTTCCTCGTACAGCGCGTACAGCCGGATCATCTGCGTACGGATCGGGTCGTTGCTCGCCTTCAGATGCTTGGGGCGACGGCCCTCGTCCTTGTTGGAATTGATGAACCACTGCACCTCGCGCGGCACCCAGCGGGTCTCGTCGAGCTGCTGCGCCCTGAGGATCTTCTTGATCAGGCGCTGCTGGTCCTCGGAGTCGATGATCTGGAAGCTCTCGACGAGCCCGGCCTCGTGCCAGTGCCGGCGCAGCAGCCGGTGGGCGATGCCGTGGAAGGTGCCGATCCAGAGCACCCCGGGCGGCATGCCGAGGAGGGATTCGATGCGCGCGCGCATCTCGCCCGCGGCCTTGTTGGTGAACGTGACCGCGAGGATCGAGTGCGGCGAGACGCCCTCGGCCTGGATCAGCCAGGCAATGCGATGCGTGAGCACGCGGGTCTTGCCGCTGCCGGCGCCGGCCAGCACCAGCACCGGGCCTAAGGGTGCGGTCACTGCGGCGCGCTGGGCCGCATTGAGCCGCTCGAGGATCGGTTCGAGACTCATGGCCGGCGCATTCTACTACCAGCGATTGCGCAGCTGGCGCAGGCGCAGGAAGACCGTACGCGCATCCGGGTGCGCCGGCAGATCGGGCTGCCCGGCGCGCAGTCGCTCGATGAGCGAGGCACTGTTCAGGCGCAGAAAGGTGTTGATCCGCCGTTCGTCGGCGAGTGTGGTCACCGGCGCATCGGCCGAGTCCGCGGTGCGAACGCTCTCCAGCAGTGCTCGGGCGACGGCATTGTCCGGCTCGCGATCGAGCGTGAACTCGAGATTGCGTACGAGGTATTCGTGGCCCGGGAACACCCGGGTCGTATCCGGTAGGCGCGCCAGCAGCCGGCTGAAGGTCTCGTAGAGACGCTCCGGATCGCCGCCGTTGTGGCAATTGCCCGCGCCGGCATTGAACAGCGTGTCGCCGCTGAACAGCGCCGGCTCCTCGCCGTGCGCGAGCAGACACAGGTGCGCCAGCGTGTGCCCCGGGGTGTCGAGGCATTCGAGCTCGAGCCGGCCCACGCGGATCACATCCCCGGCGCCGAGTCCGCGATCGACGCCGCCGATCCGGTTCGCCGCCGCGGCGTGTGCGAGCACCTGGGCGCCGCTGGCCTCAACGAGCGCCGCGTTGCCACCGGTGTGGTCCCGATGCTCGTGGGTATTGAGGATCTGCGTGATTTTCCAGCCCTTGCGCTGCGCCATGTCCTGGCACAGCCGCCACTCGAGCGGGTCGATGGCGAGCGCCTCACCGGTTTGCGGGCAGGCCACCAGGTAGTGAAAATTGCGGTAGGCGTTGCCCGTCCAGATGCGCTCGATCAGCATCCGCACAGGATACCCGATCAGCGCCCCGAGCGGCCGCCCGCGCTCCGACCGCGCCTAGCTCTGCGGGGCCGGGGCCGCCTCGAGCACCCCGGCGCTCGGCTCGGCGACGCGCAGCGTGCACAGGCCGGCCAGCGCCAAGCTCACGCCGCCCAGCACCAGACCGAACACCGCCTGGCCGGCGAAGAAGGTCTTCAGCAGCACCCCGAGCACGCTGGCGGCGAGCAGCTGCGGGATGACGACGAAAAAGTTGAAGATCCCCATGTAGATGCCCATCTTCTCCGCCGGCAGGTTGTCGGCGAGCAGCGTGTAGGGCAGCGAGAGAATCGACGCCCACCCGAATCCCACCCCGAGCATCGACACCAGCAGCCAGCGCGGGTCGCGGACCCAGAGGAAGGAGGCGAGGCCGACGGCGGCGGCAACCAGGTTGATCACATGCGTCCAGCGCACCCCGGCCCACCGGACCAGCTGCGGGATGATGAGCGCGGCGAAGACCGCGAAGCCGTTGTACGCGCCGAACAGCACGCCCACCCAGTTGGCGCCGGCGTTATAGGCGCCCGAGAGCGGGTTGCTGCTACCGAACTGCACCGCGGTCACCGCCGGCGTGGTGTAGATCCACAGCGCGAACATCGCAAACCAGGAAAAAAACTGCACCCAGGCGAGCCGGCGCATCGCGCCCGGCATCCCGTAGAGATCCGCCATGACCTGGCGGACCATCCCGCGGCTGCGGGCGCGGCTGAGCCACAGAAACAGCCCTCCGGCCACCACCAGGCCGCTGACCAGCAGATACAGCTGCCCATCGAGCCCGTCGCGGCGAATGACGACGATCCCGGCGGCGCCGAGCGCGAGCAGTACCAGACCCGGGCGCCAGGCACGCGAGGCATCCGTGAGCGGCTGCATCGGCGGAGAGTCGCTGAACCCGCGCAGTCGCTCCGGCGGGTATTCGCGTGTGCTCAGCACGGTCCACAGCACGGAACTGATGAGGACGGCCCCGCCGATGTAAAAAGAGATACGCACCGTCGTCGGAATCTCCCCCGGCGCAGCGACATTCGACACCCCAAAGTGCGCCAGCACCCAGGGCAGCACCGAGGAGAGCACCGCCCCGACGCCGATGAACAGCGTCTGCAGTGCAAAGCCGAGCGGCCGTTGCGCATTCGGCAGCTGATCGGCGACGAAGGCGCGAAACGGCTCCATGGAGATGTTCACCGACGCGTCCATCACCCACAGCATCACCGCGGCGAACCACAGTATCGGGGATTCGGGCATCACCAGCAGCGCCAGCGTGGTCAGCACGGCGCCGGCGAAAAA
Source organism: Pseudomonadota bacterium (assembly GCA_021834525.1). GTDB lineage: Bacteria > Pseudomonadota > Gammaproteobacteria > Steroidobacterales > Steroidobacteraceae > 13-2-20CM-66-19. Next base: position 67,150 of record JAKBDK010000010.1, on the reverse strand, counting down.
GTACGGCCGGCGCCGGCCGAATCGCCCCCAGGTACGGTCCGAGGCATAGCCGATGATCGGCTGGACCAGCAGCCCGGTGAGCGGCGCGGCAATCCACAGCGCCGGGATCTGCGACACGTGCGCCCCGAGCGTCTGGAAAATGCGGCTGACGTTCGCGTTCTGCAGTCCAAAGGCGAACTGGATGCCGAGAAAGCCGACCGACATGTTGAGCATCTGTCGGACGGACACTTTCGGCTTGTGGCTCACCGCGGCTGCCCCGGCGCCAGCGGCGCAATGCGCAAGGTGAAGATATTCGCCGCGTTGAGCGGCCCCGAAGCCCCGCCCGCCCCGCCGGTGTAGTACGCGAAGTGCGCCAGGTCACTCATGTTGAACCCGCCGGCGAGCCGGAACGTGCAGCGTTCGCCAGCGTGCGCCTCAAAGCGCACCACGGTGGAGGCCTGCACGCCGTGGCTCTGAGGCATGACCAGCGTACCGCGCTGCGGGGTGGCTGCGCCGCACTGCACGAGCAGCTGGCGTACCGCGGCCGTGATGCCGGTGCTGATGGGCCCATGGGCGTTATCGTAATCCACCCAAGCGAGGTAAGCGCCACTCACCGGGGCGCTCCAGTGGCGCGGCCAGGCCGAACCCACTGCGCTCACCGGACCGACGCAGCGCGAGCGGCTGTGCAGCGACTGGAGCCCACCGGCCCGCGCAGTGACGCTGAAGCATTCCAAGCCCGCACGCTGCGCGAGCAGCACCGATCCGGCGATCGGACCGACGCGCCGGCCGTTGCGGTACAGGATGCCGGTGACGGACGAGCGCACGCGCCAGCGCGTACCCACCGCGCTGACACTCGGTGCCGCAGGCGTCGGCGGGAGATCCATCGGCGCATGAAGCCTGAGCGGTACCGATGCTGTATTTTGGCCCACGAGGCGCACACGGGTCAGGCGGCCATGAGTACTCACCGAGCCCGCCACCAGCAGACTGCCCGCGAGGTCGGCCGGCCGTTCGAGCACGATGTGCCGGTCACCGAGATCGATCTCAATGCTGCGCCGAGCCCCGAACAGCATCGGCACCAGCGCCACCGGCACTTCAGGATGCACGGTGCCGTCGTCACGAACGCCAAAGACCCCTCGGATGACCATGTCGAGGTACCCGGCAACCGACCAGAGCTGGCGGCGCGAGTCGACCACCGGCCCGCCGAGCTTGCCGGGGACGTGGGTCGATTGCTCGAGCAGGGAGAAATTTTCCATGTTCGAGCCCGCGAGCGCCGCTCCGCGCATCAGCGAGCGCACTTCGCGAGTGATCAACGCGCCGTCCTCGACCCGCCGCGCCGCGCGCAGCGTGAAATCGCTGACGAACGGCCAAATCGCCCGATTGTGATAGATCGGCTGATCGCGCCGCTCCGGCCAGATCACGGGACTGCCGGCCGGCCAGACCGGATAGCGTTCGAGCACACGGCGCGCACGCGCCGGCGACGCGACGCCACTGGTGATGGCCAGATCGAGGCCGAGCAGATCATAGGCGTCATACGGAGCCGGCCGAACGCGCCCACCGATGTAGCTCATGTACAGACCCGCCCGGGGCTGCCAGAACCGGCGGTTGATGGCCTGCTTCAACTGGCGTGCCTGAGCGGCATAGTGGTGCGCGAGCGCCGTCTGGGCGTGCTGGTGTGCCATGGACGCCGCGAGCCGCAACGCGTCGTAATGCAGCACGTTGGTCGACAGCGAGAACGACTGGGCAATGAACACGACGTTGTGTGCGGTCCATTCCGGGTAGGTCTGCTGGCGCCAGTCGAGGAACGAGGTTTCGCCGCGGTACAACCCGACGTGCCGATCGAACGTGTAGCGGCGGTCCTGCGCGAGGGTATCGCGCACCGCCCGGTAGACGGTGGCGGCAAACCGCCGATCCCCGAGCAAGTGTTGCGCACCGAGGAACCAGACGATCCGATCGGTGCTGATCGGCCAACTGCCGCCCGAGCCGGTGTCCTGCATGACGTACAGACCGGGCCGCACCCCGGGGGCGCGCACCGAGGAGAGCTTGAACAGCAGCGAGGTGCGGGCCCGGCGCGGATCGAACCGCCACAGCGCCAGATCGGTCGAATAAGACAGGTCGCGCGTCCACGCGAACGGCCAGTCCTTGCCGGCGATGAAGCATCGGCAGGGAATGGGCTTACCGTGATTGAAGGCCGGATCCTCGATGGCGCGCACCGAGTCCTTGCGCAGATCCGCCTGCGCCATGGCGAACAGCGCATCAAACATCGGACTCGCCGTGTGCGTGCGGAACCGTTGCGGGCCGATCTTGCGGGTCCGATGTGCGCCGTGCAGCAGATACGCGCCTGCCGGCAGCCGGGCAACCCGCGCCTCGCGGCCCCGCCAGGTGAGCGAGGTCTGCCAGTTTCCGGCCACCGCCGGCACGGCCGTGACCACCCCGATCACCACCGCGAGCGCGATCAGCGCGCCTCGGACCCCTGCATGGCATTCCAGCACGCGCACATTGACGTTCATTGTTCGAGTATCACTCCGGAGTCGGCCGGCACGCTCACCGTGACGGTCCCCTGCTCGACAGTGTAAACCCCGCCGGCGAGCAGGTCGCGCACCGTCGACCCATTGGTCATACTGAGCTCGCCCACCGGCACCGAGACGCTCTGGGGGCTGGCACTCGCGTTCAGGACCACCGCAATTCGGTGGTTCGCATCGAAGCGACCATATGCGTAGACGTCATCTGCATCATCCACGACCAGCGTCATGAACGAGCCGGTCCGCAGTGCCGAATAGGTGTCGCGGAGGGTGATCAGCTGATGAGCCAGCGCCACGGGCGGGTCGGAGAGCGTCGCCTTCGACCAGTCGAAGGTGCGCCGGTCGTCCGGGTCATTGGCGCCCTGCATGCCGTATTCGTCGCCATAGTAGATGGTCGGCGTGCCGACGTACGTGAACTGGAAGATCATCGCCAGTTCGGTCTTCGCCAGATCATCGCCACAGCGAGTCGTGAAGCGCGGGGTATCGTGCGTCCCGAGTTCGTTGGTCATCGTCTCCTGTACGTTCACCGGCAGGTCCGCACGAGCATTGCGCAACGCCGCGTCGAATTGAGCGACATCCAGCGCGGCCGTGTTGCCGCTCTCATCCACACCGCAGAGCCATTCCGAGAGCGGATCGGTGAACCCGTTGTAGTTCATCGCGCCGTCCCACTCGTGACCGCCGTCGAGCCATGGCGCCGGATCGCCCCAGAACTCCCCGAGAATCTCGGCATTCGGATTGGCCGACAGCACCGCGGTACGCAATTCGCGCATGATTTGATGATTCGTGGCGTCCGAACCACCGTTACCGTCGGCATCGAGCATCTGCGCGGAATCGAGCCGCCATCCGTCGATGCCATAGGGGGCACGGAGGTACGTCTGAACCACAGAGTTCGCACTGCCGTAAATCTGCTCGCGTACGGGCGAGCCGCTCGTGCCGTAATTGAGCTTCGGCATGGTCGGAACCATGTCGAGAAAGCTCGAATACTGCGTCGGCCAATTCTGGAACGTGTACCAGCTGTAATACGGGCTCGACTGCGACTGATAGGCCCCGACCACCGAACAAGTCAGCGTGCCGTAGGTCTCGCGTCCGAACCAGCAGTTGCTGTCGCCCGTGTGATTGAACACGCCGTCGAGAATGAGGTACCCCGGCGGACCGTTCGCGCTGCCATGCACATCCTGGATCAAGGTCTCCAGTTCTGCATTGGTGCCGAACGCCGGATCCACCTGGTAATAGTCCTCGGTATCGTATTTGTGATTCGACGGTGCCTGAAAAATCGGTGTCAGATACAGAATGTCCGCCCCCAGAGTTTGCTTGATGTAGCTCAACTTCTGGTCGATGCCCGCCAGATCGCCCCCGAAGAAAACCTCTCCGTTGCAGCCCGGGACCGTCGCATAGACGCTCGTACCCCAGGCGTGCTGCTCCGTTGTGCACCCCGCATAGGTGTACTGTCCGCTGGTCACATCATTGGTCGGATCGCCGTCGAAGAACCGATCGACGAAGATTTCATACATCACGCCGTTTTTCATCCAGTTCGGCGTCTGAAATCCCGGGATGACGAAAAAGTCCCCCGAGACGGGCGTCGTCATGCTGACACCTTCGGCGTTGTACCACACCGTCTCACTGCCGTTGCCGATCTCGAATCGATAGTACTTCTCCGATCCGCTCGCGGGGATTGTCCCCTGCCACTCATCGAACTGACCGGTCGGATCCTGCGCAGTAACCTGCATGGCGACGTAGTGGAACGCGCCGTCCGCGGTATCGTAATACACGAGGTTCGCGCTCGTGACATTGGCGTGCGCCGTGCGCAGCGTGACGGTGACCGGATCGGTCGCACTCGGCTCGGTATTGCTGTCGTACATCGAGCCTTGGTCGGAAAATAAGGCGGCCGTGTTGATCGTTGCAGCCGTGCTGCCGGTCGTAGCACTCGAACCCGTCGCGACTGGCGCGGCGGCGCCACCGCACGCGGCAAGGGCGCAGGTCAGCCCCGCTACCACCAATGTGGCGACTCGGTGCCGCCAGCCTCTTTTTTGCTCAATCATCTGTGTGCCCTTCATGCCCGTATCATCCCGCGATCTTTGCCGGACGCGTTCGCCGAAATCCGTACACATTGCCGTGCTGTCGCCGCGAACGGCGGCAGCACGGCAGCTGTGCAGTTTATTGCTCGAGAATCACGCCATAGTGACCCTGAACGGTCACGTTGACATAGCCCCTGCCACCATTGCTGTAAACCGTATATTGCGTGCCCGTCACCAGATCCGTAACGGTCGATCCGATTGCATCCCCGACCAACCAGACCGGCACCGCTACACTGGATTGCGTGGAACTGGAGTTATTGAGAACCACCACTATGCGGTTGTTCTGATCGGCGCGCGCGAATGCGTAGATTCCGCTCGTGCCGTACAGATCGCCCACCATGTCCGGGATAATCGGAATGAATGAACCGGTGCGCAGCGCCGCGTATTGATTTCGAATACCGATCAACTGCTGCGCCAGCGCAACCCCAGCGTTGGCCGTCGTCGCGTCCGACCAGTCGAAGGTGTGCCGATTTTCAGGATCCGCACCGCCCAACATTCCATATTCGTCACCGTAGTAGATCATCGGCGTACCGACATAGGTGAACTGCATGAACATCCCGAGGTATGTCCCCCAGCCGTCGGTCCATGAACAACGTGTCGCAAAGCGCGGCGTATCGTGCGTGCCGAGCTCATTGGTCATGACCTCCTGCACGTTCCAGGGCAGATCGGCGCGCGTGTCCCACAGCCAGCTGGCAAACTGGCTCGTGTCGATGGAATTGCTGTTATCGTTCTCATCGACGCCGCAGATCCACTCGGATACCGGGTTGGTAAATCCATTGTAGTTCATGGCACTGTCCCATTCGGCGCCATCATCCAACCATGCGGACGCATCTCCCCAGTATTCGCCCAGGATCTCGGCATTGGGATTGACTGCGGTGACTGCGGCCCGCATCTCCTGCATGATCTGATGGTTGGTGGCATCGCTGCCGCCATTGCCACCGGCGTCGATGTATTGAGCGGCATCGAGGCGCCAGCCGTCGATACCGTAGGGCGCCTGCAGATACGTCTGCATCACCGAGGTCGAGCTTCCATAGATTTGCTCGCGCACCGGCGAGCCGCTCGCACCGTAGTCGAGCTTCGGCATGCTGCAGATTCCTGCGCTGGAGGTTCCGCAGACCCCGAGGAAGTCGGAGTACTCCGTGGGCCAGGACGGGAACGTGTAGTAATCGTAGTATTGGCTTGATTGCGACTGATCAGCGCCGCTCGAGGCACAAGTCTCGTTCCAGTAGGTGTATTTCCCGAACCAGCAGTTCGTGTCGCCGGTGTGATTGAACACTCCATCCAGAATGACGTAACCCTCGGGACCATTGCTGCTGCTGTGAATGGCCGCGATCAGGTTCTGCAGGTCGGTGTTCGTGCCAAATGCCGGATCGACCTGATAGTAGTCGGCGGTATCGTATTTGTGGTTGGTGGGCGAGGCGAAGATTGGATTGATGTAGATGATATTGGCGCCCAGGGTCTGCTTGACATAGGACAACTTGTCCTGGATGCCCACTAAGTCGCCGCCAAAGAACACTTCGCTGTTACATCCGCTGACACTCGCCTCGACGCTGGTGTAACCACTCGCCCAGTTGCCCTGCTCCGTCTCGCAACCGCCATAGCTGTATTCGTCCGTGGTGATGTCGTTACTCGTATTCCCGTCGTAAAACCGGTCCGGGAATATCTGATAACCGACACCGTTTTTCATCCAGTCCGGGGTCGTGAACCCGGGGATGATGTAGAAATTATCGGAATCAGTCGAGGCCGGCTCGGTAGAACTCGGTCCTGCGGCGTTGTACCACGCCGTCGCGGTACCGTCATTGATCTGAAACCAGTACTGCAGCTCAGTGCTGCCGACGTCGCTGATCGTGCCTTGCCAATAGTCGAACTGGCCAGTCGGATCCGTAGAGACCCAGCTCATCGGGACCCAGGTTTCGGAACCGGTCGCCGCGTCGTAATACACGATGTTGGCGCTGGTGATGTCGTGATAACAGACGCGCAGCGTCAGCGTGACCGATGAACCCGATGCCGGTTCCGGGTTGCTGTCGAACAGCGGCCCCTGATCGTGAAACAGTTCGCGCCAGTGAACATCGTTGTTGTTCCCGCACGCGTATGCATGGCCGCCAAGACCAAAAAGCGCGCCAGTGAACAAGACGAAGATCAGCAGAGCGTGGATCGGTCCTGAGCGGACGCGTAGATTTTCAGATCGACGATACATGGCATTGACCCCTCAATGTTGGTTTTTCCCATCCATTGATTCCCCCCTCAAGATCGTCTTGCTCGGACGTATGGCGGCCGCGGGCAACTGAACCTCGATGCGCTCATCCGCCCGCCCGTACGCCTGGCCCGCCCTCTCGGGTCGCCGACCGCCGCCGCCCAGTTCGGCGCAGCGGCGGTGGCGCGCTTCGTTACCGGTTTGCCTCAGTGATGCGCAAGCGGCGTGCTTCTCCGGCGGGCACGTCGATGAATGTGAGGGGGGCAGCTTTGGCGCGGCTGCGCGCCCAACAGACCGACGTGCACCCGGTGAGCGCCGACACACCGAAAGCAGGTTTCAGCCTGTGGCCATCGACGCTCACAGAAGCTGCGCGCACGCGCGGAAGGACAAAGAGGAAGTGCCGAAGCTGAGGTCTATAGGTACCCCGAGATGCGTCGGTTGTGAGCGTGATCGTAGTGCCTTTTTTCTGCGTACCGATGCGCTGTAGGAAATACTGGCCACGCTGGTAGGCGTAAGTTTCGCCGTTGTCATCGTAGTAGTCGAAGTGCGTCGGGCGCGAAGCCGGGTAGACGTACACTTTGATCGTAGGCACGGGATGCTCTCCGACGTACTGCATCAGCGGCTGGGTGGGGATGATGGCCCCCTGGCGGATGAACAGCGGGATGTCGGCCCAGGTCTTCGCATCGAGCTTCAGGGTCACGGTGGTGCCACCGTGGTAGACCTGGCCGGTGAAGAAATTGGTCCAGGTGCCCGGCGGCAGGTAGAGCTTCTTGGTGAGCTGGTGACGGTGCACGACCGGGGAGACCAGCAGCCACTGACCGAACAGCCACGCCTGATCATCGTTGCGCAGTTGCGGATCGTGCGGCCAGCTGAAGAACAGCGGGCGGACCAGACCTACGCCCGAAACGTGGTCCTGCCAGGCGTAAGAGTAGAGATAGGGCATCAGCCGGTAGCGCAGATCGAGCGCCGCGGTGGCGGCCCGGGCGGCCGTCTGGCCATAGATCCACGGCTGGCGGCGCTGCAGATAGCTGCCGTGCACGCGGCAGATGGGTGCGAAGGCGTCGAACTCGATCCAGCGGGCGTAGTTCTCCGAGGACGGGTGCAGGTGAAAGCCGCCCCCGTCCATGCCCCACCACATCTCTCCGACGTCGATGGCGCTGAGCATGCGCTGGCGCTGCGCGGCCATGCTGGCGAAGCCGCTGGAGATATCGCCGGACCACAGGCCGTAGGCGTAGCGCTGGGCACCGAGCCAGAAGTTGCGGTTCAGCGACCAGACGCGCTGCTTGAAGTACTTGCGCTGCCCGTCGTAGAGCGCCCGTTCCATGTTGAAGAACTGGGTGTCATCGCCGGTCTCATCGGCCTCGTCGTTCCACCACCCGACGATGCCGGTGCGAAAGCTCTGGCGCAGCGTGGGGTTGAAGAACCAGCGGCGCGTGGCCGCTTTGTCAAAATCGAGCGTCTTGACCGGCTTGTGCGAGAAGTAATCGAGGCTCGCCTTCTCCCCGGGCATCCACAAGTGGTGCGCGCTGGCGTACTGCCCCTCGACGGTGTTCACGTGGATGCGCGGCTTCATGATGCCGATCAGGTGCACCCCGAGGGCGGTGAGCTCCCGGTCAAGCTTGCCGCTCGGGGCGTCGGGGAAGTTGCGGGTGTTCCAGCGGAACTCCCCGTAGTGGTTCTCTCCCCAGGCCTTCCAGTCGAAGTCGAGCGAGAACGCATCCAGCGGGATGTGCAGCGCGCGGTAGCGGCGCACGATGCGCAGCAGCTCCCCCTCGTTGATGCCCCACTGGCTGTTGATGAAGCCGAACGACCACTTCGGGAACAGCGGCGCGTGGCCGGTCAGATCATCGAGCGTGGCGAAGATCTGCCGCGGGGTGCCGAGGATGAGGTAGTAGTCCGGATCGGCGCGGGTCTGGTGCAGCACCTCGATGCGCCCCGGGGTCAGATTGAACAGGGTCTTCTGGCTGTCGAGCAGCAGCGCAAAGCCCGCCGAGCTCCACACCAGGGGCGCACCGGCGTCGCCCTGCTCCCCGGCGGTGGCCAGCTGTCGACCGCTGCGCAGCAGGCCCGAGCGTGCGGCCTGAAAGGCATCGAAGCCGTGCACGCCGTAGAGCGGCGCGGTGCGGGGCGCGAACTGCAGCGCGATCCTGCGCTGCGCCAGGCCCGCCAGATCGTCCTGGCGCAGAATCGGCTGCGCCTCCCCGGCGCGATAGACCGCCAGCGCATCGCTGCGCGTGTCGAACGTCACGCGCAGCGTGCGGCTTGCGAGGACCAGCTCATGGCCCTGCTGCTGCACGCTCACCGGGCCGCGTGCCGCGCCAGGCGCCCGACGGGACATCACCAGCGCCGGCGGGGTTGCGTGCCCGCCCGGCAGAAAATGCACCCGCAGCACGTCACTGCGCACCAGAGTGAGCTGCAGCGATCCGCCTGCCATCGAAATCGAGGCACCTTTGGGCATTGGGGTGACGGTAGCGGCCATCGCAATCTGGCAGGCCGCAGCCGCAAGTAAGCTCATGGCCACCCGTGCGGCCCGTCCTTTTCTCGAGTTCATCATCGCCCCCCCTGCGGCATCTGGATTCGCACCAGATGCCTGTTGAATTCTGGTTCCGACCGGTTGCCGCTGGCGTGCGCGAACGCGGCGTGCGAAGCCCCACCCGGCGCAGGTCGGCGCAGGCATCGCTCCTGTCCGAGACAAGGTGGTACCGGACGGTCGGACGTTGGCGTACCGTACGAGTCCGGTTCGCGCCGGATTTAGTGCGGTACGGTCGATCACGCCCCCGTCAACACGCGCTCGCCGACGACTGATCGGCCATGCGCGAACCTGCTGCGCGGCAATGGCGCGCTGGAGGTTATCCTCAGAATGCTGCTGCACCTGCCGATTTGGCAACACTTCGCATACGTATTCATGGCAGGACCCCGCTGGCATCGGTTAGAAAATGCCTTGTTGGGCGAGCACCCAGGGAAGTACCCTCCGCAGAGCGGTCAACGGTTCGACACATCCCCGGAGAATCGATGCATGCATATGGGCAGAGCGACCCAGACCTGGCTCGCCACCCGCAGCGAAGCCGGCGCGAGCCGGAGGCGCGAACATGAATGACCCCGATTCGTTGCGGCTGCGCCGCATCGTGATCGTCGGCGGAGGTTCCGCCGGGTGGATGAGTGCCGCAGCGCTCGCGCATGCGACGCAGCGGCAGATCCCCATCGAGTTAATCGAGTCCGAGGCGATCGGCACGGTCGGAGTCGGCGAGGCAACGATCCCGCCCATCCGTTATTTCAATGAAATGCTGGGAATTGACGAGAACGAGTTCGTTTCCGCGGCCGGCGGCACGTTCAAACTTGGCATCGAATTCGTCGATTGGACTCGCCCGGGGCACCGCTACTTCCACCCCTTCGGTCGGTTTGCCCCGGATTTCGATGCCGTCCCCTTGCATCACTACTGGCTGCGCGAGCGTGAACGCGGTCCCGTCGCGCCTCTGGAGGAATACTCGATGGCCTGGGCGGCTGCGCGGGCGGGTCGCTTCGATCGCCCGCTGCCGGATCGCCGCCTGGTGCTCTCGACCCATGACTATGCGTATCACTTCGATGCGTCACTGTACTCCCGTTACCTGCGCACCTACGCCGAACGTCGGGGCGTCACGCGCACCGAGGGAGAAGTGGCGCACGTGCGCCGCCGTGCGGTCGACGGATTCATCGAATCACTCGTACTGAAGGACGGTCGGGAGATCTCGGGCGACCTGTTCCTCGATTGCTCCGGCTTTCATGCCGTGCTGAGCGGTGTGGCGCTCGGGGTCCGCTACGAAGATTGGCGCCAATGGCTGCCGTGCGATCGTGCGGTCACGGTCGGCACCGAGGCGGGCGAGACCTGGCTCCCATACACTCGGTCGAGTGCGCGCCCGGCGGGCTGGCAATGGCGAATTCCCCTGCAGCATCGCACCGGCAACGGGCACGTGTACTGCAGCGAATACATGGACGAGGACGAGGCAAGCGCGATTCTGCTCGCCAATCTCGACGCCCGTCCGCTCGGCGCTACGCGCACGCTGAAATTCACCGCCGGTGTGCGCTGCGAACCCTGGTCAGGCAACTGCGTGGCACTTGGCCTCGCGGCCGGCTTCCTCGAGCCGCTGGAATCCACCGCGTTGCACGTCGTGCAGACGGCCATCATGCGGCTGCTGGCGCTGTTTCCCGACCGGAACTTCGATCCGCTGCTCGCCCAGGAATTCAATCGCCTCACACGCACGGAATTCGAGCGTATTCGCGATTTCCTCATTCTGCACTACCACGCCCAAGAGCGCAGCGAGCCTCTCTGGCAGCATACCCGTTCGATGTCGATCCCCGCGGCGCTGCAGTACAAGATCGCCCACTTCAGCCATGCCGGGCGCATCGTGACCGAACCGCTCGAGCTGTTCCAGAACAGCAACTGGCTCGCCGTACTGGTCGGCCAAGAGGTGTGGCCCAAACGGCATCACCCGCTGGCCGATCTGAACACAGCGATTGATCCGGCCCTTCGCCTCGCTGGCATACGAGACGTGCTCACGCGGGCCGCCCAATCGCTGCCCACGCACCGCCATTACATCGAACAGCACTGCCGCGCGCGCCAGGCGACGCCGTAGCACAAGCGCCGCCCTACGGCGGTGCGGACGCGCAATGCTCGGCAATGAACTTCTCGTGGCTCGGCATCTGATCCACCGCTGCGCGAATCAGCGTGCGGATGTTGCCGAGGAATTCTGCGAGTTGTTCGGTGGAGAGATTGTCGGCCACGGGGTGATGCCGTCGCGGTCGGATGCCCTGGCCGTACATGACCTGCAACCACGACTGTTCGGTGAACAGTTCCTCGCCTTCACGGAAAATTTGCCCGGTCGCACGAAAGATCGCCAGCTTCTGCTGCAGCGACGGCGGCACTGGCAGTTCGGCACAGCTGCGCCAGAACGGGGTATCCCGGCGTTCGCTCGCCAGATAATGCAACACCAGAAAATCCCGGACCTGCTCATGCTCCTCGCGCACCTTGCGATTGTACTCGCCGATGAGTGTCGCATCGAAGCTGCGGTCGGGAAACAGCGCCAGCAGCCGGCTGACGCCCGATTGCACGAGATGAATCGCCGTAGATTCGAGCGGTTCGAGAAATCCGGCCGCGAGCCCGATCGCCACACAGTTGCGTGACCAGGGTTCGCGTCGCACGCCGGCGCGGAAGCGAATCAGCCGCGGCTCACCGATGGCCGGTCCATCGAGATTGGCGAGCAGAAGAGCCGTTGCCTCGTCATCGCTCATATGCTGGCTGCAATAAACATGACCGTTGCCGGTGCGATGTTGCAGGGGAATCCGCCACTGCCAGCCCGACGGACGCGCATTGGCCTGGGTATAGGGTCTCAGCGGGCCGTGCGTGACGCTCTGCACGGCGAGCGCACTGTCACAGGGCAGCCACTGCCGCCAGTCCTCGAGCTGACTGCCGAGCGTCTGCTCAATCAGCAGCCCGCGAAAACCGGAACAGTCGATGAACAGATCGCCCTCGATCCGTTCGCCGCTCTCGAGTTGAACCGATTCGATGTGGCCATCCGTGCCGCGCAGCTGCACATCGACGATCCGTCCCTCGGTGCGGCGCGTCCCGCGCTGTTCGGCATATTCGCGCAGCATTCGGCCGTACCGGGTGGCATCGAAGTGAAATGCGTACTTCGGTCCGGCGATCGGACTGCTACCGACCCGATCGAGGCGCGCCATGCGATGCGCTCGGGCCGCCACGGCATTCATCGAGTAGGTCCACAGGTCTGCCGCCGCCGGATCACTCTGCGTGCGCAACCAGTACTGCTGGAATGGAAGCGGACCGAGCGGAAGTCCCACCTCACCGAAGGCATGCATGTACGAGTGGCCGACTCGGAGCCAGTCATTGAATTCGATGGCGAGCTTGAAGGTACCGCCCGTCGCCCGGAGCATCGCATCCTCGTCAATGCCGAGAAAGCGGTTGACGTTGCGGATCTGCGGTATGGTCGCCTCGCCGACGCCAACGGTGCCGATCGCATCTGATTCGACGACGCGAATCTGCAGATTCGGGCCCATCGCCCGAGCGAGCACTGCAGCACTGAGCCATCCGGCGGTGCCTCCGCCCACGACGATGACACGCTTTACGGGCATTTCACTCATGAGAAGAGTCCGTGAATCGACGGAAGCACAGTCATGCTAGCACCGCGCCTGCTGAACCGATATGGCCGTGCGCAGAATAAGAAAGCCCCGCCGGCGTAGGCCGGCGGGGCTCGAGTGGGGGAGGTTTCCTGTCGCTTCTTTCTTATTGGAACTCGTACGAGAAGCCGACCTGGTAGGTGCGTCCGTACCGCTCCCAGGTAACGACCTGGCGAGGATCGTTGTTCTGGTACGTCTGCATGCCCTGATTGGTGAGATTTGAGCCGTTCGCGATCAGCGTAAGACCCTTCAACATCCCGCCGCTGAAGCTGTAACTGACCTGCGCCGATACCCATGCCTCGCCGGCGACGGTCTGCTCGATGCGGGTCGCACTGATGCCGAACACGCGCCCGAGGAAGCTGCTGCGGATATCGTCCGCAACACGCGCCTGGAAGCCGCCACGCTGGAAATACAGCGTGTAGTTCTCAACCCACTTGGACAGCCCCTCGACGGTCACCGGCTGCGTGTTGCCCGGGTAATACACGGCACTCAGCGTGCGATTGGCGCTCGCCAGGATACCGAACCCATTGAGGTAGGGCGTGAAATCACCCAGCGGAATATTGGTCGCAAGCTGGAGTCCCTCGATATGACCCGAGCCATCATTATTCGCCGCAGTGATCGTTCCGTACGTCGTTCCCAGTTGAGCCTGCTGCGCCGGAGTCAGATACGCCGAAACGTACGGCTGGAAGTTATACAGCACGGCTGCATTCGGGTTGATGTAGTCGGACAGCTGCAGGTAGTAACCCGACAGCTGAACGTATCCCGTACCGCCCGTCGAGCACAGCGAGGACGCCTTCGATTCGGACGAATTGCAATTGAAACCCGAGGCCCGACCCGTGAAATAGTGCTCGAGACTCAGATTGTAATTGGTCGCCATCGTCGGCAGCAGCTGTGGATTTCCGCCCGACCCACTGAAGTACGACTGATTGGGGTTCGAGTTCGACAGCTGCGTGATGTTACCCGAGATATCGAGACTCGAGCTCGTGTAATCCATACGCGGCCGCGCCATCGTGCGCGCGACGCCCAGACGGAAGTTGTTGTCGTCGGGGAGCGAGAACACGAGGTTCAGGCTCGGCAGATAACGGGTATAGCTGACTCCGCCCAGTGTCGGAATGAGCACGGTGGTAGCCGACCCGCCAGTGGTCGAACCCGGTGCCACGCGCGAACCGCCCGAAACTTGCGAGGTGTGATCGACCTGCAGGCCGAAATTCCCACGCAAGCCGATTTCACTGGTCAGATTGGCGTGCAGATTAAACTGCAGGTAGGCATCCGTGTCGTTCTCGCTGACCGACCAATTGGGCGGCACCGCAATTGAGGACAAGGATGTCGGGTACATTACATCTGCGCCCGTTGCAAGCACCGAGAGCGGGTTGTACAGCACCTGAGGTCCGATGCCCATGAAGCCGAGCGCCGCCGTTGTGGTCGACTCCAGCGCGGAGGCCGGGATCGGTGCCGTCTGGGTCGGCGTACAGGTGCTGCTGATGACATCGCCGCAACTTGCGCCGGGCAGCACGAGGAAGTCCTGGGAGATGCTGTAGAGCTTGTGGCGCTTACGTCGATCGACGCCAATCTGGACGCTCGAGATCGGTCCACGGTTGAAGTAGTGCTCCGCCGTGACTTTCAGGTTGGCCAGGTAGTCGTCGGTGTGCGGCGCGTTGATGAAGCCCTGCTGCACGAGATTCGCGCCGGAGCCCCATCCCTGCGGGTCGGTCAGGACGATGGAACTGGCCGACAGATTCTGCGGGGAGGTCAGGAACAGCTCGCCATTGCTTCCCTCGAAGAAATTGACCGTCATCGGCGGGACCGCCCCGTTGCTGGCCGGGCCGTTGTAGCCGAATCCGGAGTAGCTCTCGAGGAAGATGTCCTGACGCGTTGCGCGGTTGTAGCTGGCGTCGACTGCCGCGGTCCACTGATCCGGCAGATTGAATTCGTTGTTCCAGTTGATGTTGTAGACGCGCGCCTTGGTGTGGTTGTAATCGTTTCGAATGACCGGGTACACGTTGTTATAGGTGCCCGACTGCACGAACCCGTTGGTGACGTTGCCGACGGTCAGCTTCGTACCACCACCCCAGAAGAGCGGAAATTCAACGCCCTTGGCCTGCTGCGTTTCGTTGAAGTCGTCGTACGTCATATTCAAGGTGCTGGTGAACGCACTTGACGGCCGATACTCGAAGGTCAGCAGGTAACCCTCTCGCTTCATCAGGTCCGAGATGTTGTAGTTCTTCGATCCGCCGATGACGTAATCGCCATTCGTCGTCGGATATCCCCATGGCGCCTGGTGCAGAATGTGCGACGGCGTCGCATTGAGGTCGATACCGAAGTTCACACCCAACGTGTGATGCAGGAACTGATCGGAGAAAATGCCGTTGATGTCGTGACCGGCATTGCTCACTCCGGCGCCGGGCATCACCTGATTCGGCTCGAGCCAGGTGTAATAGGCGTTGATGTTTGCGGTCGGCCCCTTCTGGTCGAGCGGCTTCAGGGTGATCATGTCGACCGTGCCAGCCATTCCCTGTCCGAACAGAGACGCGCTCGGGGTCATGTGCACTTCGACCGTCTTGAACCAGCTCGCCGGATACTGGTCGAGCTGCACATCGCGGTTATTGGCAGTGCTCGCCTGCTCAACTCCGTCGATCTGGACCGTGTTGAAATCCGGACCGAGGCCGTGGATGGTGAGAACCTGTGGACGGCCGTTCACCATCTGAGTCGCCAAGCCCGGCAGACTGCTCAGGGCGTTCGCGATGCTGGTGCCCGGCAGCTTGCCGATCTGCTCCGAAGAGACTGCCTCGACGATCGAATTGGCATTCTTCTGGATGGCGATGGCGTTCTGGATGCTGCTGATAAACCCATTGACCACCACCTCATGCAGCAGGTTTGCATTGGCAACCTGCTTGGCGGCTTTTTTCTTCTGGTGAGCAGTGCTTCGCACGCTGGTGTTTTGCGGCGCGGCGTGCGCCGTGGCCGGAATGACCGCGGCAACGGCGGCGGCGCCGAAGCATGCGGTGGCGACCGCTAATTCGAGAATGCTGCGCTTGCGTCTGGTAATCACGAGAACCCCCCCGAGGGCAAAGATGTAGATATCGACGACCGGCCCACTGATGGGCTGCGGTTCGCGACGGCTGCCGGGCACGTTCCTGTGACACCAGCGGCCGACGCAAAGTAGCTGTAGCGAATGATTCGTAAGCAACACTTTGAAAGCAAGCGGCCGCATACGTATTCATGCGCCGATGCGGCAGCGCAACGCTGGCACACCCATCGCTTCGGTATGAATACGTATGCGAAAATTGCGCTGAATACGTATGCGATGGCGGGCGGGGTGGCGCGCAGCGCCGCCGAGCTGTGTCACAGTAGGATGAACGACACGCAATGTACGAACATGACTGAAAATCGCTGGTGGCGGGGGGCGGTGATCTATCAGATCTATCCGCGCAGCTTTCAAGACAGTAACGGGGATGGGGTCGGGGACCTTCCGGGCATCATCGAGCGGCTCGATTACGTGGCCAGGCTCGATGTCGATGCCATCTGGGTGTCGCCATTCTTCAAGTCGCCGATGGCGGATTTCGGCTACGACGTCTCCGATTACCGCGCGGTCGACCCGATGTTCGGTGCGCTCGAGGACTTCGATCGACTGGTGAGTGAGGCGCATCGGCGCGGCCTGAAAGTGATGATCGACCAGGTCCTCAGCCACACCTCGGCGGAGCATCCCTGGTTTGAGGAGAGCCGCTCGAGCCGCACGAACCCCAAGGCCGACTGGTACGTCTGGGCCGATCCGCGCGAGGACGGTTCACCGCCGAACAACTGGCAGGCGATCTTCGGCGGCCCGGCCTGGCGCTGGGAGCCGCGGCGCCGGCAGTACTATCTGCACAACTTCCTCGATTCCCAACCGGATCTGAACTTCCACAATCCGCAGGTGCCGGCCGCCATGCTGGAGAACCTGGAGTTCTGGTTGCGGCGCGGCGTCGACGGCGTGCGCCTCGATGCGATCAATTTCTGCTATCACGACCGGCGGCTGCGCGACAATCCGGCCAAGCCCGAGCGCGAGCGCACCGGGAGGGGCTTCAGTCCGGACAACCCGTACGCCTACCAGTACCACTGGTACAACAACACGCAGCCGGAGAATCTGGCGTTTCTCGAGCGGGTGCGCCGGCTGCTCGATGAGTATCCGGGCGTCGCGGCGCTGGGGGAGATCTCTTCCGAGGACTCCCTGGGGACCATGGCGGAGTACGTCGGGGAGCGCCGGCTGCACATGGCGTACTCGTTCGAGCTGCTCACCGATGAGTACCGCGCCGCGCACATCCGCACCACGGTCGAGGCGCTCGAGCAGCGGATGCCGCACGGCTGGCCGTGCTGGACGATTTCCAATCACGACGTCGCCCGGGTGCTGACCCGCTGGGGCGGCGAGCACGCCTCCCCTCGCCTCGCCACCCTGCTCAGCGCCATGGTCTGCTCGCTGCGCGGCTCGGTGTGCGTCTACCAGGGCGAGGAGCTCGGCCTGCCCGAGGCGGGCGTGCCGTACGAGGCCCTGCGCGACCCGTTCGGTATCGCGTTCTGGCCGAACTTCAAGGGTCGCGATGGCTGCCGAACCCCGATGCCGTGGCTCGATCGCAGCGGCGGGGGCTTCAGCCAGGGCGTGCCGTGGCTGCCGGTCCCGGCCGAACACCTGGCGCTCGCAGTCTCCCGCCAGGAGCACGACCCGGATTCGCCACTGAACGGCTTCCGGCACTTCCTGCGCTGGCGACGCGAGCAACCCGCGCTGCGCTGGGGCGAGATCCGTTTCCTCGAGCTGCCCGAGCCGCTGCTCGGCTTCACTCGCGAGCTCGACGGTGAGCGCGTGCTCGCCGTGTTCAATCTGGGCGGGCAGGCGCAGCGGGTCGCGCTGCCGCTGCGCGCCTCGATGGCGGCACTGAACGGGCATGGCCTGCAGAGCGGACAGTTCGACGGCCCGGCCGCAGATCTCCCACCACATGGTGTGCTGTTCGCAACACTATCCTGACGAATCGGCTCAGAATGCCGGGAGACGCCCCTCCAGACGTTGCGTTTGCGCAACATTTGGGATTTTGGACGCCTGCCGGCATGAATTAGACTAGGCTCCCTGAAGTGCCCAATTCGAGGTAGGGGGGAGCGGCCGATGGGCCGTGTGATCGCACATGCCGAACGGACAAGCCGCCGAGGCGGAACTCACGCACACCCGACTGCAGCCCGAGGCCTGCGGGGTGCGTGACAAGCGCCGCAAGCCCAACTCGCTCGACATTGCCCACCTGGCGGGCGTGTCGCAGTCGACGGTCTCGCGCGCGCTGCGCGGCGACCCGATGGTCTCCCCGGCGACCCGCGAGCGCATTCTCGAGGTGGCCCGGGAACTCAACTACCACGTGGACAAGAACGCCTCGAGCCTGCGCCGCAAGCACACCGGAACGCTGGCGCTGTTGTTTTTCGAGGATCCGACCACCGACGACTCGGCGATCAACCCCTTCTTCCATTCGATGCTGGGCTCGATCATCCGCGCCTGCTCGCGCCAGGGTTATGATCTGCTCGTGTCGTTCCAGGATCTGCTGCGCGACTGGCTCGCCGACTACGAGGACAGCCACAAGGCCGACGGCATCATCCTGCTCGGTTACGGCGATTACCTCGCCTACCGCGAGCGACTCGAGGCGCTGATCGGGCACGGCGCACACCTGGTGCGATGGGGACAGCTCCTGCCTGATCATCCGGGTGTCTCGATCGGCTGTGACAACGTGGCCGGCGGGCGACTCGCCGCCGAGCACCTGCTGCGCTGCGGCCGGCGGCACATTGCATTTCTCGGCGACATCGCCGCCTCGGCACCGGAGATGGCGGACCGCTATCGCGGCTACCGCGAGACGCTGCTCGCCGCGGGCGTCACCCCCGATCCGCACCTGCAGGTGGGCGCCGTGTCGACCGAAGCCTCTGGCCATGCCGCGCTGCGCTCGCTGCTCGATCGCGGACTGCCCTTCGATGCGGTGTTCGCCGCCAGCGACCTCATTGCCATTGGCGCGCTGGGGGCGCTCGCCGCCGCCGGACGGCGGGTTCCGGAGGACGTCGCCGTGGTCGGCTTCGATGGCCTTCCGATGGGCGCGGTGACCCGCCCGGCGCTGACCACCGTGTCACAGAACACCAAACGCGCCGGCGAGGTCCTGGTGCAGAGTCTGATCAACCAGATCGAAGGCCGGCCGGCGGAGAACATGATCCTCGCGCCACAGTTGCTGGTGCGTGAGTCCTGCGGCGGGGCCGCATGACGCACACCTACCTGCTCGAACCGGGCATCTGGAGCGGCCGGGGAACCTTCTGGCGCGAGGACGGCGAGCCGCTGTTGGCCGAGTGCCGCACCGAGGTCACCCACCAGAACCACTGCTGGCTGGTCGCCGGGTCCCTGAAGGTCCTCGGCTCCCCGCCCGTCGAGTTCCGCAATGCCTACTCGATCGAGCCGCCGGCGAAGAAAGGCGGCTGCCTGCGCTGGATCTCGGAGAACGCCACGCTCGGCAAGGTCCAGGGCACCTTCTCGGTACTCGAGCGATGCATCCTGTCGGTGTACAGCTGCGCAGCGACCGGCTATCACGGCGCGGAGCATTACGGCCAGATCGACGCCAGCCGCTACCAGGCCTCCGGCGTGCTGCTCCTCGAGACCCGCCGGCTCTCCTCCTGGGAAATCGTGCTTACGCGCGAAGCAGCCCCAGGAGCCGGCTCATCGACACATAGTGATCCACCAGCAGCGCCGCAAACAGCCACATCAGGTAGCTGATCGAGTAGCGGAACAGCCGCATCGGCAGGTGCGGCTGCGGGGCGAACTTCAGGCGCACCGCGTAGGCGAGGAAGCGCACCCCGAGCGCAAGCGCCGCCACCAGGTAGATCAGACCGCTCATGCCCGTGATGAACGGCAGCAGCGTCACCACCAGCAGCAGCACCGAGTACAGCAGAATCTGCAGACGCGTGTACTCCACGCCGTGCGTGACCGGCAGCATCGGAATGCCGACGCGCGCGTACTCGTCCTTGCGCGCGATGGCGAGCGCCCAGAAATGCGGCGGTGTCCACACGAAGATGATGAGGAACAGCAGCAGCGCATGCGGATCGACGGTGTTGGTCACGGCCGCCCAGCCGAGAATCGGGGGCGCCGCGCCGGCCGCCCCGCCGATGACGATGTTCTGCGGAGTCGCACGCTTCAGCCAGCCGGTGTAGATCACCGCATAGCCGATCAGCGACGCGAAGGTCAGCACCGCGGTGAGCGGGTTGACCAGGATCGAGAGGATCGTCATGGCGAGCACGCCGAGCGCCGCGGCGAACAGCAGCGCGTTGCGCTCGGTCAGCTGCCCGCGCGGCAACGGCCGCGAGCGGGTCCGTGACATCTGCTCATCGATGCGCCGGTCGAGCACGTGGTTGATCGCCGCGGCGCAGGCCGCGGCGAGCGCGATGCCGAACGTGCCCCACACCAACGCGCGCAGCGGCGGCCAGCCGGGGCTCGCCAGCAGCGTGCCGACCAGCGCGGTGAAGGTGATGAGCGCCACGATGCGCGGCTTGGTGAGCTCCAGGTAGCGGCGCCAGGCGATCGGCGCGGCGCTGGCGAGTTCCGAGAGACTGTTCACCGCGCTGCGCCCGACTGAGGGCCCGCGCGACGCAGCGAGCGCAGTTTGTGCACCAGCGCGAGCAGTGCGATCAGCAGCACCGCGGCACCGCCGGTGTGCGCCGTCGTGATCAGCAGCGGGAAGCTCTCGAGCACCATGGTGATGCCGATGGCGAGCTGCAGAACGAGTGCGGCCAGCACCGCGTAGGCGTACGGCCGTGCCGCCGCGAGCGAGCGGCGACTGATGGTGTAGCCGCAGGCGCCACCGAGCACCACCGTGACCGCGAGCGCACCGAGCCGGTGGGTGAAGTGGATCGCCACGCGCGCCGCATTGGGCAGGATGCCACCCTGAAAATCGACCCAGAGGCTGCGCCAGAGCACGAACGCGTCGCGGAAATCCATGTGCGGCGGCCACCAGTGACCCTGGCAGGTCGGGAAATCCGGGCACGCGTATTGCGCGTAGTTGGCGCTGGTCCAGGCGCCGAGGAAGAACTGCACCGCCAGCACCGCAAGCCCGACGAGCGAGAGCCGGTACGCGAGCCTCAGTGCCGCGGCGGCCGGGGCCGGCGGGGGCCGGCTCGAGGCGCTGGCGCCGCGCTGCAGCGTCAGCCACATCCACCACAACAGACCGAGGGTGGTCATGCCGAACAGCAGGTGCAGCGTGACGATCGGCGGCTTCAGTAGCCAGGTCACCGTGAACATCCCGAGCACCGCCTGCACCACGACGGTCGCGAACAGCACCAGCGCGTACGCACTCCCGACGATACGGCCGCGCGAGGCGATGGCGAGCGCCGTGATGAGCAGAATCAGGACCCCGAGCGTGCCCGCCACGTAGCGGTGGATCATCTCGTGCCAGGCGTCATCGACGTTCAGCGGGCGTCCCGGATAGCGCGCCTGCGCGCTCGTGCTGTCGGCCGCGCCGATCGGCGTCAAGTGGCCGTAGCATTCCGGCCAGTCCGGACAGCTGATCCCAGAGTTGGTCAGGCGCGTGTAGGCCCCCAGCAGGATCACTGCGAAGCACAGCAGCACGCCGGCCAGTGACAGGCCGCGAATCCAGCGCTCGACGGATGCGGGGATCAAGAAACGGTACCTCCGGAAGGGTCGAGTATGGTAGCGCATCGCCATCGGGCGTGGCGCCGCTCGCCGGCGCGCCCGACTCAGGGGCGGCTGCGGCGCAGGCTCAGGACCAGCCAGATCACCCCCGCGGTCAGCGCAAACGCCCACCATTGGATCGCATAGCCCCAGTTCTCCAGCGCCGGCATACCGGGCAGCGTCCAGGTCCGCACGTAGCCGTGCGCGGCAGCCGGATCGAGCAGGATGATGCGCGTCGCGAGCGGACGCCCCAGGGCGGCGCGCAGTTCGGCGGCGCGCGGGAAGCTCGTCACCTTCGGCCACTGCGGGCCGGGCGGCGGCGGGGCCCGCCCGAAGGACAGTCCGGCGGCCGGCAGCGGTCCGACCCGCCCGATGACCGTGACCGGTCCGCTCACGGCGAGATGCGTCTCGGGCAACTGCGCCCGGCTGCCCGTAAACGCGACCCAGCCGCGATCGACCAGCACCGCCGGGGCGCCGGGGCGCAGCAACGGCGTCAGCACCTCATAGCCGTCAGCGCCGTCGTGAATGCTGTTGTCGAGCAGGAACTGGTGCGCCCCGTCGTAGCGGCCGCGCACACTGATGCGCTGATAGAGCGGCACCGAGCGCAGCGGCGCACCGCCGAGCGCGAGCACGTGCGCCGCGCCGCGCTCGAAGCGCGCGTACTGGGCCGCGCGTTGCTGGCCGAGGCGCCACTGCCAATGGCCGAGCAGGCCGAAGATCGCCGCGAGCGCCCCCATGAGCAGCGTCAGCGCCATCGAAGGGGCGAACTCGCGCCGGCCGAGCCGCGGCGCCGATCTCACCGGGATCGCCGCGCGCGCCAAAACCGGTACAATCCCACCATGCCACCGCTGTTCAGGCTGCTGGTTCTCGTCTCGCTCGGCGCCATCATCGCAAGCCTCGGCTCGGGGCTGTTTCACCTGGCGCGCGGCACGCGCGAGGACTCCGGCAAGATGATCCGTGCACTCACGATCCGCATCACGCTGTCGATCGCGCTGTTCGCGCTGCTCATGCTCGCCTGGTACGCCGGCCTGATCACCCCGCACGGCTTCGCACCGCGGCGCTGAGCGCCGGCGCCGGCGTGCGCGCGATCGTTCACAGCCAGTACACGAAGACGAACAGGCACAGCCACACCACGTCGACGAAGTGCCAGTACCAGGCGACCGCCTCGAACGCGAAGTGCCGCTCCGGGGTGAAGTGACCGCGCAGGACGCGCACCCAGATCACCAGCAGCATGATCGCGCCGATGGTCACGTGCAGGCCGTGAAAGCCGGTCAGCATGAAGAACGTCGAGCCGTAGATCCCCGTGGTCAGACGCAGGTTCAGGTGCGTGTAGGCGTCGTAGTACTCGTGCGCCTGCAGGCCGACGAAGGTGAACCCGAGCAGGAACGTCAGCGCCAGGAACACCGTCAGCGTGCGCCGTTTGCCCGCGCGCAGCGCGTGGTGGGCAATCGTGATGGTCAGTCCACTGGTGAGCAGCACCAGCGTATTGATTGCCGCCACACCGGTCGGGCTCATCGCACTGAACACCCGGCCGCCGACATGGCCCGGACCATTGGTCGGCCAAGTCGCCTCATAGTGCGGCCAGAGCAGAAAGTTGGTCATGGCCTTCGCACCCTCGCCGCCGAGCCACGGCACGGCGAAGTTGCGGGTGTAGAACAACGCACCGAAGAACGCCGCGAAGAACATCACCTCGGAGAAGATGAACCACATCATGCCGAGGCGGAACGAGCGATCCTCGCGGAAGTGGAACATGCCGTGCTGGTTCTCCCCGACGACGGTGGAGAACCATCCGGCGAACATGAACGCGAGCAACGCCACGCCCGGCACCAGGATCCACGCCGGCGCGACGCCATCGAGGTACAGCACGGCGCCCACCATGAGTGAGAACAGTGCCAGCGCCGCGATGATCGGCCAGGGGCTTCCGTGGGGAACGTAGTACTTACTGCTGTCAGCGTGCGCGTCTGTCATATGTCCACTTTCCTGTCTGCAACCTGCGGGGGACTCAGTGGTGCGAGCGCATCACCGTCAGGACGATGAAGCCGACGTAGAACGCCAGCGCGATCAGCGAGACCACCCAGGTGGTCAGCCGCACCCGGCGTCGCTGCTCCAAAGTCACACCACGGGCGTTCACGCCGTCCCGCTCAGTGTTCGGCGCCATGGGCGAGCATCGCTTCGGTGGGCGGGGTCTGCCAGGAGTGATACGGCGCCGGGCAGGGCAACTCCCACTCGAGTCCGTGCGCGCCGTCCCAGGGCGAGTTCGCCTCGATCGGTTTCCCGGAACGGATGCACTTGATGATGATGTACGGGAACAACACCTGCGAGGCACCGAAGATGAACCCGCCGATGGAGGACACCATGTTCCAGTCGGTGAACTGCGGCGCGTAGTCCGGAATGCGGCGCGGCATGCCGGCGAGCCCGAGGAAGTGCTGCGGGAAGAACAGCACGTTGACGAAGATCACCGACAGCCAGAAGTGCCACTTCGCGAGTCGCATGTCGTACATCCGCCCGCTCCACTTCGGCAGCCAGTAGTACACCCCGCCGAAGATGGCAAACACCGCGCCGGGCACCAGCACATAGTGAAAATGCGCCACCACGAAGTAGGTGCCGTGGTACTGATAGTCCGACGGCACCAGCGCCAGCATCAGACCCGAGAACCCGCCGATACTGAACAGGAACAGAAACGCCACGGCGAACAGCATCGGCGGCTCGAACGAGAGTGAACCGCGCCACATGGTGGCCACCCAGTTGAACACCTTCACCCCCGTGGGCACCGCGATCAGCATCGTCGAGAGCATGAAGAACAGCTGCGCGGCCACCGGCATGCCCACCGTGAACATGTGGTGGCCCCAGACGATGAACGACAGGAATGCGATCGAGGCGGTGGCATAGACCATCGCTTCGTAGCCGAACAGCGGTTTGCGCGAGAACGTGGGGATGATCTCGGAGATGATGCCGAAGGCCGGCAGGATCAGGATGTAGACCTCGGGGTGCCCGAAGAACCAGAACACGTGCAGGAACAGCACCGGATCGCCACCACCGGCGGCGTTGAAGAAGCTGGTGCCGAAGAAATGGTCCGTGAGCTGCATCGTCACCGCCCCGGCGAGCACCGGCATCACCGCGATCAGCAGGTAGGCGGTGATCAGCCAGGTCCACACGAACAACGGCATGCGCAGCAGCGTCATGCCCGGGGCACGCAGATTCATGATGGTCACGATGACGTTGATCGCGCCGAGGATGGAGGAAATCCCCATCAGATGAATGGCGAAGATCAGCATCGGGAAGGCCGCGCCGAACTGCTGCATCAGCGGCGGGTACATCGTCCAGCCACCGGCGACCGCTCCGCCCGGCACGAAGAACGAGGCGAGCATCAGGGTGAAGGCGAACGGCAGGATCCAGAAGCTCAGATTGTTCAACCGCGGCAACGCCATGTCGGGAGCGCCGATTTGCAGCGGAATCATCCAGTTCGCGAGCCCCACCCAGGCCGGCATGATCGCCCCGAAGATCATGATCAGGCCGTGCATGGTGGTGAGCGAGTTGAACATGGTCGGGTCGAACAGCTTCATACCCGACTTGAACAGCTGCGCGCGGATCGCCATCGCCGCCAGGCCGCCGATGAGGAACATCGTGGCCGCGGCGATGAGGTACATCGTGCCGATGTCCTTGTGATTGGTCGCGAACACCCAACGGCGCCAGCCGTGCGGCTTGTGGTCATGTTCAGCATGTGCAGCGGTTTGGTGCAGCTCGGCCATGGTCAACCTCGATGGGCAAGACTGGAAGTCGGTGTCGGCTCGCGGCAGGAAGGTGTGGCGCTTTCCTTCCGATCGCCTTCAGGTACTGGTCACGGCCGCTGCCGGGGCGTGCGTAGCCGCCTCGCTCGGGGGGCTCGAGTGTTGCTTCAGCCAGGCCTGGTAGGCCGCTGGCGTCACGGCGCGCACCACGATCGGCATGTAGGCATGCCCACGGCCGCACAGCTCGGTGCATTGGCCGCGGTAGACGCCGGGCCGGTCGGCCGCGATGGTGAAGGACGCCTGATTGATATAGCCCGGAATGGCATCGCGCTTCACGCCGAGGTCCGGCACCCACCAGGAGTGGATCACGTCGATGGAGGTGATCAGCAGGCGCACCTTCTCGCCCACCGGCACCACCACCTCATGATCGACGCTGAGCAGGTAGTGCGGCACGCTGGTCGGACGGATGCCCGAGTGCAGCTGGCTGGCCGCGTTGCTGCTGGAGGAGATCTTGGAGATGACGCTCACGGTGGTGCCGAGGTACTGATAGCGCCAGCCCCACTGGAAGCCGGTGACGCGGATGTTGACCTGCGCATCGGTGTTGTTGTTGATCTTCAGCAGCAGTCGTGCCGCCGGGATCGCCATACCGACCAGGATCAGCACCGGCACGGCGGTCCAGACCACCTCGACTTTGGTGCTGTGCGTCAACGTGACATCCGGGACCGCGCCGCGCGATTTGCGGTGGAAGATCAGCGACCAGATCATCACCCCGAACACCACCACGGCGATTCCGACGCACACCCAGAGCGCCATCATGTGCAGCGCGTAGATGTTCTTGCTGGCGCTGGTCACCCCGCGTGGCATGTTCAGTTCGTCCCACCCGGAGGCGCCCCAGGCGAGCGGCAGCCGTCCGGCCAGGCCGAGCACCGAGGATCCGAACAGTCTGCCGAGTCTCGCGCGCTTCATCGTTCTTCTGCCCCCAGCCGCGCACTCCGCACGATGCGGATCAGACGCGCGACGCTTACCGAACTCGAACCCGCCGTACCGCTCACCCGTGGCCCAAGGCCAGGGGTGGAGATTCATTGACCCGTCCGACCAGCCGCCGCAAGCGCAGCGCGAGTCCGCGCCGCTCGTCTTCCGTGAGAAATCCGCCCAGTTCGCACGCTCGTCCGTGCGACTCGATGGTCAGGCGGGTCGGATGCAGCCGCGAGGCGGGATGCGTCAATTTGACCTGCGCCCAGTGGCGCTTGAAGACGATGCGCCGGCAGGCGCGGCGGTCGCGCAGCTCGACGCTGACGTCCGACTCGGTGATGGTGAGAATCTGCGCCTGGAAGCGCCGCTGCAGGCTCTCGCGCAGCGCCCACCCGAGGGCGAGCATCTCGCCGAGCCCGATCAGCAGGATCGGCCAGAGGCCCAGCGCGCTGAATGCTGCGCCGATGCCGAGGGTGAGCGCGCCAAGACTGGCGAAGAAAATGAGAGCGCCTCGCACCGTGAGCGAGCAGTTCGGGCAAAGGACGATGCGCAATGAAGGCATGTCGTGCTTGGAACTGGCCTACCTAAAGTTGCTCTGAGGGGTCCGGCCTTGCGGCCGTCCCGGCAATCTCCCCCGGCACTGTCCAGTGACCGGCGCGCGCCACGCCCGAAACCGCAGTCTCGAACCGTCCGACGCGCCGGCGTCCCTGAATTGACGGAGATCATGGTATTGCGCCCCGCAGGGCGATTCAAGGCCGGCGGCACAGACGCTCGGCGGCAGCACGCAGATCGGGCAGCCCCGACCCGGCACCGAGCGGGGCAATCGTGGCGAGCGGCTCGCCCAAGTGCGCGCACAGCGTGGCGTGATTCTCTTCAGCGCGCTGCAGGCCCGGATCGATGCCGTTCGCCACCCATCCGGCGAATTTCGCACCCCGGGCACGAATCGACTCGTACGACAGCAGCGCGTGATTCAAGCATCCCAGGCGCATCCCGACCACCAGGATCACCGGCAGTGCGAGGCATGCGGCGATATCCGCCATCGCGAGTTCGGCGCTGATCGGGGCCCGCCAGCCGCCCGCCCCTTCGACGATGACGCAGTCCGCCGCCGCGGCGAGCTCGGCGTAGCAGGCCGCGAGCCGCGCCAGGTCGATGGCCGTGCCGGCCTCGGCTGCGGCGATGTGCGGGGAGATGGGCGGCTCGAAGCAGTACGGATTCACCGTCGCGTAAGGCGCCGGCACCGAGGCCTCGGCCTGCAGCGCCAACGCGTCGGCGCTGCGCAACCCTTGCGGCGTGTGCAGCGCGCCGGAGGCGACCGGCTTCATCACCGCCACCCGCAGCCCGCGGCGCGCCAGGGCGCGCGTCAGCGCCGCGGCGCAGACGGTCTTGCCCACTTCGGTGTCCGTCCCGGTGACGAACCATCCCCGAGCACTCATGGGCGTCTCCGGTGATGGATCTGATCCGGCGCGATGAACACCTCGCCCCCTCCGGGCGACCCGCCCCCCGTGCGGCCATTCCAGGCGACTGCGTAGATCACTTCGTACGTGGCCGGCAGGGTGCCGCCGCGCCGATGCGCCTCGTAGCGCTCGCGCATCCGGCGCAGCCGCCCCTTGCCCGTCAAGGTGCGGGCCCGGCCTGCGGTGACGTTGCGCGCCCCGATCGCCTGCAGGTCGCGCATCAGCCCGAGCACATCGGGATAGGTCACGCTCATGCGCTCGACGTCGAGCACCGGCTCGGTGAATCCCGCCCGCATCAGTGCATCGCCGATGTCGTGCACGTCCAGGAACCGGTTGACGTGCGTGTGTCCATCCTCGCCCCAGGCCTCGCGCAGCTCGCACAGCGTGTCGGGACCGAAGGTGCTGAACGCCAAGAACCCTTGAGGTTTCAGCACGCGGCGCGCTTCGGCGAACACCTCATCCGGCGGATCGCACCACTGCAGCATCAGGTTGCTGAAGATCACATCGACGTTCGCGGAGCGCAGCGGCAGCGCGGCCGCATCGGCACAGATGCGCTCGAAGCGGCGCAACCAGCGCTGGTGACGCGCGGCCGCCTGCAGCATGCCGGGCGCCAGATCGAGTGCCAGCACCTGAGCGCGCCGGTAGCGGCGCTTCAGCTGCAGGCTGCAGCGGCCGGTGCCCGCACCCAGATCCAACACCACCGCGGGCGCAAAGTCGAATGGCTCGAGCCGCGAGAGCAGCTCGGTAGCGACGTTCGATTGCAGCAGCGCGGCCGCCTCGTAGCTCGCACCCGCGCGGTCGAATGTGTTGCGCACCGCGGTGCGCGCCAGAGCGAAGGGATCGGAGCGGTTCATGATGTACTGAGAAATTCACTGAGCAGGTCGGCCACTTCGGCCGTGTGCGAGAGAAAGGGCGCATGCGCGGCGCGGCGGATCTGCGCAAAGCGCGCATGCGCCAGCGCCTCGGCGAGCGCGCGCGTCGCCGCCGGCAGCAGCACCCGGTCGTACTGACCGGCCACGGCGAGCGTCGGGGCGCGGATCGAGCCGAGCACCCCACGCAGATCGAGCGTGCGCAGCAGCTCGAGTCCGGCTGCGAGCGCCTCGGGCTGCGCCGCACCGTGGCGAAACAGCGCCGCACGCAACTGCTCGAGCACCGCCTCGCCCGCGGTGCTGCCGCGCACCTGCAGATCGAGAAAATCACTCACGGTGCGGTGGTAGTCGTGTCGCAGGCCTTCGGCGAGGCGCAGCAACCGGGCCTCGGGCGTACCGTGCGGCCAGTCCGGCGCGGCGGTGAACCGCGGCGTGGCACAGATCAGCGCCAGGTGCGTCGGGGCCGCGAGCCCGGCGGGCGGCGCCGCCGCCCACGCCAGGGCGAGCTGCCCGCCGAGCGACCAGCCGAGCAGCGCATAGGGTTCGGCGCCGAGGGCTTCGGCCACCGCCTCGCCGAGCCATTGCACCTGCCGGTGCGCCGCGGCGCGATCGGCGCACCACGGACTGGCGCCGTGCCCGGGCAGATCGACCGCGATCAGCCGCAGTCGACCCTCGAGCGCCGCGCCGAGGGTGTCCCACACGCGCACGTTCAGGCCCCACCCGTGCAGCAGCACCAGCGCGGGACCGGATCCGCGCACTTCGACGTACAGACGGCTCACGGATGGGCCTCAGGCGCCGGGGTTGCGACGGCGCGGCAGACCCGCCCGAGTGCCTCGCTGAGCGCATCGACCTGCGCCTCGGTGTGCGCCGCGGTGAACGTCACGCGCAACCGCTCCTGCCCGGCCGGGACGGTGGGGGCGCGGATCGCCACCACCCAGAACCCGGATTCGGCGAGCGCGCGCTGCGCCTCGAGAGCGGCGTGCGCACTGCCGAGCGGGATGGGCTGGATGGGCGTCGCCGAGGGGCTGAGTGGCACGCCCTCGGCCTGCGCCGCGGCGCGAAAGCGCGCCGTGAGCTGCAGCACCCGCTCTCGACGCCACGGCTCGCGTTGCGCCAGGTGGAGGGCCGCGCGCGTCGCGGCCGCCACCGGCTGCGGCAGCGCCGTGGTGTAGACGTACGAGCGGGCCTTCTGCACCAGCAGGTCGATCAACTCCGCGCTGCCGGCCACGAATGCACCGAACGAGCCGAACGCCTTGCCCAGCGTGCCGACCAGCACGGGCGCCTCGTCCGCGTTCAGACCCGCCGCTTCGAGTGCACCGCGGCCGGTCGGACCGAGGACACCGAGGCCATGCGCATCGTCGACGAC
The DNA here is from genome assembly GCA_021834525.1 of Pseudomonadota bacterium. GTDB lineage: Bacteria > Pseudomonadota > Gammaproteobacteria > Steroidobacterales > Steroidobacteraceae > 13-2-20CM-66-19. The sequence goes on along the minus strand of JAKBDK010000010.1, from coordinate 37,164 downwards.
GAACCACGCCTGATGAGCGCGCGCGGCGCGGGCCAGCGCCGCCAGAGGCGCCACATCGCCGTCCATGCTGAACACCCCATCGGTGGCCAGCACGGCGGGCGGCTGCGCCACGGTCCGCAGCAACCGCTCGGCGGCGGCCGCGTCGGCATGGGCAAAGCGCCGCACCCGCGCCCCGCAGAGCAGGGCCCCGTCGATCAGCGACGCGTGATTCAGCCGATCGAGCAGCACGGTCTCGCCCGGTGCGCCCAAGGCACTCATGACGCCGAGATTGGCCATGTAGCCGGTGGAGAACAGCAACGCGCGCTCACGACCCGTGTAGGCGGCGAGTGCCTCCTCGAGCGCGTCGTGTTCGGCGCCGTGACCGCTGATCAGGTGCGAGGCACCACTGCCGGCGCCGGTGCGGGCGGCACACTCGGCCATCGCCGCGGCGGGCTCGGGGTGGCCGGCGAGACCGAGATAGTCGTTGCTGCTGAAGTCGACGAGGCGACGCCCCGCGATGATCAGTTCGGCATGACTGCCCGCGCTCGCGTACCGTTCGACCGTGCGGCGGCGGCGGCGACGCTGCTCGCGCTCGAACTGCGCGAGCAGCGGCTCAAGCGGTTGTCTCTGCATGCGCTCGGGGATGCGCGCAGGAGTGTCCGGCCGTCGGCTCGAGCGCCTCGGCGGTGCCGGCCTCGGCCTGCAGACCCAGTCGCTCGAACAGCCGATGATCGCGCTCGACGTCCGGGTTGCCGGTCGTGAGCAGACGCTCACCGTAGAAAATCGAGTTCGCGCCCGCCATGAAGCACAGCGCCTGCAGCTCATCGCTCATGCTCTGACGGCCGGCCGAGAGGCGCACGTAGGCGCGCGGCATCAGCAGCCGCGCCACCGCAATGGCGCGCACGAACTCGAACGGATCGAGCGGCGCGCTGTCGGCGAGCGGCGTGCCTTCGATCTTCACCAGCTGGTTGATCGGCACGCTGTCGGGATGCTCCGGCAGGTTGGCCAGGGTGAGCAGCAGCCCGGCGCGGTCGGTCGGGGATTCGCCCAGGCCGAGAATGCCGCCGCAGCAGACCTTCAGATCCGCCGCGCGCACCGCCGCGAGCGTATCGAGCCGGTCCTGGTAGGTCCGGGTGGTGATGATCTCGCCGTAGAACTCCGGGGAGGTATCAAGATTATGGTTGTAGTAGTCGAGTCCGGCGTCCTTCAGCTCGCAGGCCTGCTCGGGGGTCAGCATGCCGAGCGTGGCGCAGGTCTCCATCCCGAGCGCGCGCACCTCGCGGATCATCGCCGCGATGACCTTGAGGTCCTTGGCCTTCGGCGAGCGGTACGCCGCGCCCATGCAGAATCGGGTCGCACCGGCGGCCTTGGCGCGGGCGGCGGACTCGCGCACCGCCGCGACCTCCATGAGCGACTCGCGCTCCAGACCGGTGTCGTAGCGCACGCTCTGTGAGCAGTACGCGCAGTCCTCGGGGCAGGCGCCGGTCTTCACCGACAGCAGGGTGCTCATCTGCACCGTGTTCGGCGCGTGGTGCTCGCGGTGCACGCGTTGCGCGTGCACAAGCAGGTCGAGCAGCGGCAGCTTAAACAGCGCCTGGACCTGCGGGAGCGTCCAATCGTGGCGCACGGTGCCAAGGGCAGCGGGATTCAGTGCAGTCATAGGGATCCAGGGGCATCGGCGGACGGGACTCCGCGCCGCGCATGTTCCCGGCCGCCGCCCTGATTGTCAACGCATGTCGGCCCATGGAGTCGACGATTGCGCAATTTTTGAGCAGCGCTTCAGCGCCTCAGCAGATGCAGGGCGAGCGCGACGCCGACGGCGAGCGCACCGAGGCTGGCGATGAGCACGGCGGCGGCGGCGCAATCCTTCACGATGCGGATGCGCGGATGTTGATCCGGATGCAGGTGATCGACCAGCGCCTCGAGCGCGGTGTTGAACAGCTCCGCCGCCAGGACCGCGGCACTGGCCAGCAGGACTGCGGCCCACCACAGCGCGCCCGGGCGCAGCACGATGAGCGCCATCAGCACGAGCCCGAACATCGCAGCCTGCGTGCGCAGACTGCGCTCACCGCGCAGCGCGTGCCCGAGGCCCGCGAGCGCGAAGCGCAGGCGGTGCAGGAACGACAGGTTCTTCTGTGTGTTCACTCCGGCGAGCAATCCCAGGCGCGTGCGGCGCGCGTACCGAGCGCGCACTGTACTGAAAACCTCCGGCGCTGCAAGCGGCGCAGCCCTGTCGGCGGGAAATGCGCGCGGCTGCGGCCTGCAGCGGCGGCCCCGGCGGTGCCCCCGCACGCCGGGGCCTCAGTCTATCGAGGGATGAGCGGCACGCCTGATGCGCAGCCCGAGTTGCTCCGGGTGGTGCTGAGCGGCTCGGCCGTGCGCCTCACACCCACCGCGTCAGCCGTCGTCCCTCGACATCGGTGAACGTCCCGCTGAGCAGCATGATCAGGTCGACCAGCACCCAGATCCCCAGCCCGCCCGCGGTGAGCAGCATCAGGATTCCGGTGCCGATCTTACCGGCATAATAGCGGTGCGCACCGAGATAGCCGAACACCAGGCACAGCAGGAACGCCGGCAGGAGCAACCGCGGCGACTCCCCCGCGGCGAGCTGGCGCGCCCCGCAGCCCGGGCAACTCGTGGCGCTGATGTGCAGCTGCCGGCCGCAGGCGCGGCAGAAGACCATCTGCGGATTGAGGTTCGCATTCGGATCGGCATTGGCGCTCATCGTTCACTCCCATGCACCGCGGCCCTGAGGTCGCTGGACGTCCCGAGCGGCGCCGCAGCCCCGCATGGGATCAGAACCCCGCGGCGGCGCAAAAGTTGCGCGCCGCTCAGCGCGCGTACACGTAGTGCAGCGCCACGCCGATGAAGATCGCCATGCCGACGTAGTTGTTGTTGAGAAAGGCGCGCAGGCAGGCGGCCGGTTCGCGCCGGCGCACGAGCCACTGTTGATAGACGAACAGAACCGCCGCGATCCAGAGCCCCGCCGCGTACCACCCCCCCAACTTCAGCTCGCGCCCGGCCAGCACGAGCGCGATCAGCATCACGCCCTGCAGCACCCCGACCAGGAGTCGGTCGAGATCGGCAAACAGCAGCGCGCTCGACTGGATCCCGATCTTGCGATCATCGTCACGATCGACCATGGCATAGAGCGTGTCGTAGACCACCGCCCACAGCACCGCCGCGATGTACATCACCCAGGCCGCCTTCGGCACCGTGCCGAGCTCGGCGGCAAAGGCCATCGGAATGCTCCAGCCCCCGAAGGACATCCCCAGGTACAGCTGCGGCAGCGGGAAAAACCGCTTCACGAACGGATAGGAGGCCGTGAGCGCTGCGCCGACGACGGCCAGCTCGATCGTCAGGCGATTCAGCCGGCTCACGAGCACGAGCGCCGCGAGCATCAACACGGCGAACAACGCGAGTGCCTCGACTGGGGAGACGCGCCGTGCGGCGAGTGGCCGCTCTCGGGTCCGCTTCACGTGCGGGTCGATGTTGCGATCGGCGAAGTCGTTGATGATGCAGCCGGCGGCGCGCATCACGATGACGCCGAGCACGAACACGATGAGCACGTGCGGATCCGGCCGGCCGCGTCCCGCGATCCACAGGGCCCAGAGCGTCGGCCACAGCAACAGCCACGTGCCGATCGGCCGGTCGAATCGGGCGAGCAGCGCGTACTCCTGAAGCCGCCGCGCCAGACGGTGCGCGAACGGCGCCTCGCCTGAGCCACGTGCGCGGCGGACTACATCAATCGTTGCGGACATGCGCCTAACCCACCCTCCCGTACTGCTCGCCGCCGGCCAGCCAGCGCGCCGACAGCGCGGCGATATTATCCGGATAGCGCTCGAGGAGCACCTCGGCGGCCGCCTGCACCCGCGCCAGCAGGTCGGCATCGCGGATCAGGTCCGCGACCCGCATCTGCGCCAGTCCCGTCTGACGGGTGCCGAGCAGCTCGCCCGGGCCGCGCAACTCCAGGTCGCGCCGTGCGATCTCGAAGCCGTCGTTCGTCTGGCGCATCACCTCCAGGCGGCCCCGGGCGAGCGCGGAGAGCGGCGCGCGGTAGAGCAGCACGCAGCTGCTCACCGCCGCACCGCGCCCGACCCGCCCGCGCAGCTGGTGCAGCTGCGCCAGTCCCATGCGCTCGGCGTTTTCGATCACCATCAACGTCGCATTCGGGACGTCGACGCCGACCTCGATGACCGTCGTGGCGACCAGCACCTGGATGTGGCCGGCCTGAAAGGCGTGCATCGCGGCCTCCTTCTTGGCCGAGGCGAGCCGGCCGTGCACCAGATCGACGCGCAGCTCCGGCAGCGCCTCGGCGAGCACGGCCATGGTCTCCTCGGCCGCCTGTGCGCGCAGCTCCTCGGACTCCTCGATGAGCGGGCACACCCAGTACACCTGTCGTCCGGCGCGGCAGGCTTGCGCGACCCGTGCGACGACCTCGTCGCGGCGCTGCTCGGGCACCACGACGGTCTGCACCGGCGTGCGTCCCGGCGGCAGCTCATCGATCACCGAGACGTCCAGATCCGCATACGCGGTCATCGCGAGCGTGCGCGGGATGGGGGTGGCGGTCATGATCAACTGATGCGGGAAGCGGCCGCGTACGCGGCCCTTCTCCTGCAGACGCAGGCGCTGCTGCACGCCGAAGCGGTGCTGCTCGTCGACGATCACCAGCGCCAAGTGTGCGAATTCGATGCCCTCCTGGAACAGCGCATGCGTGCCGACGATCATGCGCACCTCGCCGGAGGCGACCGCCTCGAGCGCACTGCGCCGCGCCCGCGCCGGCTGGGCACCGGACAGCAGCGCCACCGGCAACCCGAGCGGCTCGAACCAGGCGCGGAAGTTGCGCGCGTGCTGCTCGGCGAGCAGCTCGGTCGGCGCCATCAGCGCCGCCTGCAGGCCGCTGCCGGCAGTGCGCGCCGCCGCGAGCGCCGCCACGACGGTCTTGCCGCAGCCGACATCGCCCTGCACCAGGCGCACCATCGGCCGCTCGGCGCGCACATCCGCTTCCACTTCGGCCAACGCGCGTGCCTGCGCGCCGGTCAGTTGAAACGGCAGCGAGGCCAACAGGCGCGCGGCGAGTCCCTCGGCATCCTCGAGCGCCCAGGCCGGATCGGTGCGCGTCGTCCGTTTGATCAGTCGCAGATTCGCCTGATGGGCGAGCAACTCCTCGAAGGCGAGACGCCGCTGCGCCGGGTGGCGTCGTGCGCTCAGCTGCGCGAGCTGCGCCTGCTTCGGTGGCCGGTGCACGTAGTGCAGCGCCTCGCGCAGCGACGGCAGGTGCAGATCCTCCACGAGCTCGCGCGGCACCCAGTCGTGCACGCCCGAGCTGTCCAATTCACGCAGCGCCTGTCCGATCAGCATGCGCAGCCGAGCCTGCGTCACCCCTTCGGTCAGCGGGTACAACGGCGTCAGCGTGTCCTGCACCGCCTCGGAGCGCTCGGTGACCCGTTGATACTCGGGGTGGACGATCTCCAGGCCCTGGGGTCCACGGCGCACCTCGCCGAAGACCCGCAGGCGCGTGCCGCGCGTCAGCCCCTCCTGCTGCGCCGTGGAGAAGTGAAAGAAGCGCAGCGTCAGGAAGCCCGACCCGTCGGACAACCGTGTCAGCAGCTGGCGGCGGCGGCGGAAGACGACCTCCGTGAGCTGCACTTCCCCCTCGACGAGCGCGCGCGTGCCGGGAATCAGCGTCCCGATGCGCCGGCACTCGGTGCGATCGTCGTAATCGACGGGCAGGATGAACAGCAGATCCTGCACCTGCTCGACGCCGAGGCGGCGCAGCCGATCGGCGAGCGCCGCCCCGACGCCGCGCAGCGCCGTCACCGGGCGCTGTTCGTTCGCGCCGCGTTTGCCGGCCGCTTCAGCCAAGGTGCAGGATGCACTCCGCCTCGACGCGCGCCCCCTTGGGCAGCTGCGCCACGCCGACCGCCGCGCGCGCCGGATAGGGCTGCGGGAAGTACTGCGCCATGATCTCGTTGACCTTGGCGAAGTGCCCCAGGTCGATCAGGTAGATGTTGACCTTCACCGCCTGCGCGAGCGAGCCGCCGGCCGCCTCGGCCACGGCCTTGAGGTTCTCGAACACGCGGCGGATCTCCGCCTCGATATCGCCGCTGACGAGCTCCTTGGTGACCGGATCGAGCGGGATCTGCCCGGAGAGATACACCGTATCCCCGGCGCGCACCGCCTGCGAGTACGTGCCGATTGCCGCCGGCGCCCGGTCGGTCTGAATGATCGTGCGGCTCATGTCCATCCTCATGCAGTGTGGGAATTCGAATCCGAGTCGTCGAGATCCTCGCTGTCGGCGCGCCCGCCGCGCGCGTGCGATGCGATCGTGCGACTGACGCGCGCCACGTCCGGCATGCGGCGAATCACCCGCATCACGTGCGCGAGCTGCTTGCGGTCGCGCACTTTCAGCTCGAACGTCAGTGTCGTGGCGTCGCCTTCTTGCTCCTCGATCGAGACGTGATGAATGTTGGTATCGGCGCTGGCGATGGCCGCGGCGACCCGGGCGAGCACGCCAGTGCGATTGACCACATCGACGCGGATCTCGGAGCTGAACAGCCGCTCCGGAGCAGGCTGCCAGCTCACCGGCAGCCACTTCTCGGGGTGCTTGCGGTAATCCTCGACGTTCACGCAGCGGTCACGGTGGATGATCACGCCGCGGCCCGCGGAGAGAAACGCGAACACCGGATCGTTCGGCAGCGGGAAGCAGCAGCGCGCATAGGTCACGAGCAGCCCTTCGGTTCCGGCGATCGCGAGCGGAGCCGGCAGCTGCGCGCCGTCCTGCGGGGCGCCCACCGGCAGCAGGCGGCGCGCCACGAGCGGGGCGAGGCGCTCGCCAAGACCGATCCGCTCGCACAGCTCGTCCATGTCTTTCATGCCGAACTCCCCGAGCATCGCCGCATGCGTCTCCGGCGGAACGGTCTCGAGCGCGAGATGGAACTCCCCGAGCGCCTGTGCGAGCAGCCGCTGGCCGAGCGCGATCGCCTCGGTGCGTCGCAGGCTCTTCAGGTAATGGCGAATCGCACTGCGCGCCTTGGCGGTGACCACGAATCCCACCCAGGCGGGATTCGGGACGGCGCCCTTGGCGGTGATGATCTCGATGGTCTGGCCGTTGCGCAGCACCGTGCGCAGCGGCGTGAGGCGCCGGTCGACCTTGGCCGCCACGCACCGGTTGCCGACGTCGGTGTGCACTGCGTAGGCGAAATCAACCACCGTCGCGCCGCTCGGCAGGCGCAGGATCTTGCCCTTGGGCGTAAAGACGTACACCTTGTCCGGATACAGGTCGACCTTGACGCTCTCGAGGAACTCCTCGGAGCTGCCGTCCTCCTGCAGCTCGACGAGCTCCGAGAGCCACTCCCGGGCGCGCGCCTGCTGCATCGTGCCGGCATCCTCCCCGCTCTTGTACTTCCAGTGCGCGGCGATGCCGGACTCGGCCACCCGGTGCATGTCCTCGGTGCGGATCTGCACTTCGAGGGGCACGGCGTTGGGACCGAACAGCGTCGTGTGCAGAGACTGATAGCCATTGACGCGCGGGATGGCGATGTAGTCCTTGAACCGTCCGGGCATCGGCTTGAACACCGAGTGCACGACGCCGACCGCGCGATAGCAGGTGTCGAACTCATCGACGACGATGCGCAGCCCGTACACGTCGACGATCTCCGCAAGCGAAGCACGCTTGCGCAGCATCTTGCGGTAGATGCTGTAGATGTGTTTTTCCCGCGTTTCGACCTGAGCGGCGATGCCGTGCTTCTTCAGCGCCACCTCGAACTGCTGCTCGATCTTCTTGAGGAATTCCTTCTGATTGCCGCGCGCCTTGCGCAGCGCATGCTCCAACACCCGATAGCGCCGCGGATACAGCGCGCGAAACCCGAGTTCCTCCAGTTCGAGTTTCAGGTTGTACAGGCCGAGCCGCTCGGCGATCGGCGCGTAGATGTCGAGCGTCTCACGGGCGATCGCCCGCCGGCGGTGCGGTGGCATCGCCTGGATCGTGCGCATGTTGTGCGTGCGGTCGGCGAGCTTGACCAGGATCACGCGCAGGTCGCGCACCATCGCGAGCAGCATCTTGCGGAACGACTCGGCCTGCGCCTCCTCGCGGTTCTTGAACTGGATGGCGTCGAGCTTGGTCACCCCGTCGACCAACTCGGCGACGTCGGCACCGAAGCGCTCGGCGAGCTGGTCCTTCGGAGTGGGGGTGTCCTCGATGACATCGTGCAGGATCGCCGCCACCAGGGTGTCGGCATCGAGTCTGAGGTCCGCGAGGATGGCGGCCGTGGCGACCGGATGCGCGATGTAGGGTTCGCCGGAGAGGCGCTTCTGGCCCTGGTGGGCCGAGGCCCCGAATTCCGCGGCGGCACGCACACGGGCCACCTGGTCCGGCGGCAGGTAACTGCCGACGGTCGCCAGCAGCTCCTTCAGTCCGGGGGTGCGCCTCCCGCCGGGAAGCAGCCCGAGAAGGGAAGACGCGTAGTCCATGGTGCTCAACGCTTCGCCCACGGGCCGCACCGGGCCGGTGTCGGCCGCCGGCGCTCAGCCTGAGTGTTCGCGGGGCCCACGGCCCGCGCCTGCCCGGCGGCCGAACGGTCTGTCACATCCACTCCACGCGCTTGCGGCTCACGCCGCCAGACTGGAAATGTACACAGCCACAAGGGCCGCAGCCAGCGCCGACGGGCGCCGTGGCGCGCAGGCCGGGGATCCCGGCGGCGCTCAGTCCCCGAGGCCGAACTGCGGGGCGCGGAACGCGGACTGCATGTCGAGCTCGGACACGTCCGGAGCGGCGGGTTCCGCCGGCGGCGGCTCCGGCTCACGCAGCATCTCGACCGTGACGTTGCCGGCGGCGATTTCGCGCAGCGCCACCACGGTGGGCTTGTCGTTCTCGACCGGCACGGTCGGCTCGGCGCCGTTGGCCAGGCGCCGCGCACGCTGGGCCGCGAGAATCACCAGCTGAAAGAGATTATCGACGTTCTGCAAACAGTCTTCGACGGTGATGCGGGCCATGGCGATTCTTGCGTACTGACAATGGGTTAACGGGCGCGGCAGGCACCCTAGAGGGGCTTACTATACGGCAAAGACGGCCGTTCAGGCCAGCAGCTGCGCCAGCAGCGGCGCGAGCGCCGGCCGCCCGGCGAACAGCGCCTCGCCGCGGCCTTCGACGATCTGCACCAGATTCTCGAGCGCCTGCTCGAACTGGTCGTTGACCACGACGTAGTCGAACTCGTTCCAATGGGTCATGTCACCGGCGGCCTCGCGCAGCCGCCGAGCGATCACCTCAGCGGAATCCGTGGCTCGGCCGCGCAACCGCTGCTCGAGCGCCGCGCGCGAGGGCGGCAGGACGAAGATGCTCTCGCAGGCCGGCATCGCGGCGCGCACCTGGCGGGCGCCCTGCCAGTCGATCTCGAGCACGACGTCTGCGCCCGAGGCGAGCTGACGCTCCACCGGCTCACGCGCCGTGCCGTAGTAATTGCCGAACACCCGGGCATGCTCGAGGAAGCGGCCCTCGGCGACGCTGCGCTCGAACGCCTCGGCGTCCACGAAGTGGTATTCGCGACCGTTCGTCTCGGTGGGCCGCTGCGGCCGGGTGGTGTGGGAGACGGACAGACTCAGGCTGGGCTTACGCTCGAGCAGCGCCCGCACCAGGGACGTCTTGCCCGCACCGGAGGGCGCGGCCAGCACGAACAGCCGCCCCGGCTCGCCGCCACCGCGACTGCGCTCGCCCGCCCCCCCGCCCGGCAGCGCACCGACCCGATCCGCCAGCGCCCGCAACGCCTGTCCTCGATGGCTGAGCGCATTCTTGTGCGCCGGCGCCAGCTCCGCCGCGGTGCGTTCCAAGCCCTCCGGCAGGAACACCGGGTCGTAGCCGAAGCCGCCCGTGCCGCGCGGCACCCGCAGGATCCGGCCCGACCACGTGCCCTCGGCGAGCAGCGGCTCGGGGTCCTGCGCCCCGCGCACCAGCGCCATGACGCAGCGGTAGCGCGCCGTGCGGGCATCCTCGGGCACGGACTGCAGTTCGGCGAGCAGCTTCTGCAGGTTCTCCGCGTCGCTCGCCCCCTCGCCGGCATAGCGGGCCGAGTACACCCCGGGACGCCCCTGCAGGGCGTCGACTTCGATGCCCGAGTCGTCCGCGAGCGCCGGCAGGCCCGTCAGGCGGGACACGTGGCGCGCCTTGAGCAGTGCATTCTCGCGAAAGGTGGTCCCCGTCTCCGGCGGCGTCTCCAGACCGAACGCCGACTGCGGCAGCACGCGCAGCCCGTGCGGGGCGAGCAGCTCGGCCAGCTCGCGCAGCTTGCCGGGGTTGCCGCTGGCGAGGACGATCTTCACGCCTCGATCGCCTCGCGCTGCAGCGGAAAGATCTGCTCGATGCCGCTCGCGGCGAGCGCCAACATCGCATCGAGTTCGTGGCGACGGAACGCGTGACCCTCGGCCGTGCCCTGCAGCTCGATGAATCCGCCGCCGTCATTCATCACGACGTTCATGTCGACCTCGGCGCGCGAGTCCTCGGAATACTCCAGATCGAGCAGCGCGCCGCCATCGACGATACCGACGGAGACCGCCGCGACCTGCCCGTGCAGCGGCGAGCGCGTCAGCGATCGCCGCCGTTCGAGCCCGCGGCAGGCGCGCGCCAGCGCGACGTAGCCGCCGGCGATCGAGGCGGTGCGAGTGCCGCCATCGGCCTGCAGGACGTCGCAGTCGACGGTCACGGTGCGCTCCCCGAGGGCCTTCAGGTCGACCACGGCGCGCAGAGAACGGCCGATCAGACGCTGGATCTCGAGCGTGCGGCCGCCCTGCTTGCCGCGCGCCGCCTCGCGCGCCGAGCGCGTGTGCGTCGCGCGCGGCAGCATGCCGTACTCGGCGGTCACCCAGCCCTGCCCCTTGCCGCGCAAAAAGGGCGGAACCGACTCCTCCACGCTCGCGGTGCACAGCACCTGGGTGTCGCCGAAGGCCACCAGCACCGCCCCTTCGGCATGCTTGGCGAACTGGCGCGTAAAACTCACCGGGCGCATCTGTGCGGCCGCACGGCCGCTCTGTCGGGTCGTCATCGATTCACTCACTCTACTGTTCGCCGAGCCACCGCAACGCGGCGGCGGATGTGTTGTCGCTGCCCGTGCCCGCGCGGCGCACCGCGCGCCGGGCCAGATCGAGCAGCGTATCGCGCAGCGGCGTCGCGCTTGCGCCGAGATCCCCGGCGAGCTCCTCGTCCTTCAACGGCCCCCACAGCCCGTCGCTGCACACCAGCAGCGCATCGCCCGCCTCGAGCGGGCGGCGCCGCGTGATCGCCATGTCCGGCAGGACCGGCCCGCCACCGAGGCAGCATTCCACGTAGTTGCGCATCGGGTGCGCCTGGGCCTGCTCGGCGGTGATCAGCCCCTCGCGCAACAGGCCTTCCACGTGACTGTGGTCGCGGCTGCGGCCGATGAGTTTGCGGCCGCGGACGTGGTAGATGCGGCTGTCACCGACGTGCGCCCACCACGAGGCCCCCTGCTGCACCAGGCACAGCGCGCAGGTGGCGCGCGGGCGCTGATCGAGGGGCGCCTGCGCACCGAGCTTGACCACCGCATCGTGCGCGCGGCCGAGCGTCAGGTGCAGAAAGCCGAGCGGATCGAACAGCGGCTGCGTTGCCTGCCGGAATGCGTCCAGAATGGTCTGCCGGGTAATTTCCGCGGCGCGTGCACCGTCGGCGTACCCGCCCATTCCGTCCGCCACCAGCAACAGCGCCGCACGTTCGCTGACCGCGACCGCGACACGGTCCTGATTCTCCCCGCGTCCGCCGAGGAGCGTGACGTCGGCATAGTCGATCCGCAAATGACGCCCGTATATCTGTTAAAGTTCGGGGTCCGCTTTATATCATTTCACGCCACCCGGAGCGTAGCGCTTCCACGTGATTTCCAGCATGACAGGCTTCGCACGCCGCGAGAGCGCCGGCCCCTGGGGCAGCCTCGTATGCGAGCTGCGCAGCGTCAATCACCGTTTTCTCGAGACCGGCTTTCGCCTGCCGGAGGAACTGCGCGCGATCGAGGGCGATCTGCGCCAGCGCCTGGCGCGCGACGTGCGCCGGGGCAAGGTGGATTGCACCATCACCTATCGGGCCGCGCAGGCTGCCGCGGCCAGTCTAGAGGTCGACGCCGGTGCGCTGGATCGCCTGACGGGCCGGCTCGATGAGCTGCAGCGGGTCATCCCGGTCGGGACCGTGAACCTGCTCGAGGTGCTGCGCTGGCCCGGCGTGCTGAAGGATCTGAGCGTCGCCGGCGAAGCGCTGCTCACGGCGGCCCGCGAGGTCTTCGAGGCAGCGGTCGAGGACCTGTGCGCGGCGCGCGCCCGCGAGGGCGCAAAGCTGCGGGACGTGCTCGAACAGCGCTGCGCGGGGCTTGCCGCGCTGGTGGCCCAGGTTCAGGCCCGGCTCCCCGAGGTGCAGTCACGTCTGACGACCCGGGTGCGCGAGCGGATCAAGGAGCTCGCCTCGGGGACCGATCCGGAACGGCTCGAGCAGGAAATCGCCCTGCTGCTGCAGCGCCTGGATGTGGACGAGGAGCTCGAGCGGCTGACCGGCCACATCGACGAGGTGCGCCGGGTGCTCACCGGCAACGAACCGGTCGGTCGGCGCCTGGATTTTCTGATGCAGGAACTGAATCGCGAAGCCAATACGCTCTCCTCGAAGTCGCAGGACCTCGAGACCACTCGCAGCGCGGTCGACATGAAGGTGCTGATCGAGCAGATGCGCGAGCAGGTGCAGAATTTGGAATGACCATGTAATTCCACCATTTTGTGGTGGAAATTCATGATAGACTATCTGTCATGATTGGTCGCCCGGAACTGACCCTGCGCATCCGCCGCGCGTTGCGGCGCAGCCGGGTTGTCGTGCTCGTGGGTCCGCGCCAAAGCGGTAAAACCACCTTGGCGCGCGGGCTTGTCAACGAGGAATCACCGAACTACTTCGACCTCGAAGATCCCGCCAGTCTCGCGCGGCTCGACCAGCCGATGACAGCCCTGCAAAGCTTGCGGGGCATCGTAGTAATCGATGAAATCCAGCGCCGCGCCGATCTGTTTCCGGTGTTGCGGGTGCTCGCCGACCGCAAGCCCCTGCCAGCCCGGTTCCTGATTCTCGGCAGTGCATCACCCACGCTGCTGCGCCAGTCTTCCGAATCACTCGCGGGCAGGCTGGAGATCATCGATATCCCGGGGTTGAGCCTGGGCGAGGTCGGCACCCGATCGCTCAATCGACATTGGCAGCGCGGCGGGTTCCCCTTGTCACTCCTGGCGCGCACTGGCGATGACAGCTACTCATGGCGTCGGCAGTTCATGCAGACGTTCCTGGAACGTGACCTGCCGCAGCTCGGAGTGAGCATACCGGCCCCGGCGCTGCTGCGTTTCTGGACCATGGTGGCGCACTGTCACGGTGGAATCTGGAGCTCAGCGGACCCGGCACGTTCGCTCGGTATCGGCGAATCGACTGTGCGGCGCTATCTGGATCTGCTCACCCAATTGCTCGTCGTGCGGCAACTACAACCTTGGCATGAGAATCTTGCCAAACGGCAGGTGAAGTCCCCGAAGGTTTATGTACGTGACAGTGGCATTCTGCACGTGCTGCTCGGCATCCGGACCGAGCGCGAGCTGCTCGCCCATCCGAAATGTGGCGCATCGTGGGAAGGTTACGTGCTGGAGGAGATTCTCAAGACCGCAACGCGGGACGAATCCTATTTCTGGGGCACACATCAGGGTGCGGAACTGGATCTGCTGATGATGAAGCAGGGTCGACGGATAGGGATCGAGATCAAACGGGCCGACGCTCCGACACTGACCCCCTCGATGCGCATCGCACTGGCGGATCTGAAGCTCGATGAGCTGCATATCGCCTACCCCGGAACACGCGCCTACGAATTAGCGCCAAGGATCAAGGTGATGCCGGTGAGCACGTTGCTCGGACTGGGGCATGACGAGTGATGGACGTGGACTGGAGTTCCTGTTCCAGCGACGGCCACTGGTGGCTGCGGCTGCACGCCGCATTCATTCTCGGCCTGATGGACGATGCGGCATCAGGCCGCCTGCTCGTACACCTGATGCGGCGGCTTGCGGCCGGCGAAGACGAGAACATCGAGGACTGGCTGGCCGGCTCCTGGCCCGCCCTGTTCCGTAACAAGCCCGAGGAAACCCTTTCCGACGTCGAAGCCATCGCATGGGCCGACTTCGCACAACCCTACTTCCGTGCGCATGTGCTGGAGGTCTTGCTCGCAGCAGCCCAGCGACGAGGCTCCGCGGAACTCGATGCTGTCCTTGCACAAATCGCGCGATGGGTCGCGGCCGCGCCGGATCAGGAGGAGCGGGCGGTGACCGCCAACATCCTGCTCGATTTTCCGCGCCCTTCCCACCGGGCCTTGCTGGATGATCTCACCGCACGGCAGAGGTGCATGTTCGGCCTGTTTGACGAATCTGATGTTGAACGATCGTATGCAAAGGGCGATCAGCCCGGCTGGCTGCGCTTCGATGAACCCTGGAAGTTTTATTCGCCCACGCAGATCGGCGCCCGAGAGAAGCGCTGGGTCGAGGAGGACGAGAGACGCTCGCGAGATGAGTCCGCTGAGGCTGCTGGAGCCGACGACACCTTACTGTATGCAGGAACCGTATCTGCGCGAGATGCCCAAAGTGGGTCGCAACGATCCGTGCCCATGCAGCAGCGGCAGGAAGTACAAAAAAATGCTGCCTGAGCAACGTGTAGCTGGCCGTGCAGCTGGAATACGGCTGCCGGCTATTTCTGCGTATTTATCAATGCAATAGGAGCGCCTGAAATTGCAGGTGCAGAACGCGGAGTGAGGTGGCGCACTGTATCAAGGCGTCCCACCTCAGATATAAAGCGCCACGCCAGCCCCAACCTCATTCGAACAACATCTGCGGGTTGACGACTCGAAGGCCGTCCGGCATCTCGGCATATCGAGAACGCAGCATGTCCTGCGGGGTTTTCTCCAACGGGTTGAGGCTCAAAATCCGTAGGATTTCGTAGAGGCTGCAGGTAGTCCTTGCAGACGGGTCCCCTGCAACACGAGCGTCCGATCGAAGCGCATGCCCATGGATGGATCCACGGGATGCGAATAGCGGCGCTGCGTATCCAGCGTTCTTCTTCTCGCGCGTGACGAAGAAATTGCCCGGCGGGTGCCGCCGATGCGGCCTTGCGAAGTCAATGTAGCCGTGATCCATCACGTCGAACGCCCCGGCTTCTGGAATCAACTGATCGAGGATGTTGCTGAGATTGAAACGCGGCACTACGATCTTCTCGAGGCGGGCCCCGGGGAAGATTCGACGGTCGTGTAATGACACCATCTTATCAACGCCAGCCAGCCTGTCCCGATCTCTTTCAGAATCTTTTCGTCAGACGCTCGGCGCGCCGTCCGCTCAGAAAGTGCCACCGGCCATACCTGCATGTGGAGAGCGATCTACGTTTCCGTACTGACGAGTTTTCTGCTCGTCTCCGGCCTGTGGCACATTGCCATGCCGAGTTTGACGGACCATTGGATGAAAAACGCCCGCATCGTTCGCGCGGTGGGAGTCCTGCTGCTGGTGCTGGCCATTCCATGCCTCGCATGGCGCGGGTGGTATTTCCGGACGCTCCTTTTGGCGTTGACAGTGTCCGGAATCTGGAGACTCTGCTTCCCGCAAAACTCCATTCGACTGCAACGAACGATTTATCCGCGGCGCGTACATGGATTTCTGCTCATTGGAGGCGCGATCTTCGTCTGGGCGCTGCGCCTATAGGTCCGCAGAGGCTTCTCAGGCCCTTTACGACATGCAGGGGCTGCCACGAGCTTGGCGGTCAGTCAGTGCCATTGACCCTAAGGACCCGGAGCGCGTTATGGCGCCAGCCATTCGGCGACGGGTCGGTTCAGGAAGTCTTCGACCGCGATGCCATCGCCGCCAATGAGCAGTGTACGTTTCACGTTGAACGCCGCCGCAAAGGCTGCTGTTCCGGCCAGTGCCTGTGGCGCCCGACCGCTCTTCACTTCGACGGCAATCAGCCGGGAGCGGGCTTTCACGACGAAGTCGACCTCCTGACCTCGATCTCGCCAGTAGTAGAGTTCGCACTCGCCGGTGGCCGCGGCATTGGCCAGATGCGCGCCGACCGCTGACTCGATAAGCCGCCCTCGAAATTCCCGATCTGAGCGTGCCTCCTGCGGACTGACCCCTGCGGTCACCGTCATGAGCGCAGTGTTCAGCACCTGCAGCTTAGGGCTCGATCCTCGGCTGCGCGCCGCGTCACCGGCGTACTTCGGCAGGCCGCAGACCATGCCCGCACCGGCCAGCAGGTCGAGGTAATGCGCCAGCGTCGTCGTATTGCCCGCGTCCTGCAACGGCCCGAGCATTTTCGTGTACGACAGGATCTGGCCGGAATACCGGCACGCCAGCTCGAACAGGCGGCGCAGCAGTGCCGGCTTGTCCACTCGGGTCAGCAGCAACACGTCACGCGCAATGGAGGTCTCGATGAGACTGTCCGCGATGTAGCGAGCCCAGCGGACGGGATCTCGGATGAGCGGCGCCGCTCCGGGATAGCCCCCAAAATACAGGTAGTCCTCAAACGTGAAGCCGAAGGCTTCGTGCATTTCGACATACGACCAGTGCGGCAGCCTCAGGGTCTCGAACCGGCCCGCGAGGCTCTCCGTGAGGCCCTGGGCCATCAGCAGCGGGGCCGAGCCGAGCAGCACCACCTTGAGCGGTCGTTTCTTGCGCGTGTCCTCGTCCCAGAGGCGCTTGACCGTTTCCGACCAGGAAGAGATCTTCTGGATCTCATCGAGCACGAGCACAGCACCGGCCTCGCCCGATGCCTCCAGTCGCGCAGCCTCCCACTGCTGACTGATCCAGTCGGCGCCCCGGAGCGTCGGCTCGTCGGCACTGGCATAGCGCACCGGCAGGCTCAGCTCATCGGTAACCTGCTGGACCAGAGTCGACTTGCCGACCTGGCGGGGGCCTGCGACGACGTGCAGGAAGCGGCGCGGCTCGGCAAGCCGCCCCGCCAGCACGGCGGCCTGGGCGCGTCGGAACGCTGTCTGCTTTTTGCTCACTTCATTGAGTATTTTTACTCAATGAAGTGAGCTGCGCAACCTGCTGCGAAGCGGCCGGCGTCGTAGTGCCTTCGCAGTTCAACACCTCGCGGCTCAGTCGTGGCCTGCCCAGATGCAGAACGCACCTGAGTGCACGGCAGCGCCTGCACGAATCCTACTGCCCGCCTGCGGCGCACACGATCGGCCAGGCGTGCGAGGAGGACCCGCAGCCCTCGACCCGCGCACCGCTCGGGCAGACCGGGCTTGGTGTATCGGCGCCCCCGGCGCGAGGCCGTACAATGCTCAGGCGACGCGAGTCACTACGGAGAGGTTCCGATGCCGGTGTCAGCATTCCAGTACTTTCCCCTCACCCTGCCGTTCGTACTGATCCTCGCCGGCCTGTTGGTCGTGATGGCGGTGCTCGTAGCGCTGCGCCTGCTGCGCTACGCGTCGGAGTCGATGCAGATCAGCGAACTGGCGCTGCTCGTGATTCTCGGCCTCTCGCTGGTCGGCAGCTACATCAACATCCCGGTGGCCTACCTGCCGGCGCACCGACTGGTCACGGCCGATGAGATCCGCTTCTTCGGCATGACCTACGTGATCCCCGTCGTGCGCGAGACCCGCGCGACGGTGCTGGCGGTGAACCTCGGCGGCGCGGTGATTCCGGTGCTGCTCTCGCTGTACCTGCTCGTGAAACATGAGCTGTACGTCCTCGGCGCGATCGCCACCGCCTGCGTCGCAGCCGTGTGCCACTTCCTGGCGCGTCCGGTACCCGGCTTCGGCATCGCGCTGCCGATCTTCGTGCCGGCCAGCGCGACAGCCATCATTGCCCTCGCCCTGACCCGTCGGCGCGCCGCCCCGCTCGCCTACATCAGCGGCAGCTGCGGGGTGCTGATCGGCGCGGATCTGATGAACCTCGGCACGGTCCGTGCGCTCGGCGCCCCGGTCGCCTCCATTGGCGGCGCCGGCACATTCGACGGGATCTACCTCACCGGCCTGCTCGCCCTGCTGTATGCCGGACTGTCGCGCTATCTGTCCAAGTGAACCCGGTCCGTCCGCTGGCGCTCAGCCTGAGCCGGCGCGCGGTGGCCGGCGGGTTCGGTGCCGGCGGCGCGGCAGCGCGCCCCGTGGCAGGGTGTGGTAGCGCTTGTACGCCGGCAGATTCCTGAACAGGTTGTCCGGCGGCGGGCCGTGCTGCCGCCCCGCGCAGGTGACCGTGGACATCTGCGCCTGCTCCTCGAGCCTCGAGGCATCGATCGGCGGTGGACCGGAGACCACGGAGCAGTTGCCGCTGCCCCGGGCCACGTGCTCACCGGTGTCGGTGCGGTAGGACTCCGGCCCCTGCGAGTGAATACCGGAGGCCTTCGAGGACAGCCCGCGGCGGCTGTGTGCGCCGGCCGGGAATCCGATCGCGACCCGATGCCGCCGGCGCAGCACCGCCTGCACGGCCTGACGCGCCGATTGGGTCCAGTTGATGGGGGGCGGGACGAGGATGGGGTGCTGCACACCCGACAGCGGCAGCGTGATGGGCGCGGTGAGCGGGGATCGGATCAAGGCGGCGCGACGCAGGCGCACCGGCGCGAAGTGCGTGGGGCGGTACCGTGCGGGCCGCAGGATGATGGCGCTGACCGTGAGCGGACGCTCGCCGGAACGCCGCACCACGTCCGAGACTCGGATCAGCAGCGCGATGATCAGGGCATGCGCGGCGAGGACGAGCGCAAAGAGCAGGCTCCTTCCGGCTTTGCGCGCGCGCAGCGCCTGCACTGCTCCCCCTTGTCGGCCTCAGCGGTACCCCGAATGAGACCGCGGCCGCGCGGTCCGGTTCCGGACCCGCCGCACGGCACAGGCGCAGGCACCGCCCTCGGCGGCGCCAGGGGCGATCCGCGCGGCCACTCCGGCGCCGCGGGACGCAGCGCGGACTACTTGGCGGCAGCGGCGCCGGCAGCGCCGTATTTCTTGCGGAACTTGTCCACGCGACCGGCCGTGTCGACGATCTTCTGCTTGCCCGTGTAGAACGGATGGCAGCTCGAGCACACTTCCACCTGCAGGTCGTGACCCAGCGTGGAACCCGTCTTGAACGAGTTGCCGCAGGTGCAGGTGACCGTGATCTCTTTGTACTCGGGATGAATGGCGGCTTTCATAGTACGGTGACTCGAATCAGCGGTCGGCGCCGGCGGCGGGACGCGGCCGGCGAAGGCCTTCGTTGCAATAAAAGGGCGCGGAGTGTACCCGGCGCAACGGATTCTCTCAAGCGTCACGGTGCTTCCGGACGGGGGAGCACCGCCTCACCCGCATTATCCACAAAAGCTGTGGATAACTCTGTGGACGACTCGGGTCCACCCCATGCAATTGCGCGGTCACATTGCGGTTTTGTTGCAGTGATGAAAAAATGACCAGGGTATTTCTGCCTTATTCGTCAATGACTTACAGCGACATCGTTGAGCGACTTAGCGGGTATGAGAGCTAATTCACTCATTTGCCGACACCGGCCTCCTCCCTGTGTATAAGGCCTGCCGTCAAGGGGTCATTCATCGCCCACAAGCATTGACAATTCTGTTCAGCCGATGCTTTTCGGGATTTCCGGCAGAAAGCCCAACAGCAGCTCGTTGAGAAATCGCCACCCGAGTCCGCTCGCCCGCACGCTCGATCCGTCCCGCTCGATCAGGCCGCGCTCCATCAGTGCCTCGAGCGGCCCGCCCGCCGCCGCCCAGTCGAGCCCGGTCCGACGGCAGAACAGCGCCGGCTCGAACCCCGCGCGCAGCCGCAAGGCATTGAGCATGAATTCGAACGGCAGCTGCTCGGCCGGCACCGCCCGACGCCCCGCCGCCCCCTGCGCCGCGCAGGCGAGGTAGCGACGCGGCTCACGCGCCTGGGCGCTGCGCAGCACCTCGCCGGAGGCGGCCCGGGTGAGCTTGCCATGCGCCCCGGCGCCGATGCCCAGGTAATCCCCGAACTGCCAGTAATTGAGGTTGTGAGCGCACTGGCGGTGCGCCCGGGCGTAGGCGGAGACCTCGTACTGCTCGAAGCCGCCGGCCGCCAGCCGCTCGCGGCAGGCGGCGAGCATCTGCTCGATCGGCTCCTCCTCGGGCAGCGGCGGCGGGCGCGCCGCGAACGGCGTTCCGGCCTCCAGGGTGAGCTGGTAGTGCGAGAGGTGCGCCGGGGCGAGCGCCAGGGCCGCCTCGAGATCCGCGAGCGCACCGGCCACGTCCTGGCCCGGCAGGCCATACATCAGATCGAGATTGAAGTTCTCCAGCCCCGCGGCGTGCAGCTCCTCGGCGGCGCGGCGGGTGTCCTCGGGCGAGTGGATCCGTCCGAGGGCCTGAAGCTGTGCGGCCGAGAAACTCTGCGCCCCGAGCGAGACGCGGTTGACGCCCGCCGCGCGGTACTCGGCGAAGCGGCCCCGCTCGATGGTGCCGGGGTTCGCCTCCAGAGTGACCTCGAGCCCCGCGGCGAGCCGCAGCTCTGCGCGCAGAGCCTCGAGCAGCTCGCCGATGCCGCGCGGGGAGAACAGGCTCGGGGTACCGCCGCCGAGAAAGACGCTGATCACCTCTCGCTCACCCGCATCACGCGCCTGCACGGCGAGATCGGCGCGCAGCGCCGCGAGGTATGCCGTCTCATCGAGCTCACCGCGCAGGGTGTACGAGTTGAAATCGCAATACGGGCACTTGCGCACGCACCACGGAAAGTGCACGTACACGGCGAGCGGCGGGTTTTCGAGCGCAATCATGGGGCGAGGAGCAGGACGGGCAAGCCCGCACGATGCCACATTTTTCCCGTGTCCGCCCGGTACCTGCGCACCCCGGGCGCGCTGGCGGGCTCATTCTACCGGCTGGTAAACTCAGCTCGGCACTTGCACCTTGATTCGAGGCGCGGACCGTGTAAACCTGCGGCCTCGTTCCCCCCGACGCTCGAGACACCCCCGCTTGGGCGCCGACCGCTCAACAATGGAAGCGTCTACCGAATGACCCAGAACACATTCGAGCTCGTCGATCGAGCCACTGATCGCACGCTGAGCCTGCCGGTCCGTCCGGGCAGCATCGGTCCGTCCGTCGTTGACATCGCCAAGCTCAACAAGGAGCTTGGGGTGTTCACCTACGATCCGGGCTTCGGCATGACCGCCGCGACGGAAAGCCGCGTCACGTACATCGACGGCGACGCGGGCGTTCTGCTGTATCGGGGGTATCCGGTCGAGCAGCTCGCCGAGAAGAGCAGCTTCATGGAGGTGGCCTACCTGCTGCTGCACAGCGAGCTGCCGATGCGCAAACAGCTCGACGAATTCGTCGGCAGCATCCGTCATCACACGATGATCAACGAGTCGCTGCTGCGCTTCTTCCATGGCTTTCACTACGACGCGCACCCGATGGCCATGGTCTCGGCGGTCATCGCCTCGATGTCCGCCTTCTACCACGACACGATGGACATCTATAACCCGCGCCACCGGGAGATCTTCGCGCACCGCATCATCGCCAAGATCCCGACCATCGCGGCCGCGGCGCACAAGCACTCCCTCGGGCAGCCGTACGTCTACCCGCGCAACGACCTCGACTACTGCAGCAACCTGCTGCACATGCTCTATGCGGTGCCGTGCGAGCCGTACGAGGTCGACCCGATTGCCGCCCAGGCGCTCGATCTGCTGTTCATCCTGCACGCCGACCACGAGCAGAACGCCAGCACCTCCACCGTGCGCCTCGCCGGCAGCACGGGCACGAATCCCTACGCAGCGATCTCCGCGGGCGTCGCGGCGCTGTGGGGACCGGCGCACGGCGGCGCCAACGAGGCGGTGCTGAACATGCTCGAGCAGATCGGCACCGTCGACAACATCCCGAAGTTCCTCGAGCAGGCCAAGGACAAGTCGAGCCACGTCCGCCTGATGGGCTTCGGGCACCGGGTCTACAAGAACTTCGATCCGCGCGCCAAGATCATCCGCGAGATGTGCCACAAGGTGCTCGCGCGACTCGGCCGCTCGGACAACCCGCTGTTCGAGCTGGCGCTGCGCCTGGAAGAGATCGCGCTGAAGGACGAGTACTTCGTCGAGCGCAAGCTCTATCCGAACGTGGACTTCTACTCCGGGATCATCTACAGCGCGATCGGGATTCCGCGCTCGATGTTCACGGTCATGTTCGCGATCGCGCGCACGGTGGGCTGGGTGGCGCATTGGCAGGAGATGCTCGCCGACCCGCAGATGCGCATCGGCCGCCCCCGTCAGCTGTACACCGGCCCGACGCAGCGCGATTACGTGGAGATCGCCCGCCGCCGATAAACGGCGGCTAGGACGCCGCGAGCAGCGCCTCGACCTCGGAGGCGCTGGCGCGGCGCATCGGCCGGCCGTCGACGGGACTGACGGGCGACTGGCGGATGCCGTCGGCCGGGAACACCGTCGCCTCGATCGGCTGCGCTTCGATCTCAAAGCGCAGCCCCGGAAAGACCCGCACCCGCGCCGAGTCCATGCGCACGCGCTTCTCGGTCACCTCGTGCGCCAGACCCATCTCGAGCATTTTCAGCGTCACCGATTCAGCGGTGTCGGTGAACAGGTGCAGCTGTACCTGCGCGTGGCGGGTCGCGGTACCGGTGAGCACCGGCCCGACCAGGCGCGGCTCGAACTCCCGCAGCCGGCGCATGGCCTTGAGCGCCGCGTCGCGCTGAGCGCGCAGCGACTCGGCGTGGCCGTCGCCGTCGAAGAGCCGTTGGTATTGCTCGAGTGCCGCTTCGATTTCGACGTTCTTCGGCAGCGCCGCACCGTCGGCGACACCGAATCGATCCGCGGCCTTGCGCTTGGCGAGCAGAAAGTCGCTGATGCCGTGCTCGGCCATGATCCGCGCAGCCTCCTGGGCGAGCGCGAGTCGCAGGTGGTCGGCGCGCGGTGTCGGCCGCTTGGGCATCAGAAAATCGACTCCGCCGAGCCCTGACCCGGGTTCGCCGGGCCGGCCGGGGCGCCGGCCGGCAGATGCTTGGCCATGAAGATCTCCTCGATGCCGTCCGGGTTCTCATCGCTCACGAGCAACCCCGTCTGCGGCGAGATGCGCAGCTGCACGATGCCGGCAGGCTGCGGCCTACGCCACTGCGGCACCCCGTGCAGCGCCCGGCTCATGAAGCGCATCCAGATCGGCAGGGCCACGTGCGCACCCTCCTCGCCGTAGCCGAGCGTGCGGTCATCATCGAAGCCCGCCCAGACGCTGGCCACCAGGTGCGGCGTGAAGCCGTTGAACCAGGCATCCTTCCAGTTGTTGGTCGTGCCGGTTTTGCCGACGATGTCGGTGCGGTTCAGCGCCAGTGCGCGCACGCCGGTCCCGAATTTGATGACGCTGCGCATCATCGAGGTCATGATGTAGTCGTTGTCGGCACTGATGACGCGCGGGGCGATCTGCCCCGCCGGCATGTCGGCCGCCCCGCCGCCGCGCAGCGCATCGGCCTCCGCCACCAGCGCGCTCTCGTTCGCCGCCGGCTGCAGGTCCGAAAGCTGCACCGGCTGGCTGCAGCCGTGGCAGGCGATGCGCGGTGTGGCCTGCCAGATCACCCGATCGTCCGCATCGAGGATGCGGTCGATGAGGAACGGCTTGACCTGGTAGCCGCCGTTGGCGAACACCGCGTAGCCGGCAGCCATCTGCAGCGGGTTGGTCTCCAGCGTCCCGAGCGCGAGCGTCAGGTTCTGCGGCAGCGCCTTCGGATCGAACCCGAACCGCTGCACATACTGAGTCACGGTCTGCACCCCGAGGGCGCGCAGCAGTCGGATCGACACCAGGTTCAAGGAATGGGCCAGTGCCACGCGCAGCCGGACCGGGCCGCTGAACTGGCCGCTGTCGTTGGCCGGCCGCCAGGTGCTCTCCATGCCCGGGCCGCCGACCACCAGCGGGGCGTTGAGGAAGGTGCTGGCAGGGGTGTACCCGTGCTGCAGCGCGTCGGAATAATAGAAGGGCTTGAACCCAGACCCCGGCTGGCGCTGCGCGTAGACGGCGCGGTTGTACTTGCTGATGTAGTAGTCGAATCCGCCGACCAGTGCGGCGATGCCACCGTCATCGGCATCGAGCGCCACCATGGCCGCCTCGGCCTGCGGCACCTGGGCGAGCAGGACGTCCGTCGGACCGTGCCACACCACGTAGACGACATCGCCGCGCGAGAGAACATCAGCGGCGCTCTTCGGGGCCGCACCGACCAACCCGTCGGCGAGCGCCTTGCCGGCCCAGGACAGGCCGTTCCAGCCGATGGTACCGAAGCCGAGGTCGCGCACATACACCTCGGCGTCCTGGGCACCGACCTGCACCACGACGGCCGGCCGCAGCACGCCGATCGGCTGATACTGCGCCGTGAGCGTGCGCAGTTCGGCCGGGCTCACGGTACGGGCGAGCACCGTGCGCCCGATCGGGCCGCGCCAGCCGTGCCGCCGGTCATAGGCAATCAGCCCGAGCTGGACCGCGCGGTCGGCGGCGTTCTGCAGCCGCCCATCGAGGGTCGTGTAGACCCGGTATCCGGCCGTCTCGGCTGCCGCACCGTAGCGCTGCACCATCTGCTGACGCACCATGGCCGCCACATAGGGGGCATGCACGCTCACGCGCGGCGCATGCAGGCGCGCGTCGATCGGCGCCTGATCGGCCGCCTGCGCCGCCGCCGAGGTGATGTACCCGAGTTTGAGCATCTCGGTGAGCACGTAAGAGCGTCGGTCCGCCGCCAGATGCGGGTGGACCACCGGGTTGTATAAGGAGGGCGCCTGCACGATCCCGGCGAGGGTCGCGGCCTCCGGCAGCGTCAGCTGGGCGAGTGTCTTGCCATAATAGGTTTGCGCGGCGGCCGCCACGCCGTAGGCGCGCTCACCGAAGAAAATCACGTTCAGGTACAGCCGGAAGACATCCTGCTTACTGAAGTCGTGGTCGAGCTCGTAGGCGACGAACGACTCCTGAAGCTTGCGCCGCCAGGTCTTGTCGAGGGTCAGAAAGACGTTGCGGGCCGCCTCCATGGTGATGGTGCTGCCCCCCTGGGCCTTGCGCCCCTCGATCAGGTCGATGACGCCGGCGCGCAGGATGCTGATCAGGTTGATGCCGCCCTCATGGAAGAAATGGTGGTCCTCGGCGGCGAGAAAGGTCTCGCGCACCATCGCGGGAACGTCCCGGTAGCGCACCGGGGTGCGCTGCTCGGTGCCGATCTGCGCCAGGAGCTGCCCGTCGGCCGTGTAGATCCGCAACGGGACCTTCAGCTGGACGTGGTGCATCTGCGCCAGGGTCGGCAGCGAGGGCTCGAGGTAGACGTAGGTGCACAGGTAAGCGTACAGCCCCACCAGCGCCGCCAAGATCAGCGCGCCGGCCACGATCGCCGGAACTCGATATAGCTTCAGATTCACCGAATGAGAACTCTCTGTGGCAGGGAGGAACAGCTCCGCTCAAGGTCCGGCGCTTCCCGGAAGCGAATCGTACCCCGCAACTTCACGGACCGCGCACATTGTGGATAAGTTCGCCCGGGCGCCGCCTCGGGACCCCCGGTGCTCCCCCGGGAGGGCCTGAAAGCGGGCCTCACCTGGCAGTTTTGCGACTCGGCGCACAGGTCGGACGGGGCGCCTCGCGTTTCCGTGAGGCGGCTCACGTTCAATTTAACCTTGCGCTGATATATAGTGCCTCGAATATTCATCAGGGGTGGCTATTTTCAGGCGTAAGACCCTGAAAAGGAAAACAATGTTGCTCTTCCCGCGGAAGCACCGCCCACTGCTGGGACTTGACATAACCACGTCCTCCATCAAGCTCATCGAGCTCAGCATGGCGGGCGGGCAGTATCGGGTCGAGAGTTATGCGGCGGAAGCAACGCCGGTCAACTCGATCAATGAGAAGAGCATCGTCGACGCGGAGGCGGTCGGCGAGGCCGTGCGCCGCGCGGTCAAACGCTCCGGCACCAAGAACACGGAGGTCGCGCTCGCCATCAGCGGCGATGCCGCGATCACCAAAGTGATCCAGATGCCTCGCACGCTGCGCGCCAACGACCTCGAGGCGCAGGTGCAGATGCAGGCCGATCAGTACATCCCCTTCCCGATGGACGAAGTGAGCTACGACTTCGAAGTGATCGGCGCCTCGGAGAAGGATCCGGACGCCAACGACGTGCTGCTCGTGGCGACGCGCACCGAGAACGTCGAACAACGACAGGCCGCGGTGCGATCCGCTGGGCTGACGGCAAAGGTCGTGGACGTCGAAGCGTTCGCGTTGGAGAACGCCTGCCGGCTGCTCACCCATCAGATGCCCGACGGGGGCATCGACCGCACCATCGCCGTGGTCGACTTCGGCGCCAGCAGCACGACCTTCAGCGTGCTGCGCAGCCTGAAGGTCGCCTATACCCGTGATTTTGCCTTCGGCGGGCAGCAGCTCACCGAGGAAATCATGCGCACCTACGGCCTGTCGCTCGAGGAAGCCGGCCGCGCCAAAAAAGAGGGCGGACTGCCGGGCAACTACCAGTCCGAGGTGCTCGACCCGTTCATCGACGACATGACCCAACAGGTCAACCGTTCACTGCAATTCTATCTGGCCTCCGGTTCCGGCCGCGAACAGCCGGAGAAGATCCTGGTGTGCGGCGGGTGCGCCAACATTCCCGGCGTGGCCGACGTCATCGCGAGCCGCGTCGGCATCGCCGCCGAGAAGGGCGATCCGCTCGGCCAGATGAAGCTCTCGGCGCGCGCGCGCACCCAGGCCGTGCACCGCGACGCCACGGCATTGCTGACCGCTTGCGGACTGGCGCTGAGGAGCTTCGACTGACATGCCGCGCATAAACCTGCTGCCCTGGCGTGAAGCAGAGCGCAAAGAGCGCAAGCTCGCCTTCCTGATTGCGCTCGCCGCCGCCGCACTCGCTGCGCTCGTCGTGGCCTTCGGCGTGCGCCTGGTCTACACCGGGTTGATCGGCGCCCAGGTGCGGCGCAACGAGCTGCTGCAGGCGCAGATCCAGGTGCTCAATCACCAGATCGGGGAAATCAACACCCTGGAGAAGACCAAGCGCAAGTTCCTCGCGCGCATGCGCATCATCGAGCAGCTGCAGCGCGCCCGGCCGCAGATCGTGCACATCTTCGATCAGATCGTGCGCACGGTGCCGCCGGGGCTGTATCTGACCGAAGTGACCCAGAAGGGCGTGCAGATGCAGTTCAAGGGCGTGGCGCAGTCGAGCACCCGCGTGTCGGACTTCATGCGCAACATCGATCATTCTCACTGGCTCGCCAACGCCGAGCTCGAGGTCATCCAGGCGAGCAAGGGCTCACCGGGCTCGACGTTCACGCTCGACGCCAAGGTGATTTCGCCGAAATCCGGCAAGCACGCCCAGCCCGACCACGGTCCGGCCCGCGGAGGTCACGGCGCATGAACGTCAACGTGCAGGAGCTATTCGAGGAGCTGCGCGATCTTGACCCGCGCGACCCCGGCCGCTGGCCGTTCGCCGTGCGCGCCGGTGCCGTCGGATTGACGTTCGTGCTGCTGACGCTGATCCTGGTGTACCTGCTCGTGTGGAACTCGGTGCGCCCGCAGCTGTTGCAAAGCGCGCGTCAGGAGCAGTCGCTGCGCCAGGAGTTCGTGATCAAGCACTCCGTGGCGGCCAACCTGAACATCTACCGAGCGCAGCTGACGCAGCTGCGCCGCTCCTTCGGCGCGCTGCTGCGCCAGCTGCCCGGCAAGACTCAGGTGCCGAGCCTGCTCGAGGACATCTCCGACACCGCGACCGCCGCGGGCCTGAAGCAGAAGCTGTTCGAGCCCGGCAAGGAATCGAAGAAGGAGTTCTACGCGGTGCTGCCGATCAAGATGCAGCTCGCGGGCAGCTACCACCAGTTCGGTGAATTCGTCAGCGACATCGCCGCGCTCTCGCGCATCGTCACGCTGCACGACATCCGGATCAAACCGGTGACCAAGGGCGCGTACGACCAGCTGTCGCTGACGCTGACGGCCAAGACGTATCGCTACCTCACCGCGAACGAGATGGCCGCGCGGCGCGCGAGCAAGCACAAGTTCGCCCGTCCGCCGCAGCGCGGACCGGGCTGAGCGCGCAAGAGGACGCAATGAGCACTCACAGCCACATCCGCGCACTGGTGCGCATCGGCGCGGCGCTCGGCTGCCTCGCCCTCGGGGCATGCTCCGGCGGCCAGAGCAGCGTGCAGCGCTTCATCACGCGTGTCGAGCACCAGCCCGGCGGACGCGTCGAGCCGCTGCCGACGGTGCCGAAATACGAGACCTTCACCTACGACGATCAGGCGATGCGCTCACCGTTCGTGCCGAGCGAGCCGACCGGCGCCGGCACGGTGCGCCCGGACGCCTCACGGCCGCAGCAGTACCTCGAGCGCTTCCCGCTCGACACGCTGACGATGGTCGGAACGCTGCGCCTGAATCACCAGGTCTATGGCCTGGTGGAAACCAAGGACGGCGTGGTGCACCGCGTGTCCGTCGGCAATTACATGGGCCAGAACGACGGCCGCATCATCCAGATCACCCCGACTCAAATCCGGCTGGCCGAAATCGTCCCCGACGGTCTCGGCGGCTTCATGAAACGGCCGGCAGCCCTGGGACTCAGTCAGTGAAAAATCCGGTAGCGAACGCTCATGCAGGGAGTTCGAGAATGAAAGCCTTTCCGCGGAATCCGCGCGTCGTCGACGCAGCCGCCCTGTCCCTGCTCGCCGTGCTGGCGCTCGCGGCGGCTCGCCCGGCGCGGGCAGCCGAAGCCCAGGTCGCGCTGCAATCGATCCAGGTGCAATCGCTGCCGCATGCGCAGATGCAGCTCGCGCTGCATCTGTCGGGTCCGGCCCCGAAGCCGCTGTCGTTCACCATGGACCACCCGGCGCGCGTCGTGATCGACCTGCCGAACACGCAGCTCGCGCTGCCCTCGAATCAGATTCATGTGAAGTCCGGCGGACTCGAGTCGGTGTTCGCGGCCGCAACGCGCCACCGCGCACGGGTGGTGCTGAACCTCGACTCGATGGTCGCCTACGCCCTGCAGCGCCACGGCAATGAGATCCTCGTCACCCTCGGCGCCGGCGCGGCGCACGAAGCCGACGCACCCGCGGCTGCGCCGGCCGTCGCTGCGAGCACCGCGGCGACCGGCACCGGACTCAGCACGCCCTGGGAGATCCGCCACATCAGCTTCCGCCGCAGCGCCGATGGCGCCGGGCGGATCCTGGTGCGTCTCTCGAACCCGCACATTCCGGTCAACCTGCGCCAGGTCGGCAACCAGGTCGTGATCGATTTCAGCCATGCGGCGGTCCCGGTGAATCTGCTGCGCCGCTTCGATGCGACCGACTTCGGCACGCCGGTCCGTGATTTCTCCGTGACCCGCACGCCGCGCGGCTCGCGCATGACGATCGATGCGACCGGCGCCTTCACCGAGCTGGCCTACCAGGCGAACACCCAGTACGTGGTGGAACTGCGTCCGGAGACCCAGGGCCAGGTGGCCGCGCAGCGGCCGAAATACACCGGCCAGCGTCTGTCGCTGAACTTCCAGAGCATCAAGGTCCGCGCCGTGCTGCAACTGCTCGCCGATGCGAGCGGCCAGAACATCGTCGTTGCCAACTCCGTGCATGGCACCGTCACGCTGCGCCTGCACGACGTGCCCTGGGACCAGGCACTGCACCTGATCCTGCAGATCGAGGGCCTCGGCGAACGCCACCAGGGCAACGTCATCCTGGTCGCCCCGCAGGCTGAACTCGCCGCGCGCGAAAAGGCCGAGCTCGCCGCCGAGCAGGCCGTGCAGCAGCTCGAGCCGCTGCGCTCGGAGTACATCCAGATCAATTACGCCAAGGCCGCGAACCTCGCCGCACTGATCAAGTCACAGGGCCACTCGCTGCTGTCCAAGCGCGGCAGCGTCACCGTGGACAAGCGCACCAATACGCTGCTCGTGCAGGACACCCCGGACCGCCTGACGCAGATCCAGCGCATGGTGCGACGACTCGACGTGCCGGTGCGCCAGGTGCTGATTTCCGCCCGTGTGGTGCTGGTGAACAATGACTTCGAGCGCCAGCTCGGCACCCGGCTCGGACTCACCGATGTTCAGGCCAACGGCCCGAACGGCATCGTCGCGACCACCGGCACCGCCGCCGGAACCGACACGATGGTGAGCTCGGCCATCGGCAACATTCAGGCCAACAACACGCCGTATCCCGTCACCTTCCCGACCGGCTCGAGCGCCGGGAACCGCTACGACGTCAACCTGCCGGTGAGCAACCCGGCCGGCTCGATCGCCTTCGGCATCCTGAGCGGCAACTACCTGGTGGATCTGGAGCTCTCGGCGGCGCAGGCCGAAACCGAAGCGAAGGTCATCTCCTCCCCGCGGGTCATCACCGCGAACCAGCGCCAGGCGACCATCCTGCAGGGCACCGAGATCCCCTATCAGCAGTCCGCCTCGAGCGGCGCGACCTCCATCGCTTTCAAGCGCGCGGTACTGGAGCTGAAAGTCACGCCGCAGATCACCCCCGACAATCGCATCATCCTCACGCTCGAAGTGCGTGATGACGAAGTGGGCCAGGTGGTCGTGGCCTCCGGCGGCGTGCAGGTGCCGGCGATCGATACCCGCAAAGTGACTACGCAGGTGCTGGTCAACGACGGCCAGACCGTCGTACTCGGCGGCATCCTGCAGACCAATAGCACCGATACGATCAACAAGGTGCCGTGGCTCGGGGACATCCCGATCATCGGCCATCTGTTTAAGAACACGGATCACAAGAACTTCAAAGATGAGCTGTTGGTGTTCGTAACGCCGAAGATCGTCCATCAGAACCCGGCGGTATATTGACCGGCGCCGGATTGAGATGAACAGGCTGATCGGGACCCTTGCCGCGCCGCGATCAGCCTGAGGATTCCGGGCCGACGGCGCCGTGGACGGACTCGCCCACGGTGCCGTCGTCGAACGACGCCCAGAGCGCCGGCTCATTGACGACGGATTCGACCGGTAATGCGCCTGTCCGGCTGACGTCCGTCAACGGCCGCGCACGTCCCCCGATGCGCGGCACGCTCAGCGCCTTAAGCGGGTGACGAACGACGGCGGCAACATGAGCGTGACCCACGCCTCGAGCACGGCCGGGGTCCATTGGCATCGCGCGGTATCGAACACCACCGCGAGCGGCCCGTCCGCGCAGCACGTCGGTGAGCTTCGGGCTGCCGGGACTCGCCGACTTCAACAGCCCGAACACGGCACCGCCGGGGCCATACAGCCCGTACGGCACGGCCAATGCCTGCGTCAGTCCGAACGGATCCGCACCCCTGAGCAGCACCACCCCGATCGACCTCGGGGCGGCGCATGCGAACCTCTGCGCGGACGCAGAATGCGGCGCAAGACGCCGCCTTTCGAGCCGCCTGCCTTGGTATCCTCGTGCCTGAATCATGCAAGGCAAACCTCCCAATATCTTTCTCGTCGGCCCCATGGGCTCGGGCAAATCGGCCGTCGGGCGCAACCTCGCTCGGCTGTTGCGCGTGCCGTTCTACGACAGCGACGCGGAGATCGAGCGACGCACCGGCGTCGACATTCCGTTCATCTTCGATAAGGAAGGCGAGACGGGGTTTCGCGAGCGCGAACACGAAGTGATGGCCTCACTGACGTCCCTCCGGCATGTCGTGCTGTCGACCGGCGGTGGAGCGGTGATGCTGGCGGAAAACCGCCGCCTTCTCGCCGAGAACGGCTGGGTGGTATACCTGAAGACCTCCGTTGCCCAGCAGGCCGAGCGGGTCAAACCGGGGCGCCAGCGCCCGCTGCTCAATGGTGTCGAAGACCCCGCGCACCGCCTGCAGGAGCTGATGCAAATCCGCGACCCGCTGTATCGGTCTATTGCCGATCTGACGGTCAGCACCGACGGTCGGCAGATCAAGGCCGTGGTGCGCGACATCCTGCAGCTGATCCGCTAGATTGCCGCTCATGAGTAGTGTGGCGCATACACTGACGGTCGAGCTGGGCAGGCGCAGTTATCCGATCCAGATCGGCCACGGCCTTCTGAGCGAGCGCGACCTGATCGGGCGCCACGTGCCTGTCCGTGACGTGCTGATCGTGAGCAATACCACCGTGGCACCGCTGTATCTGGACGCCCTGGAGGGTGCGCTGCGCCCCCGGCGTACGGTTGCGACGCTGCTGCCAGACGGGGAGTCGTACAAGACTCTGGATACCGTGGCGCGCATCCTCGACGTGCTGGTCGCAAATCGGTTCGGGCGCGACTGCGTCGTGGTGGCACTCGGCGGCGGGGTCGTCGGCGACATGGCCGGGTTCGCCGCGTCCGTTTACCAGCGGGGTGTCGCCTTCGTGCAAGTGCCGACGACACTGCTCGCGCAAGTCGATTCGGCGGTGGGCGGCAAGACCGGCGTCAATCACCCCGGCGGCAAGAACCTGATCGGCGCCTTCCATCAACCGGTCGCCGTGCTCGCCGATACCGCAACGCTCGCGACACTCCCGCCGCGAGAACTGCGCGCCGGTCTGGCCGAAGTGGTCAAATACGGCCTGATCCGGGACGCCGCGTTCTTCGATTGGCTGGAGTCACACGCTGAGGCGTTGCTCGCGGGCGACCGGGACGCCTTGGCACACGTCATTTTGCGCTCCTGCCAGATCAAGGCCGAGATCGTCGGACGCGACGAGCTCGAGCACGGTGAGCGCGCGTTGTTGAATTTTGGCCACACTTTCGGCCACGCCATCGAGTCTGCGACCGGATATGGCCGCTGGCTGCACGGCGAGGCAGTGGCAGCGGGAATGGTCATGGCCGCGCGCATGTCGCGCGAGAGCGGGTGGATCGATGCCGCTTCCCTGGCCCGCATCACCGCCTTGATCGAACGCATGGGGTTGCCGACGCGGCTCGCGGAGGTGTCCGCCCAGACGATGCTCCAGGGCATGCGCATGGACAAGAAGGTGCTCGACGGACAAATCCGCCTGGTGCTGCTGCGGGCGATCGGTGACGCATTCGTGACCGCGGACTACGAACCGCAGCACCTTGAGCGCACGCTGCAGGCACATCTGTGCTGATGGGGCGCCCATGACCACGGAGCATCTCGACAGCGGCGCCCTCGCCCCCTACGCCGCGCGCGAGGAGAGTTCGCGCGGCCGCCGGTTCCCCGAATCGAAGCCGCAATTTCGCACCGAATTCCAGCGAGATCGCGACCGCATCATCCACTCCAATGCGTTCCGGCGCCTGGTCTACAAGACACAGGTGTTCGTCAATCACGAAGGTGATTTGTACCGCACGAGAATCACGCATTCGATCGAGGTGGCACAGATCGGCCGCTCGGTGGCGAGCGCGCTCGGGGTCAACGAGACCCTGACCGAGGCGATCAGCCTCGCCCATGATCTAGGTCACACCCCCTTTGGACACGCCGGACAGGATGCGCTCAACGAATGTATGCGCCCGTACGGTGGATTCGAACACAATCTGCAGTCTCTGCGGGTCGTCGATGAGCTCGAGGAACGCTATGCGGCCTTCCCGGGCTTGAACCTGACCTTCGAGTGCCGCGAAGGCATTCTCAAGCACTGCTCGGTACGCAATGCGCAGCGACTCGGGGACATCGGGGAGCGCTTCCTGCGCCGTCAGCAGCCGGGTTTGGAGGCGCAGATCGCAAATCTTGCCGACGAGATCGCCTACAATAATCACGACGTAGACGACGGCATACGTGCGGGGCTGATCGACTTGACCCAGCTCAACGAAATGCGCCTGTTTCGCCGCCAGTACGATGCGGTGACCGCCGAGTATCCTCAGCTCGGCGAACGGCGACTCGTGCATGAAGTGATCCGGCGCATGATCAATCACATCGTCGTCGATCTGATCCGCACCAGTCAGTCGCGCATCGATGACGCTCGGCCAGCGTCGATCGAGGATGTACGGCTGCAATCTCGTTCGTTGATCGCCCTCAGCGACGTGACGCTGGAAGAACACCGGGAACTGATGCACTTTCTGCGCGAGCGAGTCTACCGGCACTACAAGGTGCTGCGCATGACGACCAAAGCGCGCCGAGTGATCGAGGCGCTGTTCAGCGCATTTTTGTCGAATACGGAATTGATGCCGCCCGAGCATCATGAGCTGGCCGTTCGCGCCGAGGCCGCGCACGGCACCGAAGGACGCGCCCGGTCCGTGGCCGACTACATCGCAGGCATGACGGATCGTTACGCCATCCTCGAACATGAGCGCCTCTACGATCCCGCGGAGCGGACCTGAGCTGAGCCATGAGCAGCGTCGATACAAGTTTTTCGATCGATCCGCGCCCGCATTGGCTTCAAGCGCTGCAAAGAGTGCTTCGTCCGATTATCAAATTGTTGATTCGGTCAGGCATCCGTTATGACGAGTTCATTGACGTTGCACGCAGCGCATACGTCGAGAGCGCATTGCGGGATGGAATTGGGGAAGTCAAACATCCATCCCTTGACCAGGTTTCTTGGGCTACTGGTATTGCTCGAGACCGACTCGAGCAATACATTGACGGAAAAACTAATTGGCCGACACCGCGATCGGCACGCATGCGCACGATGATCACCGTATTACACAGATGGCATACGGATCCGTCGTACCTAGCGTCGAATGGCTCACCTCTTGAGCTTGACATAGAGTCGTCGTCTTCTGGCGTGAGTTTCGAAAAACTCGTTTCACAAGTAGATAACAACGCCAGTCGCGATGAGATTCTTGACGGCCTGATACGCGCGAAGTCTGTTAGTTGTTCAGATGAATTTCGAGTACGAGCGTTATCAAGATTTTTAATTTGGTCACAAGGAAATATAGCGGGAATAGAACATGTCGGATGGATCCTGGCCCGCATGATCGAAACACACGAGAGGAATTTCAATTCAGTAAACGCCGAAGACAAACGACTCGAACGTTCGGTTTACGCGGATCATGGGCTATCACCATCGATTCTCCAAAACTTTCAGGCATTCGCGACAGAACGCGCAACGCAGTTTCTATGTGAACTAGATGATTGGCTGGCTCAATACCCAGAGTCTGCATCGGCAACATCAACCGTCAAAGCTGATGTGGGCGTTAATGTCTTTTTTTACGCCGATCCTCCCGTCGAAAACGAAGCACTCTCGTCGCTCGTTCAGCAGCGCTCGGCGAATCCGCGCAACCAACCGTGACCACATATATGAACGCTGATGATGCGCGCGCGTACATATTTGGCGCACTCAGTCGCGCGCTTCGGCCGCTTTGTCGAATAATGATCCGCGTTGGCATTCGTCACGAGGAGTTCTCGGCACTCGCGAGAACCGCGTACGTTGAGTGCGCTATACGAGACTTCGGACATCATGGCACTCCATCTCGGGCACGAATTGCAGCGCTCACTGGTCTTACATTGAGGGACGTGCACCATTGCATTGATGGTGAATCAACTGTTCCTTTAGCCGATCCTACACTTAGAGCAATCCTCGTCGAATTGCTTCAGAAATGGCACACCATTCCAGAGTATTGTGGCCCGTATGGAATTCCGCTTGAGTTGGAATTTTCAACACCGCCTGATCGCTGCTTTTCTAGTTTGGTCAAGCTTGTTAATTCCAGCGCTAATCCGAATTTTGTGCTCTCAGAGCTCTTGCGATCTGGCGCAGTGCTCCGCGCTGGCGATAATAGGATTCGGCCGATTTCCCGTGCATTCATGATTCCCGATCCGACTTCGCCAAAATTAATTGAACGATTTGGCATGACAGTATCCCGATTGGCGAACACACTTGAACACAACACTAATCCAAAAAATGCGGAGAAACGCCTCGAACGTCGCGTCAGCGCTGACCAGGGAATGCCCGTTGAACTTTTGCCTGCATTTGAAGCATACGTTCGCTCCAAGACTGCCGAATATCTCCTGGAAGTTGACAACTGGTTGGCGACCCATGGCGACAAGAATCATGCGGACGTTGTGTCGGCCGACAGAGTTGATACCGGCGTAAATATTTTTCTTTATATTGATCACGGAGCGCATGAGCCTGACACCCCACTTCGGGTACTTGCCGATTTGCCCAAGACCCCCTCCGTTTCAGGTCGGTAACTGTAATCTAATAGCAGAGCCTCATCCGTGGTGGCGGGCCCTGAGCGAAGCAGGCTTATGGCTACGCACGAGCTCTAGTCATTGACGACTTGTTTGTGGCCACGGCAATGTCTGGAAAGTCTTTGACGCACCTCTCATTTCTCTGATAACGTTGCAATACGTTAAATAGAATAGGTAGCGTCTCGCCCTGCGAGATGTGACATAATCAGGAGGCTCAGATGGTGCGGTCGGTTAAGGCACTTTTCCGTGGTTCGTCTGCTCCGGCAGTTGCCGTATTTGTGGCTGCCGCGTTGGCCGGGACCGCTCAGGCCGCCACCTTGGCCATTGGCCCCGTTGAACTGGTCAATTTAAAGAATTCGACGGTCGTTGTACTCGGGCAGACCTACCAGGTCGGTGCCGCCGCTGTCCTTAAGAGCCCAGGTGGCTCCGCGGTCACACTTGACTCACTTGCACCCAATACGGTCGTGGAGATCACTGGCAGCGAAACTGCGAGTGGTCAATCGACCGTTTCCAGTATTACGAGTCTTCCCGAAATGGATGTGCCAGGCGCAACTCAGTTGCTGGTCACGGGAGTCGTAACATCAGCGTCATCTACCGGCCAAGTGAAGATTGGCGGTCTTATCGTTGACGTAACGGCAACGCTAACCAGCGATGCGCAGAATTTCGCAATCGGCGGATTGGTGCAGATCAGAGGAACACAGCCAAATCCCGGCGGCTTGTTCTTGGCACAGAATGTAGTTTCTCTGTCGAACCTGAATTCGGCAGGCATCGAAGGCGGTGGTGCCGCTGCGACCATGGGCATTGAGGGCGGCGGAAAGGCCGCTACTGCACTCGGTATCGAAGGCGGCGGCCTGAGCGTCAAGGCCGCAGGCATCGAAGGCGGCGGTGCCGCTACCACCATGGGCATTGAGGGCGGCGGAAAGGCCGCTACTGCACTCGGTATCGAAGGCGGCGGCCTGAGCGTCAAGGCCGCAGGCATTGAAGGCGGTGGTGCCGCTACCACCATGGGCATTGAGGGCGGCGGAAAGGCCGCTACTGCACTCGGTATCGAAGGCGGCGGCCTGAGCGTCAAGGCCGCAGGCATCGAAGGCGGTGGTGCCGCTACAACCATGGGCATTGAGGGCGGCGGTGCCGCTACCACCATGGGTATCGAAGGTGGTGGCGCCAGCATCAAGGCCGCAGGCATTGAAGGCGGCGGTGCCGCTACCACCATGGGCATTGAAGGTGGTGGCGCCAGCATCAAGGCCGCA
>JAKBDK010000119.1:750-4185 GCA_021834525.1 Pseudomonadota bacterium | reverse complement strand
CCGGGGAAGTGCGGCAGCTACGAGGCTACTCGCACAGAATATTGCCCGAGCGCGATCTTCGCAACTCGCCGCAGTTCAACCGCCGCGACGAAGCGGCGCGCGAAGAAGGCATGGCGCCACCTGAAACCGATCTGGCCGGCAGCAGCCGCGCCGACGTGGCGCGCATGGCCGCCGATGCCGCTCGCAAAATGGCGGAGGCCAACCGTGCGTCCGTGCTGAGCGGACTGGCTGCGCGCGGCTACCAGCTCGGGTCGGTGGGCTGGGAAGCCGACACCGGCCGCTGGGAAGGCGTCCAGGGCGCAACCAACCGCGCCCGAATCAACCTGCAGGACAAGATGATCCCGATGCGCGAGGCGCAAGCGGACATCGAGAAGTCCATCGGTTCGTCGATCCCGGACGCGATCAACGTCTACATGGGCGAGAACCTGATGCACGGCGAAGCCGGCGATGCGATGCGCGGGCTGCAGCACGGCATCATGGACCCGATCACGCGGCGCATGCGCAACCTTGGCATCTCGTCGGCGCAGATGCAGGACTACCTGCTGGCGCGTCACGCGCCGGAGCGCAACGCGCGCGTGGCGCAGGTGAACCCTGCGCTTCCCGATGCCGGATCGGGCATTACCACGCAGAACGCGCAGGACATTCTGTCCGGTAAAGCACCTAGGCCGTATTCGGGCAAGGTGATCGATCCCACGACCCTCGCGAAGATTGAACAGATTGCACCGCTGTTCGACAAGCTGCGCGCGTTCACGCTGCACACTCTGGAGAAGAGCGGCCAGATCACGCCGCAGGCAGCGGCTGCCTTGCGTGGCATGTTCGAGCACTACGCACCACTGCGCGGGAAAGCGGCTGACGACGACGAAGCGTTCGCTGGCCTGACCCGTGGACCCTCGAACGGCCGTGGGCTTTCCGCGCTCAAGGTGGGCATCAAGCGCGCGCTGGGCTGCGGCGAGGGCAACCTGACGTCGGAGAAAACGGAAGGCCCCGCAGCTCGCGTGCCAGTCCGGGTCCAATCCCCGGAGGGAGCGAGCTTGCAGGGCCCCGCGCAAAGAAGTGTACGTACCGCCGACGATCCGCGCAATTTCAGCGCGCAGGAGCGCGAAGGCAAGCTGTGCTACCTGGACCAAAAAACGAGCCCCGAAGTTGCCGCACGGTCCGGGCTCCAATTGCCCGGGGATGTGCGGCAGCTACGAGGCTACTCGCACAGAATATTGCCCGAGCGCGATCTTCGCAACTCGCCGCAGTTCAACCGCCGCGACGCCAACGCCAGAGGTGGCGAAATGGCAACCCATGACGTGGCTGGGGCGACACCCACGCTGACATCACCTGCGCCGCTGCCAGCGAGGCGCATCGCATGGCCCAAGCGCTAACTGTGCTGCGATGATCAGCGACGTGGTTGCGCGCCGCTACGAGTTGGGATCGCGAGACCGGAACGCGGACACCGGGCGGTGTGAGGGCGAACAAGCTGCGCGATGCTGACGGCGACCCCAGCCAGGGGCGTCGCACGGAAAAGGCGGTAACTTTGGCGGTAACCGTGAATGCTCAATAGCCGAATGACATTCAAAATCATATTATTACACAGGCTATTCGAGTGAGTCCCTGCCATCCGAATCAATCGCTTGCTCAACACGCGCAAGGCGCGGTCGGGCGCGGTGCGGCGTGAAGGTGCCGTCGATGCGGCCCGCGGTGTCACGCAGGTGATCGATCGCGGGATGCGCGAACCGCAAGACCCTCTCGCAGCCCGACCAGCTACCCAGCTCCAGCCACTCCTGCAGCCGCGGCCCGTTCTTCACGGGCCACGAGGCCCAGCCTCCCCGCCGGATGAAGTCCGCAGCGCGCCATCGCGATCGGGCCCACCGCGAATGCGGGCTGCCGCACCGCCGGAACGCCGCCATCGGGGGAAATCGCATCTGCTGCTGCGGGGACGGATGCTGCGGACCGTCGCCGCGGTTTCGGCAGCGCCCGCACCATCGGCTCCCGATGCCGCCTGCGGATTGTCCGGGCGTTCAGCGCCCGCCGCCGCAACGGGTGTAGCGTAGTCGGGTCGTCGGAGAATTCGCAGATGAACCGTATCGGCCTGGCTTTGCTGACACTGACCCTGGTTGCGCCGGCTTGGGCCGATGGCATGAAGGCGCCATCCGGCCCGGTCCTCAACCTCAACCTTCCCGCGCAGCCTTATCCGGTTTACGTCGCACCCGCCCATGCCGCTTCGACAGCGGGCGCCGATCCGGGCCTTCCTGCCGGCTTCACCGGGGCGACCCAGCCGGGTGACGACCTGAACGGATCGCCGCCTCACGTATGGGGCAGCGTCACCACCGGCGTGGGCTACAACAAGGCTTTCGGCACCACGACCTGGCAAGGCGCGAACGTCAACATGACCAAGTTCTTCGGCAGCGCGGAGCATCCGTTCGCGCTGACGATCGGCATCAGCACGACCCACGTGCACAATCTCGGCAATGGTCGCTGGCCTTATGCTTGGGCCGGCCAGGAACCCTAGCCCGATGCCCATGGTCTGCGGATAGCCCACGGCCCTAGAGGACCGGCGCATTCGGCTGGCAGGATCCTCGCGCCCGGTACGGCCCACAGCCTGCGCCGAGCAACGCATTGAAGCCGCGGGACACCGACATGACCATGTGCAGGGTGATGCTCGGCAACAGCGCGGCCATCACGTCGGCGCGCGTAGGGCGCTGCCTCCGCTTGCGTGCAATGCCGCGCGGCGGACTCGGCCACTTGCTCTACTATCGATCACATCCGCCCGCCACGGCGCGGCACTCACCCCGACTTCATGGGAACCGTCATGCCGTCCGACATGCAGCCACTCGCGGCGCCGCGCGAAGTCATCGACGCCATCGACCGGCAGATTCTCGATCTGCTGCAGCAGCGCAACCGGGTGGTCGGCGACGTCATCGCGACCAAGATCCGCCAGAGCCTGCCGATTTTCGACGCCGCGCGCGAGGCGGCGAAGATCGCCGATTTTCGCCGCCAGGCCGAACAGCACGGGCTGGATGCGGAATGGGCGGAGGATTTCCTGCGCATGATCATGAGCAGCTCGCGCGATCGGCAGTCGCACGGCGCGTTCCCGCGCGCGGGCACGCGGTCGCGCGTCGTGCTGCTGGTCGGCGGCGCGGGCGGAATGGGTACGCTGTACCACCGCTTCCTCGAGCGCAGCGGACACCGGGTGCGCATCCTCGAACGCGACGACTGGGCGCGCGTCGACGAGCTGGCGGGCGGCATCGATCTCGCCATCGTGACGGTGCCGATCGACGTGACCGCCGCGGTGATCCGGCGCCTGGCTCCGCATCTGCCGGGCGAGGCGGTGCTCGCCGATTTCACCTCCAACAAGAACGGCCTGCTCGAACTGATGCAGCAGGCCCATCCCGGGCCTGTGCTCAGCCTGCATCCGATGCACGGCCCGGACGCCCCCAACCTGACCAA
>JAKBDK010000119.1:0-740 GCA_021834525.1 Pseudomonadota bacterium | reverse complement strand
CAACTGATGCTGGCCTGCCCGGGGCGCGATCCGCTGCGCAGCCGGTGGCTGCTCGACCAGTTCGAGCTCTGGGGCATGCGCATCAAGATCGTCGATGCCGGGCGCCACGACCGCGCCATGCACCTGATCCAGGGCCTGCGGCACTTCACCACTTTCCTGCACGGCTCGTTTCTGCGCCGGAGCAACCTGCACCCGGACGCCATCCTCGATTACTCCAGCCCCGTCTATCGCATGGAGCTGATGATGACCGCGCGCCTGTTCGCACAGGATCCGCACCTGTATGCCGACATCGTGCTCGCCGATGACGAGCGCCGTGCCCTGCTGCTCGACTTCCTCGAGCACCACCGCAAGCTGGCGCGGATGATCGCGGACAACGATCGCGATGGTCTGGTCGCGGAGTTCCGCAGCATCAGCGCGTTCTTCGCGGACTTCGCCGAGCGCGCCCGCCGCGAGAGCGGCTATCTGATCTACCGGCTCTCCGAACGCTTTTCCTGAGAGGGTTTCGCCTCCGGCGCCGTGACCGTCCCGGGTACCGCTCTCGGCCGAGCGTGACCCGGACTGTCCGCTATCCGCGGCGTCAATATCTGTGACATCACGCGCGGAATGTGCGCCCACGCACAATCCCGCCGCCGCCGCGGGAAGACGCTGCACCCGAGGACGCTGCACACAGGGATGCGGATCACCGCCCGAGGAGAGCTCCCATGGAACGCATCACGCAAGCCTGGATCGACACCATTCCA
>JAKBDK010000118.1:0-4209 GCA_021834525.1 Pseudomonadota bacterium | reverse complement strand
ATGCTCAGGAGTTACGAAAAAGAACCTATACCTTCACTTCGCCGCGTAATTTTGCCGCCTTTGATGTGGAAAGAGGATCTGATGCCGGCCCCGCCGGAGGCTGCGCAAAAGCATGCGGTTGCGGGTAATACCTTGTGGGCCCAGGCCAGGTCGAGGACGGACGCCATCCTCGCAGCCGACCAGTACGAGGAGGCGGCGAATTTGGCTCCGTGGGTACCTGCCTACCAGCGAAACCTCTGTCTTTTGGAGTACGCGGCTGGCGAATATATGAGGGCCATCAATGATTGCATGGAGAATACCGGTCCATTGAAGGACGATCCGACGATAAGCCGCATTAATGCGAAATTCAACTCGATGAAGAACATATTTTGAGAGAAGCGAGCGACATGCACATCATCAAGAGTTTCGCCATCGTGGCCTCCTGTGCGTCTTTCCTTGTGTGTGGTCCTGCGAGCGCCGATGCGGGTAATCCGTTCGTGGGAGTGTCGAGTGGGTATCCTGCGCCTCCAAATACGCTGCCGATGCCCAAGGCACCGAGTCTCATGCCGACGATGAAGCCGGCACCTGCGGTGAATCCGCGCAATATCAAACCTCGCTCGGCAGCCAAGCCCTATGCGGCGAAGTCAGTGTGCTACGGCATGCATCCGGCAAGCGCCGCTCCCGCACCCAGGGTCCGGACCGCGACCCGCGTACCGCCGAATTGTCTCACCATCGATGGGAATACCGGCCGATGCATCACCAATGGCCAGATGCCACCCCCGCCACCGGGCGTTCCCGTGGGCACGACCAGTGATCCCGGGCCGGAAGCTCAGAGGCCCGGTCAGGATGTCAAGCCGCGCCGGGCGGCCAAGCCGTATGCGGTCAAGTCAGTGTGCTACGGCATGCATCCAGCCAGCGCAGGTTCCGCGCGCAGGGGCGGGGCCGCGAGCGGCGGTGCGCAGAACTGAACTCAATCCACATGGATGGGATGGGAACCCGAGTTTCGACGGTCACGATCCGCGCTTGTACAGAATTCGTCGGCTGATTCATATTTCAAGAGTCGCCGTCCGATGAACACGACTCGAACCTGTTTGAATGGGGGCATACAGTGCGATCGCGCGGAATTTTCTGGTCTTTGGTCTGCGCCATCCGGAAACACGATTGGCACTACCGTGACTACAAAGATCATCGCTGGGGCGATGTCAAATCCTGTCGCTGCGCGCGTTGCGACCAGGAGCGTCCCCACGCGTGGCTGCCGCTCGAGCGGCCCGGTGATTCCGTGTGCCGGAAATGTTCGTGGTGCGGCACCACGGATCGACACGACGATGTGTCGGTCGCGCTCTCGTCTGGGCACTCGCCCTGTCTGAAGTCGGTCAAGGTTTGTCGCCGCTGCGCTTGGCGCACCGAATACGTGCGACACGAGTTCACGCATTGGCAGCGGCATGGGGGCACGACTGGGTCGGGCGCGTGGCGCGAGCACCGCTGCGAGGTCTGCGGTTTCGTGGAGCGGCAGCAGTACGTCATGTGTGAGGAATGCAAGGGCACCGGGATCTGCCCGCGTTGCAACGGTCGGGGTAGCGATCCCCAGGGAAGGGGCTGCGATCTTTGCGGCGGCGCGGGGGATTGCAATTGCAAGTTCAACAATTGGATCCAGGGGAATCCCCCTGCTGCCCGAATACCCTAGACGAATGAGATCGCCCATGAAACCAGTCCCCACATCCATTTTCCTTGGCGCCACGCTCGCCGCTCTGATCATCCTGGGTTCCCCTGCCGGCTTCATCGGCACGGCTCACGCGCAGGCAGCCGCGACTCCCCGGGCGGCGACGCGCGCGGTGGCCGGCACGCATTCCGCGCTGTCGGATCATTCGCCGCTCGACTCGAGCGCGCGCCGTGCCGCCGTGGCCATTCGCCTCTATCGGGAGCTGGCGCGACGCTCCGGTAACGTCTTCGTCTCTCCCTACAGTCTCGAGATGGCGCTTGCGATGGTGCAGGCGGGAGCCCGTGGCAGCACCGCGCAGGCGTTCGCTCAATTGCTGGGGAGCGATCCGGCGAACTTGCCCGCCCAGCCGGACGGCAACGGGCTGACGTTCACGGTCGCCAACGCGCTGTGGGCGCAACGCCGATTGCCGTTGCGCCCCGGGTATGTCGCCGAGATCAAGACGAAGTTCGTCGGTCAGGTGCAATCGCTCGATTTCTCGGGTGCGCCTCGAGTCTCGGCCCGGATCATCAACCACTGGGCGTCCGCGAAAACCCACCGCCGGATCGACTCTCTGGTGTCTGCGAGTGAGTTCGACCGGCGAACGTCGCTGCTGCTGACCGATGCCGTCTACTTTAAAGGAGCTTGGGCGGATTCCTTCGACCCGGCTGATACCAACCAGCAGACCTTCCATCTTCCGGCCGGTCGGCGCGTGCGGACCGATATGATGCACCACACGGCGCGCTTCTACTTTTATCGCGGCAAGACATTCAAGATGCTCGTCCTCCCCTTTCGCGGGGGACACGATGCGGTCGAAATGCTGGTGCTGCTGCCCGATCACATCCATCAACTCGGCGCGCTCGAGCGTCAGCTGAAGGCATCGACTCTCGATGCCTGGGTGGGCGAGGCTGAAAGAGAGCTCGTCGAGGTGTCGCTGCCGAAATTTCGCAACACCGATCTACTCCACCTGACCGCTGCCGCCAAGGCTCTCGGCATCGGCATCGCCTTCTCGAAGCAACAAGCCGACTTCTCGGGCATCGCGAGGCTCGTCGCGCGGCGGTTGTACATCTCGGACGTGCTGCAAAAAACATATGTCGATCTCGACGAGAAGGGTACGGAAGCGACTGCGGCGACCGCGGTGATTATGGAGGATATCGCGACGGAGGCGTATCAGGCTCAGCCCGAGCGGACGATCGTGTTCGACGCGAATCATCAATTCGTTTATCTCATCCGCGACGAGACGACCGGCGACATCCTGTTCA
The DNA here is from genome assembly GCA_021834525.1 of Pseudomonadota bacterium. Classification (GTDB taxonomy): domain Bacteria; phylum Pseudomonadota; class Gammaproteobacteria; order Steroidobacterales; family Steroidobacteraceae; genus 13-2-20CM-66-19. The sequence continues at coordinate 1,272 of JAKBDK010000118.1, read as the reverse complement.
TCGGGCGAATGGCAAACCCTCAAGAGTAACGGGAAGGCGCCAAACTGCGGCAGTGGCGGCCCTTTCGAGGTAGATACTCTATGACATCGTGGCTCGAACAGACGACCCACCGCAGCCGTGGTAAGTATTGCCCTCTTCGTGCTCGCCCTGGGCGTGCCCGGACTCGCATACTGCGCCGATGCGGACTACTGGCGAGCACTGCTGCACCCAGGCGTGCTCACGGTGGCCGGTCTCGATTCGCAGAGTGCGCGAGTGAACGTCTATCAGAACCCCACTATGAGCGTGGTGTCGGTGAACGGCAACGTGCTTGGCAACTTCGGGGTAAAAGAGGCCGTTCAGTCCTACCTCGTGCGCAGCGAGGTTGAACAGCGTCTGGAAGAGTGAGCGACAGACTTTCATCGACGAAGTGCAGAAAAGGAAGCGGGCGCAGAGCTGATATGCGCCATTCTCCGGCGGGCGCCTCGTCAGTCCATGCGCCGTCGGCGAAGGGTTCTCGTCAGAGCCTCCATGACACCGGCCAGCAGCAGTACGACGAGGTGGCCGATGGCGAACGCGCTGAGGAATCGTTCCAGCAGGTCCAGGTAGAGGTCGCCGCCAAGGTGTAGAATCCCGCGGGCCACGCCGACCCAGGTTCCGAGGACGGTCATCGCCATCGCCAGCGGCAGGGCGAAAGGATCTGCACTGAGGCCGACATGCCGCCGCAGCACTAGCGCGAGCAACTGCCCGGCTCCATAGCCGCAGGCGGCGCCGATGCCGATTGCGAAATACGCCCCGCCGGTGAGCCGCGTGAAGGCAGCGGCCCAAACGGTCACGTAGATCCCGAGAATCAAGGCGTACTGCGCGCGTGAGGACTTCATGTAAGGTTTGTTGTGCGCCAATATTCGATCACGCGACTGCTGCCGGCGCGAAAAAGTACTCTTGATGCAGTCCGCCAAGGACCGACTTGGCGCGGACGGCATACGAGTCCTCACGGCGATGACGCGAACAGGGCTTTCCGAGATCGGAAATCGTTGGTGGTGGATCCGGCACGCCGGGACCCAGCGCCATGTGCGGACGCCCGGAATTGTAGTGCGGAATCCAGGATTTCAGAATGGACCGCAAATGCGATTCGGACATGGGGATCACCCAATCCAGACACTCGCGCCGTAATGTGCCGATGACTCTCTCGCAGATCGCATTAGCCTTTGGGCTTCGTGGCGGCGATCTCAACACCTCGACGCCAAGGCGACTCACCGATTCGTCGAGGTGCGCGGCAAAGATGCTATCGCGATC
>JAKBDK010000117.1:0-4209 GCA_021834525.1 Pseudomonadota bacterium | reverse complement strand
GCGATCGCCGGCGTCGCCAACATCGGTTCGGACCGCAACTGGTGCGGCTCGATCTTCAATCAATCCAACTGGTACGCGTTCGGGCGGCTCGCCTGGAATCCCGAGGCCTCGGCCCGAACCATCGCCGCCCAGTGGGCGCGCATGACATTCACCAACGCCGCCGGGTTCGTGCACCCGGTGGTCCGGATGATGATGGGCTCGCGCGAGGCGGTGGTCGACTACAGCGATCCTCTCGGGCTCGCCAGTCAGATGGCCGGCACGCACTACGGCCCCGGCCCGTGGATCGCCCCGAGCCCGCACGTCCCGCCCGACTGGTCGGACACCTACTACAGCCATGCGGACGCGAGCGGCATCGGCTTTGACCGCACGGCCCGCGGCAGCGATGCCGTCGCACAGTATGCCCCGCACGTGGCTGCCCGGTTCGCGAGCCTCAAGCACTGTCCGGAAAATCTGCTCCTGTGGTTCCACCACGTCCCGTGGACGTACCGACTGGCGTCCGGCCACACGCTGTGGGACTCGCTCGTGCTGCACTACGTGCGCGGGGTCACCGCCGTCAAGCGCATGCGCAGGACGTGGCGCGGGCTGTCCCGCTTCGTCGATCCGCGTCGCTTCCGATTGACGGCCGCCTTCCTGACCATCCAGGTGCACGAGGCCGAATGGTGGCGGGACGCGAGCATCGCGTATTTCCAGTCGATCTCCCATCTGCCGCTGCCCCCGGGCGTGGCACCGCCACCCGATTCACTGAAGGCCTACGAGGCGTTCTGCATTCCCTACCTCGAAGGGACACCCGGGCGCGGAGCGGCATGCCCGCCGGATGACGCCCCGGTGCCGCGTTGACCCCGACAACGCCCGACGCATCGGAATCCCGTCCTCAGCGGCGCCCCAAGCGCCCCCACGAGCCGTGAACATGACTGACCCTGCCCACCCTGCACTGCACCCCGATCGATTGTTTCCGGCCGAGCCGACCACCCGGGCCATCGCCCGACGCCTCCACGCCGAAGTGCGCGCACTGCCGATCATCAGTCCCCATGGGCACACCGATCCGCGCTGGTTCGCGGCCAACGAGCCGTTCAGCGACCCGGCCGCCCTGCTGATCACCCCGGATCACTACATCACCCGGATGCTCTACAGTCAGGGTGTCCCACTGGAGGCGCTCGGCGTCGAACCGAACGGCGAGCGGCACACCCCGCCGGCGCCCGAGGCCATCTGGCGCACCTTCGCCGCGCATTACCACCTGTTCCGCGGCACGCCCTCTCGCCTGTGGCTCGACTGGGTCCTCACCGAGGTGTTTGGCGCCGACAGTCCGCTCACGAGCGCGAACGCCGAGCAGACCTACACGCGCATCTGCGAGCGGCTCGCCGCGCCGGCCTTCCGCCCGCGCGCGCTGTTCGAGAGATTCAGCATCGAAGTGCTGGCCACCACCGAGTCGCCGCTGGATTCCCTCGAGCACCACGCCGCCCTGCGCAAGAGTGGCTGGTCCGGACGCGTGATCAGCGCCTATCGGCCCGATCCGGTGGTCGACCCGCACACCCCGGGATTCCTCACGCACCTCGAGCGCCTCGGCGCATTGAGCGGATTCGATCCGTTCAGCTGGCGGGGCTATCTCGCCGCGCATCGGGCGCGGCGCGCCTTTTTCGCCTCCCTCGGCACAACCTCCACCGACCACGGCCACCCGAGCGCGCTCACGGCCGATCTGGGTGACCGGGACGCCGAGGCGCTGTTCGAGCGTGTCGTGCGAACCACGCGCCGCGGGGAGCTCACCGACGCCGATGCCGAGACGTTCCGCGCCCAGATGCTCACCGAAATGGCCCGCATGAGCCTCGAGGACGGCCTGGTGATGCAGATTCACCCCGGCGCCTGGCGCAACCACAACGTACCGCTGTACCGTCGGTTCGGTGCGAACATCGGCGCCGACATCCCGACACGGACCGACTATGTCAGCGCACTGCGTCCGCTGCTGAATCGCTTCGGCAACGAGCGCGCCCTCACGATCATCGTGTTCACGCTCGATGAATCGAGCTACAGTCGCGAACTGGCGCCGCTCGCCGGACACTATCCGGCGCTGCGGCTGGGACCGGCCTGGTGGTTCCACGACAGCCCCGAGGGCTTGCTGCGCTTTCGCGAGCAGACCAGCGAAACGGCCGGGTTCTACAACACCGTGGGCTTCAACGACGACACGCGCGCGTTCTTGTCGATTCCGGCCCGTCACGACGCGGCGCGGCGCATCGACTGCGCATTTCTCGCCCGGTGGGTGGCCGAGCACCGCCTCTCTGAGGACGAGGCGCTGCAGGTGGCGCATGATCTGGCCTATCGGCTGCCCAAACAGGCCTATCGTCTCTGATCGGCTGCGCGCCCGGCCGGCGCCGCGACAGTAGCGGTGCCGGCCGGGCGGTTCGATTCACGAGCGCCGTGCGACTCGACTCACTGCACCGCGAACGCGCGGTACGAATGGGGTGCGAGCCTGACGACGAAACTGCTCTGTCCCTGTTCGCTCGGCAACGGATTCGGCGTGATGAGCGGCGAGGGCAACACCGTGCGCCCGGAGGCCAGATCAAGCAGCTGGCGAGCCCCTCGACGTACGAAGATGCGCACCGTCACGGGACGTGCCAGGTACGACTCGACGACGAACGTGTGATTGCTGTAGGCAAACACCGCGACGTGCGCCGGGGCGTTGATGCGCACCGGGAAGTTCGCCAGCAGATAGCCCCGCAGCGTATTCAGCACCGGCTCGGGCAACCGGTAGAGATCTCCCATGTTGCTCGGAACGTCGAGCACGTAGAGTTCCCCGCGCGAATACCCGGTCATCAGCAGCAGCGGCACGCCATGAGCCGCCGCCTCCCCTTCGACGACCGGCCAGCTGTCGTTGGTGTAGAAGCGAATCTCCGGGAAGACGATCCGCGCCGCGCGTTCACCCGGAACGTTCAGTCCCGCAGTCGTGCCACCGGCGATGCTGCCCAGATAGTGCCGCACCGCAATCGGCAGACCGGTGTAGGTGATGTCGGCGATGGCGCGGATGCCGCGATGCTCCCGCTCGAGCGTATGCAGCAGCCCGGAGGTGATGATCACATCGCCCCCGGCCTTCAAGCGCGCCTGGATCTTCGCCACCAAGTGCGGGTCGGCCGCAGCCTCCGCGGTGAGCAGCACCATCGGGGCATGCTTCGGGAAGTGCGGCTCGAGATTGATCGGGATGCCGATGTTGCCCAAGTAATTCTGCAGGAAGTCCTCGCCGCTTGACTGGAACGGCTTGTAACTGGCGATCCCGATCGGGTGGCCGAGCTTGCCGAGAACCTTGTCGACTTTGCCGAGCGCATAGCCGGCAGCGCTGGCCCAGCCCGGCACCGCCTCGCTGCCCGGTGGCGCCTTGAACGCGTGCACCATGGCGTTCCAGTCGAAGCTGGTGCGATCCGCTGCCCAGGCATAGCGTGCACCCGGGGTCACCGCCTCGGGCACGGCGAGCTGCGGCCAGCTGAACAGCGTGATTTCCGGCGACTTGGCGAACAATGTGTCCCAGAGCTGCTCGGCGTAGCGATCGACGTACCGGTCGCCGAAGGTATCGACCCAGCCGCCCTTGTCCCCGTGCGGACGGATGTTGTGATAGTAGCGGTAGATCAGATAGCTCTCGTACTGCTGGAGCATCTGCGCGGTGTGCACCGGATCGCGAGTCTCGGTGCCGGTGTAGATGCCGCTGAACATCTTCGCCTCGCGGTCCAGATCGAAACCGAGTCCCTGGAAGTGCTCGTACCAGTTCGGGTACTTGATGATCACTTTGGCGTGCGGATTGACCTGGTGCGCCGTATCGATGATCAGATGCTGCGCCACCCAGCGCATCTTGCGCAGCCGGTACTGCGTCCAGCTGAGGGCGCCCTTGGCCTTGATGTCGGCGTTGCTGCGCGTATTGAAGAACGTGAAATCATCGAGAATGATGGTGTTGAAGTGGCCTGCCGCCATGCGCACCGCGCGCTCGCAGATCGCGACGTCGTGCGGGTTCTCGAAGTCAAAGGAGTTGTACTGATTGTACTGGTTGCGACCGGCGAACAGCGTGATGCCACCATCGACCGTGATGCCGCGCCGGCGAAAGAACGTCGCGATCCGATCGAGCGTCGCCGGGTCGGCGAACACCTGGTCCCGGTACACCTCGAGGTACACCTTGTTGAAGTGCACCTGGCTCCAGATGCGCTGGAACTGGCGACGCAGCGTCTGCGGGTTGGC
>JAKBDK010000052.1:0-20076 GCA_021834525.1 Pseudomonadota bacterium | reverse complement strand
ACCGAGGCATAGTGCGCCTGGTCGGCCATCTCGATGGTCGCGAGCGTCTCGGTGAGCGTACCGATCTGGTTCGGCTTGATCAGCACCGCATTCGCCACGTGCTTCTCGATGCCCTCGGCGAGGATGCGGGTGTTGGTGACGAACACGTCATCGCCGACCACCTGGCACTTCTCCCCGATCGCGCGCGTCAGGTGCGCCCAGCCGTCCCAGTCGTCCTCGGCCATGCCGTCCTCGATCGTGATGATCGGGTAGCGCGCGGCGAGATCGGCGAGGTAGCGGGTGAATTCCTGGCTGGTGAAGCGGCGCGACTCGCCCTTCAGCTCGTAGCTGCCGTTGCGGTGGAACTCCGAGCTCGCCGCATCGAGACCGAGGTAGATGTCCCGGCCCGGGGTGTAGCCGGCCTTCTCGATCGCCTGCAGGATCAGCTCGAGCGCCTCGGCATTCGAGCCGATGTTCGGCGCGAATCCGCCCTCATCGCCCACCGAGGTGGCCAGATCGCGCTCATTGAGCAGCTTCTTCAGCGCGTGGAACACCTCCGCACCGTAGCGCAGCGCCTCGCGGAAGCTCGGGGCCCCGACCGGCAGGATCATGAACTCCTGGATGTCGAGGCTGTTGTTGGCATGCGCCCCGCCGTTGATGATGTTCATCATCGGCACCGGCATCACCGGCTCGCGCCCGGCGCAGAGCGTCTCGCCGAGATAGCGATACAGCGGCTGGCGGGCCTCGTTGGCCGCGGCGTGCGCGCTCGCGAGGGAGATGGCGAGAATCGCGTTCGCGCCGAGGCGGCCCTTGTTCTCGGTGCCGTCGAGCGCGATCATTTTTTCATCGAGCGCGGCCTGCTCGCGCGGATCGGCGCCCCGCACGGCCTGCTTCAGCACCGTGTTGACGTGTTCGACGGCCTTCAGCACGCCTTTGCCGAGGTAGCGCTTCTTGTCCCCGTCGCGCAGCTCCACCGCCTCGCGCGTGCCGGTCGAGGCACCGGAGGGCACCGCGGCGCGCCCGAGCGCACCGGACTCGAGGATCACGTCGCACTCTACGGTCGGGTTGCCGCGGGAATCGAGGATTTCACGGCCGCGGACGTCGGCGATTCGGCTCATCGTTCACTTCCTATTCTGGTGCCAGCAAAGTCTCTTCGAACGGTCGGGCCTTGGCGGCCGCATCCAGCGCCTTGAGCGTCTCGAGCAGCGGCTCGATGCGATCGAGGGGCCAGGCATTGGGCCCATCGGACAGCGCGCGCGCGGGGTTCGGATGCGTCTCCATGAACACTCCGGCGACGCCCGCCGCCACGGCCGCGCGCGCCAGCACCGGCACGAACTCGCGTTGGCCCCCCGAGCTCTCCCCGCGCCCGCCCGGCAGCTGCACCGAGTGGGTGGCATCGAAGATCACCGGGCAGTCGCACTCGCGCATCACCGCGAGGGAGCGCATGTCGGCCACCAGGTTGTTGTATCCGAAGCTGAAGCCGCGCTCGCACACCATGATGTGCTCGTTGCCGGTCGAGCGCGCCTTCTCGACGACGTTGCGCATCTCCCAGGGGGAGAGGAACTGGCCCTTCTTGATGTTGACCGGCTTGCCGCAGCCAGCCACGTTCAGGATGAAATTCGTCTGCCGGCAGAGAAACGCCGGCGTCTGCAGGACATCGACCACCGCGGCGACCTCGGCGAGCGGGGTGTCCTCGTGCACATCGGTGAGCACCGGCACGCCGAACGTGCGCCGTACCCCCTCGAGCACCTTCAGCCCCTGCTCGAGGCCCGGCCCGCGGAAGCTCTTCTTCGAGGAGCGGTTGGCCTTGTCGAAGGAGGACTTGAACACGAACGGCAGCCCGAGCCGCTGCGTGATCTCGCGCAGCCGCCCGGCGACCTCGTGCACCAGCGTCTCGCTCTCGATGACGCACGGCCCTGCGATCACGAGCAGCGGCTGATCGATCCCGATGTGCGCCCCGGCGAGCTGCATGCCCGTACCCCTCAACTTAGGCGAGCGCGGCCTGCGGCAGCTCGGCGGTGCGCTTCTCGCGCGCCGCGCGGATGAACCCGCTGAACAGCGGGTGACCGTCGCGCGGCGTGGAGGTGAACTCCGGGTGGAACTGCGTGGCGACGAACCACGGATGGTTCGGCAGCTCGATCACCTCGACCAGTCCGTCCCGCGAGAACCCCGAGAAGCGCAGACCCGCCTCGCGGTAGCGCTCGAGGAAATTGTTGTTGAACTCGTAGCGGTGCCGGTGGCGCTCGAGAATCACGTCCTTGCCATACAGGTCATGCGCGCGCGTGCCGGCGCCGAGCAGCACTTCCTGCGCCCCGAGGCGCATGGTGCCGCCCTTGCCCGAGGCCTCATCGCGGGTCTGAGTGCCGTGGGCCTGGTCCTGCCACTCGCTGATCAGCGCGATCACCGGATGGGGCGTCGCGCGGTTGAACTCGGTGCTGTTCGCGCCGGTGAGCCCGAGCACGTTCCGGCCGTACTCGACGATCGCCACCTGCATGCCGAGGCAGATGCCGAGGTACGGCACGCCGTGCTCGCGCGCATAGCGCGCGGCGAGAATCTTGCCCTCGATGCCGCGCTCGCCGAACCCGCCCGGCACGAGAATCGCATCCATGCCCTTCAGCGCATGGGTGCCCTGGGTCTCGACCTCGGTCGACTCGATGTAGTGGATGTTGACGCGCGTGCGCGTCCTCAGTCCACCGTGCATCAGCGCCTCGTGCAGCGAGAGATACGAGTCGCGGATCTGCACGTACTTGCCGACCATGGCGATGTCGACCTGTCCCTCGGGATTGGCCTTGGCATTGACCACCTGGCGCCACTCGGTGAGGTCGGTCGGGGGCACCTCGAGGCCGAGCTTGCCGACGACGATGTCATCGAGGCCATGCTCGTGCAGCAGCATCGGAATCTGATAAATGTCCTCGGCGTCGACCGCGGAGATGACCGCGCGCTCCTCGACGTTGGTGAACAGCGCGATCTTGCGCCGCTGTTCATCCGGCAGAGGATGCCGGCAGCGGCACAGCAGCACGTCGGGCTGGATGCCGATGCCGCGCAGCTCCTTCACCGAGTGCTGCGTCGGTTTGGTCTTGATCTCCCCGGACCCGCCCATGGTCGGGATCAGGGTGAGGTGCAGATAGACGCAGCGGCTGTGCCCGAACTCCACGCCCATCTGCCGGATCGCTTCGAGAAACGGCAGCGACTCGATGTCCCCGACCGTGCCGCCGATCTCCACCATGCACACATCGGCCCCTTCGGCGCCGAGCTGGATGCTGCGCTTGATCTCATCGGTGATGTGCGGAATGACCTGCACCGTGGCGCCGAGGTAATCGCCGCGGCGCTCCTTGGCGATCACCCGCTCGTAGATCCGGCCGGTGGTGAAGTTGCTGTTGCGCCCCGTCGTGGTGCGCACGAAGCGCTCATAGTGTCCGAGGTCGAGGTCGGTCTCGGTGCCGTCGCTGGTGACAAACACCTCGCCGTGCTGGAACGGACTCATGGTGCCCGGATCGACGTTGATGTACGGATCGAGCTTGACCATGGCGACCTTCAGGCCGCGCGCCTCGAGGATCGCGCCGAGCGATGCGCTCGCAATACCTTTGCCCAGCGAGGATACGACACCGCCGGTGACGAATACGAATCGCGTCATATAAATCGTGAGTTTAGGTGAACCGCCGTTGGAACCGCTGCCGGGTGTTCATGGCTGCATGAACGACGGGCAAGCAGACTATCACATCAGCGGCCGGCGTGGGGCGTCTTCTTCCACCGCAACCGCGCCCGATGCCGGGTGTCGCGGCGCGCGCGCACGCTCTCATCGAGCCACAGGTCCGCCGCCGCCACCAGCCGCTCGCCTTGATAGAGGAGCGGCAGACGGGCGCGCTGCGCCGGCGGCACGTGCGCCTCCTGCAGCAGACTCTTCAGTGCGCGGCGGGCCCCACCGGGGCGCAGCCGCAGACGCTCCCCGCCGCTGCGCCAGCGCACCGTGAGCGACGGGCCGAGCGCATCGAGATCGAGCGGCCCGTGCGCATCGGTGATGAGTTCGAGCTCACCGCAGCCGGCCGGCAGCTCGCACCGCGCCGAGGCCCGCACGTCCCAGAGCACCTCGGCCCCGGGGTGCGCGCGACCTGGCAGCGCGGCGAGCGGCTCGAGCCACAGCCGGTCGGCGTGGCGCACCAGCCGCGTGTCGCCCCAGCGGACCTGCGGATGCGCATCGGGGCGCGCGGCCACCACCGGACCGGCGATCTGCTCGAGCCGGCGCGCATCGGGCAGCGGCGCGCCGCGCGTCGCGATCCACAGGCGCAGCACGTTGCGCCGCCGGGCCGGGGAGAGCCTGCGCAGGGCCTTGACCGAGAGCGCAGCGCCGTCGCTGGCGGGCTCAAGATCGCTGCGGGCCAGCGCCTCGAGCAGCTGCTGACCCTCGGCGGCGAGGCGCGCAGTGCGGGCCACCGCGCCCGCCGCGCCGCGCCAGCGGGCGCGCACCGCCGGCAGCACCTGGTGGCGCAGGTAATTGCGATCGAAGCGCTCATCGAGATTCGAGACGTCCTCGCTCACCGTGAGCCCCTCGGCGCCGACCCATGCGGCGAGCTCGGCGCGACTGAAGCCGAGCAGCGGGCGCAGCAGCACGCTCGTCCCGAACGGCGCACTCGGCGCCATGGCCGCGAGTCCGGCGAGGCCGCAGCCGCGAAACAGCTGCAGCAGCACGGTCTCGAGCTGATCGTCCTGGTGATGGGCGGTGAGCAGCACCTCCCCGCGCTTCAGTCCGGCCGCGAGCGCCTCGTAGCGCGCCGTGCGCGCGGCCTCCTCGAGCGAGCCGCCCGGGGGATTCTCCACGTGCACGCGCACCACTTTCAGCGGCACGCCGAGCCGGCGCGCCAGCGCGCGGCACTCTGCGCTCCAGCGCGTGGATTGCGGGTGCAGGCCGTGATCGACGTGCACGGCGCGCAGCGCCGCCGGGGGCGCACGCAGACGGGCGAGACCGGCGAGCAGCGCGGTGGAGTCCACCCCGCCGCTGAACGCGACGCACAGGCGTGCGGGGGACCCGTCGGGCAGCAGAGGCGCGAGCGCGGCACGGAGCCGCTCGGGCGAGTAGCCCGCCGCGCGAGCGCGCGCCCGCGAGGCGCTCACCGGCGCGGCGACCCGTTCACGAGTCGCTCTCGTCGTACACGCCGAAGCCGGCGATGCGCTCGGCGCGTGCCGCGAGCAGCTGCTCGCGCGAGAGCGGCGTGAGGGCATCCAGATGGGTGAGCAGCGCCGCCTTGAGACTCGCGGCGGTCGCGGCCGGATCGCGGTGCGCGCCGCCGAGCGGCTCCTCGATCACCTGATCCAGGAGCCCGAGCTTCTCGAGCCGGTCGGCCGTGAGGTTCAGCGCCTCGGCGGCCGCCTCGCGCTTATCCTGGCTCTTCCAGAGGATCGAGGCACAGCCCTCCGGGGAAATCACCGAGTAGGTGCTGTATTGCATCATCAGGAGACGGTCGCAGACCCCGATCGCGAGCGCCCCGCCCGAACCGCCCTCGCCCGTCACCACCGAGACGATCGGCACGCCGAGCGTCGACATCTCGAGCAGATTGCGGGCGATCGCCTCGCTCTGGCCGCGCTCCTCGGCGCCGACGCCGGGGTAGGCGCCCTGGGTGTCGATCAGGGTCACCAGCGGCAGCTCGAAACGCTCGGCGAGCTGCATCAACCGCAGCGCCTTGCGGTAGCCCTCGGGGCGCGGCATGCCGTAGTTGCGCCGTACGCGCTCCTTGGTGTCACGGCCCTTCTGGTGGCCGATGACCATGATGGGGCGGCCGTCGATGCGTGCCAGGCCCCCGACGATCGCCGGATCGTCCCCGTACATCCGATCGCCGTGCAGCTCGCTGAAGTCGGTGCAGATCGCCCCGATGTAATCGAGCGTGTACGGCCGCTGCGGATGGCGCGCCAGCTGCGTGATCTGCCAGGGGGTGAGATTCGCGAAGATGCTGGTGGTGAGCTGGCGGCTCTTGGCCTGCAACCGCGTGATCTCCTCCTGGATGTTGACCTCGGGGTCGCAGGTGACGTGTTTGAGCTCCTCGATCTTCGCTTCGAGCTCGGCAATGGGCTGTTCGAAATCGAGAAAGGCGACGGCCATGCGGTTTCCCGGGGGTTGTCTCGTGCTGGGCGCGAGGGTACGGGCGGGGCGAGCGCGGTGCAAGCACCCCGCCTCAGTGCCCGTCCGCCGAGCGCTGCGGGGCCTCGGCCGGGGCACTGTAGAGCACGCGCACCGCGGCGGCGCCGAACAGCTGCTCGAGGGCCTCGATCAGCTCGGCCGCCGGCTGCACGCGCCAGTGCTCGCCGAAGGCCAGCATGCCCCGCGCGCGCTCATTGGCGTATTCCACCACGAGCGCACACGGTCCGGGGCGGTGGCGCTCGAGCAGCTCCGCCAGGCGAGCCTGCAGCGCATCCGTCGCGACCCGTTGCGGCCACTTCAGCACGATGCGCCGGGCCTGCTGCTCGCGCACCTTGGCGAGCTCGGTCAGCCGCCGCACGCCGATCCGCCAGCCGTCGGAGAACTCATCGAAGCGCAACTGCCCCTCGGCGAGCACCAGCGCATCCTTGCTGATCAGCGCCTTGAACTGCTGGTACTGCTCCTCGAACAGACTCACCTCGATCCGTCCGGTGCTGTCATCGAGCGTGAGGATGGTGCGCGGGCCGCGCTTGCGCACCTCGTCGATGAGCCCGGCGACCGTGACGGTGCGCCCGCCGCGCCCGCGCATCGGTTCGGCGCCGGGCATCGGCCGCTCGCCGATCAGATCCCCGATGCGGTGGCTCACCAGGCGCGCCAGTCCCGACTCGTACGCGCCGATCGGATGGCCGGTCAGATACAGCCCGAGCGTCTCGCGCTCCCCGGCGAGGCGCACCGACTGCGGCCACTCGGGCAGCTCCGCGGCGCTCGCGACGATGGGCGCACTCGGCTCGGGCGCGGCGAGCCCGAACAGATCGTCCTGGCCGGCCCGGTTCGCACGCGAGCCCTGCTCGCCGAGTTGCATCGCCGTCGGCAGCCGCTCCATGAGCGTGGCGCGGTTCGGCCCGAGCGCATCGAGGCTGCCCGAGCGCAGCAGCGCCTCGAGCACGCGCCGGTTGAGTTTCTGCAGATCGAGCCGGCGGCACAGATCCTCCAGACTCGTAAACGCTCCGCGCGCCTCGCGCTCCCCGATCAGCGCCTCGGCCGCGCCCTGCCCGACGCCGCGCACCGCGCCGAGGCCGTAGCGGATCGTGCGCCCCTCGGCGGTGAAGACGTACTGCGAATGATTCACGTCAGGCGCGAGCACCGTCAGGCCGATCTCGGCGCACTCGCGAATGAGCGTCACCACCTTGTCGGTGTGATCCATGTCGGCCGAGAGCACCGCGGCCATGAACTCGCCCGGGAAGTGCGCCTTCAGATAGGCCGTCTGGTACGAGAGCAGTGCGTACGCGGCGGCGTGCGATTTGTTGAACCCGTAGCCGGCGAACTTCTCCATCTGATCGAAGATCGCATTGGCGGTGGGCGCCGGGATGCCACGCGCGGTGGCCCCGGCGAGGAACACTCCGCGCTGCTTGGCCATCTCCTCGGGCTTCTTCTTGCCCATGGCGCGGCGCAGCAGATCCGCACCCCCGAGCGTGTAGCCGGCCAGGCGCTGGGCGATCTGCATCACCTGCTCCTGGTAGACGAACACCCCGTGGGTGACGCCGAGCACCTGCTCCATCTCCCGGTGCAGATACTCCGGCTTCTTGCCGTGCTTGCAGGCGATGTACTCGGGAATCAGGTCCATCGGACCCGGCCGGTACAGCGCCCCGAGGGCGATCAGATCATCGATGCGATCGGGCCTGGCGTCCTTCAACATCCGGCGCATGCCGCCGGATTCGAACTGGAACACCGCGACGGTCTGCGCGCTCTTGAACACCCGCTCGTAGGTGAACGCGTCATCGAGCGGGATCTTGGCGATGTCGAGCGGCGGCTCGCCGCGCTCGGCGCGCTTGGCGTTGATCGCCTTGACCGTCCAGTCGATGATGGTGAGGGTGCGCAGGCCGAGGAAGTCGAACTTGACGAGGCCGGCGGCCTCCACGTCGTCCTTGTCGAACTGCGTCACCAGGCTCCCGCCGGCCTCGTCGCAGTAGAGCGGCGTGAAATCCGTCAGCACCGAGGGGGCGATGACCACGCCGCCGGCGTGCATGCCGGCGTTGCGGGTGAGGCCCTCGAGCGAGCGGGCCAGATCGATCAGCGTGCGGATCTCCTCCTCGGTGTCGTAGAGCTTCTTCAGCTCCGGCTCTTTCTCCAGCGCCTCCTCGAGGGTGATGCCGAGTTCGAAGGGAATGAGCTTGGCGATCTTGTCGACGTAGCCGTAGCTCATGCCGAGCACGCGTCCGACGTCGCGCACCACCGCCTTCGCCGCCATGGTGCCGTACGTAATGATCTGCGAGACGCGCTCGCGTCCGTAGCGGTGCGCGACGTATTCGATCACCCGATCACGCCCGGCCATGCAGAAATCGACGTCGAAGTCGGGCATGGAGACGCGTTCGGGGTTCAAGAACCGCTCGAACAGCAACTCGTACCGCAGCGGATCCAGATCGGTGATGCCGAGGCAGTAGGCCACCAGCGAGCCGGCGCCCGAGCCGCGGCCCGGGCCGACGGGCACGCCATTGCCCTTCGCCCAGCGGATGAAGTCCGCGACGATGAGGAAGTAGCCGGCGAACCCCATCTGACAGATGACATCGAGTTCGCGGCCGAGTCGCTCGTGATACGGCGCCGGTGGCGGCGCCGTCCCGCTGCCGGCGAGCTCGGCCAGCCGGCGCGTCAACCCGGCGGCCGACTCCGCGCGCAGGAACGCCTCGGTGCTCATCTCCCCCGGCACCGGATAGGGCGGCAGGCGCGGCTTGCCCAGATCGAGCACCAGGGAGGTGCGCCGCGCGATCTCGACGGTGTTCTCCAGCGCCTCGGGCAGATCGGCGAACAGCGCGGCCATCTCCTGCGGGGTGCGCAGGTACTGCTCGGGACTGTAGCGGCGCGGCCGGGCGGCATCGGCGAGCTGCTGCCCCTCGTGGATGCACACGCGCGCCTCGTGCGACTCGAAATCCTCGCGCTTGAGGAAGCGCACGTCGTTGGTGGCCACGAGCGGTACACCGTGGCGCGCCGCGAGCGCCACGGCCGCGCCGATGTAGGCCTCCTCACCGGGCCGACCGAGCCGCTGCACCTCGAGGTAGTAGCGCTCCGGCAGCAGCGCGCACCAGCGCTCGAGCGCCGCCTCCGCATCGGCGCTGCGCCCGTGGGCGAGCGCGCGGCCGACGTCGCCCTCGGTGGCGCAGGACAGCCCGATCAGCCCCTCGAGCGCCTCGGCCGTGAGCCACTCGCGCTCGAGCATCGGCAGGCCGCGCTGCTGCCCCTCGAGGTAGGCGCGGCTCACCAGGCGCGTCACGTTGCGATAGCCGGTCTGCGACTGACAGAGCAGCGTCAGCCGGCTCGGTGCCTGATGCTCGGCGCCCTCGCGCACCAGCAGATCGACGCCGATCACCGGCTTCACGCCCCGCTCGAGCGCGGCGCGATAGAACTTCACCATCGCGAACAGGTTGCACTGATCGGTCAGGCCCACCGCGGCCATGCCGGCCTCGCCCACCGCCGTCATCAACTCCGGCACCCGCACCACGCTGTCGATCAGCGAGTACTCGGTGTGCAGGCGCAGATGGACGAAACCGTCGCTCATGAGTTCAGCGGCGCGCCTGCGCCGCGGCGCGCACCGGGGCGAACGAGAGGCGATGTTCGCGCGAGGGCCCGAGGCGGCTCAGCGCCGCCAGGTGCGCCGCGGTGCCGTAGCCCTTGTGGCGCGCAAAGCCGTAGCCCGGACAGGTCTGATCCAACTCGCGCATCAGCGCATCGCGGTGGGTCTTGGCGAGGATGGAGGCCGCACCGATCGCCGCCACCGTGGCATCGCCGCGCACCACGGTCTCGACGCTGCAGTGAAGATCGGTGAGCGTCGGGGCGCGGTTGCCGTCGATCTGCACGTGCGCCGGACGCACCGCGAGGGCGAGCAGCGCCCGCCGCATGGCGAGCAGCGTCGCCTGGAGGATGTTGATCGTGTCGATCTCGGCACGCTCGGCGCTGCCGATCGCCCAGGCGATCGCGCGGGCGCGGATCAGCGGCGCGAGCCGCTCGCGGGCCGCCTCGCTCAGCGCCTTGGAATCGGCCAGACCCTCGATCGGGCGGGCCGGATCGAGAATCACCGCCGCGGCGATGACCGGTCCGGCGAGCGGTCCGCGGCCGGCCTCATCGACCCCGGCGGTCCACGCCACCGCACTCATGCGCGCGCCTCGCGAGCACGCCCCACCCGGCGCAGGATGGCCTCGGCGGCGAGGCCCGCCCCCCCACAGCGCAGTTCGCGGTGCACGCGGTCGAACTCGCGCGCCAGCGTCTGTCCGTAGGCCCGATCCTCCAGATGCTCGAGCAGCGCCGCACCGAGCGCCGCGCCGTTGACGTCCTCCTGGAGGAACTCGGGCACGAACCGACGCCCGAGCAGGAGATTCGGTTGTGAGAAATACGGGACTTTCACCAGACGAAGCCCCCGCAGGAGAAAGGCCGTCATCGCGCCCAGCCGATACGCTACGACCATCACGCGCCGCGACAGCAGCGTTTCCAGTGTAGCGGTTCCCGAGGCCACCAGCGCACCGTCGCAGGCGGCCAGCACCCGCTGGGCCTGTCCATCGGTGATCAGAATCTCAGGACAATCATGTACTTCCGCTCGTTTTCTCAGAAACAGCTCGCGGGCACCGGCGCTCGCCATCGGCGCGACGAACCGCAGCTCGGGCCGTCGCGCGGCGATCCACGCCGCGGCGGTGAGGAAGTCCGTCGCGAGCCGGCCCACCTCCCCCATCCGGCTGCCCGGCAGCAGCGCCACGACGGTCGCCTCGGCCGGCAGTCCGAGCGCGGCGCGCGCGCCGGTCCGATCGATCTCGAGCGGGATCTGATCGGCGAGCGGATGACCGACGAACTCCGCGGCCACTCCGTAGCGGGTGTAGAAGTCCGGTTCGAACGGCAACAGACACAGCACCAGGTCGCAGGCGCGGCCGATCTTGTGGACCCGGCTCTGTCGCCACGCCCACACCTGGGGCGCAACGTACTGCACCGTCGCAATCCCCTGGGCATGCAGACGCGCCGCGAGCCCCAGGTTGAAGGCCGGGGCATCGATACCGATGAACACGTCGGGACGCGCCTCGCGCAAGCGGCGCACGAGGGTCCCGCGCAGGCGCAGCAGCCGGGGCAGATGCGGCAGCACTTCGGTGAAGCCCATGACCGAGAGCTCCTCGGCCTCGGCCCACGCCTCGCACCCGGCCGCCTGCATTTTCGGGCCGGCCACCCCGAAGCACTCCAGGTGTCCGACCCGCGCGCGCAGCGCCTCGATCAGCGCCGCGCCGAGCTGATCGCCCGAGGCCTCCCCGGCCACGATCCCCACGCGCAGCGCCGGGCGCGCAAGGGTGGCCTCGCACGCGCTCAGCGACGGAGCGGTCATCGAACGATACTGCGGCCGGAGGTGCGGATGAAGGCGCAGAACAGCGCGATTTCGGGCCGCTCGGGCGCATCGGCCTCGAGTTGCTCGAGCGCCTCGACCAGGCGCAGTCCACTGCGGTAGACGATGCGGTAGGCGTTGCGGATGTTGCGCACCTGCTCGGGCGTGAACCCGCGCCGCTTCAGCCCTTCGCTGTTCACGGCGTGCGGCTCGGCCGGATTGCCGGCCACCATGACGTACGGCGGCACGTCGCGCGTGACGATGGCCCCGCCGGCGAGGAAGGCGTGCGCGCCGACCTTGGTGAACTGGTGCACCGCGGTGAGCCCGCCGAGGATCACCCAGTCGCCGATCTCCACGTGCCCGCCGAGGGCGGCGCAGTTGGCGAACACCGCGTTGCTGCCGACCGTGCAGTCGTGCGCGATGTGCGAGTAGGCCATGAACAGGTTGTCGTGGCCGATGCGCGTCACGCCCCGGTCGTGGGTCGTGCCGCGATTGGCGGTGGTGTTCTCGCGGAACACGTTGCGATCACCGATCTCGAGCCGGGTCGGCTCACCGTGATACTTCTTGTCCTGCGGGGCATCCCCGAGCGAGGCGAACTGGAAGATCCGGTTGTCCGCTCCGATGGTGGTCGGACCGTTGATCACCACGTGCGGGCCGATCACCGTGCCCGGGCCGATCACGACCTCGGGGCCGATGACGCTGAAGGGCCCCACCGAGACATCCGCGGCGAGGTGCGCCCGCGGCGAGACGATGGCGTGCGGATCGATCACTTGCCGGCCTCCGGCGTCACCATGATCTCGGCGTGGGCCACCTCGTTGTCCCCGACCAGCGCACGGGTCGAGAAGCGCCAGATGCCGCGCAGACGGCGATCCACGGTGGCGCTGAGCACCAGCTGATCGCCCGGCTCGACGGGCTTGCGGAAGCGCGCCTTGTCGATGCCGACGAAATAGAAACGGCTGTCCTCGTGCGGCACCAGATCAGCGCTGAGGAACGTGAGGATACCGGCGGTCTGCGCCAGCGCCTCGATGATGATCACCCCGGGCATCACCGGGCGGCTCGGGAAATGTCCCGGGAAGAACGGCTCGTTGTAGGTCACGTTCTTCAACGCCCGGATGCTCTGCCCCGCGTGCCACTCGAGCACGCGGTCGACCAGCATGAACGGATAGCGGTGCGGCAGCAGCTTCAGGATGCCGTGAATGTCGATGTGCGCGTCAGTCATCGTCCTCGTCCAGATCCTCAGGGGAGCCCGAGCGGCGCTCGAGCGACTTCAGCCGCGTGGCGAGCGCCTCGAGGCGTTTGAAGCGCCCGACCAGACGGCGCCACGTGTGCGCCTCCTCGAGCGGAATGCCGCCGGAGTATACGCCGGGGCGGCTCACCGAATGGCTGACCATGGTGCAGCCGGTGATCATCACATCGTCGCAGATCGTCAGGTGCCCGCCGATGCCGACCTGTCCGCCGATCATGCAGCGCCGCCCGATGGTGGTGCTGCCGGACACCCCGACGCAGGCGGCGAGCGCGGTGTGCGCGCCGATGTGCACGTTGTGGCCGATCTGGATCAGGTTGTCGAGTTTGGCGCCCTCTTCGATCACCGTGTCCTCGATCGCTCCGCGGTCGATGGTGGTGTTGGAGCCGATCTCGACGTCGACCCCGACCCGCACGCCACCGGTCTGCGGCACCTTCAGCCACCGGCCGGCATCCTGCGCGAACCCGAAGCCGTCCCCACCGAGCACGGCGCCCGGCTGGATCACCGTGCGCTCCCCGATGGACACGCCGCGGCAGAGCGTCACCCGCCCGACCAGGCGCACATCCGCCGCCACCTGCACGCCGTCCTCGATCAGACACTGCGGCCCGACGTAGGCGCGCGCGCCGATGTGCACCCCTGCGCCAATGACGCAGAGTGCTCCGATGTGGGCCGTGGGGTCGATCTGCGCGCCGGGCGCGACGATCGCCGAGGGATGCACGCCCGGGGTCCCCGCGGGGGCCGGGTGCAGCACGGCGGCGATGCGCGCGAAGGTCGCGTGTGGGTTGGCGCTGATCAGTGCCGCACAGGGACACCCGGCAGCGCTCGCCTCATCGAGCACCACGACCGCAGCGCGCGTCGAGGCGAGCTGGGTCCGGTAGCGGGGATTGGCGACGAAGGCCACCGACTGCGCGTCGGCCTCGGCCAGCGTCGCCACCCTCTCGACCTCAACGCCCGGATCGCCTCTGAGCTCGCAGCCGAACCGGACTGCGAGCTCCCCGATCGAGACGCTCATGGCGCGGCGGTTACTTGGCCGGTGAGGCCTTCAGAATGCGCAGGATCGACGGCGTCAGATCCAGCGCCGGGTCGGCGTAAATCACCCCGTCGTTCATCATCACCAGGGTGAAGCCGTGCTGCTTGGCGTAGTTCTGCACGATCAGGGCGATCGAGCTCTGCACCTTGCTGAACAGCTCGTTGCGGCGCGTATTGAGCGCCTCCTGCACCTTGCCCGACTCCTGGCGGAACGACTCGACCTTCTCGCGCAGGTCGAGTTCGGCCTGGGCGACCTGATCCTGGGTCATCGTGGCCTGGTTGCGTTGCAGCTTCTGCTGCTTCAGCTGCAGGGTCTTCGCCTCGGCCTGCAGCGTCTTCTGCTTCGGCAGGAACTCGGCGCGCAGGGCGACGATGGCGGCCTTGTACTGCGGGGAGGACTGCACCAGGACCCCATAGTTGACCACCCCGATCTTCATGGCCGCGGCCCGCACGCTCGCGGTGGCCAGCCCCGTCACCAGCAAACCGGCGGCGATCATCCAAACGACTGAATGGCTTCTGCTCAAGCGCTTCACGGACACCTACCTCGAAAAATTTCAGGGAAATTGATGACTCTAATGCGCATCCGCCCCTCTTGGGGGGCGGATGAGCGGAACATCCTACCACCACCGGGGCGCAGATGCCCGCGCCCCGGGGGGGCCGGCTAGAAGGCCTGTCCGACCGTGAACTGGAAGCCGCTCGTCTGGTCCTGCCAGACGTTCGGATTGGCCAGGTTGCGCGAGGCATTCAGGGCCACGCCGTAGCTGAAGCGGAACAGCCCCATCGGCGAGAGCCACTCGACCGCCAGACCCACCGAGCGCTTCAGTGAGCCCCAGCCGTTCAGGTGGTAGTACACCGGGGTGACGTTGTTCGGCTCGTAGAACTTCACCCCATTGCCGGTGTAGAACACGTTGCCCATGTCGAAGAACAGGCTGACCCGGGCCGTCTGGCGCCACTTCGCCGGGATCGGCAGCAGCAGCTCGTTCTGGCTGATGATGTCGAAGTTGCCGCCGTAGGGGTTGCCGAACTGATCGCGCGGGCCGAGCCAGCTCTCGCGAAAGCCGCGCACCGAGTCCGGGCCGCCGCCGAAGAACAGGCGGTACGGCGGCAAGCCGGTGGTACCGCCGAAGCCGTTGCCGTAATCGACCCGCTCGTGGAAGGAGAGCGTGAGGTAGTGGCGCCACACCGGCACGTACTGCTGGAACAGCGCGCTCGCCACGTAGTACTTGACCGAACTCGAGCCGGGGATGGTGGCACTGACGTTCAGCGCCGCGCGCATGCCGCGGTCGGCGAACAGCGTGCGGTTGCGGTCATCGATCTGCCAGCCGAGCAGCATCTGCACGTCGTGGTAGTTCGTGCCGTAGAACACGAAGTCGTTGTTGCTGTAATCCTCGTGCACCAGACGGTTGTACGGATTGCCGTTCTGCTGCACCCACTGCTGGGCCTGCTCGGCGCTGCCGATCGAGCTGGTGAGCAGCTGCGCATCCTCGAACGCCGCGCCGAAGGACACGTACTGGAACTCGCTGATCGGGTAGCTCCACTCCGGCCCGATGTTGATCGTCTTGGAGGAGAAGTTCGATGAGGAGGAGACGAACTGGGTCGCATCGTTGTAGCTCAGCGAGAGCGTCTGCGAGACCCCGTTCTGGGTGATGTACGGGTTGGTGTAGCTGACGCTGTAGAGCTTGTCGAACGCCCCGCCCTGCAGGTTCACCGAGAGGCGGTTGCCGGTGCCGAGGAAATCCGCGTCGGCGAAGTTCGCATTGAGCATCAACTTGTACATCGCCGAGTAGCCGATGCCGCCGGAGAGCTGCGCGGCCGGACCCTGCTTGATCTTGTAGTTGACGTCGACCTCGTCCGGGGAGCCCTGCACCTTGTGCGTGCTGTAGCTGACGTGCTTGACGTACGGCAGACGCTGCAGGAAGAACTTCGAGCGCTCGAGCGCGAGGTTCGAGAGCCACCCGCCCTCGAGCTGACGCAGCTCGCGTCTGAGCACCACGTCGTTGATCGCGGTTTCCCCGGAGAAGGTGATCTTGCGCACGTACACTCGATCGCCCGGATCGACGAAGAAGGTGAGCGCGACCTTGTGGCTCTTCGGATCGGGCGTCGGCACCGGATCGACCTTGGCGAACGCGTAACCGTACGCGCCCAAGCGGTCCTGGATCAGCTTCTGCGTGGTCGTGATGCGCTCGCGGTCGAACACCTGACCGGGCTTGACCACCACCAGCTTCTGCAGCTGCGCCTCGGGGACCACGAACGTGCCGGCGAGCTTGACCGAGGAGATGCGAAACACCCCGCCCTGCTTGATCGCCACGTTGATGTAGATGTTCTTCTTGTCCGGACTGATCTGCACCTGCGTCGAGCGGATATCGAAGTTCGCGTAGCCGCGATCCATGTAGAAATCGCGCAGCCGCTCCAGATCGCCCTTGAGCGTCGAGCGCGAGTAGCGGTCATCGTCCTTGTACCAGGACAGCCAGTCCGGCGTGCGCAGGTGAAAGTGCTTGAGGATGCGCGCCTGGGAGAAATGGGTGGCGCCGACGACGTTGATCGAGCGGATCACCGCGCGCGAGCCCTCGACGATCTTGATCTGGATCTTCACCCGATTGTCCGAATCGGGGATCACCTTGGTATTGATGCGCACGCCGTACTTGCCGCGCCCGTAGTACATGTCGGTGAGGTACTCGGTGACCTGCTGCAGCACCGAGCGATCGAAAATCTTCCCCGGCGCAAGTCCGACGTTGCGCAGCGACTTCATCAGCGCCTTGGTCTTGATCGCCTTGTTGCCGGAGATCTGGAAGCTCTCGATCGAGGGCCGTTCGGAGACCACCACGATCAACGTGTTGCCCTGACGGCGTATCTCGACGTCGCGGAAGAACCCGGTCGCATAGAGCGCTTCAATCGCCTCGCGAATCTTGCGCGGATCGAGCGTGTCGCCGATGTTCACCGGCAGGTAGTTGAATACCGTGCCCTGGGAGATGCGCTGCAGCCCCTCGAGCTTGATGTTGCCGACGGTGAAATCCGCCGCAGCGGACGATGCCGTGCCATTGCCGGCCAGCGCGAGCGCCGAGTGCACGGCGAGCGCCACCGCAGCAAGCGCATTACGACCCTTCATACGGCAACCATCCGATCTGTCACGTAGCGAAGCATTTGGACCCAATTTTTAACATCAATCACGTATGCAACCCCCGGTGCCCCGGCCGCGTATGCGGCGCGGAGACGCGCGGACCTCCCAAGCGGTCCGACTCTAGTGTGTACGGTTCTCAGCCGAACTGGCGGGCGATGTCATTGAACAACGCCACTCCCATCAGCACGATCAGCAGCGCGATCCCGACCTGCTGACCGATGATCTGCGCCCGCTCCGACAGCGGTGCGCCCTTGACCCACTCCACCAGCTGGAA
This sequence comes from Pseudomonadota bacterium, assembly GCA_021834525.1. Taxonomy (GTDB): domain Bacteria; phylum Pseudomonadota; class Gammaproteobacteria; order Steroidobacterales; family Steroidobacteraceae; genus 13-2-20CM-66-19. Next base: position 2,959 of record JAKBDK010000052.1, on the reverse strand, counting down.
CACGACCTGCCCGCCGTCGAGCAGCGGGATCGGCAGCAGGTTCAGGAACCCGATCTCGAGCGAGATCAGCACCAGGAACCCGAGAAACGAGCCGGCTCCGGCGCTCGCCGACTGCCCGGCCTCCTGGGCAATGGTGAGCGGCCCGCCGAGATTCTTGATCGAGACCCGCCCGAGCATCATGCGCCACAGCAGCCGTCCCTGCAGCACTGTCAGCGTCCAGATGCGTCCCGAGGCCTGCTGGAGGGCCGCCAGCGGCCCGAGCCGATCGTGGCGGACGAGGTTCGGCGGGTACTGCAGCGTCGCGGGCGCCTCGGCCTCGATGCGCCCGATCCGCTCACCCTGCGCCGTGACGCTCGCAACGCTCACCTCGACGGTGTGCTCGACACCGGCGCGCCGATAGGTGATCGCGAGCGTCTTGCCCGGATGAGGGCTGATGGCGCGCACCACGTCCTCGAAATTCTTCATCGGCCGCCCATCGACCGCCACGATGCGGTCCCCGGCGAGGAGCCCGGCACGCGCCGCCGGACCGCCCGGCAGCACCCGGCCGAGCACCGCCGGCAGCGTCGGGGCCGCGAAATGCAGGCCGAGACCCGCCAGCGGACCGGCCGGTCCGGTGAGCTTGCGGCGCGCCTCGGGATTGCGGACGTCGAAGGTGATTGGGTGGGTCTGCCCGTGGGCGCGCACCGTGAGGGTGACCTGGCCGCTGCCGCTCATCACCTCGAGCAGCCGCATGCGCACCTGGCTCTGGCTGTCGACCGGCGTCCCGTTGACCGTGAGGATGCGCTCCCCGGGCTGCAGACCGGCGCGCGCGGCGATCGAGTCGGGCTCGACCCGCCCGACGATCGGCCGCCAGCGCGTCACGCCGCTCGCCCAGAACATCGCCCCGAGCACCACGAGCGCAAAGAGGAAATTCGCCCCCGGGCCGGCGAGCAGCACCAGCACGCGGCGCAGCGGGTGCTGGCGGGTGAAGGAGCGCGGCAGATCCTCCGGCGCCACCGGCCCTTCGCGCTCATCGAGCATCTTCACGTACCCGCCGAGCGGGATCGGGCAGAGCCAGTACTCCACCCCGTCGCGCCCGCGGCGCGAGAGCAGCGGCTTACCGAACCCGACGGAGAAGCGCAGCACCTTCAAGCCGAGCCGCCGCGCGACCCAGAAGTGGCCGAATTCGTGCACCGTGACCAGCAGACTCACGGCGACGGCGAACCACAACAGGTACCACAGTACCGTCATCCGCGCGCCCCTGCACGGGCGCCCGAAGCGGCGCCCTGGCGCCTCTCGATGCGCTCCTGCGTGCGCAGGCGCGCCTCCGCGTCGGCGGCCAGCACATCCTCCAATCCGCCAATGCGCCCCGCGCTCGAGTGTGTGATCACATCCTCAATGACCGAAGCGATCCCCGGAAAGTTCAACCGCCGCTCGAGGAAGGCGTGCACGGCGATCTCGTTGGCGGCGTTGAGCACCACCGGTGCGAGACCGCCGGCGCTCGCCGCCGCCTGCGCCAGCGCGAGGCAGGGGAAGCGCTGCGGATCCGGTGCACGAAACTCCAAGCGCGCGGTCTTGACCAGATCGAGGAAGGCCACGCCCGAGTCCATGCGCTCGGGCCAGGCGAGCGCATAGGCGATCGGGGTGCGCATGTCGGGCGAGCCCAACTGCGCCAGCACCGAGCCGTCGACGTACTCCACCAGCGAGTGGATGATGCTCTGCGGGTGCACGACGATGTCGACCTGTTCCGGCGGCAGACCGAACAGGAAACACGCCTCGATCAGCTCCAGGCCCTTGTTCATGAGCGTGGCGGAGTCGACCGAGATCTTCCGTCCCATGACCCAGTTCGGATGCGCCACGGCCGCCTCGGGCGTCGCCGCGGCGATCTGCTCGGCGCTCCAGTCGCGAAACGGGCCACCGGAGGCGGTGAGCAGCACGCGCCGCACGCCCTCGGGCGTGCTGCCGGCGCGAGTCCCGGCCGGCAGACACTGGAAGATCGCATTGTGCTCGCTGTCGATCGGCAGCAGCGTCGCGCCGGCATCGCGCACCGCCTGCATCAGCAGCGGGCCGGACATCACCAGCGATTCTTTGTTGGCGAGCAGCAGGCGCTTGCCGGCGCGGGCGGCCGCGAGCGTCGAGGGCAGACCGGCCGCCCCGACGATGGCGGCCATCACGCACTCGGCGTCCTCGAGCGTGGCGAGCTCGGTGAGCGACTCGGGCCCGGCGAGCAGCCGGGTGTCCGGCGCGCCTGGGCCCAGGCGCGCGGCAAGTTCGCGCGCCGCGGCCGGATCGGCCAGCGCCGCGTACGCCGGGCGATACTTCAGGATCTGCGCGGCGAGTTTCTCCACGTTGCGATTCGCGCCGATGCCGATCAGGCGAAACCGCTCCGGATGGCGAGCGAGCACATCGAGGGTACTCTCGCCGATCGAGCCGGTGGAACCGAGAACGACCACACCGATCATGCCAGCACTCCCAAAACTGTCAGGCCGAGCAGCAGCACGGGCGCCGCTGCGGTCAGGCTGTCGATACGGTCCATGACCCCTCCGTGTCCGGGGAACAGCGTGCCGCTGTCCTTCACCCCCGCGAAGCGTTTCAACAGGCTCTCGGTGAGATCCCCGACGATGGAGCAGGCCACCGCCGCCAGACACAGCACCAGAAATCCTCCGAGGGGCACACTGAACCAGAAACTGCCGCCCACCGCCACCGGAATGCAGGCCGCGACACCCCCGAGCACCCCTTCCCAGGTCTTGCCCGGGGACACCTCGGGGGCGAGCCGCCGCCGCCCGAAACGCCGGCCGGCGAAGTACGCCCCGATGTCCGCCATCCACACCAGCAGCAGGCAGAACAGCACCCATTCGGCACCGCGCGGCCCCGCGAGGCGCAAGCGCGCCAGCGCGAGCCATGCCGGCACCAGCGCGCACAGGCCCGCGAGCGCCGCCGGTGCGGCCGCCGCGCGCCGCGGCGCGAATACGATCCAACC
>JAKBDK010000051.1:0-20339 GCA_021834525.1 Pseudomonadota bacterium | reverse complement strand
CGATTCAGTAGGTAACTGGCGCCCTGCGCAGAGTCTGGCAACGCACCACGGCGCAGGCCACGCCCATAAGGCCCAATCGGCCACATGCCGCGGGCCGGCCCGAGCGCCGGTCCGCGGCATGCTGCCGGCTTACTCAGGCACGGCGCCAGCCACTATCGGCACGACCGCCGCCGGCACCCTGCGTACGCGGGCCGCGACGTTCACCGCCGAAACCCCGGCCACCGTCGCCACGGGGCGCACCGGCCGGTCGCGAGCCTTGCGACTCACCGTGACGATGCGCAGAGTGACGCTGTCCATCCTGCGCCGCTCCGGTGCGCACCGCACCGCTCGGCGCGCGTCCCTGCCCCTGTTGCGGGCGCTGCCCCTGTTGCGGGCGACGCGGTCCGCTGCGGCCGCCGCGGTTGCCGTTTCCGCCATTGCCGGCGGCCCGATCCCGATGCATCTCGCGCGGCGGTCCCCGATCGGGTTCCGCGGGCATGTTGAGAATCGGAAACTGCGGCAGCGCAGTGGCCTGAATCGGGCTCTTCAGGAGCCGCTCGATGTCGCGCAGCAGCGGCTCCTCGTCCGGCGACACCAGCGATACGGCCGCGCCGCTCGCTCCGGCGCGCGCCGTGCGGCCGATCCGGTGCACGTAGTCCTCCGGCACGTTCGGCAGCTCGTAGTTGACCACGTGCGGCAATTCCTTGATGTCGAGCCCACGGGCGGCGACTTCGGTGGCGACCAGCGCCGTGACGCGCAGGCCCTTGAAGTCCGCCAGTGCGCGCACGCGCGCGGCCTGGCTCTTGTTGCCGTGGATGGCCGCTGAGTTGATGCCGGCGCTCTCGAGCTGCTTGGCGAGCCGGTTCGCACCGTGCTTGGTGCGCGTGAACACCAGCACCTGCTGCCAATTGCCCTCATTGATCAGATGCGCGAGCAGGTGACGCTTGCTCTCCTTCGGCACGCGGTAGAGCGACTGCGTCACGCGTTCGGCCGTCGAATTGCGGCTCGTCACCTCGACGTTGACCGGATTGTGCAGGAACCGCTGCGCCAGGGAGCGGATGTCCTCGGAGTATGTCGCCGAGAACATCAGGTTCTGACGTTGCGCCGGCAGCAGCTTCAGCACGCGCCGGATGGCGGGGATGAAGCCCATGTCGAGCATGCGGTCGGCCTCATCGAGCACGAAGCACGAGATGCGGCTGAGGTTCAGCGCCCCCTGCTCGCTCAGATCGAGCAGCCGGCCCGGTGTGGCGATCAACAGATCGCAGCCGCGGCGCAGCTGATCGATCTGGGGATTGATGCCCACGCCACCGAAGACCACCGCCGAGCGCACCTTCAGATAGTGACCGTAACCGGTGGCGTTGTCGGCGATCTGCGCCGCGAGCTCGCGGGTCGGGGTCAGCACCAGCGCCCTCGGGGCCGGATGCGTCCCGTGGGCCGCATCCTGCGTCAAACGCTGCAGGATCGGCAGCACGAATGCCGCCGTCTTGCCGGTACCGGTCTGGGCACCGGCGAGCACGTCGCGGCCGGCGAGAATCGCGGGAATGGTACCCGCCTGGATGGGAGTCGGCGCCGAATAGCCTTTTTCTTGCACGGCGCGCAGCAGCTCGGGCAGTAGCCCGAGATCGGAAAACGACATGAATACCTCTGTCATTCAAGCTCGCGCAAACGGCCGGGCGTCCGCATCGGCAGTGCCGGCGGATCAGCCATTTCGGTGGCCGTGGCGGTCGGAGCGAGGGGGTGGTTATGGGAAATCGAAGCGAAGCCGGATTGGCTTGACCGCGAGCGAAGCAGGCGCAGACCGCTTGGCGCCTGTATAGTCTTGCGGGACGGACTATACCGGTCGGCCGACCGCCAGTCCATGATTTCTATGGCATGAGATGTCCCTGATCACACTTCGCGATGCGCAGCTCGCCTTTGGCGAGCACGCCCTGCTCGATGGCGCCGCCCTGGCGGTACAAGACGGCGAACGACTCGGCTTCATCGGCCGCAACGGCACCGGCAAATCCACGGTACTGAAGGTCATCGCCGGACTCACTGCGCTCGATGACGGGGAGGTGCAGCGCCGCTCGGGCCTGCGCATCGCCTACGTCGAACAGGAGCCGCTGATGGCGCCGAGCGCGACCGTGAGCGAGAGCCTGATGGAGCGGGCACGCACCCTCACGCACGCCACGGCCTGCTCGGCCGAGGAGCTGCACGGGGCGGATCGCGAGCGCTGGCAGCTGCTCTCGCGCCTGGCGGAATTCCTGCAGCGCTTCGGCCTCGACGATGCCCGCGACTCGCATCAGCTCTCCGGCGGAGAGCGCAAACGCGCCGCGCTCGCCCTCGCGTTCGCCTCCTCGCCCGATCTGCTGCTGCTCGATGAACCGACCAACCACCTCGACATCGAGGGTATCGCCACGCTCGAGGCGTTCACGCAGAGAGTCCCGGCCGCGATCATCGTGACGCACGATCGAGCGTTCCTCGACGCCATTGCCTCGCGCATCATCGAGCTGGACCGCGGCGTGATCCGCTCCTACCCCGGCAACTTCGCCGCCTACGAGAGCCGGCGGGACGACGAGAAGCTCGCCGAGGACCTGGCGCGACGCCGCTTCGAGAAGTTCTGGGCCCAGGAGGAAGTCTGGATCCGCAAGGGCGTCGAAGCCCGCCGCACGCGCAACGAAGGTCGGGTGCGACGCTTGGAGCGTCTGCGCGAGGAGCGACTCGAGCGACGCGACCGGCTCGGCAGCATCAAACTCGCACTCGATTCCGGCGAGCGCTCCGGGCGGCTGGTCGCGGAGCTCACCGACGTGCGCCAGAGCTTCGGCGGACGCACCCTGATCCAAGAGTTTTCCACCCGCATCATGCGCGGCGACCGAGTCGGCCTCATCGGCCCGAACGGGGCCGGCAAGTCGACGCTGTTGCGCATCATTCTCGGCCAACTCACGCCCGAGCACGGCAGTGTGCGTCTCGGCACCCACCTGCAGGTGGCCTACTTCGATCAGATGCGCGAGCAGCTCGACCCCGAGGCCACGCTCGCCGAGGCGATCAGCCCCGGCTCGGAGTGGATCACGATCGGGACCGAACGCAAACACATCATGACCTATCTCGGGGACTTCCTCTTCGCGCCGCATCGCGCCAAGTCCCCGGTGCGCATGCTCTCGGGCGGTGAGCGCAACCGGTTGTTCCTGGCGCGGCTGTTCGCCAGACCGGCGAATCTGCTGGTGCTCGATGAGCCGACCAACGATCTGGACATCGATTCGCTCGAGCTGCTCGAGCAGCGCCTGCAGGACTACAGCGGCACGCTGCTGCTGGTGAGCCACGACCGGCGCTTCCTCGACAATGTCGTCACGCAGACCATTGCCGCCGAGGGCGGCGGCGAATGGCGTGCCTACGTGGGCGGTTACACGGACTGGCTGCGCCAACGGCCCCAGGCGCGCACACCGCAACCACGGGCCGAGAGCCCGGTGCTCGCCGAGACCGCGCCGCCGCCGACCCAGCGCGCCGCGCGCCCGGCGCGCCTCGGCTACATGGAGGGGCGCGAATTGGCGGCGCTGCCCGGACAGATCGAGGCGCTCGAACAGGAACAGGGCGAGATCGGCGCGCGCCTGAGTCAACCCGATTACCAGGACGGCGGCCACGAGCGCATCCGCGCCGACGGCCAGCGGCTCAATGAGCTCACCGCGGAACTCGAGCGTTGCTACGCGCGCTGGGAAGAGCTCGAAGCGCGCCGCGGCGCGGGCTGACTAGCGCAGCGGGCGCGGCGACTGGCCCATCCAGGCATTCACCGCGGCGCTGCGCGCCGCCGGCGGCAGTGCCTGCGCGGTGTGCTCACGCGTACGATGCGGTACCCGCTCACTCGCCACCGCCTCATCCGGTTTGATCAGCACGAAGTCGCTCTCGAGCGCCTCGACCAGCGTCGAGGTGAGGCTGCCGACGAGTTCCACGGCGACCTTGCGGTGCGCCAGCGCCCCGAGCGCCATCACGTCGTAGTCACGCCCGGCGGCGAAGCTCGCGAGCTCGTGCTCGGGCGTACCGGCCAGAATGTGGGCATGGTGCTCATCGAGGTCGGCCTGACGCGCCAGCGCCCGCAGCCGCGCCGCCCGCGTGCGGCTCGCGACGCTGTCGGACGGCATGCGCTCGGCGTACAGGAGCTCGAGCTCCCCGCCCGTCGCCAGCGCGAGCCGCCGGGCGATCCTGATGATCGAGCTCGCGAGCCCCGCGGTTTCTTCATCCGACACGTCGATCGCCGCGGCGATGCGCAGCCGTTTGCGCCAATGGCGGTGGCGCACCAGCGCGAGCGTCGCCGGGCAGGTGCGCATCAATTGCCAGTCGTTCTCGTCGAACGCGCTGTGCCCGCGCCGATCGATGCCGCCGGCCGCCTTCATGACGAACTCGGCGCGACTGTGCACCACCTTGCGCACCACTCCTTCATACAGGGGACTTTCGCACGCCGCGTCGATGGCCACGGCCGAGACCGCCGGATCGATCAGTTTGCGCTGCTCGGTGAGGTACGCCTTGGCACGCCCGACGCACTCGGCGAGTGCCTTGTCGTGCCCGGTCTTCTGGTAGTCATGCTTCAGCGCGTAGGCCTGCTCGGCATCGCACATGAACAGTTCCAGACCGAACCCGAAGGAACGCGCCAGTGCCGCCGCCTTCGCCAGCAACACCGTATCGGACGGCGCGTGCTGTGCCACGGCCAGTATCGAGTTCGTCTTGCCCATGCCGCCGGACCCTCTCGAGGCAGGTTTCAGCCGGCATCCCGGCCGCGCCAAGGCGGCAGAGTTGCATAGGCCTCCCTGACGCACCATCCGCACTGTCCCTGATGCCCCCTCGGGTTTGCGAGAGCCCCCTCGGCGGCGCTCAGCGCAGATAGGCCTCGGTGGCGTAGCGGCGCATCATGCGCTGACTGTTGAAATAGGCAGCATTCGCGCCGATCACACCGGTCATGATGCGCACCCACGGCGCGCGCTCGCCGGCCGGGTCGTAATAGAGCGGCAGCACCACCTGCTCGAGCTTCTGGTACAGCGAGGCGGCATCCTCGATCGCCCAGCCTGTGACCCCCTCGATACACCCCTCGATCCACCATCCGTCGAGCACCGAGAGGCTCGGCACCCCGTTGAAGGCGGCCTTCATCCCGCTCGTGCCGGAGGCCTCGAGCGGCGGCAACGGCGTGTTGACCCACACATCGACGCCCGAGACCATGAGCAGCGCCACGTCCAGGTCATAGTCGGGCATATAGGCGACGCTCACGGTTCCGGACAGCTCACGCGCAAACTGGTGCAACTGGATGATCAGACGCTTGCCCTCCTCATCGTGTGCATGCGCCTTGCCGGACAGCACGATCTGCAGCGGATAGCGCTGCGCGATGGACTTCAGACGCGCGAGGTCCGCGAACAGCATCGCCGGGCGCTTGTAGGCCGTCATCCGCCGGGCCAATCCCAGGGTCGCCACCTGCGGATCGAGCACGACGCCACAGGCCGCCTGCACGGCCGCCACGAGCGCGTGCTTTGCCTGGGCATGAGCCTCGAGCAGCTGCGCCGCCGGAATTCCGTGAACCCGCCCGAGCAGCTCCGGCTCGTGGCACCACCCGGCGATGTAGCGGTCGTACAGGTCGCGAAAGCTCGGTGCGCTCCAGGTATAGGGGTGCACGCCATTGGTGATCGCGCGCACCGCATACCCCGGATACATGCGCGCCGACACTTCGGCGTGCCGCTTGGCCACGCCGTTGACGAAATCGCTGACGTTCAGGGCGAGCTGAGTCATGTTGAGCTCATCGTGACCGCCGAGCGCGGTGAGCGTCTTGAAGTCGATCGGGCCATGCTCGGCGCCCGGCTCGTTCGGTTGCGGAGCCTGGTGGTTGTTGTAACCGTAGACGCTGCTGGCAAAGAGCCGCTTGACCAGCTCGTAAGGAAACCGATCATGTCCGGCCTCCACCGGCGTATGGGTCGTGAATCGGCACAGTTCCCGCACCCGCGGCAGGTCGTACTGCGCCTCCCCGGGACGCACATCATCGGCGCGATAGGCGAAGCGGCGCAGCAGCTCGACGCCGAGCAGCGCCGAGTGACCCTCGTTCATGTGATAGGCGGTGATCTCGAAGCCGAGCGCCCTCAGGATGCGCACGCCGCCGAGTCCGAGCACCATCTCCTGCTTCAGACGGTACGCATCGTCGCCCCCATAGAGCGCGTGGGTAATCTGGCGGTCCTCCACGGTGTTCTCCGCCAGGTCGGTATCCAGCAGCAGCACCGGCGCGCTGCCACCGCTGCGGCCCTCGATGACATACAGCCAGGCGTGCACCCACACCGGACGATCCTCGATGCGCACCGCCACCTTGGCGTCGAGCGGATGGGCCCAGCGGGCCGGATCCCAACTCGTCGAACGCTCGATCTGGGCCCCGTCCGCCCCGATCTCCTGACGGAAATACCCGGCCCGACTCACCAAGGTCACCCCGACGAGCGGCAGCGACAGGTCGGCCGCCGAGCGCAGCGTGTCGCCGGCAAGTACGCCGAGGCCACCGGCATAGGTCGGGATCTCGTTGCGCAGCGCGATCTCCATCGAGAAGTACGCCACGCGCGGCAGGGTCACAAACTCATCGAGCATGTTCGTCGCACCGGATCGCACTCGGTTCTGAGTGTTTTCACTGTAGCCCCTGGTACGCGCCGGACAATACGTATCGATCGAGCGCCGCGAGCCGCTCGGCGAGGCAACTACGTATTGTGGGCCAGGCGCTGCGCGGACCATGCTCACAGCGCGGATGCAAGCTGGAGCTGACACCCGCTCCGGCGCACCCATCCGACGCGGAGAGCCTGCGGATGTACAAAAAAATTCTGGTTCCGATCGACGGCAGCCCGGCCTCGAACCTCGGGTTCGAAGAGGCGATCAAACTCTCACTGGACCAGCGGGCGCACCTGCGCATCCTGCACGTGCTCAACGAGTGGCTGCTCATCACTCCGGACACCGCCGCTGTCAACATCGGTGACATCCAGGACGAGATGCGCCGCAGCGGCGACGCGCTGCTCACGGAAGCGCAGGCACGCGCCCAGGCCGCAGGAGTCGATGCCACCACGGCGCTCATCGAACAGATGGGCACGCCGGTGGGTGCGGCCATTCTGCGTCACGCCGAGGACTGGCCCGCGGACCTGATCGTCTGCGGTACGCACGGAAGGCGCGGCGTACGTCGCCTGGTGCTGGGCAGCGACGCCGAATACATCATACGGCACACGCGCATCCCGGTTCTGTTGCGCCGCCACCCGGAGCCGAGCGAGAAGAGGTAGAGACGTCAGCGAAGCGCGGCGCACCGCACAGAGGAGATCCGCACATGCTCGTCGAGAACATCATGTCCCGTGACGTTCAGTGCTGCCGGGCGGAGGATACGCTCGCGCATGCCGCTGAACTGATGTGGCGCCACGACTGCGGCGCGCTACCGGTGTGTGGCCGCGGCGGCGGCCAGAAGCTCATCGGCATCATCACCGACCGCGACATCTGCATGCACGCATTGTTCGGCGGCAAAGCCCTCGCCGAACTGAGCGTCGGTGGCGGGATGTCCAAGACCGTGCACAGTCTGCACCCGTCCGATTCTCTGGCGCAGGCCGAGCGGGTGATGCGTGAGTCGCGCGTGCGGCGCCTGCCGGTGATCGATCACGACGGTAGGCTGCTCGGCGTGCTCTCGCTGGCCGATCTGGCGCGCGAAGCGGCACGCGAACGGACCCAGCCGCGCAAGGAAATCAACGAAACCGACGTCGGCCACACCCTGGCGTCGATCTGTAGTGCGCCGCAGCGATCGCTGGCGGCCTGAGCGGCCGCGGATCGCATGCCTCGACACTGAAGGGAGCACAGATGACATTTCCGGTCGTGGTGAGTTTCCAGCAGATGGCGCCGTCCTCGGCGCTGCGCAGTCGCGTTCGCGAGCTTGCCGGGCGGCTCGAGCGATTCAGCCCGAACATTCTGCGCTGTCGGGTCTGGATCGAACGTCCCGCCCGACACCAGCAGCAAGGCGTGCTGCATGCCGTGCGGGTCGATGTCGCGGTGCCCGATGAGCACATTCTGGTCGGGCATGCGCACGCGGCCGATCCGGCTCACGAGGATCCGTACGTGGCAGTGCGCGACGCCTTCAACGCCGCGCGCCGCCAGTTGGAGAACTATGAGCGCCGGCGGCGCGGGGAGATCAAGCGTCACCATGGGCTGGCACAGCCGGCACCGAAACCCATCCGCGCCGCGCACGCACCCCGTGCCTCCGCGCCTCGAGCCGCGGCCCTGCCGGTCCGGGCCGGCTCGGGTGCACAGCGCACGGCGCGCCGCTGAGCGCTCCGCTCGATCAGCGGCTGCTCGGGGTTCGTCCGGGTCGGCACGGGGCGGCGCAGGAGCGTAGCGATGAATCTGCCCCGATCCGACTTCACCCCGCCGGTTGATCTGCTCGCCGCGCCCGGCACCGGCCCGGTACGGGCCCGACGGCCGGTGTACGTCGATCTGCAGGCGCCCTGCAATCACGCCTGTCCGGCCGGAGAGAACATCCAAGGCTGGCTCGCGCTCGCCCGTGCCGGACGCGAGCAGGACGCGTGGCGGGCACTGCTCGAGGACAATCCGCTCCCCGCGGTGCACGGACGAGTCTGCTATCACCCGTGCGAGCGCGCATGCAACCGCACGCCGCTCGACAGTGCCGTGGCGATTCACGCGGTGGAGCGCTTTCTCGCCGATCAGGCGGCGCTCGCCCACTGGCCTGCCGCAGCGCCGGCGGCGCCGAGCGGCCGGCGGGTGCTCGTGGTCGGCTCCGGACCCGCCGGCCTGTCATGCGCCTATCACCTCGCGCGACTCGGACACACCGTCGAGGTGCACGAGGCCGAGGCCCATGCCGGTGGGATGCTGCGCTTTGGCATCCCGGCCTACCGACTGCCCCGTGCCGTGCTCGATGAGGAAATCGCCCGCATCGAGGCCCTGGGTGTGACGTTCCGCTTCAACCGCAAGATCGATGATGTGCGCAGCATCCAGCAGACCGGACGGTTCGATGCGGTGTTCCTCGGGATAGGCGCCGGCGTCGCCACGCACCTGGAGCTGCCGGCGCGCGATGCGGCCCGCGTCGTGGATGCGGTTACGCTGCTGCATGGCATCGGCGCCGGCGAGCGGCCCTCCCTCGGCCGACGCGTCATCGTCTACGGAGGTGGCAACACCGCACTGGACGCGGCACGCAGCGCCCGTCGGCTCGGCGCCGACGACACGCTCATCGTCTATCGTAGAGACCGAGCCCACATGCCCGCGCATGCCTCTGAATTCGACCAGGCGATTGCCGAGGGCATCCAGTTCAGATGGCTGACCACGATCCGCGCAGCGGTCGGCCCGGATCTGCTGGTGGAGCGGATGACCCTCGATGCCGACGGCCGGCCGCAGCCGACCGGTGAGGTGGAGCGGCTCAGCGCCGATGCGCTGGTGCTGGCACTCGGACAGCAGACCGACCCGGCCGTACTGCACCGCCTGGAGGGTGTCGAGTTCACCCCCGACGGTGGCGTGCGCGTCGACGCCACTCTCATGACCGGCTGCCCGGGCGTGTTCGCCGGCGGCGACATGGTCAGTGGCGATCGGACCGTGACGGTGTCGGTCGGTCACGGCAAACGTGCGGCTCGCCACATCGATGCGTTCCTGCGCTCCAGCACGGTCCGCGAGTCGCCCGCGGCGAGACTCGCGGACTTTGGCGGGCTGCACCTGCCGTTCTACAGCGACGCCGAACGGCGCGAGGCGCCGCTGCTGCCGGCTGCGGCACGCACCGCCGGGTTCGCCGAGATCGCCGCGAGCCTCAGCGCAGAACAGGCACGCTACGAGGCGCAACGCTGTCTGTCCTGCGGCAACTGCTTCGAGTGTGATCAGTGCTATGCGGCCTGCCCGCAGCAGGCCATCGAGAAGCTCGCCCCTGCACACGGCTATCGAATCGAGTATGCGCGCTGCACCGGCTGCGCGGTGTGCTTCGAAACCTGTCCATGCCATGCGCTCGAGATGACGGACGAACCGGCCCAGGCCTAGATCCCCTGCCATGACCGATGCCCCCGACACCGCACTGACTGCCGTCATGGACGGCAATACCGCCGTGGCGTACGTGGCGTATCGACTGAATGAGGTCTGTGCGATCTATCCGATCACGCCGTCCTCACCCATGGCGGATCTCGTCGATGAATGGAGCGCGCGGGGCCTCACCAACCTCTGGGGCAGCGTACCGGTCGTTCAGGAGATGCAGAGCGAAGGCGGTGCCGCCGGCGCGGTGCACGGAGCGCTGCAGTCCGGCGCACTCACCACCACCTTCACCGCCTCGCAGGGCCTGCTGTTGATGCTGCCGAACATGTTCAAGATCGCCGGGGAGCTCACCCCGGCAGTGTTTCACGTGGCGGCCCGAGCCGTGGCCACCCAGGCGCTGTCCATCTTCGGCGAGCACTCCGACGTGATGGCGGCCCGCACCACCGGCTTCGCACTGCTGAGCTCCGGGTCGGTGCAGGAGGCCCACGACGCGGCGCTGCTCGCCCAATGCGCGACGCTCGAGACGCGGGTACCATTCCTGCACTTCTTCGACGGCTTTCGCACCTCGCACGAGCTGAACAAGATCACGGTGCTCACCGAGACCGAGCTGCGCGCCCTGCTCGATGAGCGCCAGGTGCGCGCCCACCGCAGCCGCGCACTGAATCCCGAGCACGCCTTCATCCGCGGCACGGCGCACAACCCTGACACGTTCTTCCAGGCGCGCGAGACCGTGAACCCGTTCTATGCACAGGTCCCGGCGCGGCTGCTGTCTCTCTTCGAGCGCTTCGCCGCCCTCACCGGCCGGCATTACCATCTGTTCGAATACTTCGGCGCGCCGGATGCCGAGCGGGTGATCGTGCTGATGGGGTCGGGGGCACTCACGGTACGCGCGACGGCCGAGAACCTCGGCGCGGCCGCCGAGCGCGTCGGGGTGGTGCAGGTGCGCCTGTTCAGGCCCTTCAGCACCGAGCACTTCCTGGCTGCGCTGCCCGAGTCGTGCTCGGCCGTGGCGGTGCTGGAGCAGACCAAGGAGCCGGGCGCACCCGGAGAGCCGCTCTATCTCGACGTCATCGCCGCGCTGGCGCAGGGCTGCGCAACCGGCCGACGTGCACACATGCCCCGCGTCATCGGCGGGCGCTATGGTCTCGGCTCGAAGAACTTCAGCCCCGCGCAGGCGCACGCGGTCTTCCGGGAACTCGCCCGCGATACGCCGCGCAACGGCTTCACGGTCGGTATCGAGGATGACGTGAGCGGACTGAGCCTGCAGGTCGATCCGGCCTACTCGCTCGAGGCCGCCGATACGCTGCGGGCGGTGTTTTACGGTCTGGGCGCCGACGGTACCGTGGGGGCAACCAAAAACAGCGCCAAAATCCTCGCCGCCGATCCGCACCGCTTCGCGCAGGGCTATTTCGTCTACGACTCGCACAAATCCGGCGCCGTGACGGTCTCGCACCTGCGCGTCGGGCCGCGGCCGATCGAAGCGCCGTATCTGACCGAATCGGCCACCTTCATCGCCTGCCATCACGCCAGTCTGCTCGAGCGGATCGACGTGCTGCGGCTCGCGACCCGTGGCGCGACGGTTCTCTTGAATACCCCCTTCGGCCCCGACGAGGTGTGGACGCAGTTGCCGCCGCTCGTGCGGTGGCGGATCGTCACGCTCGGCTTGCGCCTGTTCGTGATCGATGCGACCCAGGTGGCACGGGAGGCGGGCATCCCGGGACGGATCAACACCGTGCTGCAGACCTGCTTCTTCGCCGCTTCCGGTGTGCTGGGGCGCGAGGACGCCGTCCGGCGCATCCGCCAGTCCATCGCCGACACTTACGCGCGCAAGGGTGCCGAGGTCGTGCAACGGAACCAACAGGCGGTCGACCATGCCCTTCAGCAGCTGCACGAAGTGCGGGTACCGGCGGAGCGGCTCCTCGAGGCGCCGCTGCGCGCAGCCGTGCCGGACAGCGCGCCGCCGTTCGTGCGCGAGATCATTGCCCCCATGCTGAGCGGACCGGAGGGCGGCAATGCCCTGAAGGTGAGCCAGCTGCCGGTCGACGGCACCTGGCCGTCGGGGACTGCGGCATACGAGAAGCGCAACCTCTCGGACACCGTCGCGGCGTGGGATGCGGATCTGTGCATCCAATGCGGTCAATGCAGCTTTGCCTGCCCGCACAGCGTCATTCGCGCGAAGTACTTCCCGGAGACGGCGCTGGCAGGCGCACCGCGCGGATTTCCGAGCGCACCGGTGAACTCTCGAGGCAACCCGCAGGTGCGCTACTCACTGCAGGTGTATCTGGAGGACTGCACGGGCTGCGGCATCTGCGTCGAGGTGTGCCCGGCGACAAGAGCGCTCCAACCGGGCCGCAAGGCGATCAACCTCGGGCCCAAGGCGCCCGTGCTCGAGCCGGTGCGGGCTCATCTGCGCTATTTCGAGTCCCTGCCCGTCAACGAGCGTGCCGACGTGGACTTTGCGATGGTGCGTGGGGTGCAGTTCCTGCAGCCTCTGTTCGAATTTCCCGGTGCCTGCGCCGGCTGCGGCGAGACGCCGTACCTGAAGGTGCTGAGCCAGCTGTTCGGCGATCGGCTGCAGGTGGCGAATGCGACCGGCTGCTCGTCGATCTACGGCGGCAACCTGCCCGCGACGCCCTGGAGCCACGACGCCGCCGGCCGTGGGCCGGCCTGGTCGAACTCGCTGTTCGAGGACAACGCGGAATTCGGGCTCGGCTTTCGCCTCGCGCATGATCAGCAACGCGCTCTCGCCGAGCGGCGGCTGCGTGCGCTCGCGCCGGCATTGGGTGAGCACTGGGTCGAGGAGCTGCTCGGTGCGGCCCAGAGCAGTGAGTCCGCGCTGCGTGCCCAGCGCGCCCGGATCGCAACGCTCAAGGAGCGCCTGCGGGCGCTTGAGAGCGAGGCGGCCCGCGACCTGCTGTCCGTCGCCGATCACCTGCTGCGGCGCAGCGTGTGGATCGTCGGTGGGGACGGCTGGGCCTACGACATCGGCTACGGCGGGCTCGATCACGTGCTGGCGAGCGGCCGGGACGTCAACGTGCTGGTCCTCGACACCGAAGTCTATTCCAACACCGGTGGGCAGTCCTCGAAGGCTACCCCGCTCGGCGCGATCGCAAAGTTCGCGGCCGCCGGCAAGCGCACGGCACGCAAGGACCTTGCCCTGCAGGCCATTGCCTACGGCAACGTGTACGTGGCGCAGATCGCCCTCGGCGCAAACCCCCAGCACACGCTGCTCGCCCTGCGCGAGGCGGAAGCCTACCCCGGTCCCTCGCTGCTCATCGCCTACAGCCACTGCATCGCGCACGGATTCGACCTGCGCTACGGCATGCGCCAGCAGCGCCTGGCCACCGCGAGCGGCTATTGGCCCCTGTTTCGCTTCAATCCCGCGATGCGCAGCGCCGGCGAGCGTCCGTTCCGGCTCGACTCACCGCGGCCCACCCTCGCGCTGCGCGAGTACGTCTATCAGGAACTGCGCTACCGCGCCCTCGTCGAGCGCGATCCGCAGGCCGCCCAGACTCTGCTCGCGCAGGCCGAGCAGGTCGTGCGCGAGAAATACCTGCAGTACGAGCGCCTCGCGAGCCGCGGCGGGGATCGGTTTCATCCGGCCGGCACGCCGCCGTGAGCGGCCGGGTCCGGTGCAGGTCACTCGGCCGGCGAGCCGGAGAATCGGCCCGGGCAGTTCCCTCGGTGTGACCGAGACACCTCCAGGTGCGTGCTTGACGGTGCCGGGCAACTTTTTAAACTGGCCCGCCCCGTTCCGATGGAATCCCGCCATGGCAGTGGACGCACTGTTTACCCCGCTCAGCATCAAATCGCTGCACCTGAAGAACCGCATCGTCATGGCGCCGATGACGCGCCTGTTTTCCCCCCAGGGCGTGCCCGGGGAGAACGTCGCGGCGTATTACCGGCGCCGGGCCGAGGGCGAAGTCGGCCTGATTCTCTCGGAGGGCACCGTGGTCGAGCGGCCGGCCTCGCGCAATGAGCCGAACATTCCGCTGTTTTACGGCAGCGCAGCTCTGGCCGGCTGGAGACGCGTGATCGAGCAGGTCCATGCCGCCGGCGGGCGCATGGGCCCACAGCTCTGGCACGTCGGGTCGGTCGCGAGCCGTGCCACGGCCTGGGAGCCCGAGGCGCCGGTCGAGAGCCCCTCGGGCCTGCTCGCCCCCGACACGCCGCGGGGCCGCGCGATGAGCGAGGCAGACATCGCCGACACCATCGCGGCCTTCGGCCGCGCGGCGGGGAGCGCCCGGGCCCTGGGCTTTGACACCGTGGAGATCCACGGCGCACACGGCTACCTCATCGATGAGTTCTTCTGGAGTGCGACGAACCGACGCACCGATGCCTTTGGCGGTGCGTCGCTGCGTGAGCGCTCACGTTTCGCCGCCGACGTGATCCGCAGCGTGCGCGCCGCGCTCGGTGCGGACATTCCGCTGATCCTGCGCGTCAGCCAGTGGAAGCAGCAGGACTATGCGGCGCGCCTCGCCACGACCCCGCAGGAAATGACGGAGTGGCTCGTACCGCTGGTGGAGGCGGGCGTGGACGTCCTGCATTGCTCGCAGCGGCGTTTCTGGGAGCCGGAGTTTCCCGAGGTCGATGGCACTGCGGGCCTGAATTTCGCCGGATGGGCGAAGAAGCTGACCGGGGCGCGCACCATCACGGTCGGCTCGGTGGGTCTCTCGGGAGAGTTCCTGGCCGCCTTCGCCGGCGAGAGCGCCGCACCGACCCGCCTCGATGAGCTGTTGCGGCGGCTCGAGCGCGAGGAGTTCGACCTGGTGGCGGTCGGACGGGCTCTGCTCGCGGACCCGCAGTGGGCCGCAAAGGTCCATCGCGACGAGCTCGCCGCTCTGCATGGGTTTAGTCCGCCAGCGCTCGGCGAGCTCACCTGAGGGACGGCGCGCCGCGCCCTCTTGCGGCATGATGGCGTCCATGGACATCCGCGCGCCGGCCCCGCTCCGCACTGCACGATCCAGCGCGATCGCCATCGGCCATGGGTAGCCATGGGTAGCCATGGGTAGCCGTGAGTTCCGTGGCAACAAGACGGCCCTCCCGAGCAAGCCCTGCGCCGTGTGCGGGCGCCCGATGAGCTGGCGGCGGGCGTGGGCGAAGAACTGGACGGCGGTGCGCTATTGCTCACAAGCCTGCCGGCGCCGCCGCACCCGCGGCGCAGTGCAGCCGCCATGAGGGCCGGGGCGGCCGGCGCTGCGCAGCCGCGCCATCTCGTGCTGGTGTTGGGCGATCAGCTCGACGCCGGCGCAGCCGCGTTCGACGGTTGCGATCCGGACCACGATGCGATCTGGATGGCCGAAGTCCAGGAAGAGTCGACGCACGTGTGGTCGGCCCAGCAGCGCATCGCATTGTTCCTGAGCGCCATGCGCCACTTTGCCGCCGCGCGCCGTGAGGCCGGGTGGACGGTTCACTACAGCGCACTCGACGCCGCTGAGAACACCGGCACACTGGCCGGAGAGCTCGGCCGGGCGCTGCAGCGTCTACGCCCCTCGACGCTGCGCCTCACCGCGCCCGGGGACTGGCGCGTCCTTCAGGCGCTGCGCGCCGCCGCCGAGGCGGCGGGCGTGCCGCTCGAGCTGTGTCCGGACCGTCATTTCTATGTCAGCGTGCGCGAGTTCGCGCGCCATGCCCGCGACCGTCGCCAATTGCGCATGGAGTATTTCTACCGCGAACAGCGCCGCCGCCACGACGTGCTGATGCAGGGCGATGCGCCGGCCGGCGGGCAATGGAACTTCGATGCCGAGAACCGGGAGTCATTTCCCGCCAGTGGCCCCGGAGCGATACCTGCGGCCCCGAGATTCACGCCGGACGCGCTCACCGGTGAGGTCATGGCGCTGGTTCGCCGGCGCTTCAGTGCCCATCCGGGGACCTTGGAGGGATTCGCCTGGCCGGTGACGCCCGAGCAGGCGCACCAGGCGCTCGAGACATTCATCCGGGAGCGTCTCGGCCCGTTCGGGCGCTGGCAGGACGCACTCTGGCCCGCAGAGCCCGGGCTGTGGCATGCGCGGCTCTCTGCGGCACTGAACTTGAAACTGCTCGATCCGCGCGCCGCGGTCCAGGCGGCCGAGGCCGCTTGGCGGACAGGCTCAGTCCCTCTGTCCAGTGCCGAGGGCTTCATCCGCCAGATCCTCGGTTGGCGTGAATACGTACGCGGCGTCTATTGGACGCAGATGCCGCAGTACGCCGAGCGCAACGCGTTCGGTGCCGAGGCGGATCTGCCGGGGTTTTATTGGACGGGCGATGCACCCATGCCCTGCCTCGCCGATGCACTGCGCCAAACGCTGCGCGGCGGCTATGCGCACCACATCCAGCGGCTGATGGTGATCGGCCTGTACGCACTGCTGCTCGGTGTACGGCCGCAGGAGGTGCATCGCTGGTTTCTCGCCGTCTATGTCGATGCGGTCGAATGGGTGGAGATGCCCAATGTGCTCGGGATGAGCCAGTTCGCCGACGGCGGCCTCATGGCGAGCAAGCCCTATATCGCCAGCGGGCAGTACATCAAGCGCATGAGCGCCGGGGCCTATTGCCGGCACTGTCGCTTCGATCCGGGGCAACGCACGGGTGCGCGCGCCTGCCCCTATACGCTGCTCTACTGGGACTTTTTACTGCGCCACGAGGCCGCACTCGCGGCAAACCCTCGCACCGTGCTTCAGGTCCGCAATCTCGCCCGCCTGAGCGCAGCGCAGCGGACGGAGATCCGCCACCAGGCCGACCAATGGCGCAGCGCCGCCCCGTGAGCGGGCCACTCCCAGCTCGCTGACCGCCGCTCAGATCACTCCGCGGGCCGCAAGATCATCGATGCGCTCCGGCGCCAGACCCAGCACCTCACGCAACACCGCACGCGTATGCTCACCTAGGGTCGGCGGCGCCCGTTCGTAGCGGACCGGCGAGCGCGAGAGCCGCAGCGGACTTGCCACCTGGGCAACGGTCGTCCCCTCCCCCCGAGACAACTCGAATTGCATGCCGCGCGCCCGGACCTGCGGATCGGCAAACACGGCATCCAGGGTATTGACGGGCCCGCAGGGCACCTGCGCACGCTCGAGCCTCTGCAGCCACTGTGCCGTCGAACCCGTTCCCAACACTGCGCGCATCAGCGTGCCCAGGGCCTCCCGGTGCACAACCCGCGCACCGTTCGATGCGAACCGATCCTCTTCGGCCCACTCCGGGTGACCGAGTTCAGCCGCCAGACGGGCGAACTGACCGTCATTCCCGACTGCAATGATCATTTGGCCATCAGCCGTCGGAAACTCCTCGTAGGGCGCAATATTCGGGTGCGCGTTGCCCATGCGGGGCGGGACGTCACCGCCGACGAGGTAATTCATCGCCTGATTGGCGAGACACGCCACCTGCACGTCATACAACGCCAGGTCGATGTACTGCCCCTCACCGGTTCGCTCCCGGTGCGCCAGCGCCGCCAGGATCGCGACCGTCGCATAGAGACCGGTGAGGATGTCGGAAATCGCGACACCCGTCTTGAGCGGGCCCGCCCCGGGCTGTCCGTCACGCCCGCCCGTGAGGCTCATCAGGCCGCTCATCGCCTGGATGAGGAAATCATAGCCAGGCCGAGCCGCGTAGGGACCGGTCTGTCCGAATCCGGTGATGGAGCAGTAGATCAGACGGGGATTCACGCCGCGCAGACTCTCATAGTCGAGACCGCGCGCGGCCAGACCGCCGACCTTGAAATTCTCGATCACGACATCTGCGCCGGCCGCGAGGTCCCACACGATCTGCCGACCTTCCTCGGTCGTGAAGTCGACCGTCAGAGACTTCTTGTTGCGGTTGGCGCACAGATAGTACGCCGCATCTGCCTGTGTGCCGTCCGGGCCACTGACGAAGGGCGGGCCCCACGCGCGGGTCTCATCCCCGCTTCCCGGCCGCTCGATCTTGTATACCTCGGCACCGAGATCGCCCAGAATCTGCGTGGCCCAGGGGCCGGCAAGGACCCGCGAAAGATCGAGCACCTTTACGTGGGACAGCGCACCGGGCACTTCGGAGGGTTCTGTCAAAATGGTCCGCACATTTCGCGACAACCTGAATGATACCGCAGTTCAGTCCCGGCGCTGCGCCGCCGCGTGAGGGGATTCCGCTACGACAGGAGTGTCCACGCTGCGCGGGCCGAGGGCCATGAGACCGCGCGCTGCAGTGCCGTTCCGGTTGGTCCCGAATGAACCCAGAGTCCGCCCGCTGGATCGGCCTGAGTCGCTTTTACGGCAGAATGAACCGCCCGAGCACTTCGACTCGCGAGACGGTCCGAGCCGTTCACACGCGCCAACAGCACGTCGCTTTGCGCATCCCTTCTAACGTCGTCCGTTCACGTACATTCGCCATGGACCCAAAAAATATCGGTGTAAAACGCCACGGCGTACCAATGGCTTTCCAGACGCGTGACGCGATCCACGCCACACGGCAGACCCGCGGCGAGCACCGGCGGCCGCCCACCCACACTCGCCGCCAGAGAATTCGTCGGATCGAAGACCAGATAAATATCCGTATCCTGTCCCGCAAACCCAGCGCCGTCCCACACGACATGCTTCAATTCACCGTTTGCGGCGGCCGGCTGCGCCAACACCTTGGCTTCATACGCACCCGACAGCAGGAACCATCGCGCGTGATCCCGGAATTCCCAAAAGTGGGCCAGTAGAACCGTAGGCACCAGAACATAGACCATCAACGCCGACAGGGTGACCCGGCGGCGCCCGCCCTGGGTCACGACTGCAACGATGATCAGCAACACAACCGTGATGAGCGTCATCGCGACAGCCAGCAGACCCGCCAGATCCGATTCCGCAAACACCAAGGCCAGCACGGTCAACACCAGGCTCGCCACGAGGCTCCCTGTCAGTCGCCAGCAATACTGCGTGCCTGAAAATATCGAGCGAATTGGCCACATCATAAATTCTCCGGAAAGATGCTTCCGAACGTGTTCGAGGCACGTCGCGAATTATTATTGACGAAGTCGATGCGGACAGTGAATGAGAATACTTGTCAACGAACGACATGACTCAGCGTCCATGCGGAAGCGTCGTGACCCTGATGTGGCCGTTCAGAGGGCAGTCGCAATCATCCGCCTGCGTCGTCGCAATTCATACGGAATTTGGGGTGCCCGGACTTCACGGGGCGGGGCGCAGATCCCCGGGACACTAAATCGGTGGGCCGTGTAGGGATCGAACCTACGACCAAGAGATTAAGAGTCGTAGGGGATGCTCGCCGGGGCTCAAGCACACGCCGTCCGGCACCTCACACGTCATTGATTTAATGGCATATTCAGAAATATTCGCGAGCGCACGACGGGGTGGCGGCGAGACTTGACGAGTAGCTCACTGCACTGAATTTGCACTGAGCCATCAGCGCTCGGTGGTCACGCTGAGCAGGCTCCGCACCCGCGCAAATAGCACCTCAGCGCCGTAATCGTCCTCGCAGGCCTGCTCCGCAATCTGCTGCTCCGCGTCGAGCAACTCGCCGAGAAGCTCTCGAGCGAGCGCTCCATCGCTCGGCAGCACGACCCGTTCGATGGTTCCGAGGGCGTAGCCTGCGCGGGCGACGATCTCGGCGCCGCGACGGTGGCGCACGTCGTACTCGCGCTCGCCCACGCGGAGCGCGCTGATCTCGCGGCGAACGAGGGTCGCGACCTTAGAGGAATCCGCCGCAGCGATGAAGGCCTCGGTATAGGACTGGACGCCCGGAGGCGCGCCGCAAAGCAAGGAAACGATGAAGGCGGCAAGTTCCTCCGGGCTGCGACGCTGCAGGGCAGCCAGGGCTCCCGCGAGTTCTTCTTCGGTGTCCACGGCGGCCTATACCGCGGCGCTCGACAAAATAACCCGGGGTGTGTTTGGCAAGATCAACCCGCCTGGGTGAGAGGATTTGGCGACTACTTCTTCGCGCGATTGGAGGGCCGGCTTACGGGCCGCGCCGGAGCTTCTCGTGGACGTGTCGTTTTCGCAGTGTTGGCCGATGTCTTGACTGTGTCTACCAAACGAGCGAGCGCGGACCGATACACGAGGCTCTCCTCGCGACGGTCTACGGTCATCACCATCACGATCAGCGCATTGTCTTCGACGCGGTAGACCAACCGGACGCCTTGCTTATTGAGCTTGATTTTGTAACAGCCAATCAGATCGCCGTGCAAGCAGCCGCCCGGCACGTGTGGGTTGTCGAGCCGCTTCGCAAGCAGCTTTTTCAGCGTCTTCTTGATCGAGCCATCAAGAGCGTTCCACTCCTTCAGAGCCTCGGGGTGAAACAGCAGGCGGTATTTGCGCTCGGGCCGCTGTTCAGAGCTCGTCAATATCGACCTCGATCGGCTCGGCACCATCGTTCATCCGGGTGCGCACCAGATTGAGCAACTCCCGATCGCCAAGTGCCTCGAGCATGGCTTCCATGAGCGCCGG